>JANRJA010000058.1:0-5630 GCA_033764315.1 Oculatellaceae cyanobacterium bins.114
ACAGACTCTCTATTTAAGTGGGTTAACTGTGGTGGGTGTTTTGATAATGGTTAATCTGACTCTCTACCTGGCCATAGAAAAGCAGTTTGCTCAGGTGTTAGGTTATTGGGTTCTGTTAATGGTGGTGGGTATATCGATTACAGATTTAAGCGTATTCTTGGGGTGGGGGCATGTCTTGGTATTTATTTGCCCCTTATGGTTGACATTAAATGGAGTGGGCTATTTTTTGACTGGAATAGAATTGCGATCGCGCATGTTCTTTCTGTTAAGTGGTTGTCAGATAATCGCAATTTTGTTTCTTCCACTCGCTGGCATTTGGCAACCCCTGACCACTGGAATTGTAATTAGCATTTGTGCTTTTTTAGTGGCAGAGCTACAGTGGGATGCTGATGGGGTGTGTCTAAGCCAACTTCAACCTGCTCCAAGAAGCTCTAATGAAGTTGTAGCTGAAACTTAAACTTAAAAGCATTGAAAGTGCTTGCCTATTAATAACAAATAGAACCAAAGCTAGATAAAATCCGTCAAATTCCTAAGCCCATTTAATTGATATGCAAATGCCTGACAATGCTTCAATCAAACGCACTGAAACGATAGAGCGAGCTTTCGCTTTTATCATTGGACTCATCTTTTTGTTACTAGGGATCGCTGGCTTTATTCCAGGATTTATGACACTCCCTGTAGGGTCGCCTGATGTTGCTGTAGATGCTCCTCGTCTGTTGTTAGATGATGGATATGGCTATGTCTTAGGATTGTTTCCAACTAATTTCTTACACAATGCAGTTCACATTGTTGTAGGAGTTTTGGGATTGGCCGCATCCACTAGTTTTAGTGGGGCTTTAGTTTACAATCGCGGCTTTGCGATCGCCTATGCGTTGATTGCAGTTATGGGACTGTTGCCATTCACTAACACGACCTTTGGCTTAATGCCTATCTTTGGTAACAACGTTTGGTTTAACGCATTAACTGCGCTAGCAGCCGCTTATGTTGGGTTTGTTAAACCTGCTGAACTAAAAAATGCTGGCAGCTTTTCGCCTGAGATTTAGCCACCATTCATCCCTTAGTTGAATGTCTTAAATCCACTTCCCTCTCATCGTGTTTGTGTGGTGAGAGGGAAATTTATTAGTCAAGATTCGCATGAGTATAGATCAATATGAGTAAACACCAGCAGAAAAAGTTGAATCTGCGTCAGGTCGCCCAAGAGCGTTTTGGCTACGATAAATTGCGTTCTGGTCAGGAAGCTGCTATTCAAGCGGTGTTAGAGGGTCATGACACATTGGCAGTGATGCCGACTGGATCAGGCAAATCAGCGATTTATCAAATGGCGGCGTTTTTGATTCCAGGTTCTACCGTAGTGGTTTCTCCCTTACTTGCGCTGCAACGCGACCAGGTTAAGGCGATCGCCGACCAAGATGTGGGCGAGGCAAGTGTGATCAATTCCACCCTCAGTACAACAGAACGACAAGAGGTGTTTGATCATTTACAGGAGGGTGATCTAGAGTTTTTATTTTTAGCCCCTGAACAATTTAATCAGGCGGAAACCCTTGAGCGTTTGCAGGCGACACAACCATCATTATTTGTCGTGGATGAAGCTCATTGCATCAGTTCTTGGGGACATGATTTTCGTCCTGATTATCTGCGACTCAACCAAGTAATTGAGGGATTGGGGCATCCTCGAATTTTGGCACTAACGGCAACAGCGGCACCTCCAGTTCGAGCCGAAATTATTGAGCGATTGGGAATGCAGGATGCAACGATCGTAGTGCAAGGATTTGATCGCCCTAATATTGAATTGAGTGTGAGTCGATTTGAAACTGAGGACGAAAAACAAGAGAGTCTACTGAAGCAAATCGCTCAGGCTGATAAACCTGGGATTGTTTATGTTGCTACTCGTAAACGGGCTGAAGAATTAACGGAATTGCTAACCTCTCAGGGAATGCGATCGCGTTTTTATCACGCTGGGATGAAAGCGACTGATCGACAACAAGTCGAAGTAGCCTTTATGTCAGATGAGGTTGAGGTATTAGTGGCAACAACCGCATTTGGTATGGGAGTCGATAAACCCAATGTGCGCTTTGTCTTTCACGCCGATATTAGTGACTCTATCGATTCTTACTATCAAGAGATTGGGCGAGCTGGAAGGGATGCTGAAGCAGCAAAAGCAGTGTTGTTTTATAAACCAGATGACTTGAATCTGCGTCGCTTTTTTGCAAGTGGCGGACAAGTTGACGTGGAACAGATTGAACAAGTCGTAGAGATTTTGCAAGACCAAGAGAAACCAATTACACCGAAGGAAGTAAAAGAGCAGGTTGAGTTATCCAGTACAAAAGTTAGACGTGTGTTAAATCATTTAACTGAAGTTGGAATGGTAGAAACCTTGCCAACGGGTGAAGTGGTGACAACCGATACAGCTATGACGATGCAAGAGGGAGTTGAGGCAGCCCTTCGAGTGCAAGAACGACGACAACAGTTTGAGCGATCGCGACTAGAGATGATGCGTAGCTATGCAGAGTTAAAAAACTGCCGCCGAGAATATATTCTCAACTATTTTGGTGAACAATTTGAGGCTCCCTGTGATAACTGCGATAACTGCAAAACTGGAGTTACAGAGCAACAAACTGAAACCTCTGGTCATCAGCCCTATGCACTTAAAAGTCGTGTGGTGCACAAGCCCTGGGGTGAGGGTACCGTGATGCGCTATGAAAATGATAAAATAGTTATTCTATTCGACCAAGTTGGTTACAAGACTTTAGAAGTGCAAACGGTTCTATTACATCGCTTACTCCAACGCCTATAACAAGTACATCTCCTCTAGCAAAATCAAGCTCAGTTGAAGTTAATACAGGTTCTCTCTCTAGATAGATGCTCTTAATGAGATTGCAACCGTTAATCATTCCTATCCATCAAAATCTATCGTGAGTTTATACTGAGTTAGTGTGTTGCAGGAGTTGACAGGGCAAAAAGGTTACAGGGCAAAAAGGTTACATTTTCACTGAGTATGCGTTTACTTAAGTGTTTGTAATATGTTCGTCATTAAGCTGTGCTATGTTTCTCAAACCTTCTACTTCAATTTAAGAATGAGATTTCTTTCAGAATAAGTTGAATCACAATGCAAGATCGTGAAAAAACGAAGGATCAATTAATTGAGGAACTGGTCATTTTACGCCGCCGTGTCGATGAATTAGAGCGGTCTAATTTGCCTCGTCCATCAAATCACTCTATTAAAACGATTCATCCACTTGATCAGCCATACTCTCAAGAATGGTGTAATGCATCCATAGCGACTCTAATTCAAGATTTACAGCAAAAAGAATTAGCTCTTAAGGAAAGTGAAAATCGCTTGTTGTTGGCGGTTGAAGGGGCTGATTTGGGCATGTGGGACTATCACTTTTCCTCAGGGAAAATTACTGGCTCAGAACGATGTAAAGTGATGCTTGGTTTAGACCCAGGAGCCAATCTCAGTTACTCTCTTTTCTTAAAAACGTTGCATCCTGACGATCGCAAACGAGTCGATCAAGCCATTAAGCAGGCGATCGCGCAACAAACGACCTGCAATATCGAATATCGGGTGATTCAGGCTGATCGGGAAGTACGGTGGATTGCCGCGATCGGTCGAGCCTATTACAACGAGGCTCAGACGCCCATTCAAATGGCGGGCATCACATTAGATATTACACAACGAAAACAAATAGAAGAAGCACTGCGCCACAGTGAAGAGCGGCTTAGAGTTGCCCTCAAAAGTTTGCCTATTACAATCTTCAATCAAGATCGAGATCTACGCTATAGCTGGCTTTATAACAACCCCAAAGTAGGGCATTCAGGCGAAGAAATTGTAGGTAAACGAGATAGCGATCTCCTTCCGCCGGATGTCGCACTACAGATCACTCAGACGAAACAGCGGGTGATTAACACTGGAATAGGCGTGCGAACAGAGGTCAAAATTCCACTGCAAGGTCAAAATTCTTATTTTGATATGACGCTCGAACCGCTATATAACGAAAGCCAGGATGTCATTGGCATTACAGGTGCAGCTGTAGATATTTCTGAGCGCAAGAAAACTGAGATCGCCTTACAAACTAATCAAATTTTACTCAATGCATTATTGCTTGGTTCGCCTATTGGTCTAGCGTTTCTCGATCGCGATCTACGTTACATTCACGCAAATGAGGCGTTAGCTGATATTAATGGAGTCCCATTAAACGATCATTTCAATCGCACTGTCTGGGATGTGTTACCAGAGTTTGCGGCTGTCTTAGCACCTACCTTGCAGCAGGTGATGCAATCAAAACAGCCTATCTTTAACCAAGAGATGACTGGGGTGAATGTGGCTGGGTTCTTGCGGCATTGCTTGGTGAGTTTTTACCCCATTTGTTTGCCGACTGGCCATGTTAGTGGAGTTGGGGTCACAGCGATGGATGTGACTGAGCTAAAGCGGACAGAACAAGCGTTGCGAGAGAGTGAGTCTCGCTTTAAACGATTAGTTGAGTCTAATTTAGTCGGATGCATTTTTTGGGATGTTCAGGGGCGTATCACCGATGCAAACGATGCTTTTTTACAGATGGTCGGTTACACACGAGAAGACTTGCAGATGGGGCGGTTGAACTGGAAAGACATGACCCCACCCGATCAACTGCATTTGAGTGAAGCGGCGATCGCCCAAATGAAAAAAACAGGAGCCGCTGCACCCATTGAAAAGGAATATATCGGCAAAGATAATCGTCGCGTTTCAGTGTTATTGGGTGGAGTGCTGTTAGAAGGGGTTGATGACCGTGGCGTGAGTTTTGCGATCGATCTCACTGATCGCAAGCAAGTCGAGCTTGAACGAGAACGATTACTCGATGCAGAGCGACGGGCGCGATCGCAAGCAGAGGAAGCCAATCGAACTAAAGATGAGTTTTTAGCCGTGTTGTCACACGAATTGCGGACTCCCTTAAACCCCATTTTAGGATGGGCAAAATTGCTACGCCAACGTCAGTTTGACCCTAAAACAACTGACCGGGCTTTAGAAACCATTGAGCGCAATGCTCAGTTGCAAACTCAGTTGATTGAAGACTTGTTGGATGTGTCTCGTATCTTGCGAGGCAAGCTTTCTCTCAATATTACATCTGTTGATTTAGCAACAACGATTGGCGCAGCTTTAGAAACGGTGCGCTTGTCGGCAGATGCAAAAGGTATTCAACTTTATACGTCCCTTGATCCAACGGTTAATCCCACCCTTGGGGATGCAAATCGGTTGCAACAGGTCGTGTGGAACTTAGTCTCAAACGCTGTTAAATTTACCCCAGCCGGAGGACGAATAAACGTAACCTTAGAGCAAATTGATAGTAAAGAGTTAGACAGTGGTTGGGTCAGTCAGCCAACGGAACAAAAACTGCTGACCTCTCCAGTTCACGCCTATGCTCAAATTACAGTTACAGACACGGGCAAAGGTATTAGTACAGATTTTTTACCCTATGTCTTTGATCACTTTCGTCAAGCGGATGCCAAGATAACCAGCAATTCTCAGTATGGAATTTCAACTGGTGTTGGGTGGGATCTCCAACTCTAGACCTTCAAGCATAAAGGTGAGCAGATGATCCCAACTGTCGAAATACAGATAACGGGTCAAGGCTCGCAAGTCATCGAAGAAGGTC
>JANRJA010000059.1:0-16715 GCA_033764315.1 Oculatellaceae cyanobacterium bins.114
GACCTTCTTCGATGACTTGCGAGCCTTGACCCGTTATCTGTATTTCGACAGTTGGGATCATCTGCTCACCTTTATGCTTGAAGGTCTAGAGTTGGAGATCCCACCCAACACCAGTTGAAATTCCATACTGAGAATTGCTGGCCGAATCACGGTTACATCCGGAACAACAGATTGTTTCTGCAACACGCACCGCAACTCTGGAAACGCCTCATAATCAGAATTGGTCTGGTCAATCGCTACGACTAACCGCTTCTGCAAAATGCTGTGATGGCTAGTTGGCATGGGCTTTTAAAGGGCTTGACCGTTGATCAGTTCCCAGGCGGGTGATTCCTCCAGGTTGGGTAGTGCGAGGAACTCTTGTAGGGTAAACGATGGGGCGATCGCAGTCATAGTCAAGGAAAGTCTAAAACGGTGCCTAAGCGATCAGTCATTCATTGGTGTTGAGAATTCTATCGTAACCCGCTGGAAAAGGGATCGTTGGAGGTGTTAATAGCAACAAGGACTGTCACCTCATCAAGTAAGGAATATCATTTGTGAAATTTGACCCTCGTGCGTTTCGTTGGTTTCTGATCCTGTTTGCGCTGGAGGTGGCGATCGCCCTGTTCGTTAAGGATCGGCTAATTCGTCCGTTGGTGGGAGATGTGTTGGTGATCCTGCTGATTTTCTATTTTGTGCGATCGCTGTTTCCAGTGCCGACTGTGCGGTTAGCGATCGGGACACTGCTGTTTGCCTGGGCGATCGAGATAGCACAATATTTCAAGTTTGTAGAGCGATTGGGGTTGGCAGACAATCGAGTTGCCAGTGTTGTGTTGGGCACAACGTTTGACTGGGTTGATTTGGTGGCATACGCGATCGGTGCCGTGGTGGTTGTTTTGATTGAGCGTCGATGAAATAAATCTTGCAGCGACCGCTTACAATACTGCTGGCAGTGATTCGACAAAGGCAATGAGCGAGACACAAGACAGCATTTTTACCAAAATCATCAAGCGAGAAATTCCAGCCGATATCGTTTATGAAGACGATCTGGCGATCGCCTTCAAAGACGTTAATCCTGTGGCTCCTGTCCACATTTTGGTTGTTCCTAAACAGCCCATCGCCAAACTTTCTGATGCTGAATCTGAAGATCACCGACTGATGGGGCATTTGCTGCTCACCGTCAAACGGGTAGCTGAGCAAGCAGGGTTAACCAATGGCTATCGAGTCGTCATCAACACTGGACCTGAAGCAGGGCAAACAGTTTTTCATCTGCACCTCCATATTCTGGGGGGTCGCCTCATGAATTGGCCTCCCGGTTGAGTTAAATTCCCGGCTTTTTCAAAAAGCCGGGAATCTTGGTATTAAGAGGCAATGCCACTCTTCATAAAGCTCTGTTAAGTAATATTCAAATTCCGTAAAAATTGACTCTGTTTTCATGAAAACTAGCTCAGAGTTCCTCAACAGTAGAATCTATTAAAACGTTAAGCAATGTGAATGAAACTCACGCTGGTAAATCCTATGAAGCCCTTGTGAGTCAAGGGTTTTTTTGTCTCTATAGGCAACGCTATTTAAGACCTCTTTTTAAGAAAGGTAACAATAATTTCTGAGGGATTTACAGCATTACCTGAAATGCTTAACGTTAGTTATTACAGCGGGTTAAATCAACCGCTGATTTTGTTCAATTTATATCCAAAGCACTCATTAAATTATGACTACTACTCTCCAGCGGCGCGAAAGCGCAAATGCATGGGAGCGGTTTTGCAACTGGGTTACTAGCACTGACAACCGGATTTATGTCGGCTGGTTCGGTGTATTAATGATCCCAACTTTGCTCTCTGCTACCATCTGTTTCATCATCGCCTTCGTTGCTGCTCCTCCTGTAGACATCGACGGCATCCGTGAGCCTGTTGCAGGTTCATTGCTTTATGGCAACAACATCATCTCCGGTGCTGTTGTTCCTTCTTCCAACGCCATTGGTCTGCACCTCTACCCCATCTGGGAAGCCGCTTCCCTCGATGAGTGGTTGTACAACGGTGGTCCTTACCAGTTGATTTGTTTCCACTTCCTCATTGGCATTTTTGCTTACATGGGTCGTCAGTGGGAATTGTCCTACCGTTTGGGTATGCGTCCTTGGATCTGTGTTGCTTACTCTGCGCCTTTGGCAGCTGCAACCTCTGTATTCTTGATCTACCCCATCGGACAAGGTTCCTTCTCTGACGGCATGCCTTTGGGTATCTCTGGTACCTTCAACTTCATGTTTGTGTTCCAAGCTGAGCACAACATTCTGATGCACCCCTTCCACATGTTGGGTGTAGCAGGCGTCTTCGGTGGTAGCTTGTTCTCCGCGATGCACGGTTCTTTGGTAACTTCTTCCTTGGTTCGTGAGACCACTGAAGTTGAGTCTCAGAACTATGGCTACAGGTTTGGACAAGAGGAAGAGACCTACAACATCGTTGCGGCTCACGGCTACTTCGGTCGTTTGATCTTCCAATATGCCTCTTTCAACAACTCTCGTGCGCTGCACTTCTTCTTGGGTGCATGGCCTGTAGTTTGTATTTGGTTCACCGCTCTCGGCATCAGCACAATGGCGTTCAACCTCAACGGCTTTAACTTCAACCAATCTGTGTTGGATTCTCAAGGTCGTGTTGTTAGCACTTGGGCAGATATCCTCAACCGTGCCAACTTGGGTATGGAAGTGATGCACGAGCGCAATGCTCACAACTTCCCACTTGATTTGGCTTCGGGTGAAGCAACTCCCGTTGCATTTACCGCTCCTCAAATCAACGGCTAATTTTTAGTCTTGCTTAATCTAGAGAGGTGTTCTCCAAGGGAGGGCACCTCTTGCTTTTAAGGCTGTTTTGATGAATATAGCAGTCCTAAATCAGTTGTGAGATGGGCGGGTTGTGAGATGGACGGGGTGCGCCTCTCACAACCCATTTGGGATTGCTGTTATATATCAACCGTTAAGACAGTTGATACAAGGGGGTGTAAGGGCTTTGCTCTCATACCGTTTGGACTAGTCGAAAGCTAAACGCTCATGTCGAAATCCTTGCACCCCCTTCCTAACCAACGCTTCAGGTGGCTTTGACAAGCCCAAAAACAATTACATGCCTCGCACGACAACCGCTATGATCAAGGCTTGAGCATTGAACTTTGGGAGGCACTCCAACGGTTTACACACGTCCCTTGGCTCGATTGATCGAGCAATTTCAACGATTACCTGGCATCGGTCCTAAGAGTGCTCAACGTTTGGCACTATACATTCTCAAGCGACCAGAAACAGAAGTGCAGGCATTGGCTCAGGCATTGATGGAGGCAAAGCAACAAGTTGGGTTGTGCTCAATTTGCTTTCATTTATCAGCAGAACCTGTCTGTGAAATCTGTAGTGCCCCTATCCGAGATGAAAGCACGATTTGCGTAGTGGCAGACTCTAAAGATGTGATTGCTTTAGAAAAAACACGTGAGTTTCAAGGCAAATATCACGTGTTGGGGGGGTTGATTTCGCCAATGGATGGCATTGGACCGGATCAACTCCATATATCGCCCTTAGTGCGACGGGTGAGCCAGCCTAACGTTAAAGAAGTCATTATGGCTATTAGTCCCAGTGTTGAGGGAGACACCACAACACTATACGTGGGTCACTTGTTGAAACCCTTTACAAAAGTTACCCGCATCGCCTTTGGTTTACCAATGGGGGGCGACCTAGAATATGCCGATGAGGTAACATTGGCGCGTGCCTTAGAAGGACGACGCGAACTAGATTGACCTGATAGAAGGGAAAAATAGAGTGGTTAAACTGGGGCGATCGCTTTAGAAATCCAGGCAGGGTGACTGAGTAAGGCGGCCAACACCCTTACTCCTCTGAGTTGATTAGATAGGGGTAAGTGGCCTCTAGGGGCACTCAAATCCCAGGTAAACTCATGGGGATAGCGAGTCCAACTGTTGCCCTGCCGCCAACCGATTTTCTCCCACAGTTGATCCCAATTCTTACCGACACCAATCCATAGCTCTCGCTGCACCGAAAACCCAAATCTCCCTTCACAGTAAACGAACCAGAGAGTATTGATAGTTTGCAAATCGGTAATGGGAAATCGCTCTACCTCGCTAAAGTAAAGCCAACGCCGTTGCAAGGCTGTTTCACCTGCCAATTCACACAATTTCTCTAGAGTGAGTTGATCGGCAGCTTGTAAATCTTGCTGAATCAAGAGCATCTGCAATGGGGCATAATCAATTCCCCGTTCTGAATTTAAGGGCACCAATCCTTGAGGAAAGTGAGTTTTCAAAAACTCATTGGTTGCAGGCAAATTTGCGTTGTAGAGCACTTTGTAGGCTTTTCCTTGGGCTGGATTGACCGAATTTGATCGCTGCTCCAGTAAAAAATCCATAATTACCTCGAAACCAGAGTCGCCTGAACTGGCTAACTCTTGAATCAGTGATAGTTGATTTTTGACGGGTTCAAGCTTGAGGCGATTGCGTAAATCAGTCATAGCATTGAAAGCATTAATCGAGCATCTGTGAGCAAAAAAACACTGGTTTCTAAGAATCGATGGTTAGAACGACGGTTGGGTGGTAGTGAAAAGGAAGCGTAAATTGTGAATCAAATAGAAGAAATAGCGGCGTGTTAGGGTTGTTTGAGGTTAATGTTGCATTTTGCATCAATCGACTGTTCTTAGAATCATAAATTAAATACCACCAGCAATTCCTGGTTGGTGGAAAGCATTCGGCAAAATTACAGTCTCTATTGCCCTCCTGTCAGGCCTAAAGTAATACGGCATCTTGGCCGCTTAGTCAGCCTGTAGCAAGGATGGTGAGGGATTGAGAATACGCTGAATAATGGCTGTTGTAGAACTTGCAATTTCGATCTGAAGCAGTTCAATTTGACCCCCATAGGCTTGAACCACGGCTGCTTCTGGGAGTGTATCAAGCCGATAGTCGCCCCCTTTGGCATAAATTTCAGGTTTTAGTGCTTGAATCAGGGCGATCGCCGTTGTCTCGGCAAAAATCACCACCGCATCGACAGACTTTAGGGCGGCTAACACCTCAGCCCGTTGAGACTCTGGCACGATTGGGCGAGGCGGGTTGCCTGGAGTTGCAGGTTTAATCGCTTGCACCGACTGGTCACTGTTTAGCCCAACCACTAGCGATCGCCCCAACGATTTAGCCATCCGCAAATATCGCACATGACCTGCATGCAGCAAGTCAAAACAGCCATTGGTCAACACGAGGGGCCGCCATTGCTCAGGGTGGTCAACAATCGCCTGTTGTAGCTCAGAGAGCGAGTAGACACCGAGGATCATCAGCCATTCTCTACTCTTTTCCTTCTCCACCCGTTTCAGCGACAGGAGGGCGATATCCTTGCTCAAAGGCAAATCGAATCAGTTGCGAGCGATTTTCGAGTTGCAGCTTGCTCAAGATATTGCTCAAGTGGGTTTGCACCGTGCGGGGGCTGACAAACAGGCGATCGCCGATTTGTTTATTGGTATAGCCCTGGATCACTTCCCAAAACACTTTCTCTTCAGCAGGGGTGAGAGGCAGAGGATTGGGGTGCAAAGAATTTGTGGGAGATTCACCCACGGCTCCATTCGATTGTTGAATCAGACGAATAATTTCAGAGTGGATGCGGCGCGATCGCTCTAATTGCGCCTCGATTTTCGCAACCAATTCTTTCGGCTCAAACGGCTTGACTAGATAATCATCGGCCCCGATTTGATGCCCCTGCACCCGATCATCAACGTCTTTTCGACTGGATAGAAAAATAAACGGGACGAGTTGACCCGATCGGGTCGCTCGCAATCGACGACAAAACTCAAACCCATCCATTTCTGGCATCATGACATCAGATACCACTAAATCAGGCGGGTTTTGCTCAAATAGAGCCAACCCTTCGACCCCTGAGCTTGCGTCTTGAACCACATATCCGCGATTTTGCAAATAGCGGATAATTGCCGTTCTCAGTGTAATGTCATCGTCAACAATTAAAATCTTCTTCATTCAAACTCCCACATAACCGCCCAGGTGTGGAATTGAAGGTCATCATTAATCCTTTAATCTTAAAAAGTTTTGCTCTAAAGCACGCTCTATCGCAATCTTAAATAAGTTCAAAGAACCAGGAGGAAATTTGGAATTTTCTCCTCCAGGAGAGCCGATACTCTGTACATTTCCTGCTTCTCTCAGCTTATTTCAGGTTGCACCATTTTGAAGTTAAGCAAGTTCCCTATTGACAAAAATCAATGCAACAATCACCAGTCTACATCTACATATTAGAAAACGTAGGTTCTACTACAAAAATCAGCCATAACAAAACGAAATTAGCAATAATGCTCACTTGGCTCAACATGACTTCAAAATTAAAGCTATTATGCCACTGAGCTAGAGTTAGCAAGCAGGAGTTGCTAAGGATTATGTATGAAAAAATTATTCCCCCCTCTGTTGGATCGCGTATTACGTTTGATCAGGGTGAACCAGTTGTTCCTGATGATCCAATCATTCCCTTTATTCGCGGAGATGGAACAGGTGTAGACATTTGGCCTGCTGCTCAGAAGGTTTTTGATGCAGCGATCGCTAAAGCCTACAACGGACAGCGTCACATTGTCTGGTTTAAGGTCTATGCAGGAGATGAAGCCTGCGATCTCTACGGCACTTACCAATATTTGCCCCAAGATACCCTAACTGCCATTCAAGACTATGGAATTGCCATTAAGGGGCCGCTCACTACGCCCATTGGGGGTGGGATTCGCTCCCTCAACGTAGCTCTGCGTCAGATTCATGATCTCTATACCTGTGTTCGTCCTTGTAAATACTATCCCGGCACTCCATCGCCTCACAAAACTCCAGAAAAGCTGGATGTAATTGTTTATCGAGAAAATACCGAAGATATTTATTTGGGGATTGAGTGGAAGCAGGGCAGCGAAATTGGCGATCGCCTCATTAAAATTCTTAACGAAGAGTTAATTCCTGCGACACCAGAGCATGGCAAGAAAAAAATTTCCCTTGACTCTGGCATTGGCATTAAACCTATCAGCAAAACAGGCTCTCAACGTCTGGTACGACGCGCCATTAAACATGCCTTGCGCCTGCCTCAAGCCAAACAGATGGTGACGCTGGTGCACAAGGGCAACATTATGAAATATACCGAGGGGGCATTTCGAGATTGGGGCTATGAGTTAGCCACCAGCGAATTTCGAGCGGAGTGTGTTACTGAACAAGAATCTTGGATTTTGGGAAACAAAGAGCGGCAGCCTGATCTAACAGTAGAAGACAATGCCCGTCAAATTGAACCTGGGTTTGATGCGCTCACGGCTGAAAAGAAAGCCAAGATCTGTAATGACGTGAAGGCAGTTCTCGACACCATTTGGGAAACTCATGGGAACGGACAGTGGAAAACTAAAATCATGGTCAATGACCGAATCGCCGACAGCATCTTTCAACAGATTCAGACCCGCCCTGATGAATACTCCATCTTGGCAACGATGAACCTGAATGGGGATTACTTATCGGATGCGGCAGCGGCGATTGTAGGTGGCTTGGGAATGGGACCCGGTGCCAACATTGGCGATACCTGTGCCATTTTTGAGGCGACTCACGGGACTGCTCCTAAACATGCTGGCTTAGACCGGATCAACCCCGGTTCAGTCATCTTATCGGGAGTGATGATGTTGGAATATATGGGCTGGCAAGAAGCCGCCGATCTCATTAAAAAAGGGATTGGGGCTGCTATCTCAAACCGGGAAGTGACTTATGACCTGGCACGTCTGATGGAACCGCCCGTTGAGCCGCCCTTAAAGTGCTCTGAATTTGCTGAAGCTATCATTCGGCACTTCTAATCTAAAGCATTATTCTTTGGTAGAAGTAGATAATCGGTTCCTGTAGGGGCACTTTGCAAAGTACCCCTACAATTTTTTTGGGTGTTCTGTCTTTTGCTTTAATAGAGGCGACTGAGGACATAATCGGTCAGGTTAATCAAGGTTTGTCGCGATTCGGATGGAGCCAGTCGAGTGATATGTTCGACGGCAAGCTGAGCATGGTGAGCCGCCAACTCGCGCGATCGCTGAATGCCCTGACTGTCTTTGACCAAGGCGATCGCTTGCTCTAGATCCTCCTCTTGGGCAAATTCACGGTCAATTAGCACTTCCAAATAGGGTTTTTCTTCGAGAGCATAGAGTACAGGAGCCGTTAAATTACCGCTTTTGAGGTCAGAGCCTGCGGGTTTGCCCAGGGCATCTATTGACCCAGTAAAGTCTAGAATGTCATCGACAATCTGGAAAGCGAGACCCACGTGGCGACCATAGCTATACAAATCGAGGGCTAAATCGTTGCCTACTCCACTGAGTAACCCAGCTGATTTAGAGCTATTAGCAATTAGCGATGCGGTTTTGTAATAGGTTTTCTCTAGGTAGGTATCAATGCTTAAGCTGGTGTCAAAGCGGTTTAATCCCTGCTGGATTTCTCCTTCGGCGTAGTCTTTGATCACTTCTGACAACAACTTCACGACCTCCAGGTTGTCAAGGTTTGCCAGATACCAGGATGCTTGGGCAAATAAGAAATCACCTGCCAGAACCGCTACTCGATTGCCAAAGCTAGCGTGGACAGTAGGGACTCCTCGACGCAGCTCAGATTCGTCGATGATGTCATCATGCACCAGGCTGGCCGTGTGAATCATCTCAGTTAACTCAGCCAGACGACGATGCTTTGGAGTTGGCTCATGAGTTGGCATGGTGGCGCGAGATACCAGCAGCACGATCGCCGGTCTAAGCCGCTTTCCCCCTGCACCAAAGAGGTGCTCCGCTGCTGCGTATAAAATCGGGTGACGCGCACCCACCAATTGCTTCAGATTTTCTGTGAGCTGATGCAAGTCGGCTTCAACAGTAGAAAAGAGGGAGGTGGCTGAAGTCATGGATAAAGGCTTGTAAGTTATTTACGAAATTTTACATATCTTGTGTTTATTCTAAGACAACCCCTCTACTTCTGGGAAAGCTCAACCTATCTGTTTCAGAGAATCTAGCAACTGCCATTGGAATCATTAGAAATTTGTATCCTAAATCACGTTTTGCGGTAGAGGCGATTGCCCTTGCTTTCTAACTAAGTATTTTTACTAATTACAGGTCAATTTTACTGAGTCTCAAAATTAGAAACACCCCTCTTTTTCTGAAAGAGTTTTATGGGAATGAATCTTAGGGTTGATGTCTAAAATCAGAGTATTGGTAAAGAGCTAGAATCCTCTCCAATTAAGGAAAAGCAGACAATTATAAGTTTTCAAAAAGTAGCTGATTTTTTTCCAAAAAAGTACGGATAAGTCATAAATCCTGTGTTAGTCTAATAAGTAAGGATTTCAAAATTTCATAAATCTGGTCACGGTAGATCTGCGATAACTGTTCTGTTCCGATGCAGGTGATATGGATCAGGAGCTGAGTTCATTTTTTGAATTCGTAGCCCTTGATTTTTGATTGCCGAGTTGAGCAGTCTTTCCTCTCTAGCAGAGGTTGGATCACCTCAGTTTCACGTTGGGTGAATCTGTAGTTTTGCTTGATTCGGTGTCGGCTCTAGATCAGTCAAGTCAATTTTACTGCGACATTGGATCGGGGTTAGCTGTCGATGCCCCTCAGTAGGCATTGATGCCTTCATTAGCGCACATGGTTGTGTTGCGCCGAATATTCTATTGCTTCTATGTAATTTCCTATCTTCACTCCTAACGGGCAAGGCTATGACTTATAACGGTGTTCCATTCATTATTCCGGTCTTGGCAGCAGGTTATCTTTTAGTTATCTATGTGTTGTTAATGCTAGTACAACGATCGAGAGCTTAGGCTCTTGGGGAAGGACGCTTAGGCGTTCTAACGGAGTGCTGCTTTAAAGCTACTTTAGATTTAGTAAAACAGCGAGGGAACTGAGAAGACTGCTTGGTTCCCTCGCTGTTTGTTTCGTTTGATTAAGTAATATCTCCTGAGATAGAGTAAATTCGGTTTTCTGTCTCTGCTAATGCTTTGATGAGCTCGACTTGAGGAGCAAACCCCAACCACTGGTGAGACAAGGAGATAAATTGCCCAATGGGTCCACTAACACAAAATCGGGTCGGCAGGGGAGCATGAGTATTTCTTAACCCCAACACATCTAGCTCTTGAGCGGCAGCATGAACGACATGCACGGCTGGATCGACCAAAGTAACGTGGTTAGGTAAAAGGGGCTTGATTACTGGGGAGAGGTGGGGATAGTGGGTGCAGCCATAAATCAGCGTGTCAATTTGCTGCTCTATCAATGGATTGAGATATTTTTGTGCCATTGCCAGGGTATATGGGTCGTGTAAGCGATTTTGTTCGATCAGGGGCACAAATTCAGGGCAGCCTACTTGCCAAACCTGTGCAGTGCTGTCAATTTCAGCGATCGCCCGACGATAGGCATGGCTAGCCGCGGTAGCAGGTGTGGCAATCACCCCAATCCGTTTGCCCTGGTGAACGGCTGCTCGTGCCCCTGGCAGAATAACCCCCAGCATGGGAACATCGAACTCAGTTTGAACGGTTTCAAGTGCCAAGGCTGAACTCGTGTTGCATGCCATGAGAACCATCTTGACGTTTTGCTGTTGCAACCACGCCAAAATCTCACGTGTAAACTCAACTATCTCGGCTTGAGAACGGGTGCCATAGGGCAGGTGAGCCGTATCTGCAACATATAAAACTGATTCATGAGGTAACTGGCGATAAACCTCTCGCAACACCGTCAAGCCCCCTACTCCGCTGTCGAAGACAGCAATCCGAGCCCGTTGAGGGTTGTCAAGCGATAGCCCAGTCGTAGAAAGAACAGAGTAGTCTTGAGGATTGGAGGTGAGTCGGGTGAGTTCAGGTGAATGATTTGAAAAGTTTGGTACGGGGAATTGCATCAAACTAAGATTTGTTTAGAAGTTTTGCTGAATATATTGCAGGATACCGCGCGCGATCGCCACTGCCATCTGGTTGCGGAAGTTTGGATCGCTCAGTAAGCGAGCATCTTGGGCACCCGTGACAAATCCAGTTTCAACTAAAACAGAGGGCATGGAAGTATTTCGGATGACATAAAATCTAGCCCGTCGCACCCCACGATCGAGCATTCCGGTTTCACGTACGAGGTTACTGTGAATGACTCGTGCCAATCTTTCACCTTGAGCTGAGTAATAGTAAGTTTCTAGCCCATTGACATCAGGACGACTGAGATTAATGGCATTAGCGTGAATGCTGACAAAGAGATCTGCATTGGCCCGCTCTGCAATTTGTACTCGTGGATCAAGTTCAACATCTCGATTGTCACGTCGAGTTAAGACAACCTGTACTCCTTGCTGCTCTAGCAACGAAGCCACCTGCAACCCGATCGGCAAAACAATATCGATCTCACGCAAGCCCCCAATCCCGATTGCACCTGGATCTGACCCTCCATGTCCGGGGTCAATCACGACCACAATTCGACCATTGCGAACGGTAGGCAATGGCCCTGATGGAGTGGGCACTGGTGGTCGAGCCACTGGAGGAATTGCAGGTTCTCCACGGCGTTGTATCGGCAAAGCCAGTAGTTGTCGTCCGGGTTGATTAATTTGCCCAAACCGAACCCCAGCCGCAGGTTGTAACAAAATCACAACCGTATCTTCATCTTCCTGGCGCAAACGAATACTGAGGATAGGGCTACCCTGCCCTAACTGGGGTCCCTGGATATTGTCTGCTAGTTGTGCCGAGGGAATGGTAATGCGATAGGCAAGCGTCGCACGATCCCACCCTGTGGTATAAGTCACAGGTTGATTAGCTCTGATCAGCAATTGCGATCCGTCAGGAGCCAGTTCAATGGCTTGAATGGTAGCGCGTGGCTGAGGAGTGGGAGCAGTAGGAGTAGGTCGCGCCCCTGGAGGGCGGTTTGCCATATTGCCGCTTGAAGGCAGAATGACAACTCCACCGAGGGAACTGCTGCTGGCTCGCCATTCAGATGCTTCATCTGATAGCTCTAACGTAATACGGGCAACTGGAGGAGAGGTCTGAGCTTGCTCGATTCGTACCCGCTCGACTCCATTGCCATTTACGGTGATGTCCCGTTCTACCAGTTGTGGCGACAACGCTGTATTGGCGAGGTCAAAGGTGACTTGACGGCGATCGCGGCTACGCTGAATATCAATCTCTGGCTCTACCCCACGGGTACGAACAAAAAAACCATCGGGGGTGACTCGTACGCCTTCTAATTGGGTTGCTGCACCGGGAATAGCAGGGGTAACGGACGGTAACGGGCTAGGGGTAGCGGATGAAGGGGGTGTTGGCAGTGGAGATGCATTGGGATCGGTAGATTGCGGCGTGGGCAACTGCACCATCCACTGGGTGGGGGTAGCCCCTCGCACCATAATTTGTTGAGGGTCGAGGGTATAGCCTGAAACCAACTCAATCACAATTCGGGTGGTTTGAGCATCAAATTGTCCTACTCTCACCTCTCGAATGGCACCCCCCACCGCTTGGTTGAGAGGCGATCGCCCCAGGGTAGTGCCTGGTAGATCGATGACTAGACGAGTTGGGTTTGCCAACAGTTGTGCTCTAGGTTGAACTCCATCATCTGTTGTAAACACGAGGCGGTTTTCACTGGCATTAAAACGCCAAAATTGGAGTGTCGTAGCCTCTGCTGGAGCCATGATCAGCAGAGCACCCATAACACCCAGAAAACCGGGAAGGAACCGATAAAATCTCACTGTAAACCTCTACAAAAACCGGCTATGAGTCACACAGGTAAATTCTCACTGCACAACCACTCTCATCAAAGCGAGAATCTTTAACGTAAATACATTCTGTGCAGTTTGTAATCAGGGAGTTTCGATGGGGAAGCGTTGCCAGTTTAGCACCTAACTTTAGACGGTTTAACTGGATTGAGATTCTTGAATAGAGTCCACCTCAGAGGCGGATGTCGGCGAAGTAGACGTAATCAAAGAGGGGTTATTGGAGCCATCCACAAGGGCGATCGCTGGATCTGTTATCACACCCTCTGATGGAGAGGATTGAAACACAACTCGCAATAGGGCTGGTGCTAAAAACGTTGTGAGAATCACCATGACAATAATGCCCGCCTCTAATGACTCTGACAGCACTCCCGTTGCGGAACCGACGCCAACAAACACGAGACCCACTTCCCCCCGTGGAATCATACCCACGCCGATCGCCAGTCGATTAATGCCGGGTTGACCAAACACCGCTAACCCGGTCACAACCTTGCCAATAATGGCGACAACAATCAAAAATGTCGCAATGATCAAGCCTTCTCGATTAGCCGGATTAAGCGGATTTAACACACTCACATCGGTTTTGGCTCCCACCGTGACAAAAAAGATAGGAACTAAAATGTCAGCCACTGGAATCACCTGTTCTTCCAGTTCTTGGCGTTTTTCGGTTTCTGCCAGCACTAACCCTGCCGCAAACGCCCCCAAGATAGCCTCTAGTTGGATAGCCGCCCCGATGTAAGCAAGCACAAAGGTAAAGATCAAAGACGACAACAGCAATTGTCCACGGGTGGTCATGCGGTTGACCAGTGCCATGAAATAGGGGCTGAGGAAACGTCCTAAGAAAATTGACCCAACCAAAAATATGGCAGCACCTGCTATCAAATAGAGCACCTGTGAAATCTCAATTTCACCAGTCTTTGCTAAACTTGCTACCACCGCTAAGACGATAATGCCTAGCACATCATCTAGTACGGCTGCCCCAATAATAATCTGCCCTTCCCGTGAATTTAGGCGTTGCAGCTCGGCCAAGACCTTTGCCGTGATGCCAATGCTGGTTGCAGTCAGGGCTGCCCCAGCAAACACCGCTGGAATAGTAGGCACTCCAAATAGAGCAATTAGCCCAGCCGTTCCAGCTGCAAACGGGACGGCGACCCCTACGACAGCAACAACGGCAGCTTGTGGGCCAACGCGAATCAATTCTTTGAGATCAGATTCTAGCCCAATCTCAAATAACAGAATGATCACTCCTAGCTCGGCCAACACTGAAATCACTTCACTCTGGGCTTGAAACACATCCAGAGCGGCTTCGGGTCTTAGCCCGGTCGTCAGTTGTAAAAAAGAGAGAACAGCCGAGTTAGTTTCTCCTGAACTTTCAGGGAACACGATCAGATGGAGTGCTGAAACGCCAACAACAACACCTCCGATTAGTTCCCCTAGCACCGATGGCAAATTAATTCGGGCGCAGATCTCACCGCCTAGCTTGGCGGCAAAATAAATTATCACTAAGCTCAACAAAACCCCTGCTAATACGAACGGTGCATCTTCTGCATTAGGGGTTTCGGCGACTAAAAACGAACCTCGAAGCGGTGGAAATATCAAGCGATCTGGGCTGATGTTGATTATCCAAGCAATTGGATCAACCATGTGCTTAACAAAACTCATTGCTGTCTACTGTACATGGTTCTTTTCAAGATGCAGCGATCGCTCCTGAGGAATTCACCAGAACTGGCTTTAGAAACTAGACAAAAACCCGGTGTTTCAGGGAAGGCATTTGTCGCCGTACCTGTTCTAACCGAGAAGGCTCAATCGAGGCGATTGCCACTCCTGGTTTATCACCCGCATCTGCCAGCACCACTCCCCACGGGTCAATGATCACGGCATGACCATGAGATTGTCGCAAGGTGTTGTGTCGTCCGGTTTGGGCTGGAGCAATGACATAACAGGTATTTTCGATGGCTCGTGCTTGAAGGAGTACCTGCCAGTGATCCTTCCCGGTGTAAGCGGTGAAAGCGGCAGGCACAAACAAAACCTCAGCCCCCATTTGAGAGAGATGGCGATAGAGTTCTGGAAAGCGCACATCGTAACAAACTGACAAGCCGATGTGACCCAATTCTTTAGAAGGATGCACAGGTGGCAGTTGAAGACCGGCTAAAACCGTTTCCGATTCTTGATAAGTGTTGCCATCAGGCAAGTTGACATCAAATAAATGCACCTTTTCATAGCGAGCCAGGTTTTCCCCCGTTGGCCCAACTAACAATGCTGTGTTATTGACTTTTCCGCCATCAGTTGGCACTGGAAACCCACCACCCAAAAGAGTCACTTGATAGCGTTGAGCCATAGTTCGCAAAAACTTTTCACTGGCTTGGGCGATCGCCTCGGCTTGTTTCAGCTTGGCAACTTCGTCTCCTAAGAAAGAAAAATTTTCTGGCAAACCAATTAATTCTGCCCCCTGGCGCACTGCCAGATCAATTAAATCCTCTGCTTGAAGCAAATTTTTTTCCAAATCAGGCAGACTATTCATCTGCACAGCAGCAGCCAGATAAGACTTCATAGACGTAGCTTGGTGAAACGAGGTCGGTTGCGAGGATAACCCTAAACGGGTACACATTATCATTCAAGTCTAAATTTTCCCTCAAAAGGAGGACAGGTTTTGAATGAATTTGTATTAAAGCACTTAGAATTTTAATCTGGAACGTCAGTTTATTTACAGAAGAAAATAAATAAATACGGATCTTACATTGAAGTTTTGGTAAACAGCGATCTATTTCAAACCGAATAAGTAAACATTGGAAAAAATGACTTTCATTTTCATGAGGAGCGTTAATTTTACAGAGCTACACCCTAAGTCCTGTAATTTACCTAACCCATAAAAGGAAGTAAGTCGTGGCGTTTCCCAATATCTACTCGTGTCTTACTGCTATCAGCATCTTAGTTAGTGGATGGTGAAAAAGTAATCAAGGAATAAAAACATCCCAACCGTTAAAGACCCTCAGTATAAGTACCGAAAACGTAGTTCAAGAAAACTTTAAAAAACTGCTCTTTTGGTGATTTTTCATAAAGTTTTGGTGAACTTGTTGAGAATGAGGGTTGCGCAATCACCCCACTACCTATTTAATTTTCCTCAACTGATAAATCAGTGCGGCTAATGTAAGGGTCAGAATTAGAAGTGTGCAACCTGCCAATTTAGACCGCGATCGATGCATCTCATCAATCATTGCTATTACAGGTTTTTCTTGCATCTCAAAGACAATCAACTGAGTTATCAGGGTTCATCCTAAGCATGAAGCGAACTAATCTTCAGTTTGCCTAAACACTGCATCCATAAATTGTTTGTTTTAGTCAGCCATCGATGTTTGAATCAGGGTTTTAAGGTCTGGCGATTTGTAAACCGTTGTCATCGCACAGAGCGAATTTTAAAGCTATGTCAAACTTCAAACTCTCCAATGTTTCTAATCGCAACCCTCTGGTCTTTTTAGAGCAAAACCCAACATTAACAGATGCTTTATTAATAGATTGCAATTACAACCGAGATGAAGTTATTGCTATCATTCAACGTGTTTTAGAGTCTCCTGGCCGCTGTCAATTAACTGAATTTTATATTCAGATCGTCGTTACTGGGCACACTACGTTTTTAGTAACCAATTTAAATTCCAAACGAGAGGATTGCTTGCTAGAAAGCAATTCTACCTGGTTGATTGGTAGAGATGCGACTTGCGCTATTACGATTCCAGATAGCTCTGTATCACGCTGTCATGCGGTTGTCGGGTATCACCCGATTGATGGCGTATATATTGCTGATGTGGGTAGTAGCAATGGCACGCTTGTTAATCGTCGTCGCCTAGTCAATCGAGAACGCCGCACACTTCAAGATGGAGACTTGCTGCAACTTGGAGAGCTGAAGATTGAGTTTTTCTTGACGAGTCGCAAACTTCAAAAACCTATGACTTATGAGCCAACCTATTTCTAGGGTCGCCTCAATATATAGCAGTCCTAAATCATTTGTGAAATTAGGAGGTTGTGAGAGTCGCACCCCG
>JANRJA010000078.1:0-5436 GCA_033764315.1 Oculatellaceae cyanobacterium bins.114
ATAGGCGATCGCTCTCAATTTAGGATCAGCTTGTTGAGTTTTCTCAAAACCCAGCTTACGCCACTTCACCATAAAACGATTCCTACACAATTTTTAAACCACGAACCTAGCTCTTAAACATTAACACGGGTAGCTTTGTAATTAATTAGGAGATTTAACTAACCTGAGATGGATATAAAACGGCGAACTGTTGCAACTGTTGCCAGCAGGGTAAGAAGTAATTGGCTAACACATCATCAATGTCCCAGAAATCAGCATAGCTATCATTAGAGCAATAGCTGCTAACAAATACAAGCAGCAGATCTTGAAAGGGCAGATTAGGATTAGCACTAACCGCCTCATCGGTATACAGCTCACTGATTGCATTTTGCAAATAAAGCAAGTTACTAACGGCCTGTGTAAAGATGCCAATGTCACCCGTCATAGTTGGCAGATAAGTGCGGTTATATTCCTCTAAAAAGATCTGATACAGCCGCACGATCGCTTGTTTGAGACTAGTGCGAAACTCTAGTGAATGAATGGGATGCCCTGCCTCAGCCCATTCTGCTAATAACTCTGTTTCCAACACTGAATCTTTAAGAACTGAGAACTCCATCTCCAACAAGGGTTTCAACACTTGCAGAAATAAAATATCAATGTCGTTGAGACTCAAATCTAACTTAGTAGGTTCTGTTTTAAAGAGAGATGAACTGGGGAGTTGATCGGATAATTCAGTGTGTTTCCAAATAAATTTAAACTCTGCAATATCTGCTAACATTTCACCAATCAGGTGAGTAAACAATAAGCCTAAGCGTTGTTGCACTTCTCCATGAAAGAACAGCAGCGATCGCTCTTCATCGACTTCAACCCGTTCTCCTTCTACCCTGAAGAGTTCCTGACAGCTCAATGGCCCCTCAGCGGTATAGGCCGTTTCAGCGGCTCGCAAGGGGTGATGACAATCCGCCAAGATCGTGTAGTCTCGCTCAAACTGAGTCAACATAAATTGCCAGTGGTGTCCCCAAATGTCGTGCATCAAAAAGGCTTCTGCTTTTTGAGTAGGGATAATGCTGACCGATCGCACTAAAGCTTGAATTACGGCTGAAGTGGGTACGCCTATCTTTTGAGCGAGGCGATCGCACCATTCCTGGTTAATCGTTGTTGGATCACACGCCCCAAAAATAGGAAATCGCCGAAACTTCTCGAAGTTAAACGCACCCAAAGACTGCAAAAACACCTGCAACTGAATGCGCTCATTCTCACTAAAGCTATACCAGCCAATAGCGTCATGGTGCCCATCAAGGCTTTGTTGATACAATTTCCCATCCTGATAGTTGAGGCAAAAGTAGATCTGCATGTCGGTGTAAACACAGTCGATCGCTTCTGCTGGAACGGGAATTGTCCCAAACAACTGCTGAAACAACGCAACTACTCGTTCAGGAGCGGCAATTACTCCATCGGGGGAACCGCTTTGAGTCGCTGTTGTCATCAACCCAAACTCAGCTAACACCGCTGCAATGATTTGTCGTTGGCGATCGATCTGAGCATCCACCTGGGTCAACAAAGTTGTCAATTCGGTTGGAACGTCATCTGGTAAATCAAAGAAACGACATAACGTGGCGATCGCCCCATTAGGGGAAAGGCTTTGCAGCGTTTCAGAAGCAACCCAGCTTGCCGGAATTGGATCAGGGCAATATTGACTCAACGTAGGAGACGGCAGTGTTCCTCGCCAGGTGCATCCTCCGACTGCCTGATAGCGAGTGACGAGCAACACAGCTTTGACAAATGCGTGTCGCACGTCTAGCGGCATCTCAGTTGGGGCGAGTGGCTTGCGTTGAATGGGATGGGCAAATGCCTTGAGAGCCTTCTGCAACTGGCGTAATCGCTCTTGACGACGCTCAACCCAATCGGGATCGACTGCCTCTGGACGGTTTAACAAATATCGAGAAAGTTGCAAAGCCTCGGCTAACAGACGTTGACGTTGTTGATCAAAGGTGGGGGCAGGCATAGTTATTGTAATGTCGAGAATAGGAGAGACGTGATTATAGGAGAAACGCGATTAATCGCGTCTGTACTAAATTCATCGCGTCTGTATTGGATTGATTAGTTAATCCGGACTAGGCGAATCTCGGTGCGTTGATTGCGGCTATCGGTCGGCGCAATTCCAGGCAGTGGCTCGCTAAAGCCCTTGCCCTCTGGCAAGAGATTGTGCTGCACCCCACGCCCTCGAAAATAATTGGCAACGACCTGGGCACGCTGTCGGCTCAAGGTTTGGTTAAAGGTAGCAGACCCGGTTCTCGAAGTGTGTCCAATCACCCGCACAGCAACGGTTTGAGCATTGAATTCTTTGATTTCATTAGCGAGTTGATCCAGCGTTTGTCGCCCTTCGGCGGTGAGTTGAGATGACCCTGTGCCAAAGCCGACCTGTCCCCGCACCTGCAAGTTGCCGATGTTAGGTGCCGTTTGAATTTGACTGGCTTGTAGGGTAGGAGCCACACTCACCGCTCGTTCTCGTCCGGCAAGACGATCGGCAAGCTCAGGATTATCTGCCCGCACCAAATCGATCAACGTCTGGGTATTGCCTGCGGCTTGTGCAATAAATTGATCGGTAAATAATTCACCAGATTGGGGTATATCTTGCAACCGTCCGGCTAGAACCAATACAGCAGCAGTCGAGCCAATCCGCCGCTCTAAAGTACCGTCCTTCAGCCAGGTTTGGGCTTCAGTGGCGGTGAAGAACTCGATTCCTTGAATCACAGCAGCAGCATCGTTGGGAGATAAGTTGCCATCTTCGGCAATTTGCGCCTGCAACTGCGACGAATCTCGCACATTAGTATCGATCCGCCGATAATAGGCTTCTAATAGCTCAGAAATCATCTCTGGACGAGACTGGATCAGTCGATCCGAGGCAACCAACACATCTACGATCGCCCCTGGAGCATCCTGGCTCGACAGCACAACGGTATAGCCCTGTTGCCGTGCCTGTGTCACGTAAGGTTCCCAAATCACAGCGATCGCCACATTTTGATCCGGGTTTTGCATCAACGCCCACGCTTCTGACGCATCAGCCACACGGGTAATCTCAAAATCAGCCAGATTAAAAGCATCAAACTTGGTATCTAGCACGAGGGCTAGATATTCACTGGGAGTATCTCCAGCAAAGGCAATTCCCACGCGCCGACCCTGAGCTTTTTCCTGCTGCACCAGTTGGTTTAAATCCAGTAGTGACTTCAGGTTAGGATAGCGTTTGGTATTCAACACGACGGCATCTGCACCCACCGTTCGGTCAATCAAGCCTACAATTTTGCCCTGAGGACGTTGCTGCAAGAATTGATCTAGCGTCGTCACCATCAAATCAGCCTGTCCTTGACTAAGCTGCTCCGCTCGTAGTTTCTGGTCAAACTCATCTGCATAGCTAAGCGTGACTCCAGCCTGACTCAGAGTTTGCTGAAACTCATTGTTGCGAAAGGTGCTATAGCCGCTAAAAGTATCGCCCAGAATCTTTAACTCGGTTGAACGTTCACCAAAAATGCCACCGCTGGGTTGCCCCGGTTGCCCAGTCAGAACAGGCAATAACCCTGGTGAGGTTTTGCCTAATAACCACAGGCTTCCAGCAATTAGACCAGCGGTGATACCAAGAGACAAAATCAAGGCAGGTGCGCTACGCTTACTCATGGAGCTATGCCAACCAGAAATCTTTTTGAGAGACTACAGGGGAGTTTATTCTGTTTTCGGACTATTTTGTATGAATCAGTATTCCCAATCCCTAAAATTTCCGCACTGATTTACGATTAAAGAAGTCGAACAAGATTAAACTCAATGTTTTTTAACGGGATCAGTCATAGGTCATGGGTTATTTGTCATTAGCAAGTGACCAGTCACCCATCACTCGTGACCATGAGCTTATATCACCCCCATGTGCGACTTTCCCCAGATCCCCGGTTGCTATGACGCAAATCAGCCTACTTTGAAGAGGCTGAACGAGCAACCGGGGATCTAAACCTCTAAGTTACACATCGCGTTATATCGTTTATTTTGTTCCCTTCAATCCTGAGTTGTGCCATGACAAACCCTACCCCCTCTCCTCAACCGCCTCAGGACAGCACCTATGTGCCGCCGACTCCGCTTCGCTGTTTTATTGGCGCATCCATTGCAGGAGGACTGGGAACGGCACTTTATTTTTTGACCATTTCTATTGCTCAAACATTTGCCACCAAGCCTTTACCCTCTGGTAACGCTGTAGCAGTCAATATTGCGATCGCCGTTCGGACTCTGGTGGTAGGAATGAGCACACTGGCAACATCGGTGTTTGCGATCGCCACTTTGGGGTTAGTCGCCTTGGGAATCCAGTTACTGTTCAAACGAGAACAGGCAGAACGGTAGAACCACGATTCTTTCCTCATGTCCATACTCGTTGAACTGGATAGGCATCAAAAGCGGTGTCAGCACTGACAATCACGAGAGCATGATTGCTTGCTTGAGCAATGAGCATTCGATCGAACGGATCATTATGGTGCAATGGCAAATTAAGATAGAACTCTGTATCAGAAAAAGTAATAGGTAAAACTTCAATACCGATTTGCTTGAGGACATCTTCCAAATCATGAAACGGATTTTGAAGAGTCAGTTTACCTTTGCCTATTTTAATTGCAATTTCCCAAAAGCTTGCAATACTAACGTGCAATTTATTATCCAAGGATTCAATGATATCTCGTGCATCTCTACTTAACTTCAAGTTGCCTTCTAGATGCCAGATAAACGTATGAGTATCTAACAGTGCATTCATGCTTACATATACTCCTCAAACTCTTCGAGTGGCGCATCAAAGTCATCCGCCATCGAGATTTTTCCTTGCCAGACTCCAAAACCGCCTCGTTTTTTTGGTATTTCTTCCTCAGGTGATTCTATGATTCCGTCTTCTGTGCTGCGCGATTTTTGAGTAGCATCTTGATGAACATATTGACTACTTAAATACTCGATGTAATGCAGAGCTTCAATTTGCAAAGGCTCTGGCAATGTCTTTAATATTTTTTCGATATTGTGAATAATTGCAGTTTGTGTCATCACGTTATCTCCTGTTTAACCTTTACAAATTATCCACTCCCATCAGGCATCTGCCTAATGATCTCCATTGTTTTAACGCTAACGGTGCAAACTCGCTTCAGCAGGTCAATGACATGTTCTTTGTAGTCGGCAAAGCGATAGGTGTTAAACAATTTGGCGATCGCGGGGTCTTTGGGTTTCTTTTCTTTGTATTGGTCAAGTATCCATTCCAGAGCAGAGCGGTTGCCAAGTTTATAGTCCCAGGCGATCGCCGGAACCCCTCTCAAACTAATGCTAACTGTGATGCAGCAGCTATGAAGTAGGGATTAAATTCAAGGTTCCCCCTTACGTCTTCAGGCAATACACCTTCAACCCATGATATTTAGCGATCTATAGCAATCCCAAATGGGTTGTGAG
>JANRJA010000081.1:0-24379 GCA_033764315.1 Oculatellaceae cyanobacterium bins.114
GGCGACTCAAGTCGCAGCTACACGAACAAAACCTGCCTCCGCAGGTTACAAAAAGCCTAGATTGGCTTGAGTCCGCGACGGCGGACTTTGTTTTTGTAGTCGCGGTTTTAACCGCCAAAAACTTCTCAGACATCCTCTAAGACTTTTGCCGAAGATTTCAGTCTAGGAAGAGGCAAACCCAGGCTGATCTGGAAACCGAATCGCACCGTTAGACTTGATGGTTTTAGGGGTTAGAGAATCGGGCGACCCCTCGCGGGTATCTCGAAGAGATCGCAATCTCAGCTCAACCAACAACTTTTTCACTTGAGCTGCCACAAGTGGATCGGGGTCATCCTTCAGCATCGGCAACAGTTCGCGCAGGGCTCGTGGTGAAGCAATTCTGAGGTATCCCAAGACGGCCTCACGCACAAACCCAGTAGGATGCTGTAAGCCAAAAACGGCTTGTTCTGTTGTGACCCCCCAACGAGAGTGTCGTGCCACATGAAAACAACACGCTAATGCCCAATCTGAGAGGAAATGCCGCAGCTCTAGTAATTGGCGTATCCGCTGGCTTGGCTTCATTGGGGTATACGCCATGTAATCTGATAGGCTCTCTAGCTTTTCGAGGTCACTGCGGCGATCGAGAATAATCAGAACGGCTCGTTTTCCAGGAATATCTAAGGTGTTATCTAAAATTTCTAATCCGCGTGCCACGTTTTCACCAGAGCCAGATTGCAAATTAAAATCAGCGGCTTTAATCGCACTAGAAGGGTACAAAAAGCGCATCAACAAAAACAGACGTTGAATGGCATCTGACCGCATGTTTAAAAGAGCTCGCTGCAACAAATCAGCTTCCATTCCAGCGACCTGATTGGGGTCAAAATCAATCAGACTGGCATAGATTTGTCCTATAAATCGGAGTTCTTGGTTGATCAAATTCTCAATGCCGCTGCGACCCAAAGTATCTGAAACAGCATCAATGCCAGACTCTCTGGGCAGATGCAACAAGATTCGCAGAAGGTTGCGGCGCATTGAGCCCCAGGCTGTCATTAAATGAGAGACGAGGGCATCTAAGGCTTCGATTGTGCCAATTTGCCCAATCGTGCTCCAGGCACTAGTTCTCACTAACTCTGGCTTATGAACATCTTCACCTAGCTTCACTAGCATAGGAATTGCCTCATTTTCAAGCCGCACCAAGGCTTGCATAGCAGCCTCCCGAGTTGATTTGTAGTGCAACCCTTTTAACAATGAAGGATAGTATTCATCTAAATGAGTCGCGGCGATCGCCTCTAACAAAGCACAGCGCACCCGCAACGACTCATCCTGCAACAACCGCTCAATGTGGAGTCGCAGCGATTGCATGTAAACGGCTTCCCCTAAAGCTCGACAACCCATCACCCGTTCTCGTTCTCGCTCATGGGTCAGCATTCGTCGGAGAGTTTCAGTAGCTTCTGCCTTTTGCTGACCATCTCCTCGTCTTAAGATAATCGAGGCAGCCGTTCCACGTACCACTGGATCTTCGCTGGGGTGCAAGTAGGGGCGCAGTTCCCCAATATCAGCATTTTCCTCCGTCAACCAAACATAGCGTAAAGCCATTGCTAAAACTTCGGGTCGTGGAGACTGATTAATTAACGCTTTCACCTGATCTAGATAAACCAGACTAGGATACACCATCATTTCTTCTAAACTTTGGCGTTGCAGCGAGGGTGGCAGTTTACTCAGCAACGGTGCCAACACTTCACCTAAGTTTTTAGGATCAATATGGCTCAATAACTCAATACACGATCGCTTATCCGCTTCAGTGCCAGGTTGATCTAACGCTTCAACAACGGCTCGCTTGAGTTCTCGCAGGTCAACGTCTGAGACACTAAGTTGACCTCGTTCGGCACTGAGCACCAACAACCCGACATATTGGGTTCGCAAAAACCAGATACAGGCAAACCAGAGCACAGCAAGAATAACAATGGTAATCAAAATATCTTGTCTACCCTGCATTTGCACCCCAGCTTGTTGGGTGAGCCATACCAGTCCTAAAATGGCTAATCCTGTTGCGCCGGTTGACAAGGGTTCTGCGATCCCCCTGACTACGGCTTGCAACCCACCCCTCATCATGTCTGGAATTGGTTGAAATAAGACTGGCCCAATGCTGGCAAAGAGGGTGTAGTGTAACAGCTCGTCTAAAAACTTCAGCAACGTCAAACTAAAGAACAGCAGAGGAGCTTGTCCAAAACCTGTTAAAAGAATAGTTGTTGATAAGGTTCCAAGTACAGCGATCACCCCTGGCAACAACATCGCTGACGCAAATACACCAATCCCCTCAATGACACGGCTTGAGGCTAGCCATTGCATGAGCAACTCACAAATGCCCAAAACCCCGTTAAACAAACCCAAAAATCCAGCAATTTGACTGGCACTCAGTTCGCCCCCTTGAGGACCAGACTGTTGTTGCAGTTGACTTAAAAATTGAAAATCAACTAGCAAAAACAAGACCTGCGCCAGGATAAAGAACACAAACAAAAACAAGACATAGCGTCGCAAAGGCCCTTGAAGGCGACGATTGGTAAAGTCAGGTTGTCGCTCTTGTAATCGTCGTCGAGGTGAATCAGGAAAGGCTTGTTGATAGGTTTGACAGAGATACAACAAAATTCCTGCGCCGATCAGCATTAAGCCAAACGCCAACAAAATGACGTTGCTCAGGTTTTGAACGACTCGCACCAGCAACTGCAAGGAAAAGCCACTCAAAACATCTGCCACCAAAATGCCACTGCTGATGAGAGGATAGGCCCGTTTGATTTCCCGAATGTTAAAGAGTTGGTTTGCTGTAATAGATGTGTTGAGGTCATGGAGGACATAAACTGCCTCTAGCCACAATCGCATGACAAAGATAGTGGCTCCAACGGCCGTCAAACCAGCAATTAATGGAATGGTATCTTCTCCACCCAGCCCAATCCGAAACCCCAAAATTGGGAACGCCATTAACAAAGCAACAATGACAATGACCCACCGCAATGGCAAGATCTTTTGTAACCGAGAATAGACGAAACCCAGGAAAGAGCCAGTACCCGCACTGACAACGTAAATCCAGGGAAGCCAATACTCAACGTTATATCGATCTAGAAATAGAGCAACGGTGCTGGCTTCAAACCATACCAGCCCCATTGAGGTAGTGGTATAAAAAGCAAACATTAAAAAAGTTCGTTCGCTTTCTTCTGGTCGGAGATTTAACCAGCGCAACAATCCCCGTCCCCAAAACCCTTCACCTGTTGTAGACCACCGATTGAGTTCCATGCAGCTTTGCGTGTGTGCTTTTTAACCGGGAGTGCCGATTGCCTCCATTAAACATGGTCTAGAGCAATTACGAGCAACTTCCGGTGATTTTGGCTAATTTTTCGATGATTGACAGATTATTTCTGTGAATAGACTTCTTCTCTTAGGTTAAGAAGAACTCAGACTGAGAATGCCCATATCCCTGTTACATGCGATCGCCACCCTGAGGATTTTACGGAATTAAGTTTCAGCCGTTACGCCTGTTCATAACTTTCATAAGCCGTAACAATCCGCTGTACCAGGGAGTGACGCACCACATCCGCTTTTGATAAGTGACAAAAGGCAATGCCCTCAACCTGTTGCAAAATACGCTGTGCCACCACTAACCCTGACGATTGGTGAGAGGGCAAATCAGTTTGAGTCGTATCGCCTGTAACCACCATGCGAGAGCGAAAGCCCAAACGGGTCAACACCATCTTCATTTGTGCAGGAGTGGTGTTTTGTGCCTCATCTAGGATGATAAAGGCATTATTTAAGGTACGCCCGCGCATGTAGGCCAGAGGAGCGACCTCAATAATGCCTCGCTCCATCAAGCCCGCAATCTTTTCGGGATCTGTCATTTCATACAATGCGTCATAGAGCGGACGCAGGTAAGGATTGACCTTTTGCTGCAAATCTCCTGGCAAAAAGCCCAATTTTTCACCAGCTTCAACGGCGGGTCGTGTCAAAATCAACCGCTCATATTGATTAGACAACAGAGCTTGAACAGCTAAGACAGCCGCTAAAAAGGTTTTGCCCGTGCCAGCAGGGCCAATACAAAAGGTCAGGTCATGTGTCCGAATAGCCTGCACATATTGTCGTTGCCGAAACGTTTTTGCCCGAATGTCTTCCCCACGACGGGTACGTCCTACGACATCTTGCTGCAAGGCTTGCAGATCATCTTGGCGTTGAGTATCGAGGGCATGGCGAGCCGTCAAAATATCAACACTCGTAATACTTTTGCCGCTACCCCAATAGGGTTCAAGCGATCGCACCAGTCGTTCACTTAACTCGACCTGATGTTCAGTCCCCGAAATCAACAATTCCTGACCCCGCAGCACAATCGAGGCCCCGGTTTGCTGAGCCAGTTGCTTTAAATTTTCTTCACGCTGTCCTGCGAGGGCGATCGCACTCTCAGGATTTGGCAGTCCAATTGTTCTTGATGTTCCCATCTAATGTTGTAAATCAGAAAACGCCTGAATTCCTGCTTCATTTGGGATTCCAGGCGTTCTAGTTATAATGTCTTCAGTCTAACCTGTTGTTACCAGGGTTGACACGCTCATAAAAAGCTTTAGAAACGGCGTTTGCGAGCCGCTTCGACTTTCTTCTTGCGACGCAAGCTAGGTTTTTCATAACGCTCTCGCCGTCTTACTTCAAATAAGATGCCAGCTTTTTGGATTTTCTTTTTAAAGCGTCTTAATGCCGATTCAATAGATTCATTTTCACCTAAACGAACCTCTGCCACTGGTAATTGTCACCTCCTTAGATCAAAACTGGTGATATCCATGCTACCTGACGACTGCTCCCTAAAAAAACAGGAACTATCTTCTTTCATAGAGGATAGAGTCATAAGATATAGAACTTCTCAATTTCGATGAGGTCGAGGAGGACGACGAGGCTGAGAACGAGGTGAGCTGGGTCTTTCCTCTGAGCCGCCCTCACGTCCTGCCGTCTGACTACCATAGATATCTAGATGAACCGAGTAACCGGATATCTGAGCGACGGCCTGCAACACCGTGCGAATCGCCTGGATATTTCGCCCACCTCGCCCAAACACTCGACCTTTATCTTCCCCTTCAAACGCTACGCGAATGAGTACTCGTGATTTGCGAGGAGAGACTTCACAATCTACCTTAAGAGATTCGGGAGATTCTAAAAAAGGCTCCATCAAAAACCTGACTAATCCTATGTAGTTTGGATTAGACGTTGATGCTTGTGGAGTGGGTTGGGTAGGGGCTAAATCAGGCACGACTAAATGAGATGCGAATAAACTCAGGCATTAACTTGAACTTGTTCAAGAATATTAGCTTTTTTGAGAAGACGAAGCACCGTTTCAGTCGGTTGTGCTCCTTCCTGCAATCGTTTGATGATTGCTTCTTCTTTTAACTTCACTTCATCTGTTCTGGGGTTATAAAACCCTAACTCTTCTAATGGGCGACCATCGCGGCGAGTTGTACTGAGTGCCGCTACGATCCGGTAGCTCGCTTCCCGTTTTTTGCCGTACCGCTTCAAGCGAAGTTTAATCATGCCTGAAAATTGTGCTCCTGTAACCTTCAAAATACCTGTTAAGCTTCAATCAAAAAGATTGGCGATCGCTTTTACGTGCCAATCATTCTTAAATTTTAGACATTGGATTCATTATCATACCACTGGTTAGCAGAGAAAATTTGAGGCTGTGATCCTAAAAACCTGCAACCCAGAGATTTATCAACCGTTATAGCGTACCAAATCCTTTCTTCTTTTTCTCTTTTTTCTTTTTCTTGGGTGGTGCTCCCCCTCCGGGATAGCCCCGCCAACCCGCAGGCGTACCCCGTGGATTCCCCATCGCGGGTGCCCCACCTCCACCAAACATGCCGCCCATTCCTGGCATTCCTGGCATTCCAGGAAATTGCCCCTGACTCATTTGTTGCATTAGCGATCGCATCTTTTGAAAATCGCTAACAAGTTTGCTGACATCTTCTAACCCATAGCCTGCCCCTTTAGCAATGCGACGACGGCGACTGGGAGACCCTGACAACAGATCAGGATTTTTTCGCTCCTCAACCGTCATTGAGTTAATCATGGCCTCAGCTCGTTTGAGTTGAGTTTCGCCCTGCTCTAACTGCTCACTTGACAGCTTATTCATACCAGGGATCATTTTAATGATTCCACCGAGCGACCCCATCGACTTCAACATCCGGGTTTGCTTCAAAAAGTCAGTGAAGTCAAACTTGGCAGACATGATCTTTTCTTGCAGCTTCTCCGCCTCTGCAAAATCTACCTCTTCCTGAGCTTTTTCTACCAGCGTCAGCACATCCCCCATTCCCAAAATGCGAGATGCCATGCGATCAGGGTAGAAAGGTTGTAAGGCTTCTACCTTTTCGCCTACCCCAACAAACTTAATGGGTTGTCCTGAGATGCGCCGCACCGAAAGGGCTGCCCCACCCCGAGTATCGCCATCCATCTTGGTAAGAATGGCTCCGGTAATGCCGATTTGATCATGAAAGGTGCGTGTCAAGTTAGCTGCTTCTTGACCCGTCATCGCGTCCACCACTAGCAGCACCTCATGGGGCTGCACGGTTGCTTTGATCTGAGCTAGCTCAGCCATCATGTCTTGGTCGATTTGCAAGCGTCCGGCGGTGTCAATAATGACGGTGTCCACACCATCGGCTTTAGCTTTGGCGACCCCCTGGCGGGCAATCTCCACGGGGTCTGCATCCGATCCCATTTCAAATACAGGGACATTAATCTGTTTGCCCAGGGTGATCAATTGGTCGATGGCAGCAGGACGGTAGACATCGGTTGCCACCAGCAAGGTTTCTCGGTTTTGCTTGCGCAGATGGAGTGCAAGTTTAGCGGTGGCAGTGGTTTTCCCAGTTCCTTGAAGCCCTGCCATTAAGACGATTGTCGGGGCTTCTGTTGCTTCTGCCAGGGGAACGTTGGTTTCCCCCATGACGCCAACTAACTCGTCATGGACGATTTTAATAAATTGCTGATCGGGACGAACACCTGAAATTACCTCAGCCCCTTCAGCTTTGGTTTGCACATCAGCGACAAAATCTTTAACGACCTGGAGATTAACATCTGCCTCTAATAGGGCACGACGAACCTCGCGCAATGCCTCTTGAATATTGGCTTCCGAGATCTTGTCCTGTCCTCGCAGCTTTTTCCAAGCAGATTCTAGGCGATCGGATAGGGCTTCAAACATGAGAATAGGCTCTGATGCAGTAAATATCGTTATCAATCCATTCTAGAAGTTAAGGTCAGGAGTTTTACGAAGTCATAGGCGATCGCCCCCAAATCTATCGATGAAAACTCTGCTTACCTCAATTTCCGATATTTCCCGCAGGTTAGATTTTGCAGCCTGTTATAAGATGAAACGGGTTATTTATGGTCGCATCGTCTATGGGTCATGGCTGAGGATGTCTCTTGACCACTGCCCAATCGTGCCCAATAAAAAAAGGGAGAGCCATTTGATTAACTCTCCCTACCATCAGGGTGCATCTACTTATCACATTATGCCATTAGGGGTATGGGGGGTGTCACCCCCTAAATGAAAGTTTTTGCAAAAAAAACCAGGGTTTTTGTAAATTTCCCTGGAATTTCTGGTTTTGGCATGGATTAACCATTCAATTTTTGGATGAGAAGCTGGTTGGTCAGCTTTGGATCAGCCCGTCCACCAGTCTGCTTCATCACTTGACCGACAAAAAATCCCAAAAGTTTCGTCTTGCCGCCCCGATATTTTTCTAATTCATCTGGGAAAGCAGCTATAACAGCATCGATCGCCGTTTCGATCGCCCCCGTGTCTGAAATTTGAATTAGCCCTTTGCTTTCAATCAATGATTTTGCAGAACCCCCTTGCACAAGCAACTCCGGCAAGATATCTTTGCCGATCTTGTTGCTGATGGTGTTGTCTTCAATTAAATTAATCATTTCGGCCAGGGTTTCAGCCGTCAGAGCAATATCGTGGATTCCTTTCTTCTCATTATTGAGATAGCCGCTAATGTCACCCATGATCCAGTTAGCTGCTTGTTTGGCGGGTGCTCCAGCCGTGACCGTTGCCTCAAAATATTGAGCGATCGCCCGATCGTCAGTGAGCACGCGTGCATCATAGGCAGATAGCCCCAGATCATTTTCATAGCGATGGCGTTTTTGGGCAGGCAACTCAGGCAGTTGCGATCGCCATTCTTCTAGTTGCTCCGTCGGAACTTCGATGGGCGTCAAGTCTGGTTCTGGAAAATAGCGGTAATCGCTAGAACCTTCCTTGACCCGCATACTAATCGTACGTTGCGACCCTTCTTCCCACAGACGAGTTTCTTGAACGATGCGTTCACCCGCCTCGATCGCTTGAACTTGCCGCTCAATTTCGTAATTAATAGCTCGTTCGATCGCGTTGAACGAGTTCATGTTCTTGATCTCAACCTTGGTGCCAAATTTCTCAGTTCCAACTGGGCGAACTGAAATATTGACGTCACAGCGGAGTGAGCCTTCTTGCATGTTGCCATCACTCACACCGAGATAGAGCAAAATTCGCCGCAACTCTTGAGCATATTCAGCCGCTTCTCGACCCGATCGCATATCTGGTTCAGAGACGATTTCGACCAGAGGCACCCCAGTGCGATTGAAGTCTACTAAAGAATAGGTCGAACCCGACAACCGTTCACTACCCGCATGAACCAGCTTGCCCGCGTCTTCTTCCATGTGCAGACGGGTAATGCCAATGCGTTTGCGCGTAGACGTGCCGCTGCCCTTATCAACCAACTCAATTTCTAGCCAACCATGTTCAGCGATCGGCAGGTCAAACTGCGAGATTTGATAATTTTTGGGCAGGTCAGGATAAAAGTATTGCTTGCGGTCAAATTTACTATAAGCCGCGATCTCACAATTAAGTGCCAATCCAGCTTTTACAGCATATTCCAACACTTTCTGATTGAGCACAGGCAACACACCGGGCATTCCCATACAAACCGGACAGACATTTTCATTGGGCGGCGTGTTGAACGACGTAGAACAGTTGCAAAAGACTTTGGTGTCCGTTTTAAGTTGACAGTGGGTTTCTAACCCAATAACGGCTTCGTACTGAGTTTTGACAGGTGCGGCGGTAGTCATAGAACCAGAAGCATCGACAGTTGGCTCTATTGTAGCGGCTAACGGTTCAGGGGAGTGGATAAGGGAAGGGAAGGGGGAGTGTTGAGTGTTGAGGGTTGAGGGTTGAGGGTTGAGGGTTGAGGGTGGAGGGCGGAGTAGATGAGTGAGAGTCGCATTTATCCATCTACCCATCTACCCACCGCCTCTATTGCTTTCTCACTCGATTACTTTATGCCTTCAGGCGATCGCCACTAGGTTGATTTCAAAGGTCAAGTCTTCCCCAGCTAAGGGATGATTGGCATCGAGAGTTACTTCAGAGTCAGTCACATCGGTGATGATGACGGGGATCACCTGTCCGGTGGGCTGTTGGATTTGCAATTGTTGTCCAACGCCGATGGGTAACTCTGGTGGAATCTGCTGGCGATCGACGACCACCACCATCTCAGGATAATGCTCTCCATAGGCTTGCTCCGAAGGAATGGTTTCCGTTTTGGACTCACCAGGAGCCATCCCGATTACGGCTTGCTCAAATCCAGGGATCATATTCCCTCCGCCAATCGAAAACTGCAAGGGTTCGCGCCCCACAGACGAATCAAATACAGTGCCATCCTCTAGTTTGCCGGTATAGTGCACGCTTACTGTATCGCCTGGTTTTGCTTGTGCCATGGTCTCTTTCCTTTGTCTCTTTCTTTATCTAGTATTGGACACTGTCGGAATGGATATTCATCAGCCGCGCTTTAGAGATTAAGCCCTACGAATGCGAAATTCTAGTTTTCTATCCATACGCCTACCCTAGCGAAAGAAGCATCGAATGTGCCCTGGCGTAATGTCAATTTAACGTTGGTCAGGCTCAGCCCAAACCAAGCAAGCAAGTCTGGACTTGTTAGCCCTAGCCAGCGTCATAAATGGTGGATAACTCCATCTTTAAAAGGATGGCGATCGCATAGTTTTAGTTAAAAGCAATATAAATAACTACGAATTAACGATTTTTGAGAGGTGCGCGATCGCCTGTGACCGATTTTTTTTGAGTTTGAGATGTAGTCATTAGTTAACCCAGACAGAGGCTTACACCCCTTCAAATCAGGATTTAAGCTATTTCTATTTGTTGGTTTGGCGATCGCCCGATTCACATCTCTCAAATTTTCTTGTGTAAAGGTTTAGTCATTTTTTTATATACACCCTCTTTTATTTTGGTTATTTTGACTATAATTACAATAGGAACAGAGTATTTCTCATCCAACCATCCTTCCTTTAAAGCATTTCGCGAAACAGCTCTCTAATAGACCCAAATCAGGTCTCAATCAATTCAATCAACAGTGCAGGATTTTCCTGGTATCCATCCAAACCCCTAACCTCAGGAGCAATCATAGGTGGGGGATCGGAATTTCTCTGTAGCGTCTCTTTATTACCTCACTTACGGTCATAGAACCCCTATGGAAGACCAGGAATTGACGATCTCGCCCACGGATTACAGTCTTTTGACCGATCTCTATCAACTAACAATGGCGGCTTGCTATGTCGGAGAAGGATTAGACCAACGCAACGCCAGTTTTGAACTATTTGCCCGCCGTTTACCCGATGGCTTTGGCTATTTAGTCGCAATGGGTTTGGCACAAGCTCTACATTATTTAGAAAATTTTCGGTTTAGTTCGACCCAAATTGAGACACTGCAAGCCACAGGTATCTTTGCCCATGCTCCCGACCGATTTTGGACGTTGTTAGCTGATGCCTCTTTTACGGGTGATGTGTGGGCCGTGCCAGAGGGCACTGTTGTGTTTGCCAATGAACCCCTGTTGCGAATTGAAGCCCCTTTGTGGCAAGCCCAACTGGTTGAGACCTATCTGTTGAATACGATCAACTATCAAACCTTGATCGCTACAAAAACAGCCCGGATGCGAGATGTCGCAGGCTCTGAGGCAGTTTTGTTGGAGTTTGGCACCCGTCGTGCTTTTAGTCCCCAAGCGTCACTATGGGCAGCCAGAGCAGCGATCGCCGCTGGCATGAATGCCACCTCTAACGTGTTAGCCGCAACTCGATTGAATCGTCAGCCCAGCGGCACAATGGCACATGCTCTGGTAATGGCGTTAACGGCTTTAGAGGGCAATGAAGATGAGGCGTTTGCCGCCTTTCACCGCTACTTTCCGGGAGCAGTATTACTGATTGATACCTTTGATTCGGTGGCAGCCGCGCAACGGTTGGCAGAGCAAATCAACACCAGTGGACTAAGTTTTAAGGGAGTCCGACTCGACTCTGGGGATCTGGTAACACTGTCGAAACAGGTGCGATCGCTCTTGCCCCACGCCTCTATCGTCGCCAGTGGCGACTTGGATGAGGTTGAGATTTTGCGCTTGAAGCAAGCCGGAGCCGAGATTGATGCCTATGGCATTGGCACGAAACTCGTCACCGGAGCACCCGTAAACGGAGTCTATAAATTAGTAGATATTGATGGCATTCCGGTGATGAAGGAGTCGAGCGGAAAAGCCACTCGCCCCGGTCGCAAGCAAATCTTTCGCCAGAGTAAAAATGGGCAACTGCACTCTGAACGATTGGGGTTGTTGATTGATGACCCGCAAGGACATGAACCGCTGTTGCGACTGGTCTTTAAACAAGGAGAGCGATTGCAGGAACCAGAACCTCTAGAGGCGATCGCCTCTCGCACCGCTGCCTCTGTTGCCACCCTGCCTGCTGCCATTCGCCAAATCGATCGCCCCGATGTTTTGACTCCAACCATTACCCCTGCCTTACAAGAATTGACTGAACACACACAACGAAATATTCACAAGTTTTATACTGAGCAAAATTAACCGCCCCCGACAGAGACGCGATTAATCGCGTCTCTGCCTGCCCCCTTATCTTTTCTTTTTCTCTGTTGGTGATCTGCCTGCCCCCTGACTTTTCTTTTTGCTCTCCTGGTGAATCGCGTCTCTGCCTTCCCCCTGACTTTTCTTTTTGCTCTCTTCTGTCTTTTATCCTCCCCCCTTTAGCCATGACTCAAATTGCTCTCTTTGGTACGAGTGCTGATCCCCCAACTGCTGCTCATCAAGAGATTCTTAAGTGGTTATCTCATCACTTTGATGAAGTGGCAGTGTGGGCATCCGACAATCCTTTTAAGTCACACCAAACCGCTTTAGAGCATCGAGCCGCAATGCTGCGGTTACTCATCAATGACATCTATCCCCCTCGCTATAACATTCACTACCACCCTGAGTTGAGCAGTCCTAGGGCTTTGATCACCGTAGAACGAGCACAGCACCAATGGGCAGATGCAAAATTTACGCTAGTTATCGGGTCTGATCTGGTGGGGCAGTTGCCTCGGTGGTATCGGATTGAGACACTATTACAACAGGTAAAGCTGTTGGTTGTGCCCCGTCCTGGCTATGCTTTGGTAGAGGGTGCTTTGACGCGACTACGAGAGATGGGGGCTGAGGTGGCGATCGCCGACTTGACAGGTCTGCCCATTTCCTCAACCGCCTATCGTGAAGCAGGAGACACAGACGTTTTAACCCCTCCGGTTGAAGCCTATATTCATCGAGAGCATTTATACGCATGTCAGGACGCAGCCCAAAAAAGCCTGCTAACTCGCCTCTTCAGCGGCTAGCCGACTTCAAAGTAGGGGTCGATAATGTGATTTTTTCGGTCGATACAGACCAAAATCGCCTGCTTGTGCTGCTTGTGATGCGTCATCATGAACCCTTTTTGGGGCATTGGAGTTTGCCGGGAACCCTGGTGCGCCAGGGCGAATCGCTAGAAGATGCAGCATACCGGGTGTTATCTGAAAAGATTCGGGTTGAGAACTTGTATCTGGAACAGTTGTATACCTTTGGGGAGCCGCTACGTGACCCGCGTGAATCGCCTAAAAGCTATGGAGTGCGATATTTGTCAGTCAGTTATTTTGCATTAGTGCGGTTTGCTGAGGCCGAGCTAATTGCCGATGGAGTCAGTGGGATTGCCTGGTATCCCGTGAAACAACTGCCTCAGCTTGCCTTTGACCACAACAAAATTTTGGAATATGGCTATCGTCGTCTGCGGAACAAGTTGGAATATAGCCCTGTTGCCTTTGATGTGTTGCCAGAACTGTTTACGCTAAGCGACCTTTATCAGCTCTATACCACTGTGTTAGGGGAAGATTTTTCAGATTACTCCAACTTTCGCTCTCGGCTATTGAAGTTGGGATTTTTAGAAGACACGGGCATTAAGGTGTCGCGTGGAGCCGGACGACCCGCTAGTTTATATCGCTTTGATGCAGAAGCGTTTGCACCGCTTAAAGACAAGCCATTGGTATTTATATGAAAATTGCGATCGCTCAACTTAACCCAACCATCGGAGATTTGGCTGGCAACGCTCGGCAGATTTTAACAGCGGCTCAACAGGCGATCGCTCAAGGAGCGCGACTGTTACTCACGACTGAGTTGTCACTGTGTGGCTATCCACCTCGTGATCTGGTGATGCAACCCAGTTTTATTCACCAGATGGCACAAACTCTAGAACAACTCGCCTGTGATCTGCCGCCCCAACTGGCCGTTTTAGTCGGCATTGTCACCCCAAATACGCGATCGCTCCAGCAAGGTGGCAAACCCTTATTTAACAGCACCGCTCTCTTAGATGGGGGGCAGGTACAGCAGATTTTTCACAAGCGGCTGTTGCCCACCTACGATGTATTTGACGAACACCGTTATTTTGAGCCGGGACAAGAGACAAATTGGTTCATTTTGCAAGATGAAACGGGTGCCACCCTAAAAGTGGGCGTCACCATCTGTGAAGATCTGTGGAACGATGAACAATTTTGGGGCAAACGCCAATATCCGATCAATCCTTTAGAAGCCCTGGCAGAAGAAAAGGTCGATCTGATTGTGAACTTATCTGCCTCACCCTATAGCTTGAACAAACAAACGTTGCGGGAGGCGATGTTACGTCATGCGGCCATGCGCTATCAGATCCCGATTCTCTATGCCAACCAGGTGGGCGGCAACGACGATCTGATTTTTGACGGCAGTAGTACTGGCTTCGATCGCCAGGGGCAATTAGTCTGTCGCAGTCAAGCCTTTGCCAGTGATCTGTCCTGTGCTGAGTTCTCAACTGAAACGAAGGATCTTTTATCCATCGATGGGGCAATTACTCCAAGCCTTGAGTGTGAGGAGGCTGAGTTGTGGTCAGCTCTGGTGTTGGGGGTGCGAGATTACGTCCGCAAGTGTGGCTTCTCTAAAGTCGTCTTGGGTCTGAGCGGAGGCATTGATTCGGCGTTGGTTGCCGCGATCGCCGCCGCTGCTATTGGAGCCGAAAACGTTTTGGGTGTGCTGATGCCCTCGCCCTATAGCTCCGATCACTCGGTCAAAGATGCGATCGCGCTGGCTCAAAATCTGGGCATTCGTACAGAAACCCTGCCAATTGGCACGCTCATGACCGCCTATGACCAAACCTTTGAGACGCTCTTTGCGGGAACCGATTTTGGCTTAGCCGAAGAAAACATCCAATCCCGCATTCGGGGCAACTTGTTGATGGCAATCTCTAACAAGTTTGGGCATCTGCTGATCTCCACAGGCAACAAATCAGAAATGGCCGTTGGCTACTGCACCCTCTATGGTGATATGAATGGCGGATTGGCGGCGATCGCGGATGTCCCTAAAACTCGTGTCTATGCGATCTGTCAATGGCTCAACAGCGGTGGATGGAAACTTGACACTCAAAACTCAAAACTCGAAACTCAATCCTTTCCCATCATTCCCCCCAACATTCTCACCAAGCCCCCCAGCGCAGAACTCAAACCGGGGCAGGTCGATCAAGATTCGCTGCCGCCTTACGAAATTTTGGATGACATTCTCGATCGCCTGATTTTGCACCATCAATCTTTAACAGAGATTACTCAAGCAGGTCATGATGTCGCTACTGTCGAACGGGTTGTGAAACTAGTGACTCGTGCTGAATTTAAGCGCAAACAGGCTCCTCCAGGATTAAAAGTGACCGATCGCGCCTTTGGTACGGGTTGGCGCATGCCGATCGCGAGTCGCTGGGTGCCATCGGTGGCTGTGTTAACTCCAGAGCGGCAGAACTCGCTCTCTGGGACTCCCTCACCCTCGCTGGGTCGGGCTAAAGTGGAAGGTGTTGCGTAATTGCCGCAGCTAGGCTTGAGAACCAAGCTTGAAAACCAAGTTTGAGAACCAAGCCTTTGGGGGAAGGTTCCCCCACCCCCCCTCGCTGAGAGACGAAGCACGTCCCTCAGACTCCCTCCGCATAGTGTGTAAGAACAGTAGTAAGGCGCGCTTCGCATCGGTGACCAGTGCGGGTGCCACTGCTCTGGTCAAAATCCTTTGCCAAGGATCGTCCCCTAAGCCTGCGGGATTTAAGGGGCTGAGAGGGTGCTGTATTGGGGTAGGTTTGATTGCGATCGCTCCCCCATCCACGTTTGTTCAGGTACTCTGTTCAGGTACTCATTTTTAAGTTATGTCTGATACCAATACTCCCCTGACCTATCCTCCTACCGCCACGGTCTCACAAGTAGACGACTACCACGGCACAAGCGTGGCTGATCCCTATCGGTGGTTAGAAGATCCCGATTCTGATGAGAGCAAAACCTGGATCGAGGCGCAAAATCAAGTCACCTTTAGCTACTTAAATAGTTTGCCAGCCCGCGATCGCTTGAAAGAACGCCTAACAGCTTTATGGGACTACGAAAAATATGGCACTCCCTTTAAACAGGGCGATCGCTACTTCTACTTTAAGAACGATGGGCTACAAAACCAGAGCGTGCTCTACACGTTGCCCAGTCTAGAAGCAGAACCCACAGTCTTGCTTGATCCCAATACTCTCTCTGAAGATGGCACTGTTGCTCTATCAGGGTTAGCCATTAGCGAAAACGGCAACTTATTAGCCTATGGCATCTCTCGCTCTGGCTCCGACTGGGTCGAGTGGAATGTGCGCGACATCGCAACCGGAAAAGATCTGCCCGATCACATTCAATGGGTAAAATTTTCGGGAGCCAGTTGGACGCATGACCACCAGGGTTTTTTCTACTCTCGCTATGACGAACCCAACAGCGATACCAAGCTAGAAGACATCAACTATTTTCAAAAGCTTTATTATCATCGCCTCGGCACGCCTCAAACTGAAGACGTTTTAATTTACGAACGTCCTGATGAGAAGGAGTGGATGTTTGGGGCAGATGTAACAGAGGATGGACGATACCTGATCATTGATATCCGGCGGGGCACCGACCCTCGCAATCTCGTCTTTTGGAAAGACTTGTCTCAGCCTGATGCTCCGGTAGTTGAGCTAATCAATACTTTTGAAGCCAGCTATAGCTTGATTGGCAGTGAGGGAGCAACTTTTTGGTTTCAAACCGATTTAGACGCGCCACGAGGACGGGTAATGGCGATCGATATTGCCAACTGCGATCGCGCTCATTGGCAAGAAGTGATTCCTCAAGCCGAGGAAACCTTAGAGGGAGTCAGTCTGCTCAACCAGCAACTAGTAGCGCAATATCTCAAAGATGCCCATGCCCAAGTCAAGATTTTTGACTTAAATGGGGGCTTTGTCCGAGAGGTCGCCCTACCTGGATTAGGCTCGGTTGGCGGTTTTGGCGGCAAACCCGACGATACCGAAACCTTCTACAGTTTCACCAGTTTTACGACTCCCACAACGATCTATCGGTATAACCTGACAACAGGCGAAAGCACCCTCTTTCGTCAGCCACAGGTGCCCTTTGACCCCAAAGATTACGAGTCAAAACAGGTTTTTTATCCCAGCAAAGATGGCACCCGCGTTCCTATGTTTATCACCCACAAGCGGGGGCTAACCTTGGATGGCAACAATCCTACCTATCTCTATGGCTATGGCGGATTTAATATCTCGTTGACTCCGTCGTTTTCACCTAGCAATCTGGTTTGGCTAGAAATGGGAGGAGTATTTGCCGTTCCCAACTTACGAGGTGGCGGTGAATATGGGGAAGAGTGGCACCAGGCAGGCACAAAACTCAATAAGCAGAATGTGTTTGACGACTTCATCAGCGCGGCAGAATGGCTGATTGCTAATGGCTATACATCATCCAAAAAGTTGGCGATCGCCGGGGGCAGCAACGGTGGGCTGCTGGTCGGGGCATGTATGACCCAACGACCCGATCTGTTTGCCGCCGCACTACCAGCGGTTGGGGTGCTAGATATGCTACGGTTCCATAAATTTACAATTGGCTGGGCGTGGTGCTCTGACTATGGTTCTCCTGACAATCCAGAGGAGTTTAAAGCGTTGTATGCCTATTCGCCACTACACAACCTCAAACCTGGAACTCACTATCCCGCAACGCTAATCACCACCGCCGACCACGACGATCGCGTGGTGCCTGCTCACAGCTTTAAATTTGCGGCTGCCTTGCAAGCGGCCCATCAGGGAGACAATCCTGTCCTCATTCGCATTGAAACCAAAGCTGGACACGGAGCGGGTAAACCAACCGCTAAATTAATTGAAGAAAATGCGGATAAATGGGCGTTTCTAGTCAAAGTATTAGAGGTTTGAAGGGATGAGGGGAATTAGGAAAGGATGAAGGATGAAGGATGAAGGATAAAGGGCATAAGGATCAAAATATGGAAAGACAAAAGGATGAAGCGTGATATTTCGGTTTCTTTCAGTTCCTTTACCTTTTTGCTGTCTGCCTTTGATCTTTGACGGTGCATTACGTTGACGCTAACAGCCCTCTATCCCCTGCCCTTTTCCCTCGGCCAACTTTCTGTAGATCTAATGGGCAACTTTTCTAAGACTCCCGCCAAATCTGACCCTCACCCTAGCCCTTTCCCATAGGGGAGGGAACTGGAGTCCCTGGAAGCCCTTTTCCCTAAATACAAGGGTTGGGATGAGGGCAAATGAGTTGCACATCGCGTTTCATTACATTTCTTTTCTCTTTATTTATCTTCACTTTTCTAACCTCCCACCCTCCTCTCGCTTCCTTGCCCTAATGGATATCAATCATCTCCTGCTCTGGCTAGTCGGTCTTTCCTGTAGCTTGACATTGATTCGGACACTGCGAACACCGTCTAGCCATAACCGAGGGTGGATGGCGGTTTCTGGGTTTGTTTTGATGGTCACAACGATCGCCTTGTTTGTCATACCCCGGCAAGCGGGACTACTCGGCGGTGGCCTATGGGCGGTGTTAATGGTGATACCTAGTTTTGGCATTCGTCAGGTGAGTGCGCTGGCCTATCAAGAGCGTTATCAAGCCGCCAGTCAATTAGCCCGTTTTTTAAGCTGGTTGCATCCGGCAGATGGGTGGCGAGACTATCCGATCATTTTGGGGGCGATCGCTCTGGGGCAACAGGGGCAACTGGATCAGGCGATCGCCATTCTCGATCGATATCAGTCTCCTAAAACGGCGATCGGGCGATTGGCGGCTGCCTTTCGTTATCGCTTAGAGTCACGCTGGGGCGATCTACTGACGTGGATCTATGAACATGGATTAACCGCACGCTTAAATCAAGACCCCAGTTTAATGACGTCTTACTTGCGATCGCTCGGTGAGACAGGCAACTTAAATGCATTAGCCGAACAAACCTACGCCTTTAGTCAAATTTTAGAAAAAACGGGTAATGTTCAATTGGCTCATCTGGTGAGGCTATTCGTTTTGTCATTTTGTGGAGAACCTGAACGAGTACAACGGTTGCTCAATCGCTCCTTTGCAAATTACTCTCCCCACATTCGAGGATTTTGGTTAGCCACCGCTGAAATGACGGCTGATCAACGCTCCGCAGCCCAACAACGGTTATTAACCCTTCAATCAGTTGGCAATTCAATCATGCAGCGAGCGATCGCCCATCGTCTCAATCAACCTCTTCCATCTGCCAGTTCCATCCTCTCTCCAACCTCACGCCAAATCCTGGTACAAATTGAGCAAGACGCCCAAAACGAAGCGCGTTATGGCAGACCTTTTACATTTGTTAGCAAAACAGCTTACGCTACCTATGCTCTGATTGCGTTAAACCTGCTCATGTTTGTGCTTGAAGAGCTACAGGGCGGTAGTCAAAATGATCTCACCCTCGTTCAGTTAGGTGCGTTGATGCCTGTAGCCGTGTGGCAGGGCGAGTGGTGGCGTTTATTAGCGGCCAACTTTTTACACTTTGGCTGGGTGCACTTGACGATGAACATGTTAGGACTTTACTTTTTAGGAGGTTTTGTCGAGTCAACCCTGGGTGTTGGTCGCTATCTAACCACTTATTTCATCAGTGGAATTGGGGCACTGTTTCTAATTGTTTTGCTGGCGATCGCATCCCACGCCCCAACACAAATTTTGGTCGGTGCCTCTGCTGCGATCATGGGTCTGGTAGGCGCGATCGGGGCCATCATGCTTTATGGTTGGCGATATGAAAAGTCCCGCGTCGCTGCCAAAAATTTACGAGTTTTGCTGTTTGTAATTGGCATTCAGATCGTGTTTGACCTGACCACTCCAGGCGTTAGTTTCCTGGGTCATACCTTGGGTTTGATCTTAGGATTTGTCGTCAGCAGTTTCTTACTACGCCATTGGAAACTGGTCAACAGGTGATCTGAGATAAAAGTGCAGATCTGAAGAATGGATAGAAGCGGATTTAGCCTTCGATCAATTATCAATTACCAGCCGTCTCGATCAAGCCAGACAACTTTAAAACCCGATAAAGTTTTTGAAGCTGATGTGAGTGCTTTAGATTCACAAATGGGTAATTTGTATTTAGCTTGAAGAAGTGAGTCAGGTAGTCACCTGTACATGGGCAAAGCGATCGCCCTGTTCTAACTGCTGAGAAATACTCGATTCATCCATTCGAGATCGACTCACTTCAAAAATAGAAATAATTCCCGATTGGTTGTATTAAAAAGCCAACTGTGGAGTAGACTAATTTGGATGTTCAGAGCAATATAACAGGGTTGCGTCTTCCAACATTTCAACCAATCTATAAAGTGCTTTAACACCCATTGATCATCTTCATATTTGTTCACCTTTATCAATTTGCGGCAGCTACCTAAGGAATTTTTGTCATGGCGTCCATTTTTGGCACTCCCGGTTCAGATTTTGCAGTTGGCACATCCGAGTCTGACTTGTTTTTAGGCGATGCAGGGGATGACACCCTTGTGGGCGAAGCCGGAAACGATACTATTTCGGGTAATGCTGGCAATGACTTTGTTGTGAGTCGAGCGGGCAACGATATCACCAATGGCAATGATGGGGATGACACTATCTATGGCGATGAAGGCAACGACAGCCTACTTGGAGATCTGGGGAATGACAATCTCTACGGTGGACTGGGCAATGATGTCATAAATGGGGGCACTGGCAATGACATTCTCGATGGCAGCACTGGACGTGATTTGTTAACGGGAGGCACCGGCAACGACAGTTTTGTGATTGCCCGTCGAGGTGGCGGTCGCCGCCTCAGTCAAGCCGACATTATTACTGATTTCGGTAATGGGCGAGATTTGCTCCGTCTGGCGGGTGGGTTGCGCTTCACTGACTTAACCATCACACAAGGCACAGGGCGCAATCGCAGAGATACCATCATTCGCGATCGCCGCTCTGGTGAATATTTAGCGGTGTTACGAGGGGTCAGCCGCAGTCGCATTACTCGTCGCAGTTTTTCTGCGATTACGCTGCCCGTCCGAGAAACTACCGCTCCTCTCGCCAGTAATTTGCAAGCGGCCAACATCACGGGCGGTGGCAACACTCAAACATTTACCGTGCAATTTGCCGACGATGTGGCAATTAACGTTCTGAGTCTGGGCAATAACAATATTCGGGTCACAGGTCCCAACAACTTTAGCCAGTTAGCCACCTTCTTAAGCGCGACTCCCGGTGGAAATGGCATCGTTCGCACAGCAACCTATCGCATTAGTGCTCCAGGCAACGTCTGGGATAGTGCAGACAATGGCACCTATCAAATTGCCTTACAATCTGGGCAGGTTTTCGATACCTCTGCCAACTTTGCGCCTGCAACCAGTCTAGGCGCGTTTACCGTCAACTCTCCACCCCTAAACTCAACCGTAACGGTGAGTGCGACTCCACTGAGTGTTGTCGAAAATAGTGGATCTGGTATTACCTACACCTTTACTCGCGATAACAGTGTCACGGCTCCTTTGAGCAGTGCTTTGACTATTAACTTTAACGTCGGCGGAACAGCCGTCTTCGGGGCGGGGGGCAACGATTACACCCAAACCGGAGCGTTAACCTTCTCAGCCACAACTGGGTCTGTCACCTTTGCTCCCAACGCCACAACCGCGACGGTGAGACTGACTCCTGTAGGCGACACCACCGTAGAACCTGACGAAACGATCGCCCTCTCTGTAGCCGCAGGCACGGGGTACACCGCAGGCATTCCTGGTTCTGCCACTTCCACTATTAGCAACGATGATGTCGAGGTTAGCTTATCTGTCTCACCCGCTGTGATTCAAGAAGGCAACTCTGCTGGCTTGCTCTACACCTTTACGCGGGCAGGCTCTTTAACCAATGCATTGACGGCTAATTTTACGGTCGCTGGCTCAGCTGTTTTTGGAGTTGGCAACGACTATACCCAAACTGGAGCCGCCACCTACACAGGCACCACTGGCACCGTCACCTTTGCCGCCAACGCCTCGACGGCCACTGTTCGCCTTACTCCCATCAATGATGCGATCGTAGAACCCGATAAAACCGCCACACTTACCCTGGCATCCGGAACAGGCTACACCATTAGCACACCTGCCGCTGCCACGGGCACCATTCTCAACGACGATGCCACCGTTACTGTAGCCGCCTCACCCCTCAATGCCTTTGAAAATAGCGGGACAGGCTTGGTTTACACATTCACCCGTACTGGGTTCACCGAAAGTGCTTTAACGACCAGTTTTACAGTCGCTGGAGCCGCCGCTTTTGGCACCGATTACACTCAAACTGGAGCCGCTAGCTTCACCGCCTCAACGGGAACAGTTACCTTTGCAGCTGGAGCCTCGACCGCAACCATCACTCTCAATCCGACGGCTGATTCAACCTTTGAGCCAGATGAAGCCGCCACTCTCACCCTCACTCCTGGCACCAACTACAGTCTGGGTGCTCAATCTGCGGCTACAACCACAATCCTCAACGACGACGCCAGCCTCACAGTCAGTGTCAGCCCCAGCAGTGTTTTAGAAAATGGTGGAACGGGATTAGTCTATACCTTTACCCGCATTGGAGCCACCACAAATCCCTTAGTGGTCGATTTCACCGCCAGTGGCACAGGAGTGTTTGGTCCCACAGCAGACTATACCCAAACTGGAGCCACCAACTTTGATGGTACCAATGGACAAGTGTCGTTTTTAGCCAATGCCACGACGGCTACAGTGACATTGTCACCTGTGGGAGACACAGTTGTAGAAGCTAACAAAGATGTCACCCTGACAGTTGTTCCCGGAAATAGTTACAGCGTTGGCACGACAGGCACAGCCACTGGCACATTGTTGAACGATGATGCAGATGTCACCCTCGCTGTTGCCCCCGCCAGTGCCCTAGAAGACAGTGGTACAGGCTTAGTCTATACGTTCACTCGCACTGGCTTTATCACAAATCCGCTGACAGTGAATTTTAGCGTTGCAGGTACAGCCACCTTTGGCGGCGGCAATGACTATACCCAAACCGGAGCATCAGGATTTAACGGCTCGGCAGGCACAGTCACCTTTGCCGCCAACGCAACTACAGCAACCGTTACATTGACCCCCGTTGCAGATGGAGCGGTTGAGGCTAATGAAGATGTACGGTTAACCCTGGTTGCTGGAGCAGGGTATAACGCCGTCACAAATGGAGCTGTATCCACGACTATTCTGAATGACGATGCCACAATTACTGCGGCGATCAGTCAAGCCAGTGTGGATGAGGATAGCGGCACAGGAATTGTTTACACCTTTACTCGCACAGGTTATCTCGATCGCGCCCTTACAGTAAATTTTGGAGTTGGCGGAACAGCCACCTTTGGTGGAGCTAGCGCAGACTATACCCAAACTGGAGCGGCAACCTTTACTGGAACTGGAGGCACCGTTACGTTTGCGGCTGGAGAAACCACCAAAACCGTTACCATCAATTCCACGCTCGATCCAGTAGTGATCGAGTCAGATGAAACCGTGATTCTCACGTTAGGCGCAGGATCGGGTTACACCGTGGGCACAGCTACCGCGTTAACAGGCACCATTCTCAATGACGATGGCGTAGTTCGCAACACCAATGACAGTGGTCTAGGATCGCTACGGCAAGCGATTTTGGCGGCTAATAATGTGACATCACCTGCCAACTGGACGGTTCAATTTGCTCCCAGCCTCAATGGAACGATCGCCCTCACCACCGCATTACCCACCATCGAACGCGACATGATTGTTGACGGCCCCGGAGCTAGCACCTTGACAGTCAGTGGTGGAGATGCAGTGCGAATCTTTAGTGTGGGCAGTGGGGTTAACGTAACTCTCCAAGATTTGAGAATCGCTAATGGAAACGCGATCGGCAGTAGTGGCAATGATGGTGGGGGATTGCTAAACTCCGGTGGCACAATCACCGTTCAAAATGTCACCTTTGCTAACAACAAAGCGACTGCTGGTGGAGCTATTTCTAATCGCAGCGGCTCAATTACGATTACTGACAGCGACTTCTCAACCAACCAAGCCACATCTCAAGGAGGCGGCATTAACAACAGCGGCACGGTCAATGTTACCAGCAGCCGCTTCTTTGACAACACAGCCGCATTTCAAGGAGCGGGCATTTACACCCTTAATAGCTCTCTAACAGTTGATAACAGTCAGTTTTCTAATAATGATGCGGGCTTCCAGGGAGGTGGCATCTTTAACGCCGCAACGACGGCTATCCTTGTGCAAAATAGTAACTTCCTAACGCCTGAGCCAAACTCTCCTTCGGCGATTTCGGGTGCTTTGGGTTCGGGTTCCTTTACGGGCAGCAACAACACATTCCCTTAACATCAATTCAGGTTAAACCGCTTGCCCATGAATTCACGGCTATTAAGACTAACGTGAATTTGGGATAAGGATTTTGGCGGTTGAAACCGCAACTACAGGAGCAAAACCGACCTGCGTTGGTTCAGTAAACCTTTGATTTTGCTAGTCTGCGAAGGCGGACTTCGTTCTGGTAGCCGCGAATTTATTCGCTGGGCTGCTTATACCAATCAGATGTGAGGATGCGCCAAATCAATCACCCCCTGTAGTCCCCCTTGGCAAGGCAGGGCTGATCTACTGAAAAAAGGAAAAAAGGCGAGGGATATCATGGGCAACCCGACGAATGGCTTGAGTAATTGAGCTATACCCGTGTCCCCGAAACAGATTCACGACAATCGTTCGGACAATTGCAAAATTGACC
>JANRJA010000082.1:0-3865 GCA_033764315.1 Oculatellaceae cyanobacterium bins.114
CTAACATCCGAATTAAGGGAGCAGGAAGACCGCATTCGCACCCAGGTTGAAACGCGACAGTAAGAGTAATTTCATCTGAGATCGACCAGCCCATAACAACGCAGAATCGATTACTACGGAGAAATCAATGAAACTCAATTCTTATCTCATGTTCGATGGAAATTGTGAGGCAGCGTTCAAATTCTACGAGCAATGTCTTGGGGGCAAAATCACCATGATAATGACTCACAAGGAAGCACCTTCTGCCGAAAATGTTCTATTTTTTATTGATGGAGTTTTATCATGATTCAGAATGCCATTTCACATCCAGAAGTCGTTCAAAGAGACGAGTGGCTGACGACTCGTAAAAGCTCCCTAAACTGGAAGCCTATAAGCAACAGAAGAGATGGACGCTGCCCTGGTATTCGTCATTTGGCAGCGACTTTAACTACGATTTCCATGTCACGTTGGACGAAACCATTGCGCCCATCGAATACAACTATCGAGATAAGACAGAGTTAGAGGGATTGCACGGACACAGTGTAGAAGGCGAAAGCCACGGACTCAGCATTTTATTCCGTATGGGTGACGATGTGTTCCACACCTACTCCACCTATGCCCGTGGGGTTGAATCCCTGACTGATTCCTATAGTCTGCTGGATGTGACCCCCTACGGACGGCAGGAAGACTTTGAAGACTCCCCTCCTGGATATCCGCAAAAGCCAACCTACGGATAGAGACACGGCACTTCTACGGTAGTGCGATCGCACTCTTCATCATTCATCACAAGGAGATAAAAAATGGAAACGACTCAAACCGAACAAACCTCAACCGTGCCTGCTCAACCTCAAAAAGAACATCAGTGGCTCCAGAAACTCGTCGGTGAGTGGACCTATGAAAATGAAGCAATGATGGGACCTGATCAACCTCCCCTAAAATCAACGGGAACCGAAACGGTGCGATCGCTGGATGGACTCTGGTTTCTGGCGGAAGGACAGGGTGAGATGCCGTGTAGTGGAACACCTGCAACAACGCTGATGACCCTTGGCTACGATCCCCAGAAGCAACGGTATGTGGGCACCTGGATCGGCTCAATGATGACGTATCTCTGGATATATGACGGTGAATTGGATGCCTCTGAAACGGTATTAACCTTACACAACGAAGGACCATCCATGTCAGGTGGAGACAAGATGACAAAATACAAAGATGTGATCGAGTTCAAGAGTGACGATCACCGAGTCTTGACCTCCCACATATTGACAGATGATGGACAGTGGCAGCAGTTCATGACTGCCCATTATCGGCGCAAGCAATAAGCCGTGTTGTTCCGTTGTTGAAACCAAGCCCTGCACAGAGGCTTAGCCAAAGCATAACATCTGGCATGGCTCGAAATAGTTGCTGGTAGTTGAAGATGCGATCACTCATCATCCCCACTAGCGAGGGCATCGCCAGCACGACAACTAACGGAAAAAACATCCATGCGATACCCAATATAATTTGCCATTTGGGTGTCGCGTGGATCTTTCTCTTCCACTGAGGAAGATACAGGAGACTACGAATCGCCGATGTTACACCAATGGCTGTCAGGATTGCGAGACCAATACCCCAGAGATTAATGCTGAAACCACTGGGAGGAAGCGTTCCATCTGTGAGTAATTGGATTAATCCAGTTTTAAGTTGCGGTAGTGCAAACGCAATTAGCGATGATGCGCTTATGTTGTAGAGTAGAGCAATACTGTATTTTTCGTTTGACAACACAGCAGCATCTGTATAGAACGTGGACAAAATACCGTTATGTTGGAGGATTTTTCTGTCATTTTCCGTTGTGACAAACCATCCCATTGCATAAGGACTTTTTAGTTGCGATGGTGGCGTATGCATAAGGGCTATGCTCTGTGGGGTTAGCAGTTGTGTGTCTTCAAACTGTCCCTTATTACTGTGCAGAATCAGAACCTTTGCCATATCCTCTGCCGTGGAAATAACACCAGCATTACCGCCCAAATAGCCTGATAATTCTTGAGCCGTAAACGGAATCGCGAACGCCATTAAGTGTCCTGTCGCCATACGGCTAGCTCGTTGCTGTGCTTCAGTCATTGTTGTGGCATGAAATGTCTGGGACATCTGAAGCGGTGTGAAAATGTGCGATCGCAAATACTCTCCAAACGCTTGCCCACTGACCACTTCCACCACTCGCGCCAAGACATCATAGTTGGGGTTGAAATAGTGAAATTCGGTTCCAGGAACCGCAACAGGACGTGCGTTATGCAGACTCTCTACTCGTTCCGCATTAGTGGTGGGCTGAGGTAGAAATGCTTCTGAAAAACCAAAATCAGACAATCCGCTGGTATGGTTCAGCAGATGACGAATCGTGATCTGATCAGCCGTTTTAGTATCAGCTAGAGTGAAGTTTGGCAGATATTGTTCTACACGGGCATCCAGGTCAATTTTTCCAGCTTCTACTAATTGCAGCACTGCCTCCTGCATGATTACAGATGAACGATTTGCTTTTCTATAAAGCAACTCCTAATCTTTTAGACCCAATGCTCCCATGATTCTCTGGTAAGCTGCCACTTAATCTGGTTCCACCCTTGCATCTGCATCCATTCAGAACCGAGTTGTGTAGCGATCGCCCGGAATCCGTAACGTTCTGCTAGTCGGGATACTCTCAGGTCAGCATTTACAGAAATACCGATAATTTCCTCTAGTTCTAAATCACGGAACCCAAAATCAATCAGCGCTTTCCCGATTTCGATCGCATAGGCATAACGCCCCCAATACTGAGGTGCTAGCTCAATGCCAAATTCTGCCTGCCCAGCCGTATCGCCACCCTGTCGCAATCCACCACAGCCAATTAACGCCAGATTGCGGCGATCGATAATTGCCAACTGGTAATTGCATCGCGGAACTTCGGTTGCCCACTGCATAAACCGTTGAAACAGTTGATGAGTGAAGTCAGGTGTCACTTCTTCCGGTGAACAGAACTCAGCATAACGAGGGTCAGCGTGATAGGCAAGGAACGCAGGCTCATCCTCTTGAACAAAATCCCGAAGAAGAAATCGCTTGGTGATAATCTCCATAGCCATGTTTTAGGAAAGCGATCCGCCGAAAGCAGTTGGGTGGAGGGGACGACTCTGGGTTCCTTCACCGGGTGTAATAAATAACACTGAACTGGAAGTATGAACCTTTGCTGTATGCCATACTCCGCGTGGAACCAGAATGTACTGACCGGGGGTGTTGAGAGACACAATTTCTTCACCTCCGTCCTGCTCCAGCACGAAATCAACTTGTCCAGATAAAAGGCATACAAATTCCTCTCCAGCGGGGTGTCTTTCCCAACTATCCCAGTCTTGCTCGAAGGTGTAGTGGGAAATCAACCGTTTTCCCTTAAAGTCTCCAAATTGCTGTTCTAACTTTTCGTAAAAACGATCGCCCACCGCGATCGGAATTGCATTGTTCGCATCATCAAGCACAACAAAGCTTGAATTGATATTTTGTGGGGTGACTTCAGTCATGATTCGATTGCTCCTGTCGTTGACTTGATTTACGTGCTGAAATAAACAGGAAAAGAGGAATTCTCATACGCCGCTCATACTCCCCCTGACTTGAAAAATGTTGGGGTTGAGGGTGTGATTCTCGGATGCGTTCTAGCTGAAAGCCAGTCATTGTGATCAGATCAAAATACTCTTCTAGCGTGCGGTGATACTTCGTTACCTCATGTCCGAGCCACTGATGCACTCTTGCACCCGGTTTGAAGTAATCGTCTACCAGCCAGGTGGTGCGACGACCCTCTGCTAAACTCGCAAAGTTGGAGGTAATCACAGGATGCTCTACCGAGAGAATCATTCGACCACCGGGACGCAGTGCTTGATACGCTTCCCGAAAG
>JANRJA010000091.1:0-3388 GCA_033764315.1 Oculatellaceae cyanobacterium bins.114
ATTTCGCTGACTGCTTTTTGGGTGGTTGCAGCTTTATCAAAATCACGTCGATGGGTACACCGACCAAGCCGTAAGCAAATAAGCATTTTTACGCTTGTGGGAGTTGTAATTACCGTTATTTTTGAAGCTTTGGCTACCGAAATGCTTGGTCTATGGGCATACGCCGAGTCTATGCCAACAATTCCTTTGTTGGGTACTGGACTGGTGCCATTAGCTATGTGGTTGTTGGTGCCACCCTTAACAATTTGGTTTGTCAAACGTCAGCTTTCCAATGCAACCTACAAAAACTCAGAGCAGGTGTAACCGAGTTCAAGTACCATTTGCAGGCTTGATTAATAACTTGCATGACTACCAGTGTTCTGCCTTAAGTGAAGCGAACGGCTTCGATGCTGAGGAACATTCAATTAGTCCGGTTCTGCATAATACCCATAACTTGACCGCGCATTTCCGGGCTAGATCATACCTGCCCCTTCGATTACCAACTTAACTCTCGCTGCAACGTAAAGCAAAAGCCTCTAGAGTTACTGTAAGGGCAGTGACTTAGAGGCTTTTATGAGATCATTTTGAATTCAGCGATAGCAAGAGTTTTCACTCGCCACCCCTTCACTCAGATATGATCTCGCTCAATCAGTTGACAGATCTTGCCACTACAACTCAATTCGTCAATTAGCAAGCCCTCTTTCACAGCATCAGTCTCCTTGACCGGGAAAGAATAATTGCTCTCTCGGTCCATGTTTTATCCTTGCCCGATTCCAGCCGCAACCAATGATTCACGAGAAATCGGCTGCTGGTTCTGGCAGCATTCTGCAAGTTTGCCATCGACAACTACCGCAGGAACCCGATGAATACCATACTGGCTTACTTTCTCACGACTCTCCTCTGTAGCTTGTTCCTCGCGCAAGTCCCAAACCTGCACTTCACAATTAGAGCAAGCTAACTCCCGCACAAGTTTGACCGTCTCGTCGCACAAAGGACAGCCAGCCGTAAAGACCTCAACTACTCGCTTGGACATATCTAACCTCTTGAACACTAAGTCTAGGCTAAACCTTATACCTAGCTGCAAGGTCAAGGGGTCGTGAGCAGTTTTTACAAACAGAAATGTTTCGAGAGAAGTCGCTTAAGATCTTTGGCTAGCATTCATCTTTATGGCTTTATTTACAGCTTCAGCAACTTGCTTTGTAGCAAAGGGAAGAAACAAGATTGGCATTAGCAGGCTTTTAAGATGCCTGGATGTACAATCATCGAACCTAACGAGCATCTCATTCCCCTGTAATCTCCTAGAGTTGCATCCCAGACAAAAATTCTCCCATTGGTTGCCACAAATTTTTGACTGCAAAACGATTTGAGAGTAATGTCATTTTGAAATCAAAATAGTTGCAGAATGACATTATTTTGAAATTAGCTGCTCAAGCAAACAACAAGGACAACAATAGAGCACAACACTGTTTACCCTGATTTTGAAGGGAGTCGAACTGTAAAAATACTACCCTCACCCAACTTACTTTTAACCTCAATATTGCTTTGATGGGCTTGAGCAATAGCCTGAGCAATGGCTAACCCTAACCCTGCCCCTCCAGTATGACGAGAGCGATCGCTACTCACTCGATAAAACCGATCAAAGATACGAGACTGCTCAGTCGGGGCAATGCCAATTCCTGTATCTTGAACCTGAATGAGAGCATGGTGGTCATCTCGACTCAAACGGGCAACGACTGTCCCTCCAGCAGGCGTGTATTGAATTGCATTGGTAATCAGGTTAGCAACCAATCGATAGAGTTGTTCTTCGCTTCCTATCACGATGAGAGGGTGACTACTGTTGATATCGGCAGTTAGAGAAATATGAGAGGCGATCGCCAGTGCCATAAACTCCTCGACCAAATCATTGACTAAATCATTAAGATTGCAGGGCTGCTGTTTAGGAGGAGGTCCCTGCAAATCCATGCGAGAGAGAATCAACAGGTCTTGAACCAGCCTGGACAAGCGACCACTTTGGCGTTCAACGGTGCGGAGAGTATCCCAAGCATCTGCGTCAGTTGCTTCTGGAGTGAGCGTGGACTCTAGATTGGCTTGAATGGCAGCGAGAGGGGTTCGTAATTCATGCGCTGCATCGGCTGAAAACTGCTGCATTTGGCGATAAGACCTGTACACTGGCTTCATAGCTTGTCCGGCAATCCACCAACTGGCAACCACGACCAATATCATGGCACTTGGCAATCCGATCAGCAGACTCAATCGAACCCAAATCATATGTCCGTCTAGCTCATGGAGCGATCGCCCCACCTGCATATAGCCCCAAGGAGTTTGATCCGCTGTTTTAAGCAGTAAAGAAAGTTGTTGATAACGAGTGCCATCAGGTGCTTTTAGGGTTTGCCAGGGTTCAGTTTCAATCTGTTCTGATGGGTTAGCTGGAAGTTGTCCGCTACTGGCTAACAGTTGCCCCGACAAATTGAGAAAACGGATGTAGTAGCCGTCCTGTTGAAACACCCCTAAATAATGCACCCCTGTAGACTCTTGACCTGAGCAGGTTGCTTGAGCCACGCACAAGCTGGGTACAAATTTTTGAACAACGGGTTCTAGCCTGCCCGGTTCTCGTAGAGAAGCTTCTAACCCATCGTGCAGTGTTCCGGCTACCGATTCGAGACGATGGTTCAACTCAGATAAGTGACTGCGCGCCATTGCCTCATAAAAGCCCACGCCACAAATGATAAGAATAATCCCCATTGTTCCGGCATACAGCCCTGCTAACCGCAGCCGAGTGGAGTGGAAAACCTTGCTATGTTTCATGGGTGTTGAGCTTGTAGCCCATGCCGTAGATTGTTTCAATCAAATGATCGTAACCATATTCTGTCAATTTCCGTCGTAATAGCCGCATTTGAGCCGCAACCACATTACTGTTGAAATCTGCTTCCGCTTGCCAGATTCGACCAATAATTTGCTCACGAGAGAGAATTTGGTTGGGGTGTTGCATAAAGTATTCCAGCAATTGGAATTCTTTAGCAGTCAGTGGGATTTTCTGTGGCTCTCCCTCAAGCGTGAAAATTGAGATGGTAGAGGTGCTGTAATCGAGGATGAGGTTGCTGACTTGCAGTTGAGAGGGTTGCAGTTGAGGCGATCGCCGTTGTAGTGCCCTTAATCGCGCTAATAACTCTGCCATACCAAAGGGCTTAATTAGATAATCATCAGCTCCAGCATCCAGACCCATGACTCGATCTTCCATCCGATCTCTTGCCGTCAGCATGAGCACGGGTAACTGAGATCTTGCACCATTCTCAATAAGGGTTGCCAAAGAAGCCAAAATCTGAAAGAAAGGGCGTAGTACAAAAATCAGAAGACGGTCATGGAAACCATCCTTCAGCACGCCCAAGGGCTAGTGTATAGCCTCCTTTGC
>JANRJA010000123.1:0-7353 GCA_033764315.1 Oculatellaceae cyanobacterium bins.114
TAGAGGTTTTCCCGATTGCTTCACTTCAGGTCGGCTTTGAGCAATTAACCCGCAAGATGAATACGTTTATTTGTCCACTCGTACATGAGTTAAACCTGCAACTCATCTTTTCATCTGCTTAGAGTGACCAAAGAGGGTTAAGAACAATATCGGCAATTTGCTCGTTGAGCGGTGGCTTTGGGTTGGGGGCTTGGGTCATATGCCAGCACTGCAAATTTTTCCTCTATTGTGACTTAATTCTTGTCAGTTCCCCGGCTGCTTGAAGCAGCCAGGGAACTGAAGCCGTAACCGCTATTAGTAGCGCAAAGTTTTCATCATTCTCTAACACAAACACTATAGCTATAGTTTTAATCACTTTGGATAGCAAAGATCAAGTCAGTGAAATCACATTCTAAAACGAGCCAAGTTAGATCAAAACGGTTCAATTCTTACCTATTTCCTCTATCAGAATATGAGAACTGAGCTAATCAAATTCTCCTGACAAGGCGGGAATTTAAGGCAGTAATTATTCCTTTAAGCGGTGGATCACGCTTTTTGAAAACAGCAAAATAGTTGCTACAATCGCCTTCCAGCAAGTTTCAGAAGTATCACTTTGGTTTTCAAAATTTCCACAATGAGGAATTTAAAGTTTAATTTTGATCAAACTATGATTAATATGAACTCAGTAGTTTACTCATTAAGTTAGTTGAGTCACTAATTGACATCAGATAACTTCTAGATCATTTTGCTTTAGCTGATTAATTATTTCTGATTTAGCCACTGGCATCGCTCCATCTTCTGGCTCACCTATGTTTAACTCTGTCTCCTCAGTTGCCCCACTTTATTCAGATTTACCTCGTCCATTTTTGAAGTGGGCTGGGGGAAAGGGGCGGTTAATTGAACAATATCGATCCCACTTTCCTCGATATTTTGAGACCTATTACGAACCCTTTTTAGGGGGCGGAGCTATTTTTTTTCATCTCTTACCTCAGCGATCGCTCCTCACTGACATCAATCCAGAATTGGTGAATGTCTATCGCTGTGTGCGCGACCAAGTTGATGAGGTGATCACGTTACTGAGAGGCCATGAGCGATCGCACAGTCACGATTACTATTATCAAATTCGCTCAATGCTCTATTGCAACCCGATTGAGCGAGCTGCCCGGTTAATCTATCTCAACCGCACCTGTTATAACGGCTTATATCGAGAAAACTCTAAAGGCTCATTCAACGTCCCGATGGGTCGCTACAAAAACCCCACCATTTGCAATGTGTCTCTGTTGCGAGTCGTATCAGCCAGTCTAAAAGCGACAACTCTCAATGTGGAACCCTTTGATGCTGTTTTAGAAAATGCGAGAAACAGTCGAGATTTTGTCTATTTTGATCCGCCCTATCACCCCATTAGTCGCACCAGCAACTTCACGGGCTATAGTCGCTATTCCTTTCATCCCAATGATCAAATTCGGTTGCGCGATACATTTGTCGAACTAGCTCGACGCGGGGTTAAGGTCATGCTCTCTAATTCAGATTGCCCCTTTATTCGAGAGCTATATGAAGGGTTTCATATTCATGACATTTCAGCCGTCAGGGCGATTAACTCAAATGCTCAAAAGCGCGGCAAGATCAGCGAAGTGTTGGTGACGTCGTACTAGACCTTAGTCAAGGTAAAACCTGAAACAGTAAAGGCTAAAGAATGAAATGACTTTTTAGCCTTCATCCTTTAGCCTTCAATTTTTCAAATTTTTATATCGCGTTTCAGCAATGACTTACGCTTTCGCGTCCATCCGTGCTGTTGGCATCACCACTTTCTTAGCTAAACCAACAGTCTGCAACGCTTTGATTGCCCACCAGGTCGGATCAAATTCCCACCATCTCAAACCAGCGGGTGCCACATTGGGATGGGCATGGTGATTGTTGTGCCAGCCTTCACCATAGGCAAGAATGGCTGCCCACCAAAGATTCCGGGAATTATCTTCAGAATTAAAGTTGCGATAGCCCCACATATGGGTTGCTGAGTTGATAAACCAGGTGCTATGCCACAGGAAGATGCGGCTGACAAACATACCGTAAATAACGAAAGACCAACCACCTGTTGCGTAAAGCAGCAGCCCAAGAGGGATCTGGAGTAGCAGGAAATTGCGATCGAGCCAGCGGTAATAAGGATCACGCGCTAAATCAGGCGCATAGCGATAGTAAACGTCTTCATCGAAGGCATCAGGGCGTTGATAAATCAACCACAGCATATGACTCCACCAAAACCCACGACTAGCCGCATAAGGATCTTTATCAGCATCCTCAGTATGAGCGTGGTGGCGGCGGTGTCCGGAAACCCAGAAAATCGGTCCACCTTGAAGGGCTAAGGCTCCAATCGTGGCAAGAATATACTCCAACCACTTGGGCACTTGAAAGCTGCGATGAGTGAGCAAACGGTGGTATGACATACAAATGCCAATGCTGCCACAGAGCCAATGGACGGCGATCGCCACTCCCAGTGCAGGCCAGGAAAAGAACCAAGGTGCAAGTAGTGCCACAGCATGAAATGCTGTAAAGAAGACCACATGGCCCCAACTAAAAACTGCGTCCTCAGGAGTAGTGCGAACTACATTAAGTGTCATAAATGTTCCTTGTTACAAGCCTTGCAATCCATCACACCACTCTCGCTCGTACAGGCTTGCTACTCGGCTCAGGCGTCAAGCTTTGCTTGTTATGGGGAGAGATTGTTAAAGTAGGAAGATAAATGCAAGTGTGACTTACATTTTTAGCCTAACATGTTCTTTGTAAAATGCAAGTGGCACTTGCATTTTTATTGTCTATGACCCGTTCCAGCGATTCCACCCATCAACGATTAATCCAGGCGGCACTTCAACTGTTTGCAGCTCAAGGCATTACTGAAACCACAACTCGGCAAATCGCGGAACTGGCAGAGGTCAATGAAGTTACCCTGTTTCGGCACTTTGGCAGCAAGAACGGTCTACTCCTAGCGGTGATTGAAGATGCAGGCATTTTTACCTGGTTGGGTGAAATGCTAGGACATCAAGCGAGCCAAAGCAATACTCTTCCTGAAGCATTGCGAACCTATGCCAATCAAAGTTTGTGGGCACTAGAGCGAATTCCTGAACTGGTGCGATCGCTGATTGGTGAAGCAGGGCAATATCCTCCCGAAAATCGTCAAGCCTTGGGACGGGGTCTAAACCAGGCAAACCGTTACACGAGCCAATTTTTGACCACCGTTTTACATCACCAACACCTGCAAACTCATCTGCCGATTGAAAAACTAGCAAGTTTACTCAATAGCCTACTGTTAGGGTATTTGGTGTTAAAACTGACGAGTGAAGGGGATGAACCCTGGAAAAGCCAGGAGGAATTTTTAACCGACCTGATTGAGTTATTTCTACAGGGTGCATTGACCCAAACCGTGTTGAATCCTGTTGAGCCACACGCTCACATTAATCCCATTCTACGATCACCGTTGCCAACAGCAGACTTTACCGACTTACCTGCAACTCTGGTTCACAGCATTCTCAAACAAGCAAAAAAGATAGGATTGCAAGACTATGCACTGGCGTATGTCTTATTTGCAAGTGGGTTAAGTGCTGAAGAATTGCCTCTGTTGGAGCGATCGCACTCAATTATCGATCAGCAACATCATCTGCTTCAGGTGCCGCAAGGGCGTGTCCGTCAGGTTCCTCTCAATCAATGGGTGTTAGGGCGACGCTATGGATCGCATCCTCACAATCCGCTGGCTCGCTGGCTTAAAAGCCGCAAAGATAGCCAACCTGCCCTGTTTATCAATGACATGGGCAACCCCATCACAGAAGTTGAGATCCGCTTGCGCTGGCAGTTGTGGGTTGACGATTTGCTCACTCCACAGGGCTATCCTCCGGCGATCGCCCAGACTCATCACACCTGGTGCATCGAAATGTTGATGCGAGGCGTCAGCTTAGAAACGTTGAGCTTGCTCACAGGTCAACGAATTAGTGATTTGCAGCCCTATGCCAACCGTGCCCATGAAAAAGAAGCATTAGAACAAGCCATTCGGTTTGACCAAAAACCCAGCAACTCAACCCCATAGTTATGGGTTCATCGACTATGAAGCGATCGCCAAGCCATGACTCACCGATTAACAGACACATCCGTCAGAGCTGACTCAGCCGTGTAAGTTTGCCCTGCAACTTGATCAACAATCACTGCCTTCACTTGCTCAATGGTTTGATATCCCTCTTGATTAGTCAGGTGATAGCCAGGTTCTAAGATCTGTAACCCTCCTAGCGCGATCGCCACATTAACTTAGAACACCAAAATTAGAAGGAGTATAAGGATGATACTCTCCTACAAGAATATCATTTACAAGAATTCCGTTCCAAAAGCGCATTCTAATCAACATGGCTCCTTAGAGCACCATCAACCACGGAAAAACAACCGTATAATTACGGATACACAATCTAAGACTCTACGAAGCTGTACTGCATCATCACTACAAATTCTTATACCCTGGTTGGCAGAAAGGCGTGACATTTTGTAGCAAACAAGACCTTTATAGTAAATTTACTTAAGTTGTGAAATTTTAAAGAGATACACTCAGCTTTGAAGGTTTTCCGGAGTCGGTCGGTGTTACGGGAAAAAGTGAGTGTGAGAGTCCAGTATTATCTTTTACTTATTCATCCTGTAACCCCGCAAGATTGTTGAGTCACCCTATACAACCGCTTACAGATTCTCTAGCTCCATTTGGTGTTCCTAAAATCTGAGATTACCTGCATACGCTCTACACTGTGTGTTCCCCTCACTCCCTGCCCCTGGTTTAGCCTTGAGCGAGGCAGTTCAGCCACTTAGGTGTTGTCTGACTTCACTAACAGATACATCTTTCACGACCTCTATTCTTAACTAACCATTTCCCATGTTTCATCAAATGGCTACTCCATACGTATTTCAACTCAAAACTAGACTTTTGAGCGCGGCAACAGCTCCTGAGTTGTTGTATTGGATTAACAACATTTTGGAGTTGGGCGCAACTCATCTGTTACTCGACATGAAAGATGTTTTGTTTATGGACAGTAGCGGTTTAGGTGCGCTTGTCATCGCCCATAACCGGGTACAAAAAGCAGGGGGCAAATTGATGCTTTGCTCTCTTAGTGGACAAGCCAGAATGTTGTTTGAACTGTCTGGAATGGAGAAAGTGTTTGAGGTTTACTCTGACAAAGAAGACTTTGAGAAGGCTTCGTAAGCCTTACACTGCCTAAATGATCCTTCTAGGCGAGGGTTCAAAAAATCATCTAAAAACATGGTAGTCCTTTAAAAGGAATGATTTTTGAGTAAGGATATAGGCATATCCTTACGGGTTTAGGACTACCCAAAAACTATAGCTTTGGTCAGAAAGCTTATGGCAAAGGCAATGACTCAAACCCTGATGCTGGGAAAGCTTTCTGACTCGCCTCCGCCTCATCGAATGTGGCTACGGCTACATACGTTGTAGGAAGCTTTAATCAAACATTTCCTACAACTTATAGCAGTCCCAAATAGGCTGTGAGAGGTGCACCCCACTCATCTCGCAACTGATTTAGGACTGCTATATTATTCATTCAACGATTTTTTAACGGCTTGAAAATGAGTGAAAGTCAGTCAATTGACTTCAACCTAAAACATAAGCTGATTGAAGTGCCCATAGGATCAAAATTGTAATTGAACCCATAATTAAGACAGCAGAGAGAGCAACAGCAATCCAACTATCGGCTCCCTTAAATTTCATAATTCCACGATCTAAATCTGTCATATCTGATTATCCCCCGACAGAAATTATGGTTAAAGAACGGCTGAGCTTGGATGGTTTGGCTCAGAGGATGTTTGGCGAAGTTAGCTGCATGACAATAGACACTGGATTAGCCGATCGCCTCACTCCCCCAACTCACATTAAGTTCTCCCTTACAGGAATGACTTTTAGAGCAAGACTCAATTGTTGGAGGCATTCACACATCCCTTTACCAGGTTGATCAAAATCTCCAGTTTATTCTAGCGAGAGTTTTGGCGATCGCAATGTGCTTTAAACGTCCTTGACCATCAGAGTGTTTTATCTGTGTCATTGGAGCAGAGCCAGCGCAGGTAGGAACACAGCTTTTTTCCCGTTTCCTCTGATGTCTGGATAAACTGGTCACAGTTTAGGTTTTGAGGACGTGACTGCGTGAAATTTGCCCTGATTATTGTGCTGGCAGTTTTGAGTCTATTGCTGCTGATTGAAATGGGTCTGCGGTTTTTGGGGTTTGGCAAACCGTTGATTTACATTGCTGATGATCAGATTGGCTATCTGATTGCTCCTAATCAGCAGGTGCAACGGTTTGGCAAGCGCATTGAGATCAATCAATATTCCATGCGGGGCGCAAATATCTTGCCGCAGCGATCGCCCTCTACTCTACGTTTATTTCTGTTGGGCGACTCTGTCGCTAATGGGGGATGGTGGACTGACCAATCAGAGACGATCTCAGAACTGTTGCGGCAAAAATTGCAGGCTCAGTTGCTAGCCACTCCACCCCAAACCGTCGAGGTGCTGAATGCATCTGCCAACTCGTGGGGACCGCGTAACGAACTGGCGTATTTACAGAAATTTGGCACATTTGAATCCCAAATTTTGGTGCTGTTGATCAACACCGACGATTTATTTGCCACAGCTCCCACCTCGGTGCAGGTCGGGCGCGATCGCAACTATCCTGATCACCAACCGCCCTTTGCCCTGGCAGAAGTCGTAGAACGCTATCTGCTCAAACCTGCTCCCATTCCAGAGTTAGAGGCAGTTCATGCAGAGGGAGGCGATCGCGTTGGTGTCAACCTCGACGCGATTTCTAAAATCAGTGCCTTAGTCAATCAAAACAACGGCAGACTAGTTTTAGTCATGACTCCCTTATTAAGAGAATTAGGCCCATCGGGATCACGTGATTATGAACTCAAAGCCCGACAACGGCTCAAGGACTTTACAAATAGTTACTCCATTCCCTATCTAGATTGTTTGCCCATCTTCAACCAAGTCGGGGACTTCAAAAGCCTCTACCGCGATCACATTCACCTCAACCCCAAGGGCAATCAGCAGGTAAGCCAGAGTTTGGTGGAAGTCCTGCGATCGCTCTTGTAAAGGCCGCCTTTCGTGAACTAGGCTCATCTCCAAACCTAAAGAGGGTTCTTTCCTATTGCTCTTCGCTTCCTGACTAGGGCTTATAGCAGCAGAGTACTGCGATATAGTTAATTCTATATAGCAATCCTAAATGGGTTGTGAGAGTCGCACCCCTCCGGGGTGCGACTCTCACAACCTCCTAATTTTACAAATGATTTAGGACTACTATATAAAGGTGTCTAACATGACTCGTGTAAATCTATCGGTTTTAATCTCCACCC
>JANRJA010000126.1:0-51068 GCA_033764315.1 Oculatellaceae cyanobacterium bins.114
TCTACAGCGTTGGGCTTTCTCCCTCCGATACAGCAGCAGCACTGGCGGCACTACGTCTGTTGAAAGCTGAGCCAGAACGAGTCAGACGTTTACAAGAAAATTCGGAACTGTTTCTTAAAGCAGCGCAGGCACAGGGTCTAGATACTGGTTTGAGTCGGTATTCAGCAGTCGTTCCTGTGATTGTGGGGGATTCCTTTGCAGCCCTGAAGTGCTCCCAAAGATTGTTTGAGCGTTCTATTAACGTTCTACCTTTAGTTCATCCTGCTGTCGATACTGATGCCGCACGTCTTCGGTTCTTCTTAAATTGTATGCATACTGAAGAACAGATTCACACCACAATAGAAGCATTAGTTGAAGAGCTGGAGCATCTTCGTCAACACTAAACTTTACTAAGGTTTAGATTTTCACTATGTTTCAGCTCCAGATCGTGAGTAATAGGCAGCAGCAAAGGGATTTTTTTGAAGTTCCCTGGAAAATTTATCATGATGATCCCTACTGGGTACCAGTACCCATTGAAATGATTGCAGACCAGATTAATACTCGCACCCATCCATTTTTTCAGAGACACGATGCTCAGTTCTGGTGCGTATACAGCAACTCAATTCCCGTCGGGCGGATCGCTGCATTTGCTTTGAGACCAGAGTTCAGAACTGAAACTGAAAATTATGCAACGTTTGGTTACTTTGAGGCGATTGATCAATCTGGAGTTGCTCATCTCCTCTTTCATGCGGTTCTTGAGTGGGCAGCCATACAGGGGGTTGCCTTTATTAGGGGTCCGATTAATCTTAATCTAAACTTCTATGAGTGTGGACTTTTAGTTGATGGATTTGATGTAAGTCCGACCATATCCAGACCATACAATCCTCGCTATTACGAGAAATTCTTTATCTCATTCGGATTTCAGAAGGCGAAGGATTTAAAAGCTTACGATATCAGCCCCAAAAAGTTGAATTTTTCAGAAGGAGATATAGAGAAATATCATTATTTGACTAATCTTGATGGATTAAGGATTCGGGAACTGAATCCCCAGAACTTCACTCAGGAAGTTACTTCTCTGTTTGAGGTCTACAATGAATCCTTGAAGAATAATTGGGGATTTACCCCATTTACTCTGGATGAGTTTCTCCACTCTGCTAACGAGTTTAAGCTCATTTATACCCCCTATCTTGTCACTATCTTAGAAGTCTGGGGTGAACCTATTGGTTTTTCACTGATTCTGCCAGACATTAACACAATCTATAAAAAAATCAATTGCAGGCGTTTATTCCCTTTTGGAATCTTCAAATTGTTGTGGTATTTGAAGTTTGACAATAAAGAGTTTAACCATAATTTTCGCTCTGTTTTTTTGGGTATCAAACAAAGCCATCGACATTTATTTTTGGGTAACTTACTTTTTGCTGAAAACTTTTGGAAAAGAGTTCCAGCACTAGATCCCGATGTCCAAGTCGAAGCGTCATGGATTCTGGAGGACAACAGAGCGATTCTCGATGTTATAGAAAACCTGGGAGGGACTGTCAAAAGCACTTATCGTATTTATCAAAATAATGTTATGCAATGAATGAATGTGTCTTCTGTTTTAAGGCTAGATATTAGTGAAAGAGTTAAGGATGGGTGTGTACTTTACTACCCTGAATGAGAAGTTTTAGAGGATGGTTGAAAAGCTAATGGCTGTGCCTTTAAGCACCTAGAGATCCCCCCTATCCCACCTTAAAAAGGAGGGAAAATAAACTATATGAAAGATGAATATCAATCTCTTCTAAGCTCATTAAAAGATCCAGAGCTGATTCTGAGAAAGAAACGGGCGATTAAGCAGTACTTTTCGACACAATTCTGCTCACTAGAAATCCGGATTGCCATTTTAGGAGGTTCAACTACTGCTGAAGTTAGAGATATTATTGAAATTTTCCTGTTGAAAGAAGGAATTTGCCCCACTTTTTATGAATCTGGATACAACCAGTATTATGAAGAGGTCATGTTCCATGATTCAAACTTGTTGCTCTTTAAGCCAGATGTGATTTACATCCATACTAGCTCAGTCAATATTTCACGTTTTCCTGATGTTAATGACTCTGAAGAACAAGTTCACAATCTACTCCAGGATGAGTTTCAAAAGTTCAGAGATATATGGGAAGCAGCATTTAAAAAGTTTAATTGCACTATTATTCAAAATAACTTTGAACTTCCATCCTTCAGGGTGCTCGGAAATCTAGATTGTACTGACCTGCGTGGTAGAGTTTCATATATAACAGCACTTAACCAGCGCTTCATACAATATTCTCGAGTCGATCGACGCTTAGTGATTAATGATATTCATTATCTAGCAGCTTCCATCGGTTTAGATCGCTGGTATGATGCAAGGCTCTGGTTCACCTCAAAATATGCGCTTAGCCTTGAAGCGATACCCCTTCTAGCACATCAGATCGCCGTAATTATTGGTGCAACCCTAGGCAAGAGCAAAAAGTGTATTGTGCTTGATCTCGACAATACTCTTTGGGGTGGTGTAATCGCAGACGACGGTTTGGCGGGCATTCAAATTGGAAATGGAACTCCTGTTGCTGAGGCATATTCAGCTTTTCAGCACTATCTCAAACAACTTCACGAGCGAGGAATTTTGTTAGCAATTTGTTCAAAAAATGATTTAGAAAACGCTTTAGAAGGCTTCAAACATCCAGATATGGTTCTAAAAGTTGAAAATTTTTCGCTCTTTATTGCCAATTGGGAATCAAAACCTGCAAACATACGGAAAATTGCTGAGAAACTTTGTTTATCAGTTGACTCCATTGTCTTTGTTGACGATAACTCTGTAGAAAGAGAACACGTCAAGAATAGCCTTTCAAAGACTACGGTAGTTGAGCTAAGTGAGGATATCTCTGATTACATTAAAAATATTGATTCAATGCTCCTATTTGAAATTTCTACACTATCTAGCGAGGATTTGAATAGAAATCATTACTATGAGATGAATCAAAAAAGGGAAAACGAAAAAAATGCTTATGACTCCCTTAAAGATTTTCTTAAATCACTAAGAATGGTTGCAGAGATCGAGCCGTTTAGAGATATTTATCTTGATCGAATCACACAGCTTATCAACAAAACTAATCAATTTAATCTAACCACTCGGCGTCACACTTTTGCCGAAGTCAGCAGCATAGCCCTGGATGAACAATACCTCACATTATATGGCAAACTTGAGGATAAAATAGGTCAGAATGGTATTGTCTCTGCCATCATTGGAAAACAATATCAGTCGATTATGCATATTGATTTATGGGTCATGAGCTGTCGTGTATTTCAGCGGGGAATGGAAGCCGCAATGCTGGATCAATTTATAAAATATGCAATCAGAAAAGGGGTTAGAAAAATATATGGAATCTACTATAAAACCGAAAAGAATTCCATTGTTAAGAATCTATATCAAGAATTTGATTTTGAGCTAGTCAAATCAGATGAATTTGGCAACACTGAATGGCTGTTAGACGTATCAGATTACAATTGTATTCACAATCATATTATTGAGGTAAAACAATGAACAGGGAAAGCGTTCTGGAAAGCATTGAATCTATATTTAGAGAAGTTTTAAATAATTCACATATTTCAATTAATGAAAATACAACTGGATTGGATATAGAGGAATGGAATTCGCTAACACACCTTAACCTGATTTTGGCGGTTGAGAAAAAGTTTCAAATCAAGTTCAAGTTAACTGAATTGGCTACGTTCAAAAAAATTGGTGATATTATCGATGTGCTTCTAGGCATAAATTCAGAAAAAAAAATGTAGTAATTGCATAAACCCCATTCTCTACTGCTTAAACTGAATACGAGACTCTATTGCAAAAACGGAGTGATCCAGGATGGACTGAGACGCTCCTCGACCGCTGGTTGACTGACAAAACTCATTGAACAAAGCAGTAGGTTTTGACGGTAAACTCCCGTTTCAAGCGTTTTTTCCTGCTTTGTCGCTGCCGAGACAGGTTCCAGATCTGCCTTTCCATACTGGGAGATCGTCAAGAGCAATTTCTAGCTCTGATACAGAGCACCCTTGAGCCAATTCCAGTCAATCCTGAAATGGCTGTTGCCGAGTTACCAGTGCGGGTCTACCCACCGCCACTTATCTGTAGCAACGACTTGTTGTCCCTGAACCGTTAGCAAGAGCGTGACGACCAGCCATCAAGAAGGGTTCATCGTATAAGCCTGCTAGGGTCAGCAGGGGAGAAATGAGGAGTTGATTGATGGTGCCTTCAGGGAGTGAACCTTGATTTCTGTGGCGATCGCACCTCGCTTTAATTTGGTCAAGTGTAGCTAACTTTGTTGGAGTTGACTCTGGTAAGTTGCTCGTCCATTCTGAGAAAAATTTAGGATCTGAGCTGGGCACTATGCCAAATCGCTGCTGGAGTGCAGCCATTGTAAGGATAGTTTTGGAGATGGCTAGGCTTTGAGTCATGAGCAAGTCTACAAGGCAGATTCCTAATTCTATTCGGCTGGTAGAGCGATCGCTGCCCTAGATCTAGGAAAATAGCGATCGGCCTAAACTGCTTCAAGTTCCTGATTAAAGTCTTTCCAACGGATCATGACCTACTTTTTTTATCACAGGACTTATACTAATTCTCTAAAGTAGTCCTACAAGTCCTACAGATGTCCCCTTCGACTACGCTCAGGGGACGCTGACTGAGCACGGGGGACGCTGACTGAGCCTGACTGAGCACGGGGGACATGAGATGCTGCATTGGTGCTCTCTGCTTGAACCTGTTCTGCTTCCACGCAACTATACGCCTTCTGGGTGGTAATCAAAAAGTTGATGTCATTGTTCTCGTTGACTTTGAGAGGATTCATTCTTTGGTTTTACTCCAACTTCTCTTTTGCTCAACTGCGTAACTCCTAAAAAAGACAAGGGGCAAAAGCCCCTTGTTTGAACTGATACAAGATTCTAATTGCGACGGTTAAGGCAGATCAGTGACACCCATGAGATAGCGATCGCACTCACGCGCTACTCCTCGTCCTTCATTAAACGCCCAGACGACAAGGCTTTGACCACGCCGACAGTCACCAGCCGCGAATACGCCTGGAATGCTGGTGGCATAGGTGCCATACTCGGCTTTAACATTACTACGTGGATCGCGATCGAGTCCGAGGGCATCAAGCAGGGATTGTTCTGGCCCTAAGAAGCCCATTGCCAACAGAACCAGTTGGGCAGGCAGTACCTTCTCTGTTCCAGGAATATGTCTGGGGATAAACTGTCCCTTTTCATTGCGTTCCCACTGCACTTGCACCGTGTGAACGGCTTTGACGTGTCCTTCAGCATCGCCTTCAAAGTGGTTTGCTGTGGTCAAATAGACGCGAGGATCATCCCCAAACTTGGCAGCGGCTTCCTCTTGTCCGTAGTCCATCTTATAGACCTTGGGCCATTCGGGCCAGGGATTATCGGCAGCCCGTGCAGAGGGAGGTTTGGGCATGATTTCGAGTTGTACCAAACCGTTGCAGCCATGTCGGATGGACGTGCCAACGCAGTCTGTTCCGGTGTCGCCACCGCCGATGATCACGACATCCTTTCCGGTAGCTGAGATGAAGGAGTCACCGGGTTTGCCATCCAGAACCGCTTTGGTATTGCCCGTCAGGAATTCCATCGCAAAGTGAATACCTTTTAGCTGGCGACCTTCAATGGGCAGATCGCGAGGTTTGGTAGCACCAGTGCAGAGAACGACAGCATCATATTCTTGCAACAGTGTTTCCGCAGGCAAATCCTTGCCGACTTCGGTATTGCAGACAAACTGAACGCCTTCCTTTTCTAGCAACTCCAAGCGGCGGAGCACCACCTGTTCCTTATCCAACTTCATGTTGGGGATGCCATACATGAGCAATCCACCGGGGCGATCAGCACGTTCGTAGACTGTGACCCAATGTCCAGCCCGATTGAGTTGGGCGGCAGCAGACAAACCTGCTGGCCCAGACCCGATGATGGCAACTCGTTTGCCCGTGCGTTTGGCAGGAGGATCAGCCGTAATCCAGCCTTCTTCCCAGCCCTTTTCGACAATCGAGTATTCGATGTTTTTGATCGTTACAGGAGGATTGTGAATGCCCAGTACACAAGAGCCTTCACAAGGAGCAGGGCACACCCGCCCCGTGAATTCGGGGAAGTTGTTGGTTTTATGGAGGCGATCGAGTGCTTCTTGCCACAGCCCACGATAGACCAGATCATTCCATTCTGGGATCAGGTTATTAATTGGGCAGCCACTCGCCATGCCACTGATCAGAGTGCCCGTGTGGCAAAAGGGCGTACCACAATCCATGCAGCGTGCCCCTTGAGTGCGGAGCTTTTCTTCTGGCATCGGCAGATGAAACTCGTCCCAATTGTGAATCCGATCGAGGGGTTCCAGTTCAGACGGCAGTTCGCGCAGATATTCAATAAAGCCAGTTGGTTTTCCCATGTCTCAACTTCCTCCAATTCGGGCAACATCGCGGGCATTTTCTTCAAAGGCAGCGGTCAGGGCATCGTCTCCACTCAGACCAGCGGCGATCGCATTCTTAATGGCCTGCAACACGCGCTTGTAGTCTTTGGGCATCACCTTGACAAATTTTGGCACCATTGCCTCCCAGTTTTCTAAAACCTGGATGGCTTTTTGACTCTGGGTATAGGTGGCATGGTTTTGGATGATCTGTCGCAGTTCTGCGATTTCTTCGGGGTCTTCTAGAGTTTCTAGCCCGACCATTTGTGAGTTACAGCGAGTGGCAAAATCACCCTCTTGATCCAGGATGTAAGCAACGCCACCACTCATGCCAGCGGCGAAGTTGCGTCCCGTAGTGCCCAGAACAACTACTTTGCCCCCGGTCATATATTCGCAACCGTGATCGCCGACGGCTTCTACCACCGTTGTCACACCAGAGTTGCGAACGCAGAAGCGTTCTCCGGCAATGCCGCGAATATAGACTTCTCCAGAGGTCGCACCGTAGAGGGCAACGTTGCCGACAATGGTGTTTTCCTCTGCTACAAACGTGGAGTTTTTGGGTGGATAAAGGATAATCTTGCCGCCGCTCAAGCCTTTGCCAAAGTAGTCGTTAGCATCGCCTTCCAGTTCCAAGGTTACGCCCTTCGGCACAAAAGCACCAAAGCTTTGTCCGGCACTGCCCTGGAAGTGCAGATGGACGGTGTTTTCTGGTAATCCTTGCCAGTGGCGTTTGGTAATTTCGTTGCCCAAAATCGTTCCCACCGCTCGGTTGACGTTGCGAATAGGCAACGTGGCTTTCACGGGTTCACCTCGTTCGATCGCCCCTTTACACAAATCCAGCAGCATTGTGATATCTAGGGATTTGTCTAATCCGTGATCTTGAGGAATCTGACAGTAACGCCCCACATTGTCCGCCACATCGGGTTGATAGAGAATCTTGGAGATATCCAAGCCTTTTGCTTTCCAATGGGCGATCGCCTGTTTTGCCTCTAACACATCGGTGCGCCCGACCATTTCATTGAGCGTGCGGAAGCCCAGTTCTGCCATCAATTCACGGGTTTCTTGAGCAATGAATTTCATAAAGTTCACCGTATGCTCTGGATCCCCCGTAAAGTTTTGCCGCAGTTGCGGATCTTGGGTGGCGACCCCAGCCGGACAGGTGTTGAGGTGACAGACCCGCATCATGATGCAGCCGAGGGTAACGAGGGGAGCGGTGGCAAAGCCAAACTCCTCTGCCCCCAATAGCGCAGCAATGACGACATCGCGTCCGGTCTTCATTTGACCGTCAGTTTCTACAACAATGCGCGATCGCAGATTATTCAAAACCAATGTTTGATGTGTTTCTGCTAATCCCAATTCCCAGGGCAGACCAGCATGTTTAATGGAAGTCTGAGGAGAGGCTCCAGTGCCGCCATCAAAGCCTGAAATCAGCACTACATCCGCATGGGCTTTTGATACACCTGCTGCAATGGTTCCAACCCCAACCTCTGACACCAATTTGACGCTGATGCGGGCATGACGGTTGGCATTCTTCAGGTCGTGAATCAGCTCTGCCAGATCTTCAATGGAGTAAATGTCATGGTGCGGGGGTGGCGAGATCAGACCGACACCCGGAGTGGAGTGGCGGACTTTAGCGATCCAGGGGTAGACCTTACGACCGGGCAACTGCCCGCCCTCACCCGGTTTTGCCCCTTGCGCCATCTTGATCTGGATTTCTTTGGCTTGAGAGAGATACAAACTGGTGACTCCAAACCGCCCGGATGCCACTTGTTTAATGGCACTATTTTTGGAGTCGCCCCGGTCGTTGGTCCAGGTGTAGCGTTCGGGATCTTCGCCCCCTTCACCTGTGTTGGACTTGCCGCCGATGCGGTTCATGGCGATCGCCAATGCTTCGTGGGCCTCCTTCGAGATTGAGCCATAGCTCATTGCCCCTGTTTTGAAGCGTTTCATGATCGCCTCAATGGGTTCTACTTCTTCGATGGGGATGGGTTGACGGGTTTTGAAATCGAGCAGACCGCGCAGCGTGAAGTGCTTTTGGTTTTGCTCATTGACCAACCGGGCATAGGTCTTGTACTGGTCGTAGTTACCTGTACGCACCGACTTTTGCAGGGTGTGAATGGTTTCTGGGCTAAACAGGTGGGCTTCCCCTTCCTTGCGCCACTGATACTCGCCGCCCACATCCAGGGTGTGACCATTGACCTCACGATCGGGGAAAGCGTGGCTGTGGCGTAACACGGCTTCCTGGGTGATGACTTCAAGGTCGGCTCCCTCAATCCGCGATGCCGTCCAGGTAAAGTAGCGATCGACTACCGCTTGATTCAGCCCGATCGCCTCAAAAATTTGCGCCCCCCGATAGCTTTGCAGTGTGGAAATACCAATCTTTGAGGCAACTTTGACCACCCCTTTAGTTGCCGCTTTGATGTAGTTCTTACAGGCGGTTTTGTACTCCACTCCAACCAGCAAGCCCTGCTGAATCATGTCCTCAATGGTTTCAAAGGCAAGGTAGGGGTTGATGCCACCACAACCATAGCCAATTAGCGTGGCGAAATGATGAACCTCACGGGGTTCGCCCGACTCTAGCACCAGACCCACTTGAGTGCGCGTACCCTTGCGGATCAGGTGATGGTGCAATCCAGCTACCGCCAGGAGAGCAGGAATTGGAGCCTGGGCTGCACTGATACCGCGATCGCTCAGGATCACAATATTGACCCCATCAGCGATCGCCTGATCTGCCGCTTCGCAAATGGTATTTAACGCCTGTTCTAACCCCTCTACACCCCCTTTAGGGTTAAAGAGCGACGAAATTGTGATGGACTTAAAGCCATCAGACTGCAACCCCTTGAGCTTCGCCAGTTCCTCATTGCTGAGGATGGGTGTATTGAGCTTGATCAAGTGACAGCTTTCCGGTTCTGGCTTTAGCAAATTGCGCTCTGCCCCAATGGTGGTCTGAGCTGAGGTGATGATCTCCTCCCGAATCGAGTCGATGGGAGGGTTTGTTACCTGAGCAAACAGTTGTTGGAAGTAGTCGTATAGCAGTTTGGGGCGATCGCTCAACACGGCCAGTGGTGTATCGGTTCCCATAGAACCCACGGCTTCTACCCCATCCCGTGCCATCGGGGTAAGCAACATCCGCACCTCTTCAAAGGTGTAGCCAAAAGCAAGTTGTCGCTGAATGACGGTGGTCAGATCGGGGGTGGCTTCTAGAACAGGATCGCTGGACGTAGCAGCGGGTAAGTTTGCCAGATCAACCAGATATTGATTCAACCACTCCCGATAGGGATGCTCCGTCGCAATTTGCTGTTTAATTTCCTCATCCGCCACAATCCGCCCTTCCTGCATATTCACCAGGAACATCCGTCCCGGTTGCAGTCGTCCTTTGAGGGCAATCCGCTCTGGCTCAATCGGCAATACCCCTGCCTCTGATGCCATGATCACCAGGTCATCGTGGGTGACGTAATAGCGAGAGGGACGCAGCCCGTTGCGATCTAAAACGGCTCCCATCATGGTGCCATCAGTGAAAGCGATCGACGCGGGGCCATCCCACGGCTCCATCAAACAGGAATGGTATTCGTAGAAAGCTTTCTTGTCGTCATTCATCGACTCGTGAGCCGTCCACGGTTCGGGAATCATCATCATCACCGCATGGGGTAGCGATCGCCCAGACAACACGAGCAGTTCTAGCGCATTGTCAAAGATCAGCGAGTCACTCCCATCGATGTTAATGACAGGCTGGATCTTGTGGATGTCGTCACCAAAGACCTCTGATTGGAACAGGGATTGCCGCGCGTGCATCCAGTTGATGTTGCCCCGCAGGGTATTGATTTCGCCGTTGTGAGCAATGTAACGGTAAGGGTGCGATCGCTCCCAACTGGGGAAAGTATTAGTACTGAAGCGAGAGTGCACCAACGCCAGCGCACTTTCTAAATCTGGGTCTTGCAACTCAGGGTAGTATTGCCCCACCTGCACTGGCATCAACATGCCCTTATAGACCATCGTGCGACACGACAGACTAGAGGGATACCAAGCGGGATCAATCTGAGCCGTTCGCAGGGCAAGGTGCGATCGCTTGCGGATAATGTAGAGCTTCCGCTCAAATGCCATGTCATCCACGAGATCAGGGTGCCGCTGAATGAACACCTGCTGCATAAACGGCTCACTCAACTTTGCGGTGTCACCCAGCGATGAGTTATCGGTGGGCACATCGCGCCAACCCAGGACTTTTTGCCCCTCTTCTGCCACGATCTGTTCAAACAACCAGCGGCTCTTTTCGCGTCGCACCGGATCGGGAGAACCGTAAATCATCCCCACACCGTACTGCCCTGCTTCAGGTAGGGCGATGTTTTCGGCAGCAGCAACTTTCTGCAAAAACTTATGCGGAATCTGGATCAAGATCCCGGCTCCATCGCCCGTGTTTATTTCGGCTCCACACGCGCCACGATGGTCAATATTCAACAAAATGGTGAGGGCCTGTTCGACGATTTCGTGGGACGCTTGACCCTTCATGTGAACGATGAAGCCAACACCGCATGCATCGTGTTCAAATTGTGGATCGTAAAGTCCCTGTTTGGGTGGCAGTTGATTGCTGTTCATTTGTGGATGCCCCAGAGGTGGCAAAAACGGTGTTCTTCTATCTCATTGAGAGATTTTCTAATGAGTAATGCAAATAAACACAGGTCTTAAGGAAAATGTCAGATCTGCTCTCTAAAATTGGGTGTTTTGAGTCAGTTATCGTAACAATTCGAGACCATTTAGTAACAAAATAACGCGGTCATTAAACGTTGACGAATCTTAAATGGTGTGCTGTGAAATGCCTTCAGAAAGAGAGCTTTATAGCTTACCACCTTTTTGGGTTGGGGTTTGTTGCAACATTGGAGAGATCACCTTAGAGAGCACCTAATTCCTCAACTTCATCAATAAAGTATTAGCTAATACAGGAACATCACTGCGCCCTGCTTCTAAAGCCGATGTTGCTCGCAACAGACTTTATTTCAACGCAAATTACCTAACATTAATAACGGGAGTAATTAGTATCAGAAATATCTTTTTTCTTTTTCCTTAAGCTTAATCAATTACAGGTTTTGATTGATGGCGATCGCTCTGAGACTATTACCTCAACAAATCACCCAAAGAAAAAAAAGTTACGAGAATCTAACGTGAAGTAGCCTCTCGTAACTATTCGTTTTTAGAAAGTTATTACATCGAAAACTTAATAACTATCATCCTTATTGACAGTGACTAAGGCGAGTAAGTGATTGGCATGATTGAGGCGATCGCTAATGGCTTGTCGCCAACTGAGGCTAATGGATGGATCAGCCAAAATCTCTTGTGCTAATTGCCGATATAAGGCACCTGTCACAATATCAACCTGTTCAAGCAAACTGAGATTTTCGTAGGCAGTTTGAGGCGAAACCTGCATAGTGTCCCTTCCTTAGTAGTAAGCCCAAACCGGAGCGGTGGCTGCGGCTATCTATATCTGCTTATCATCTCCGTAATATCTGTGGATTAATTCATCCCTTTTACAGATTGTGTTGCTTCTTTACAAGGATTCAAATTTTGCCAGCTTTGTTATTACTTCACCCTCGTCTAAAGGCAACATTTGCGATCTCATATTGACCCTACTGTGGCTCAACTCAGCTGTCCTAACGGCACTTCCCCTTGCCAAGGCTACCGTGTACACACAAGTTTTCTCAGCCTCCTAAATTCCCTAACCTTAGGGGACTTTGAGCCTTTGCCAAGGGTCTTGCCCCCACCCAAAACACCCGGACTTGGAACCGATGCGAAGCGCGTCTTTGGGTAAACCAAAACACTATCTGCTAGGGGGTTTGGGGGAGGCAGTGGCGTCCCCCAATGGGGGTTTGGGGGAAACTCCCCCAATGCCTGGTTCTCAAACTCATTGAAGAAACAGAGATCTGTATACACGGTAGCCTACCCTGGGAGAGGATTGGGGTGAGGGCAGTTTGGGAAAGTTGCATAGGGGGTTGCTATCTCGACATCACCCAGGAAATCAACCCAGGAAAATCCCTCTCCAGCCGCATCGATCGCACCTTTTCAATTTGAGATTTAGCGTATATAGTGTTTACTTCAGAAGCTATATGCGCTCAAAGCACTAGATCTGAGGTTAAACCCCTTCAGACCTCGCCTACCCCAACGCAAGATATCATCCTATGGTTCAAAACATCGAACGCACCCGCCAAACGAGTCCATTTCCAGAGGCTGCTCCTGCGGCTAACCCCGTGTTTTATCGAACCTATAGCCGTCGCGGAGAAAAAACGGCAGGTCTGCGAGAAACCTGGGATGAAGTGTGCGATCGCACCCTGCAAGGCATTATCGAATTGGGCAAACTCACCCCCAGTGAAACCGCTCTAGTTGGCCGGATGCAACGCCAAGTTAAAAGCCTACCCTCGGGTCGCTGGCTGTGGGTGGGAGGCACGAGTTGGATCACCAAACCCGAAAACTTTTCAGGAGCCTATAACTGCACCAGCACTAACGTTGTGGACTGGCGTGCTTTTGGGTTAATGATGGATCTGGCAATGATGGGGTGTGGCACAGGTGCAGTTTTAGAACCGAAGTACATCAATCAATTGCCTGTCATTCGCAATCGTCTTGCTATCAATTTGGTTAGCGAGATTGGCACCACCCCCGTAGCAGAACGGCACGACCTCACCGAAGCAGCGATCGATGGCAATCAAGTCACCATTCGGGTAGGTGACAGCCGTCAGGGTTGGGTCAAGTCCTATCAGACGTTGTTAGAGCTGTCTACCGATGAGCGGTTTGAGGGCGATGTGCAAGTGGCGATCGACCTTGGCGACGTGCGACCTGCGGGTGAGCGACTCAAGGGGTTTGGTGGTGTAGCAAACCCAATTCGTCTGCCAGGGTTGTATGAGCGGTGCGCTGCCATTCTCAATAAGGCGTTGGGGCGACGGTTAAACTCTGTGGAATGTTGTCTGCTGATCGATGAAGCCGCTGCCTGTGTTGTGGCTGGAAACATCCGGCGCAGTGCGGGAATGCGTCAGTTTGATAGCGAAGACGCTCTGGCAGCTAACGCTAAAGATAACCTCTGGATGCAAGATGGCGAAGGTAACTGGCGCATCGATCCTGAACGCGATGCCCTGCGGATGGCAAACCATACTCGGGTGTTTCACCGCAAACCCACCTTGGAGGAATGCACCGACGCTGTACGGAAGCAATTTTATTCGGGTGAAGGGGCAATCCAATGGGCAGGAGAAGCAGAACGTCGCGCCCAAGGTGAAGGACGCTATGGTCTAAATCCTTGCGGAGAAATTATTGGAGAAAACTTCCACTGCAATCTGGCAGAAGTTCATCTGAACCAACTCAACCCCCATGATTTTAGAGAGCAAGAAGAAGCGTTTACCGCGGGAGCATTGACGGTGGCGGCGTTGCTCAATCACCAGTTTATGGAGCCACGCTATCAACACTCCCGCGCCGAAGACCCGATTGTGGGTGTGTCGTTTACCGGGTTGTTTGACTTCTTTGTGAATGCTTTTGGGGTAGAGTGGTTGCGTTGGTGGCAACAGGGTCGTCCTGATACGGTGACAGGGTTAGAGTTTAAGCAACGAGAGCAACAGTACCTGAGCTATTGGAAAGAAGTCGTTCATCGGGTTGTGTGGGAATATTGCGATCGCCACAATATCAAGCGTCCCAATCGTTGCACCACCGTTCAGCCCGCTGGCACCAAATCGTTGTTAACCGGAGCCAGCCCTGGTTGGCATCCACCCAAGGCACAACGGTTCATTCGTCGCATTACCTTCCGCAAAAATGATCCTGTGGCTCTCGCTTGCAAGGAGTATGGCTACAATATTGTGCCATCTCAATCAGACAAAGACGACAACGGCAATCTGTTGAATGATCCGTTTGATCCACGATGCACAGAATGGCTAGTAGAAATTCCAGTGGAAGTGCCCTGGGCCAACCTGGCTGGAGCCGATGAGGTTGAGATTGAGAAATTCTCAGCACTCGCCCAGTTTGACTTCTACATGCAAGTGCAGAAATATTACACGGCTCACAACACCAGTGCCACCATCGAACTCTATGAAGAAGAGATTGATCTACTGGCAACCCGTATTCACGAGGCGATCGCCAATGATGAGGGTTACATTAGTGCGGCTCTGTTAGCTCGGTTTAATGCTCCTTTTCCACGGTTGCCGTTTGAGAAGATTGACCGCTCGACCTTTGTCCAACTGCAACGTGATGTCGCAGCCCGACAAGTCACCAATGATTTTTATGGAGCCTTAGCTCGCTATGACTCTGGTGAATCAACGGTTGAAGGTCCTGCTGGGTGTGATAGCGACAAGTGCATGTTGCCAGAGAAACAGGGGTGATAGACGAGACAGAGGGTAGCAGGCAGAAGGGGTAATGAGAATAACGGATTTCTTTTTTTCCTTGCCCCTAACCCGATGCACGATTGGCAGTTAACCGCTGCCTCCCTCTCGACTCAACAATCACGCTAAAATCAGGCAAGCGCGATGCAGTATTCTGAGGAGTTTTGCGATGTTTCTGGATGAACTCACACCATTAGTCAAAGAGTTGACAGCAAATCCCGTTGCCTTTTTGGGTGGTTTTTTCTCTGGAGTATTTCGTTTGAGCCTAGGGGATGACCCCGTTAAAAGTTGGCTTGATCAAAACATAGGTGGTGGCTCATATGCTACGACTCCCACAACAACGTTGAATGGCAATAACGGTGGTCCTCAGTCGATCTCAATTGAATAGACAAGGTTATATAGCAGCCCTCAATCGTTTGTAAGATTAGGGAGTTGTAAGAAGCGCACCCCGTTGAGGATTGTTATAGCAGCCCTCAATGGGTGGCGAGATAAGAGGGCTGCTATATAATATGACTGATAATTAATGCTCTACTTTAAGGGTGAGGATATCCCTAGCCTTTTGAGTGAGTCATTCCTTTTTTTGATCCCAAATCAATGCCAGCCAGGTTGCAAATCAAAGCAGAAGACTGTTCCCCATTGGGGCGATTCATTCTTCAATATCTTGAAGAACAGGGGATCAGTATGAATCGTCTGGCTGAGTTGTCGGGCGTTCCTCAACCACGACTGCGGGGAGCTTGCTTTAAGGGCACTTGCCCCACTCCTGAAACCTTGAGAAAGTTGGCTAGAGTGATGGGAAAACATCACTTAGAGTTATATACCCTAGCCTATGAAGGAAGGGTTGACCATCTTCCAGAAGATGCGGATGAAACCTCTCTGGATCTGTTAATGCGAGAACTATTTGAAGCGGTTAGAGAACTTGGCTTAGCCGTCCCAAAGACCCGTCCCTCCAAAGCCAAAATCCGAAAAGCCCTGTTAGAGCTAGGCTTTCGTGAAGAAAATAAAGAAAGTGTTGGCGATCGCTTTGAGGTTAGCTAAAACCTGGTTGCTCAAGTCTAATTACAAAAAAGAGCCTAGCGAATAAATTCGCAGCTATCAGAGCGAAGTTCGCCTTCGCGAACTTTGGAGAATCAAGGGTTGAGCGAACCGACGCAGGTCGGTTTTGCTCCTGTAGTTGCGGTTTCAACCGCCAAAATCCTTGTCCCGAATTCACGTTAATTACAAAAAAGAGTCTGCCCTAGATTGAATAGCGCAGACTCTTTATGGTTTGAAAAACTGGTAATCCTCCACAAGTAAGGGTGTACCACGCTGCGCACGGCACAAAAACCATTACTTTTAGAGCACTACCGAAAAACTCAACTGAGTCAAGGTTGGGTTGGGTTTTGTGGGCACTCCACCCAACTCCTATGACTTACTTGCGATAGGGCACTGATTTCTCGAAATCGATATTCAGTGCTGAGATCCGCTGAGGTGGATTGCTTCTGGGGTTAATGCTCCGTGCCATATCCAAGAACTGGGATGGATTGCCTGCTTTAGCTTGCTTCTCTTGAGGAGCAAAGCGGCGAACAGTGGTTTGCCAGATCACTTGTGGGAAGCCAAACTTACCACGATAGTATTCATCGTAGCGAGGAGACTTGATGTTAAATGGCAGTTCACCCTCGGCTCGGCTGGGCAGCACCCGACGACGCTGATAAGGAACGATGTCATACCCAAAAGCATCCAAATATTCTTGGCTATTAAGGAGGTCATCTATAAAGCCAACAATCCCTTTTGTTGCCACCACGATGGACCAGGCAATCTTTTCACGTTCGCTATAGACGTCACGCCCTAATACTCGTTGAACAGTTTGCTCAACAAAGCGGTAGTTGTTGTTGAGGTCATAAAAACTGCGTCGATAAGTATCAGAGAGTACTAAACCCCGAATGAAATCGCGGACAGTAATTTGACCACTGCGGAGTTGAGACTCTAAGAACCGCTCACGATCAGCTGCAAAAGCATGGAAAAAGATCTGACGGTAGGCGGCTTCAATCAAAACGTCCAGGTCTGAAGGGGAAAGCAGATTGTCTGTAGAGAAAACTCTGGGTTGCTCTTCTCCAGGAACCTCGTAACTTGCTACACGCTGATTTTGGCTAACAGGGGAATATTCTAAAAGAGGAATTGCCACGCCTGAAAATCTCCCTTTTCTTTACGAAATCTTACAAAAGATACTCATAATCATATAGGGATGAGTGCAGCATTATTCGATGTAGTCTGATAAAAATTACATAACTTAATCTGACCAGAGTGGATAGCGGATGTTGCTGAAAGGCTTTCCAGAAGGAGGGTTTTTGCTATTAGCGCAGGGCTGGTTTGATGCGGCATCTTCTCACGGTTGATGCGAAACATAGATAGAAGTTAAGTGAGTGTTACATTACAGACTCATTTGCCCTTGTCCGCGCCAAAATGCCAGCGGATCGGATGTAGGGATGCAAGGCGGATGAAATCGTAGGTTTTCTTCCATGCCTGGTTGATAAGACGGTGGGGGAATAGCTAAGCCCAAACAGAGGTGAGTGAGCGATCGCGCAAACGACGGATGATGTCCAGGAAACCCCGCATGAGCATGGGCATATTCGTGTGCCACAACCAGCAGCCAATCATAGGGCATCAACCGCCCCACATCCACCAAGATCGAGATGGGTCGGGTCTGAAAATTGCAGAGTGCATCTAGCCCAAATGATTGAGCTAGAGGAGCCGCAAAAATTTGAATGGCAGGCTGTTCCCAGGGGTGAAAACAATCGTGACACTGTTGCAGGTAGGTGTTGAGCTGGGTATTGACTGCATCAACGTGTTGGCTGATCCAATTACAAATCGGAATACGGTGCTCCAGGTCATAAACCACATCAACCATCTCTGGCTCTAACGCCAGACTACGCACTCCGTAGAGGTAATCCAGTCCACGAGTCACTGGATCGGTGCTAGTTGTAATGATTAATGAGTTCACCCAAAGAGTACCGACAGAAGAAGGCTGACAGACAATCACTAATAACAATCACACTGACAAAACTTACCAGAAATCGCAGTGTGGCTTGCTACCAACCCAAAAAGGAGAAGTATGGGGTGGGTTTAACAGGAGCCTTTGATGGATCAGAGGTCAGGGGACGATCAACCCCCTCTGGCGCAGAGGCAGATTCTGACGAGTCATCAATGCGAAATTCAGTACAGAAAGTGGCAGTCGTGAACCCCCCAAAGCGTTTTACAGTACTGGTTCGCATTCTCAGACTGGGGTTGGGAAACCAGAATCGCTCAATCGAACTCATGGTCTCATACTCCGTGGTGAGCACCAATGCATTTTCATCGTCCATATGATATTGACCCGCCACTGGAACGATTTCTGCATAGCCTCGTTCTCGTAGCAGAGTTCCTTGCTGGGGGTGGTCAGCATTGGGAATCAGGGCAAAAATGGTCGATCCTTCGTGGTTGTCATCGTCTCTGTCCCAACCCATTGCTCCTTTCCAGGAGACAAAGGCTCCGCCGATCGCCCGCTGCGGATCAACCTCATGAAGCTGGCAGATCTCAATGACTTTGGCATTATCAGCAGCGAGTGCCTCAACCCGAATCTCGGATGTGCCTGCTTCAGCACGCCTGAAAGCGAGGTGATGGGTCGTCCGTTGCGATCGCCATTTCCCCGTACTCAGTTGAAAAAACTCCATTACATCCATCGATTGCAACCTAACTTCAAACGACAACAGCTTTATGGGTTACACCAGCCTGTGCTGGCAGCAAAATCGGCACTTGAGGTGAACCTATCTTTACGCGATGTGCAACTGAGAGGTTTAGATCCCTGGTTGCTTGTTCAGCATCCTCAAAGTAGTCTGATTTGCGTCACAGCAACCGAGGATCTGGGGAAAGTCGCACACGGGGTTATCTTTATCTCTTTTCTTTAATCTATTGTAGGACTGCAAGAGCCATCCTCATATTTTTGCACATTAACATCGGCGAGATGGGTGGTTGGCATTTAAAAGGGTGGCTTAAAAGTTTAGATTTGGGTCTGCAATGGTGGACTTGGTTTTTGGGTCGCGGTTTTAACCGCCAAAAACTTCTCAAACATCCTCTAAAATTGTTGCAGCAATATATGACAATCCCAAATGGGTTGCTATATTAGCCCTATTTGATTGATCAAAAAATGAAGCTATGGAACTATTCAAATTTGCCCTGGGTCCCTATGAGTTCTTTGCTTCAATTATTGGCGGTGCCCCGTTGATATTAGCCATATTTTTAATTTACAATCCGGCGATTAGCTTTCAAGAGCTAAGCTTAATCATTCAAGGCAATTCCTCAATTCAAGTAGTCATCATACTGTCGTTCTTTAGCTATCTCTTAGGTGGTTTAGTACAAGGGATCACATGGAGATTTTTTTTGATGTTATGCAAGATCTTTAATCAAGACTTGCATTACTTTAAGAACCATATGATTTTAGAAAGGAGCCAAGCACTGCAAGAGAAGGGTGATGATCTCGATCCTAAAATGCTTGAATTTGAAGATCGGTTAGTTCTTCTGTTGCGAGAGAAGGTAGGCATTCCCAAGAATATAGATTGGATCTATTCCAGGCTTCATTCCTATTTAAAAGAGAACAATAGACCTTCTGTTGTCACCGCAGACCTGTATCAAGCAACTCATATCATGTACAGGAATATCTCTTTTGGGTTACTGCTAGTCAGTGTAGTAATTTTAGTAAATCTACTTCGATTAAAAGTCTTATTCTTTGAGCAGTTAGCTCTGTTTTTGATGTTTATCACACTGTCTTATATTTCTTTTTTACGGTCATCATCATTCAAACGATGGTATTCAAGAGAAGTTTTGCTGGGCTTTTATTTTGCGGCTTCGAGTGATCGATCAAGTGGTGAATAAAGGGGTGAATCAGTCAAAAGATGCTTAAAAATCTCCAGTAAAAACACTCTTTTTATGGGTGTATGCCACACTGTTCTTTTACTTTGCCTACTCAACTAAACCATCAACAGGACAGATACGATTCATCGCGTCTCTCTGGTTAAATCTCGTGGATCAAGAATAGACTCTCACTCTGCCAGTTTGCGTTCAACGGCTGTGAAGAGTTCATCAAAGCCGGATGCGGTGTGCAGGTCTGGAGTGAGAGTGTTCATGTCTTTGAGGATGTCGATCAGTCCGGCGATCGCTCCATCCCTCCCATCGCTCCGCTATTCCAGCTTGGTCACTATTCTATCTATACAAACAAACCTGAACAAAGGTGGACGATCTTGAACACGGGCTGAACAATTCCTGTGGGAGGGTGAGAACGTGGGAGGGTGCGATCGCCCTTCTGATTGATGAAGATGGAGACAACAGCACGAATCATTGAGTTTCTGATTTCGCAGATCTCCCAACGAGAGTTGGCAATTGCCCTCCAAGCCTCATCATTTACCCGATAATGTTACGCAAAGGGTTAGCCCAAGCTTCTATTGCTGCATCTGGGACAATCTAAGACATAGTTTGAAGGAATCTGTGATCTGCCGTGTCAGAACCACTGACCACTGAGTTGCAAGCCATTATGAGCGATCGCTGCCATGTGACGCGATCGCAGATCATTGAGTTCTGTCACCGATGGCATGTGATTGAATTTGCCGTGTTTGGCTCTGTCTTGCGTGATGACTTTCGAGATGACAGCGACATTGATATTTTAGTCACCCTCGCTCCTGATCATGGTTTAAGTCTGTTTGATTGGATCGACATGCAGCAAGAACTAGAAACCCTGTTCCACCGGGATGTCGATTTGGTAGATAAACGCGGGCTAAAAAACCCTTACCGTCGCTCAGAAATTTTGAACACTCATCAAATCATCTATGCAAGCGAACAATCGTGACGCTGCCTCCATTTGGGATATGGTGCAAGCCATTCGTCGAATTCAAGAATTCACCACTGGTTTAACGTCTGATGACTATGAGGCAAGCATCCTGATTCAAAGTGCCGTAGAAAGACAACTCGAAATTCTGGGAGAAGCCGCAGGTCGGGTTTCCGATGCCTTCCGACTAGCTCATCCAGAGATTGACTGGCGCAGAACCGTTGGCTTGCGAAATATTATCATTCACCGCTACGACGAAATTCAGCAAGACATCATCTGGAACATCATCACTACAGAACTAGCCACTCTTCTGACACAGCTAGAATTTCTGTTGCCCCCGTTACCAGAGGATTGGCCATAAAAGATGTGATGTCTGAATGCAACTGTCATCCTCTGCATCAGCCTTGTAGTCAGGCGATTCCTGCAGAGAGCTATGCTGACGCCCTCTAACCTCCACTTTTCAACTCCTGAACACGGAACTTTGACCTTTTCACTTGAAGCTTCGAGATCAGAACACAAAACTTTGACCTTTTCACTCAAAGTCCCAACTTCTGTACACAAAACTCCGACCTCAAAACTCGGAACTTTGACCTTTTAACTCAAAACTTTGACTTCTGAACACGAAACTCCGACCTCTGAACACGGAACTCCGACCTTTTGACTCGAAGCTTCGACTTCTGAACACGGAACTTCGAGATCAGAACTCAAAGGACGAAGCTCAGAACTCAAGCTTCTAGATCCCCGGCTTCTTCTTTACTCCTCAATAAGATACTTTTCACATTTCAACAGAAGCCGGGGATCTGAAACCCCCAAGGAAGATCCCCCTTAGATCCCCGGCTTCTTTTCTACCCGTTTAAGGTACTTTTTGCATTTCAACAGAAGCCGGGGATCTGAAACCCTAAGATGACCTAGCTCCCCAGATGCTTCAAGCATCCAGGGAGTTGAACCCTCCAAACCGTTAGAATAGAACTCGATTCCCATCCCGTCAGCCGCTACGAGCCATGAGCACGCCCGTTGAATTTCAAGATTATTTTGATGTCATTGTCGTTGGTGCCGGACACTCTGGTTGCGAAGCGGCATTAGCAGCAGCCCGTTTGGGGTGCCGTACCTTAATGCTGACGCTCAACCTGGATAAGATCGCGTGGCAACCCTGCAATCCAGCCGTGGGGGGGCCAGCGAAGTCACAGTTGACCCACGAAGTCGATGCCCTGGGTGGTGAGATTGGCAAAATGGCAGACCGCACCTATCTGCAAAAGCGGTTGCTGAATATCTCACGGGGGCCAGCGGTGTGGGCATTGCGGGCGCAGACCGACAAGCGGGAATATGCAACCGTGATGCGACGGATTGTCGAGAATCAGGAAAATCTGTCAGTGCGCGAGGCAATGGCGACCGGTTTAATCCTGGGCAAGAATGACGAAGTAATTGGCGTGCAGACCTACTTCGGGGTCGCTTTCCAGTGCAAGACGGTGGTGCTCACGACTGGCACATTCTTGGGGGGCATCATCTGGGTCGGCAACAAGTCCATGCCTGCGGGACGGGCAGGGGAATTTGCCGCTGTGGGTCTAACCGACACATTAAACCGTCTGGGCTTTGAAACCGATCGCCTCAAAACAGGGACTCCCGCACGCGTCGATAAGCGATCGCTCGATTACAGCAAACTGGAACCCCAACCCGGAGATGAAAAGGTTGGTTGGTTTAGCTTTGACCCAGAGGTATGGGTCGAGCGAGAGCAAATGCCCTGTTATCTGACACGCACCACCCCTGAAACCCACAAGTTGATTCGCGATAATCTGCACTTATCGCCTGTGTATGGCGGGTGGGTCGATGCCAAAGGTCCGCGTTATTGCCCCAGCATTGAAGACAAAATCGTGCGCTTTGCCGATAAGGAGTCGCACCAGATTTTTATCGAACCGGAAGGGCGAGACATCCCAGAACTCTACATTCAAGGCTTCTCCACCGGATTGCCTGAAACATTGCAGTTACAAATGTTGCGATCGCTCCCCGGTTTAGAACAGTGCGTCATGCTCCGTCCTGCCTATGCCGTGGAGTATGACTACCTGCCTGCGACTCAGTGTTATCCCACGATGATGACCAAAAAGGTTGAGGGACTGTTCTGCGCGGGTCAGATCAACGGCACAACGGGGTATGAAGAAGCGGCAGCACAGGGACTCGTCGCAGGGATTAATGCGGCTCGTTTGGTGCGCGGACAAGAGATGATCATCCTGCCACGAGAGCAGAGCTACATCGGCACATTGTTGGATGACCTGTGTACGAAGGATTTGCGCGAACCCTATCGGATGCTGACCTCGCGCTCAGAATATCGGCTATTGCTGCGTTCTGATAATGCGGATCAACGACTCACTCCGCTCGGTCGTGAGATTGGGCTAATTGGCGATCGCCGCTGGGAGTTGTTTAGCCGCAAGCAAGCCAACATTGTCGCCGAGAAAGAGCGGTTGCACGAAACCCGTGTGAAGGAGCTTGATCCTCTCGGTAAACAAATTGTGGCCGATACGCAACAGGCGATTAAAGGTTCAATTACCCTCGCCGATTTGCTACGACGACCGGGGTTCCACTATGTCAACCTCGATCGCTATGGATTGGGCAACCCTGACTTGAGCCAAGCCGAACGCGAAGGCGCAGAAATTGACATTAAATATGCAGGGTATTTGCAGCGTCAACAAAATCAAATTGATCAGGTCGCGCGACAGGCACACCGTCCACTGCCCCCTGATCTTGACTACCACGCTATTACGACCCTATCTAAAGAGTCTCGCGAAAAACTAACCAAAGTGCGACCCCTCACCATTGGTCAAGCCGCACGAACGGGTGGCGTCAATCCAGCCGATGTGAATGCCCTGTTAGTTTATTTAGAAGTGCGCTCTCTTCGAGAGACCCCCAAGGCAGCCCATCCGCCTCAGTCGGCAGAAGAAGTGCTGAATATAACAGGATGAGGGACAAACGATGAAGGATGAAACTAGTTTCCGCTTTCAGCCTTCATCCTTCAGCCTTTCCCCTCAGTCTTCCTCGATTTCTAAGACTTCGCCGCTTCTAGCGTTAACATAGACCTCGCGATCGTCGTTCAACTTGACGACATAGATCAACCCTCGCTCACCCCGTGGCTCTAGATTGATCTCTTCAACCTCGGTATCAGGAGCAACTTGCAACACAATTCGGATTAACTGTTGCATGGATAAGATGGGACCCGCGTGAGCACGAGGATAATCGTCATCTTTATCAGCGAGGGCAACTGGGGCATAGGCACTGAGGGCTAACAGAGTTGCAATAGAGGCGATCGCCAACAAATATTGATTTGGCTTCATAGGTCGAGCAGGGGGATAAAAGGCGATAAGTAGAGTGAACGAAAAATCAGGAAAATCTCTTCCCAATCTACAGTAGCAACACGTAAATCGCTACCAACCAGGTTCCCCAATTCTGGTGTCCTTACGATAAAGTCATTAAAAGTCAACGTGGCTTTACACAAGAGTCAAGTGTTATTAGTCAATGGTTCATAGTGGAGAGTGCTAAGTACCAAGTGCCAAGTGCCAAGTGCTAAGAGTAATGTCTCAACCCAAAACTCAAAACTCAAAACTCAAAACTCAAAACTTAAAACTTAAAACTCATACCTCAAAACTCATACCTCAAAACTTAAAACTCAAAACTCAAAACTCATAATTCATAACTTATACCTCCACCCCTCCACCCTTCCCCTTTCCTCCGTCTGCCTTTCCTTTCCTCCGTCTTGCTCATGAACCTGCCTGCATCTGCTGACTCAAACCCCATTGCCGATCTGCCTGAACGATTGGTCAAACATGCCGTTCGCTATGCCGATCATCGTGCTGTCAATTGGGATGATCTGACACCCATGATGCGGCACTACGTTGAAGTCAAGGAGCAGTATCCCCATGCCCTGTTGCTCTATCGTGTTGGAGATTTTTTTGAAACCTTCTTTCAAGATGCGATCAGTGTGGCACGGGAGCTAGAACTGGTGCTGACCAGCAAGGATGGGGGCAAAGACGTGGGGCGAGTGCCATTAGCAGGAATTCCCCACCATGCGCTCGATCGCTACTGTGCGTTGCTGGTGGAACGGGGCTATGCGGTTGCCATTTGTGACCAGACTGAAGATGCAGCCGATGTGCAGGGGCGGTTGGTGCAACGAGAGGTGACACGGGTGATCACTCCCGGCACCGTGCTTGAGGAGGGGATGCTGAATGCCCGCCGCAATAACTTTTTAGCGGCTGTGGCGATCGCCGGAACGCATTGGGGGTTGGCCTATGCTGATGTCTCCACCGGAGAATTTTTGACCACCCAAGCCACTGGGCTAGATCAACTGACGCAAGAGCTGATGCGGTTACAACCCTCAGAGGTGCTAGTTCCCACCAATGCCCCAGACCTGGGCGGACTGTTGCGACCCGGACAACCCTCTGAACAAATTCCCAGTTGTCTGCCACCTCAGTTTTGTTACACCTTGCGATCGCAAACTCCCTTTAGCCCTGCTGAGGCACGTCAGCGATTGTTAGAACAGTTTCGGGTGCGATCGCTCGAAGGGATGGGCTGTGAACACTTGCCTCTGGCGGTACGAGCCGCTGGTGGCTTGTTGGAATATCTAGAGGACACTCAAAAAGCAACGCGGTTATTGCTGCAACCGCTCTGCACTTACACCTTGACGGAATATTTGGTGGTCGATCACCAGACTCGCCGTAATCTCGAAATCACTCAAACGGCAAGGGATGGCACCTTCCACGGCTCGCTGTTGTGGGCACTCGATCGCACCGTGACAGCGATGGGCGGACGGGCACTGCGCCGCTGGTTGCTGCAACCCCTGCTCGATATCCCTGCCATTCAAGCACGTCAAGACACGATTCAAGAGCTGATCGAACAAGGCACGTTGCGACAGCAATTGCAGCAGCTATTAAAGCAGATCTACGACCTAGAACGTCTGACTGGACGATCAGGGGCAGGCACCGCTAACGCCCGCGATCTGGTGGCTCTCGCAGATTCATTAGCCAAGTTGCCGGATCTGGCTCAATTGGTTGCTCTAGCGCGATCGCCCTATCTAACCACCCTGCAAACCGTTTCTCCCATCCTGGAAACCCTGGCAAAAGGGCTTCAGGGTCATTTAGTAGAAAACCCTCCCATATATTTGACCGAGGGGGGCTTAATCCGTCCTGGAATCAACACCCAACTGGATCAACTGCGACAGCAAATTGATTTAGATCAGCAGTGGATTGCCCAACTGGAAACCAGCGAACGACACCGCACGGGCATTAGCAATCTCAAGGTTGGTTTTAACAAAACCTTTGGCTATTACATCAGCATCTCTCGCGCCAAATCAAGCGACAAAGTGCCCGATGGCTACATTCGTAAGCAAACCCTGACCAACGAAGAACGCTACATTACCCTCGACCTTAAAGATCGAGAAAGTGCTATTCTCAATGCCCGGAATGACCTCAACAAACTGGAATATGAGATCTTTGTGGGCTTGCGCGATGGAGTGTCTGAACACGCTGAGTTGATTCGTTCTGTGGCACGCGCGATCGCCGCAGTCGATGTGCTTTGTGCTTTGGCAGAGGTGGCCGTCTACCAAAACTATTGCCGCCCTCACATCGTGCCTACTCGTGAGATTCAGATTGAGGCAGGTCGCCACCCCGTTGTAGAACAGTCCTTGCCCAGCGGCTTCTTCGTCCCCAACTCGACCCAATTGGGAAATTCTTCTATTCCCCCATCCTCCAGTACAGACGCGATTAATCGTGTTTCTGCCGTATCTCTCTCCCCTAGTACAGACGCGATCAATCGCGTCTCTGCCATCCCTAATACAGACGCGATTGATCGTTCTGCCAAATCTGTCATCTCTCCCGATCTGATTATCCTGACCGGCCCCAACGCCAGTGGTAAAAGCTGTTATCTGCGACAGGTGGGATTGATTCAACTGATGGCACAAATGGGCAGTTTTGTGCCTGCTCAGACCGCCACCCTGGGCGTGTGCGATCGCATTTTTACGCGGGTTGGTGCGGTCGATGACCTGGCAACTGGGCAATCTACCTTTATGGTCGAGATGAATGAGACCGCCAATATCCTCAACCACGCGACGCGGCGATCGCTGGTGTTGTTAGATGAGATCGGGCGAGGCACCGCTACGTTTGATGGCTTATCGATCGCTTGGGCCGTGGCAGAGCACCTAGCCGCTGAAATTCAAGCACGTACTATCTTTGCCACTCATTATCACGAACTCAACGAACTGGCATCTCTGCTGTCTAATGTCGCCAATTATCAAGTCACCGTCAAAGAACTGCCCGATCAAATCATCTTTTTACATCAAGTCCGTCCTGGGGGAGCCGATCGTTCCTATGGCATTGAAGCCGGACGCCTTGCCGGATTGCCTGCCTCTGTGATCCAACGGGCTAAACAAGTGATGGGGCAAATCGAGAAACATTCGCGCATCGCCATCGGCTTACGCAAGGGCAGTTCCCCTAAAGCGGGCAACGAGACTGAGAAGAATGGTAAGAGCCATCGTGTTTCCGAAAGCAAACCGATTGAGCAACTCGACATCTTTCAAAACTGAAGATCGAAAAAAGAAGAAAGAAAATAAAATTCTCCTCCTACTTCCTTTTTCTCTCTTCTTTTTTCTTTTTTCCTTACCCCTTTCATGCCTCATCCTTTAGCCTTCATCCTTTTTTCCTTTTTCTCTCTTCTTTTTTCCTTCTTCCCAATTTCCTTCCCTGCTCGACAGCTTGATAAGGAGAGTTATCATAAGTAGGAATGGTTCACGTTTCTTAACGATTAGCGGGTTTGCATGGCTATATTGTCCCCCGGATTCAGTCGCTTCAAGGATTCCTTGACGGAACGGGTTTTCTTTGGACACGAACCCACCCCAGAGTTGATTGCAATTCTGCTGGTGTATTTTGTCCAAGGTATTTTAGGATTGGCGCGATTGGCAGTTAGCTTCTTTCTTAAAGATGAATTAGGGCTGGGACCAGCCCAAGTTTCAGCCCTAGTAGGGGTTGCTGCTCTGCCCTGGATGATCAAGCCCCTGTTTGGCTTTATCTCAGATGGGTTGCCTATTATGGGCTATCGCCGTCGTCCTTATCTGGTCTTGTCTGGTTTCTTGGGCGCGCTCTCCTGGGTCAGTCTAGCAACGCTGGTACACACAGCTTGGGCAGCGATGATTGCGATCGCCCTTAGCTCTCTGGCGATCGCCGTCAGTGATGTGATTGTCGATTCGTTGGTGGTTGAGCGAGCCCGACATGAGTCTGTCAGTGATGCGGGTTCCCTACAATCGCTTTGCTGGGGCGCATCGGCGGTCGGAGGATTAATCACGGCTTATTTCAGTGGGTTTTTGCTAGAACACTTCAGTACGCACACGGTGTTTGGCATTACCGCGACGTTTCCGTTGATCGTGTCTATGGTGGCAGGGCTAATCGCAGAGTCAAAAGTGGAGTACACCACCGATTGGGCGGTCGTCTGGAATCAAGTCCAGCAACTCAAGGGAGCCGTCACCCAAAAATCAATCTGGATGCCAACAGCCTTCTTGTTTTTGTGGCAGGCCACTCCAACGGCTGAATCAGCCTTCTTCTTCTTCACAACAAATGAGTTGGGCTTTTCAGCGGAGTTTTTGGGACGAGTACGCTTGGTGACGAGTGTGGCATCCCTCGTCGGGATTTGGCTCTTCCAACGATTCTTCAAATCGGTTCCCTTCCGAACTATCTTCGCTTGGACCATGGTGATTTCTGCCGTTTTAGGCATGACGATGCTGTTGCTGGTCACCCACACCAATCGGGTTCTTGGCATTGATGACCACTGGTTTAGCCTGGGAGATAGCCTGGTGTTAACGGTTATGGGTCAACTGGCCTACATGCCAGTGCTTGTGTTGGCAGCACGTCTCTGTCCACCGGGAGTTGAGGCAACGCTGTTTGCTCTGTTAATGTCGGTTACAAACCTGGCAGGCTTGTTGTCCTACGAGTTTGGGGCGGGGCTAATGCACCTGTTGGGCGTAACTGACACTGATTTCACAAACCTCTGGCTACTGGTGGTAATTACCAACCTCAGTACCTTGTTGCCTTTTCCATTTTTGGCTTGGCTACCGGGTGAGTCGTCACAACTGTCGCCCATTTCAGGCGAATCTGGTGTATTGCCTACAGGTTCAGCCGTGGCTATAGAAACTGGGGCGATCGCCAACAACGCGATTGAAAATACCCTCCGCCCAGACTTCATCATTGCTCAAGGACGACAACCGCTTGAAGAAGCGGCTGATTAATCCGTTCTGCTCTCTCACACTAGAGTCATACAGGCAACCATGCAGACAGTTCAAGGTAACGAAATTCAGGGAGAAGTAACCTCTACTCAGGTCAGTCCCTATAACGTCCAGGAATGGAAAAAGGGTTATAGCTCACTCAAGCAAGAGCACGACTACTGGATCGATGACATAGAGGGAGAGATTCCTGCTGACTTGAGAGGCACACTCTTCCGTAACGGACCAGGTTTACTGGATATCAATGGGCAACGCATTCACCATCCCTTTGATGGCGATGGCATGATTAGTGCGATCGCCTTTGCTGATGGACGTGCCCACTATCGCAACCGTTTCGTTCGCACCGAAGGATTTGTCGCTGAACAATCCGCTCAAAAAATTCTCTATCGAGGTGTCTTTGGCACTCAAAAGCCAGGGGGTTGGCTAGCCAATGCGTTTGACCTCCGCCTCAAAAATATTGCCAATACCAACGTCATTTACTGGGGTGAAAAGCTCCTGGCACTGTGGGAAGCGGCGGAACCCCATCGCCTCGATCCCCATACGCTAGAGACAGTGGGATTAGACTATCTGGATGGCACGTTGCAACCCGGTTCATCCTTTTCAGCTCATCCCCGCATTGATCCTGCCTGTGTGGATGATGGCACCCTCAGATTGGTTAACTTCGCCATCAAAACTGGGCTGTCCAGCACCATCACAATTTATGAGCTAAATCTCGCAGGACAGGTGGTTCAGCAACATGCCCACGCGATTCCAGGGTTCGCGTTTGTCCACGATTTTGTCATTACCCCTCATTACTGCATCTTCTTTCAAAACCCAGTTAACTTTAACCCTCTACCTTTTCTGTTGGGGTGGCGTGGGGCAGGGGAGTGCCTCGACTTCCGAGCCGATCAGCCTACTCAAATTGTGGTGATTCCGCGTTATGGCTGTGAGCCTGTACAAATTTTGCCGGCTCAATCGGGCTTTGTCTTCCATCACGCCAATGCGTTTGAGCAAGAGGGCAATCTTTACGTTGATTCGATTTGTTACGCCAAGTTACCTGTTGTCGAACCAGACCAAGACTATCTCGAAACCAAGTTTGAGGTGCTAGAGCCAGGACAACTGTGGCGTTTTCAAATGAATCTGGCAGACAAAACCATCCAGTGGAATTTGCTGGAACCCAGGTGCTGTGAATTTCCGACGCTCCACCCCCAACGAGTTGGCAGACCCTATCGCTATCTCTATATTGGGGCAGCGCATGAGGCATCAGGCAATGCTCCCCTCCAGGGAATCTTGAAGCTGGATTTAGAAACAGGGAACCGTCAACTGTGGAGTGCTGCTCCCTGGGGCTATGCTGGAGAACCTGTGTTTGTGCCTCGTCCAACAGCGGTTCCAGAGGATGAGGATGATGGTTGGTTACTGACGTTGTTCTTTAACGCCAAGCTAGAGCGATCGGAGTTGATCATTCTAGATGCGCGGGATCTCAATCGAGAACCGATCGCCCGACTGCGGCTCAAGCATCATGTTCCTTATGGGTTACATGGCAGCTTTACCCCAACCCTATTGGGTGTCGTTGCGTAAAAGCAAAATCTGGTTTGCCCTGTCTAGTCTTAATGGCGGTTAATGGCGGTTACGGCTCAAGATCCAATTGACTGCATCACCCAAATCTCTAGCAATGTAATCGGGATCGGTGCTGTGTTGATAGTGACCACTCAAGACGCGATCGCCATATCCTGTCTGCACTAAAATGCCAACACACCCTGCATTATGGGCGAGGTCAATATCGGTTGCTTTATCTCCCACCATGAAACTTTGGCTCAGGTCTAAGTCATGTTCCCAGGCGGCCGAGATTAACATCCCTGTATTTGGCTTACGCCAAGTCGTCCAACGAGTAAATTCTGGCTCAACGCCACCTTCAGGTAGGCTTAAATCCGGACAATAATACAATGCATCTAACCGGGCTCCTGCTTCAGTTTGAAGCAGCAAACAGAGCCGTTGATGCAAGGCTTCTATGTGACTGATGGGGTAGTAAGCTCTAGCCGGTCCCGACTGATTAGACACCAAGCAGCAAAAGATAGCATGGTCATTCAGTTGCCGCACTGCTTGTGCTGCCCCGATCACCAAATGCAAATCCTCGACCCGACGAATGTACCCTGCCTCCTGGTTGAGCACTCCATCCCGATCGATAAAAACAGCCGCCCTGCTCATGCCATTCTTTGCATCAACCTCCCCAGACCTTTTGCAACACGGTTTGTGGAGCAATATCTGTAATTTTTTCGCTAGGAGATTTAATGCCAACAAACTTCTCATTGGCTGGCAACAGCTTTGCCGGGTCAGTCGGGCCAAAAAGTGCTAACGTATAGACTTTCAGTGCTACAGCTAGATGCATGGGTGCACTATCAGTACACAACATCAGATTGGCCCCTGCGATCATGGCAGCTAGTTTGCCAATATCTCCTGGAGTCGTGACTTTTAAGTAAGGGCTGGCTTTGGTTAAAGCCGCAACAAATGCCTGATCATCAGGCCCTTGAACCACTACTAGCGGCAGGTCGGGCTGCTTTTGTTGAAAGTCTTGAACAATGTGTTGCCAACTCTCAACCGGATAAATTTTGTCAATGCCCTTTGCCACAGCAAGTTCGCTAGACCCTCCATGAATGAGGACATATCCACTGCCAGAAAGACCTAATCGTTTTTGCTCGGTCTCAGCCCAGTCAATATCTCGTTTGGGGATGGCGATCGCCAATTCAGGACAAGGGGTCGAAACTCCCAATCCTTTGAGCAAGTCGTGATACATCTCGGCTGCATATTGGTCTGGCTTGAGCGGCACAGGATTGGTCAAAAAAGAGTTGCCAACCCCACCGTAGCCAATGCGAACAGGAATTCCCGTTAACCAAAGCAGCAGACCCACTGCCCAACGTTGCCCCAGGGCAATAGCCACGTCATAAGAGCGATCGCGCAACACACCTAACAAATTGGCCCAATCCGCAGGGCTGTTCCGATCTTTAAAGTCAAAGGCGATCGTATCATCGACCGACTTGCAGACTCGGTAAGCACCTTTTGATCGAGGCTCTACAACAACATCAATCTCAGCATTGGGATAGGTCTGTTTCAAGTGGTCGAGGGTTGGGAAGAACAGAATCTGGTCACCGATCCCACCCGGGACGAGAGCCACAATTCGCATAATATTTTGTTACGTAGATTCGCTCTTATTTTAAGGGGAATGTCCCTCACTTCAAACCAAACATTTGGAAGATTGCTCTCTCTTTTTGTAAAACACCTTGAAGCCGATGGATGAAGCCACCTCAAAACCAAGGAATTACGAAGAACCAATCGGTTTCAACCCCTTTTCAGGACAATATCCTTCTCCAACACAGGACTAAGATGGGCAATCGACCCCCTACATGCATCTTTTATCCTTCAGCCCTAATTCTTTATCCTTACTTTTTTCCCCACTTTTCTCCTACCCCGGCCACACGCCAGCAAAGATACTTTTCACAGCGATCGCGATCCGGGTTAAATCCTCATCTAATAGCGGTGGCCAGTCAACTCCCTGGCGTTGCCCTGCTACAAATAACTCACGGCTGCCACTCGCCAATGTGTGTAGCGCATAAACCAATTCTCGATCAAAGGTGTCTGCCCCTCTTAAAGCCTCAAAGACAATCTTGAGGGCTAATAGAAGCGTTGTGATCTGTCCTGGAATCGGTGGTTTCCCTTGCTTCAGTCGTATCAACAGAGCCTCTGTGTCTGCTGCGAGCGGTTTTCCTTGTCGAAGCAAGAGTTGACGGGCAGTTGTGTAATCCATAACCCCTGGAGAAGTGTAATGAAGTTTGAAGATTTTGTATGGTCAAATGGCGATTCAAATGACTCCATAGGGCGTTCTCTCAGGTCATAAGATTGCCCATAGATAATCATGGGTAACCTGAGCAAACAAGCATTTAATCCAATCGCGGGTGGATGGATATTAATGACTTATCGACCGCTTTGATCGTTGCCGATGTTTACGCAAAACCCAACTCTTAGCCCATCCTTGCACCCTGAAAGGCTTCACTTTACAGACTCTTCACCGTTCAACACTGTTCATTCGACCGTAAATCGCCCATAACTGGAAGTATGACAATCTTAACAGTGCAATATCACATCTCCAGTGACTCTCTGTCGGTATGACCTGAAAAGCTCTACCCTACCCAACCTCCCACTGCACCCTGACTAAATTGCCCACTTTCTATTCATTGACTTCCCCACCCCTTAACAATCTCTATGAATATGGCAAATACAACGATTCCCTTCGTGGATTTTAAGCCACAGCACCAACCGATTCAATCTAAGCTTGAGCAGGCGGTGCAGGCGGTGATGCAGCAAGGAGATTATGTTTTAGGGCAAAAAGTGACAGAGTTTGAGCAGGCATTTTCTCAAGCCTGTAGAACCAACTTTGGCATTGGGGTTGCATCGGGCACAGATGCGATCGCCTTGGGGTTACAGGCCTGTGGAATTAGTCATGGCGATGAAGTGATCTTGCCAGCTAACACCTTTGTGGCAACGTTAATTGGTGTGATTCGCTCAGGTGCCACCCCGGTGTTTGTAGATTGTGACCCTGATACGGCTCTCATTGATTTGAGGGCAGCTGAGCAAGCCATTACGTCTCAAACTCGGGCGATCATTCCAGTTCATCTCTATGGTCAAATGGTGTCACCCCACCAGTTGCTTGATTTAGCGAGCACCTATGACTTGTTGATTTTTGAAGATGCGGCTCAAGCTCATTTGGCAGAGCGAGAAGGCTATCGAGCTGGCTCAGTCGGAACGGCGGCGGCCTTTAGCTTTTATCCCAGCAAAAATCTAGGGGCGTTTGGAGATGGGGGCATGGTGGTTACACGCGAGTGGATTGTGTCAGAAACCATGCGATCGCTGCGGAACTATGGTGCCCCACGCAAGTACTATCACACTGACTACGGCACCAATAGCCGCCTTGACACTATTCAGGCTGCGGTTCTCAGTGCCAAGCTGCCCCATCTCGCCAGTTGGAATAGCGATCGCCATCAAACGGCTCAGATTTATAATCAGTTACTCAAACCCCTGCGATCACAGGGAATTATTCCTATTGAAAATCACAGCGGGCATGGACATGTCTATCATCTCTATGTCGTTAAAGTGACCGAAAATTGCCCAATTGATCGAGCAACGATTCAAAATAAACTACAAGATCAGGGCATTCAAAGCGGCATTCATTATCCTATTCCGTGCCACCTCCAACCTGCTTTTCAATATTTGGGCTATCAAGCAGGTGACTTCCCGCATGCAGAAGCTTTATGCCAAGAGGTATTGTCACTCCCGATGTATCCCGGCTTAAATGAGACTCAAGTGCTTCGAGTCGTTGATACCCTCGCAGCGATGTTTCCATCTCCATCCGCTTTTGAGGAAGAACTCTGTAGTTCATTGACGGTAGGATGACCAATGTCAAGTAAAAGCAGTGTATTTCGACAGTTTAGCCATCAGTTGCCAACCTTTGCCATCGTTGGTCTACTGCTGATATTGTATGCCCCCCTTTTAGTTCATTGGTGTGACGGTTGGCTCAATAAAAATATCAGTACAGAGCATGAATACTATAGCCACGGTCTGATTGGCTTGCCGTTTGCTGCTTATCTCTGCTGGAACAACCGCGATCGCTGGCAAAAATTACCCTACAAGTCTCACATTGCAGGACTAATTGGCTTGGTCATCGGAGTTCTACTCTATTTAAGTGGGGTCACTAATCCAGTTAATCTTTCTTTCCCGATTGTATTGATTGGACTCTGTCTATGGCTTAAAGGAGTGCCCGGTCTAAAACTGCAAGCATTTCCGCTACTCCTCGTATTTCTGGCAACTCCAACTGATCTGCCTTACCTCATCGCTCCTTATACCCTACCCCTGCAAGAATTTATTGCAGGGACAGCCGGGTTTATTCTATTGCAATTCAATATGAGTGTTAGAGTTGACCAGATTTATCTGTATGTCAATGACCAGATTGTTGAAGTCGCCCCCTACTGTGCAGGACTCAAAATGCTATTCACGAGCCTCTACGTTGGTCTTATCCTGGCGTATTGGACTGGCATTTGGAATTCTCGTGCCAAGACAAGTTCATTTTTCTTCAGTGTTATTTTTATTAGTGTTAGTGCCAATATCATCCGCAATACCCTCCTGACCTTCTTTCACGGAACAGGTCGGGATCAAGCCTTTGACTGGCTGCATCAGGGTTGGGGCGGAGACTTATATTCTGCGTGTATGCTAGGGTTGCTGGTTTTACTTTTGAGGGGCATCGATCAGTGGTTCAGTTCTGATTCGGCAGAACTAAAAGTCCAACAGTAGTGTTGTAGAGGCTGCATCAAACATGATTATCTACCGATTTTTGCAATGTCTATGGTACCGATGTCTATTATTGTTTAGGGCATAATCTATGTCGTCATTCTCCCAAGCCTCACGGCGATCGCCCCTATTCAGTATCTTGATTGCTTTGTTTTTGTTGGCAATCGCTACAGCTGGTGTCATACCCGGCTATTTCACCCAACAGTGGTCTTGGAATACCCTGCCAGATGTACCGCATTTGAGTCAACTTAAATCGCTACAAACCGATGGATTGACCATTCCTGGATGGGAAACTCTGCATCAAGAACGAGTTGAGATTGGTGGTCACAAATGGTCTGTGCAAGAAATTCGTTCTCTTCAAACCAAGCCAGAGGAAAATCAACAGGCTCCTATTCTCGTGATGTTGAGACCACAAACTTGGAATCGTGACCAACCCCAAGTAGATTGGATGGATATAAACGGGGTGCAACGGTGGACTGCTGACTCTCAGCGTCGTCTTAAATTTACAGTCAATGATTTATCTGAAACAGACAACGCTCAAGATCAATGGATATCGATTAATGCACGCTTTTTAAGGGGGTGGAACCAACGGCAAACTTATGCAGTCCTGCAATGGTATGCATGGTCAACTGGAGGAGATGCTGCTCCAACCCAATGGTTTTGGGCAGATCAATTAACTCAATGGCGCGATCGCCATCGAATGCCTTGGATAGCCGTCAGTGTTTTGATTCCAATTAGACCAATCGGAAATATTGACACGGCTGAGGCAACGGCTAAATCATTAGGGCAAACGATTCAAGCAACCCTAATGGCTAATGTTTTTCCATCTAACTCTTGATCTCAGTAACGATTGACTTCCTGAAAATCATGTCTAAAGCCCCCTATTATCAAAACCGCTCAATTCGCGCTTACTCCCTCTCAGGGTTTTATTCCATGATTGCTGCCCTACCCAGTGCCTTGCTGATTTCGGCAGCTAACATGAGCCTTTTCCCGACAACCGCCGTAGCTCAGACTGACTCCTCCTCAGAGGCGCAACGCAACACTCGTGATTTACTTGAAGAGGCAAGACAACGCCTGATTGACCAGGGAGAGAGCACCACACCAGGAGTTTTAGAGCAGAGGCAACCTGATCAGCCAGTCTTACGCGATAATTCACAATTTGATAGTTATCGTCTTGGTCCAGGAGATTCATTTTTTGTCAATGTTCTCTATTTCCCCGATTTAAACTTTCAAGCCACTCTGGATGTTCAAGGAAATGTCATCATCCCCCTAGCAGGTGCGTTGTCATTAAACGGTTTGACCATTCAACAAGCTGAGCAACGCATTCAAACGGCTCTCAATCGCTATGTGATCAACCCAGTGGTTGATATGACCCTAACGGCACAACGCCCGGTTGAGGTGACTATTGCAGGAGAAGTTGTCAGACCTGGGGTATATCCACTACAGGCTCCTCAGTTGAACGTTGCCCTGCTAGCGGCTGGCGGTACAACTCGATTGGCAGATTTGCGTACCATTCGGATCCGTCGCACGTTGGTGGATGGCTCTGTGATTGAACGAGATGTTGATTTCTACACCTCATTGCGAGATTCAGCATCAGTCCCCAGTGTTCGCTTGGAGAATGGAGATGCCATTATTGTTCCTGCGCTTAATGCAGAAACGATTGATAGTTATGACATCTCTCTGATCGGGCGTTCTACAATCGCTCAACAGCAAATCGTGATTCGAGTGCTCAACTATGCAGCCCGTGCCGCAGGACGAGGCGAAGGAGGCGCAGGGATTGGTAATATTACGCTTCCCAACGGCAGTACTTTTCTGGATGCCATTACAACCATTGGACCTAGCCCTGATCGTGCAGAGTTAGACGATATTGCTCTGATTCGCTTTGACCCAGTTCAAGGTAAAGCTTTTACTCAAGAATTAGATGCAAAAGATGCGCTTTTAGGCGACAACTCCCAAAACCCATATTTAGAACATAACGATGTCATTGTGATCGGGCGTAACCTTCTGTCTCGCATTACCTATGCCTTGAATACGGCTACTCAACCCTTTCGCGATATCTTAGGGTTTTTGCTGTTTTTTGAAAACATAGCAGATAGTGCAGATAATTTATTTGGGCCAGGAAATAACGATAATAATGACGATGATAATAATAATGACTAAAAAATAACCCAACTTGGCCTCTTTTGAGATGTATCGAAGATGGGGGTGACGATGATGGGGGCGATCGCAGAAAATAACATTAGTTTTATCCTGGTCTTAACTCCCTTCACATCCCTGATTCTAATCCTGACTGAAAATCCACTGACTCCGACTATTCTTTAATGTCATGGCTCCACCATTTATCAAGCGTTATCTCATCGCTCTAGACCGCCACAAGTGGGCGGGCTTAGCGGGCTTTGCCGTTGTAATGGGTTTATCAGGCGTTGCCGCTCTACAACCTGCTCCTCCTGCAACCTATACAGCTCAAGGAGCACTGAGTTATGCTACACCACCGGTTACATTTTCTCAAACAGGAGTTGCTCTCCAGCAACAGGGACAAGCACTGACCCCAGAAAGATTACTCTCAAATTATGTAATTGACTCAACTGTCCAGGAGTTGACAGCTCAAGGAGTCCAAGTCGATCCGAAAACGATCCGACAAAATACGACCGTTGAAGCCAACCCCAATATAGACGAAGAAGCGGGGGGGCTCAATCTGCTAGTGACCTACATTGATGCCGATGAAGAGCGGGCAGAACTAACAGCCGCCCTGCTGATGGAAGCGATGGTCACACAAAGTCGCGAATTTAATAAACAGCAACTGGAAACCATCATTGGTAGTCTCAACGAGTTGCTGCCTGAAGTGACAAAAGAATTACGGGACGCAGAGCAAAACTTAGAACAATATATTCGAGTTGAGGGACCTGCCATTCAGGCTGCTGAAGATGGCAACTTGATTGGCGCGATTACGGGTGGTCAAGATCAGCAGCGACAACTTCGCCTCACGCTGGCTGGTATTGATGCTCAAATTAGAAGCTTACAAGCACGACTGGGTCTTTCTCCTGACGAAGCTTATACTTCATCGGCATTGAGTGCCGACCCGATCATTGCAGATCTGCGAGGACAGATGCATCAGACCGAGACACAAATCTCGATTCTTTCCAGAACTCTGCGGCCTGAGCATCCCACAATGGTTACGTTGCGGAACCAGCAGCAAGCTTTTGATCAACTCTTGCAGCAACGGGTTAGTGAAGTCATTGGTGGAGCGTCTGGGGTCAACCCACTACGCGGCACTACCCAAATTCGTCAAGACAGTAGCCTTGACCCCGCTCGGCAACAACTTGCCAACACGCTTGTCAATCTGCAAACCCAGCGAGAGACGATTCAGCAACAGTTGGGTAATCTATCTCAAGAAGGACAACGTCTACGGCAGGAATATTCCAATATTCCCAACAAGCAATTAGAGCAGGCTCGGCTAGAGCAGCAGGTTGCTCTTAAACGGGCCTATTATGATCAAATTCAAGGTCGCCTAGCCGATGTAACGATCGCCCAAAATGAGGTTGTTGGTAATCTAATCGTTACCCAAGATGCCCAAGCACAGTTAACTGAAGCTTCAGGTGCTAATCCGGTACTCATCTTGATTGTGGGTGGCTTTGTTGGATTGCTTGTCGGCGGTGGTTTAGTTCTGTTGCTTGACTCGTTGGATGCCACCTTCCACACGCTGCCCGATTTACAAGCCTCTCTGCGACAGCAGGAAGTTCCTGTTCTGGGCTTACTGCCTGCTCTGCCACAAACCGATACAGATTCTCCAATCGTTTTGGAACCGGACTCTCCTTATATTGAACCCTATGAGCGTTTCCGGGGTACGTTGCGTCGTGCGGCAGGCAGTAAAGCTTTGAAGATGATGCTGTTGACTAGTACGGTCAATGGTGAAGGTAAAACACTGACCGCTTATAATTTGGCGATCGCCTCGGCAAGGGCAGGTAAACGCACTTTATTGGTTGAAGCAGATCTGCGATCGCCCTCCAACGCCAAACTGCTCAAGGTTACTCCTGACCCTGACAGCCTTTTAGAACCCTTGCGTTATTACGGACGGTTGAGCGATTGCATTCGCCTCGTTCCTGAAATTGAAAACCTTTACATCCTACCGAGTCCCGGTATTCAACGTCAGGCATCCGCTATTTTAGAATCCACTGAAATGCGGCAAATGTTAGAAGATGCACGCGGTCGATTTGATCTTGTTATCCTCGACACTCCGGCTCTCAGTCGATTTAGTGATGCGTTGTTGTTAGAACCCTATACCGATGGCATGGTGCTGGTGACGCGCCCAGGATACACCGAGGAAGGCTTGTTGACAGAAGCCATTGAGCAGTTTAATGAGTCAGAAGAGATGCAGTTTTTGGGAGCTGTCATCAACGGTGCCGACATTGCCGTTCAAACTCCTGGCTTCATGGGTGGCAGAGACGATCAATTTATTGTGGAAGAGTTGGAAACTTCATCCGGGTTAGATGGCATTCCAATCGGTTCTAGAGAACCCTAGTGCGCCTAGTCCACAATCTCCAAGCTGCCCATTCTAGGCGATCGCACCTAGAAAAATCATTCTGCAAAAGATCAATTCGGATAATGCGGAAGCATGCCAAATTTAAAAAAGAATTAATGTCCGGTTCAGCTAGAAGTTGAAAATACGGTTATACCGTACTTTACCGGATGGCAATTCAATAGAGGAAATTGAACAATAGGGGAACTAAGCCATCAGTGACCTGAATCCATTTCCCTCAGTTGTGTTATGTCATCCCAACACGCCTTAACGTCCGTTGCCAATCAAGCGATCGCGCCTCAAATTATTGAATCTCGCCAGCAATATCATTCCTGTCATATTCTTGTCCCTCACTCAGAGCAGCGATTGCCAGCCATTGCCTTCAACAACGCCTACTACAGTTTCTTTAAGGTTGAGAAAGACAAGAACCGGGCGATAGAGCTAAGCACAAGACTGCATCGTCGTGGAGAGGTGGCCATTATCACAAAGACCGCCAGAGGATATGTCATTTGGATTGAGGAAGCAGCCGCTAAACTTTCAATGCCAGTGCAGCGTACCGCTAAAACAACCACGCCCTACAAAATCTTGACCTCGCCCAATCAATATCAACCCTGCCATATTCGCGTGCCTGATCTGAATAAACCCATAGCAGCGATCTGCTTGGATGGTAAGTACTATAGTCTCTTTAAAATTACGGATAATACTCAGCAAGCGGTTCAGTTGATCAAACGATTAAGTTCGCGTGGGGAAGAAACTATCATTACAAAAACTGTGAAAGGGTATGGCATTTGGATTTTTGAACCAGAAGCCGTTGCATAGCATTGCATATAAATGACAAGTGCAACGTCTTTAACTTTAGAGTCCACGCAAATGCTTTGAGGGCTGAGCAATATCTACCCAGCCCTCAATTACTTTAGAACTATCAATCGACCCCAAAGAGCTATGGGTAGCCCAACTGTTTTGTCAGTTGAGGTAAGGAAGGATGAGGGCTTCGCTCCTCTGAGAGGCGAACCCCTGCACTCCGTCTTAACCAACGCTGCAATGGCTACACAAGATTCTAGAAATTTCTAGATATTCTTTTCAGACAACTCACGAGCCATATAGTCAAAGGGTTGATCTAAAAAGGCAGTGTTAGTAATGCCTGCTTCTGTGATCTGAGTCTTGACCAATTCCTTCATGATTTGGATACCTGTCACCGTCGGACCAATGGGCACACCAAGAGAATTGTACGTTTCCCGCAAGCCCAAAAGAACTCGTTCATCTAAAACGTCAGTATTACCTGCGACCAGCGCATAGGTCGCATAGCGCAGGTAGTAATCCATATCGCGCAGGCAGGCCGCATAACGGCGAGTTGTATAAGCATTGCCACTCGGACGGATCAGCTCAGGAATCTCATCAAACAAACGGGAGGCGGCTTGCTTGACAATAGCCGCTGCATTAGCGTTGATGACCGTTGCTGCCTGTACCCGAGCTGTACCAGAATCAAAATAGGATTTCAGGGTGTCAATGGCAGCTCGGTCAAAATACCGCCCTGTTCCATCGTAATTTTTAATTAAGCTTGTTACTGCATCCCGCATGAAGTCAGTCTCCCAACAGTTCCTTAATAAACAGTTTGCTATGGTTTGGCTTTAATTAACGCCAATTCTGAACGATGGCGGTGTCAGCCAAATGGACCGTCCCATTACGTCATAAAGCTTGCACCAAGGAGTATGACAAGCGTTTACAACCAGTATCAAAAGTTCAGTTTACCACGCTGGGTTTCATGTAATCGGGCGGGAAACAGTGCCCTGAGAGGGAATGTTATTAAGTTTTGTGTGGGGCTTGAGGATCGATCAATCTGGAAGCTTTGTTGAAGAATTTTAGATAAATACGGGTCTCAACTCAGCTGCAAATTTTACTAAATTCTTAAACCTCAGTTCTATTAAGGCATCGATTGCGATCGCAGACTTCAGCGATGAGCTTTTTAAAGGCGATCGAAGCCAATCCTGGTTGTTTTGTAGTTTGTTATACAAAATATCGCCAATCCTATTTCTAGGATGATTCAGGTGCGACAAAGCTCACCCCATTGACGGTCTGCCAGTCTCTGGCAAAGCTAATTCTGATAAGAATCATGACAATGATTTTAGAGATGCGAATAGCAAACTCTTAGAGTTAACCAGTCGATATCAACCGACATCGTTGATGCTAAATCAGACAGCGGCACGTCTAAGCTTTGTCTACACGATTTCTACTCAGTCGGTGGAGATCGCTGAAGAGGTTATTTTCTCTGTAGATTTTGCAGCACTCAGGAGCAAGGAGTAATTCATGGCAGAGACGGCACAAGAAATCTTGGCACTGATTAAAGACCAAGATATTAAAATGATTGACTTGAAATTCATTGATACCCCAGGGATCTGGCAGCACTTGACGCTGTATTACGATCAGATCGATGAAAGCAGTTTCACCAGTGGCGTACCTTTTGATGGTTCTAGTATTCGCGGTTGGAAAGCGATCAACGAATCAGATATGGCAATGGTGCCCGATCCAAAAACCGCCTGGATCGATCCCTTCATGAAGGAACCAACTCTGAGCATGATGTGTACCATCATCGAACCTCGGACTGGCGAACTGTATAGCCGTTGTCCTCGGGCGATCGCTCAAAAAGCAGTTGAATACCTCCGTTCTACTGGCATTGGCGACACCGTTTACTTTGGTCCTGAAGCAGAGTTTTTCATCTTTGATGACGTTCGCTTTGATCAGAATGAGCACGAAGGCTACTACCACGTAGACAGTGTTGAAGGCCGCTGGAACTCAGGTCGGGTCGAAGAAGGTGGCAACCTGGCATATAAGCCTCGCTATAAGGAAGGTTATTTCCCTGTTTCGCCAACTGATACTTCCCAAGATATGCGGACAGAAATGCTGCTAACGATGGCAGCTTGCGGCGTGCCGATCGAAAAACATCACCATGAAGTGGCTTCTGGCGGTCAGTGTGAACTGGGCTTCCGGTTTGCAGAACTGGTGCGAGCAGCAGACTACTTAATGACTTATAAGTACTGCATTAAGAATGTGGCTAAGAAGTATGGCAAGACAGTCACCTTCATGCCTAAGCCCGTTTTTGGTGACAATGGTTCTGGGATGCACTGCCACCAATCTATCTGGAAAGAGGGTGGGCCATTGTTCTATGGTGACGGTTACGCCAACCTGAGCCAAACTGCGCTCCACTATATTGGGGGTATCCTCAAGCATGCTCCAGCATTGCTAGCCATCACTAACCCGACTACCAACTCTTACAAGCGATTGGTACCTGGCTTTGAGGCTCCGGTCAACCTAGCTTATTCTCAAGGCAACCGTTCTGCTTCAGTCCGGATTCCGTTGTCAGGAAGCAACCCTAAAGCAAAACGTCTAGAATTCCGTTGTCCAGATGCGAGTTGCAACCCTTACCTTGCTTTCGCAGCCATGCTGTGTGCAGGTATTGATGGGATCAAGAACCAGATTGATCCAGGTAGTTCATTGGATGTAGACATCTATGACCTCAGCCCTGAAGAACTCGCAAAAGTTCCTTCAACCCCTGGCTCGTTGATGGATGCACTCAAGAATTTGGAAGCCGATCATGACTTCTTGACAGCGGGTGGTGTGTTCACGGAAGACTTTATCAACACCTGGATTAGTTACAAGCTAGATAATGAAGTGATTCCGATGAATATCCGTCCTCACCCTTATGAATTTGCACTCTACTACGACGTTTAAAGACAACCTTGTCTAAGCGTAGTTCTAGCAAAATTTGAGGTTGATTAAAGGGGCGCAGTCAATGCGCCCCTATTTTGTTAGGTGGGTCAGCTTGTCTGAATCACTGTTTATTTCACATCATTGCAAGACATACCCAAGATGACCGTGATTACGGTCAACGTAGAGCGGCTGTGGAAATTTAGATTAAGAGATCTGGACTAGATGGTCGCGATCGCATTGATTAAAGATTGGTTGAGCGATCGCCATTCCTCAAAATCTAGTTTTTCTAGTTCGTATAGCTCTCGAATAAAACTGGTTAGTACATGACGAGCAACATACTTGTTAATGATCTTTTTAGCCGCTGCGAGTGCTTGAAAATCATTGGAATAGGTTGAGTAGTCACTCAGTCGCTCTCTAGCAGGAGAATAACAAATGCTTTGGAAGCCATTCTCTGTCTGCATCACTTCAATGAGCCAACCGTGATAAAAATCTGCCAGATATGAATTTTGCATAAGAGCGATTTTGCAGGATTGAGCAGAACAGCGAGAAACGGGAGCGAATAATTCCTGGCTACTTTTAAAGTAATAAACTATCGCGATTTAGGGTTGAGCAATATGGCGTAATCTAGACGTCATGGGAGCTAACGAATTGTTGCTCTTAATCACTAATATGCAATGATACTTCACGGCTTTCAGGAGAAATTTTAGTTAGGCTGAAGTTATAGCCCAAATCTAATTAGAGACCTATATGAACGCTTCCTCTAGACCAGTAGAACCCACGTCAAAGTGGCAAATTATTGTGCTCTTGACCCTGGCATTTTGGTTCAGCTCTAGTGTGCTGCTCGATTTGGTGATTATGCCCCAGATGTATGCTACTGGCATGATGAATCAACCTGATTTTGCAACGGTGGGCTATTCCATCTTCTGGGTGTTTAATCGAGTCGAGTTGGTGTGTGCAGCCCTCATATTGACGGGTGTTTTAGTGCTAAATCGCTTTCAAAATACCTTGTTCTCTACAAAGTGGGCGATCGCACTATCATTGGGTCTATTGCTGATTGGCTTGGTTTACACCTACCTACTAACTCCTGAAATGAGTGCACTGGGCCTGCCCCTTGATTTATTTGCAACCCCTCAAGAGTTGCCTGCTGAAATGGAGCAGATGCAGCAAGGGTATTGGTTGCTTGAGTTAGTGAAGTTAGGCAGCGTAGGAGCACTATTGAGTACAATTCGCCTGATGTTCAACAGCTCTTTCAACAGCTCTACTTCACATAGAGACATGGTCTAAGAGGCTTCATTGAGTTCGGCGGGTTTTGCTGCAGCATTCCATAGTAACCGAACTGCCATAATCGTAAACCCAAGAGCCGCGATCGCTTTTACCCAACGAACGGGTAAAAGCTGAGCCATACTGTCGCCCAACAAAACGCCCAAAAAGCTGGCTAAAAGAAGTGCTCCAGCAGTTCCCAAAAAGACGGCTCTGAGAGACTTACAGCTTCCTCCCAAGGCGATCGCCGCTAATTGGCTTTTATCTCCTAATTCTGATACAAAGACGGTTATAAAACTCAGCCCTAATAAGTGCCAATCCACTATTTTTAGCTCCACAAGATATCACAACACAACATAGCCGCGATCACCAGCAGCAAAACCCCGGCTGAAACCTCTAACGTCTTGGGGGCAATTTTGGTGGATAACCAACGACCCAATAAAATGCCCAGCAAGCTCGTTAAAATCAGCGCAACACTGGCACCTGCAAATACAACCCAAGGAGACTGAGACTCAGCACTCATTAGTAAAGTTGTCAGTTGAGTCTTATCACCCAACTCTGCTAGAAAGATTGTGATGAAGGTGGACGCAAAAATCTCCAACTCACACTTGAAGGTTGGCTTGTCGGTTAGTGGCTGAGAGACTTCAACCTCAACAATAGCAGGAGTTGAGCCAGCTTGATAAGCCGTTACATCGGTCAACGATAATCCTTGTCGTTCGGCCAAAGGAATAGAGTCTGGGGATTCTAGCTCAGATGAAATGACGCTTGGGGGATCAAACAAAGAAGTCACAGGCGTTCGTCTGCATATTTTTTCATATTCTTTTCATTTTATCCCTGACTCCACTCTAATCGTCAACTAAGGTAACCCTTAAATATATAGCCTTGCTCAGAAAGCTTAAGGCAAAGGCAATGGCTCAAATCCTGATGCTGGGCTGGAAAAGCTTTCTGACTCGCCTCCGCCCCATTGAGTGTGGCTACGGCTATAGAGGCGAGAGGGGAGATATTGAGAATGAAGCAAATTACACTCTCCTCGATCCTCAAGTACAACAGACTTCATGAACTGATGGAATTGAATATGCTATGTTATAGCCACTGATTAGGTGTAGTGATTGCGCTGTTGAGTCATCCCTTTCAATCAGTTCAAAATTAGTCCTAGTCAGCAATAAGTGGGATATGATCCCACTCAGAAACGTCTACCAACAGTTTGGGGTGAGCCAGGATGTCTGTTAAACCTTACAGAATGATTGGAGCAGGTGTTGGAATTACAAAATCACAGGTTTTTAATCAACGCTCTAGTTTTAAAACAGACTTGATTCTTCGAGAAGCAGAAAAAATCGAAGACATTTTGAGAAAGATTTTATATTCTAAAGCGGATGTCAAAGACGTTTGGGATGTCTACGTAGGGGATAATTCCAAACTGAGGAATTTAAACAGCTTTGGCAAGCAAATTGTCAGCCAAATGTTGAGAAGCAACCCTGGTTTTCAAGGATTTAAGGTTGAATTTAAAGACCCAGTACTTAAACCAGATGCCCTATTTTTGTTGGGCACCCTCTGTGATGATTTTGACCACATGAATACCAGTCCGCTTTATGGATTGAACATTTTAGATATTGGTTGTGGTTCACTGTCACCCTATAGCTCAACTGAAAAGGATAACTTGCTCGATCAGTTTTATAGTGATCAACCTCCTATTGCGGCAGAGTTGCTACAAATCTTAGGGGCTCGTACCGTTGGAATTGATTCACGCCCCAACTCAAAAGAGGTGTATGACTATCAAACCACCTACAAACACAGAACAATGGAGTTTTCTGATGTCGGTAAGTGGTTGACTGGTTTAGATTATTTATTTGATGTGGTTTCTTGTATTAGCTTGTTTAATAAAGCTGGTTTTGCTTATCACTACAATCTGCCCCATCAGATTATTCAATTCTTGACGAGTGTTCGCAAGGCAATGGCACTGGGCGGTTTGTTATATTGCACCGCACCCATCATTCCCTCATCTCCTGAGAACCGGCAACTGAATGAACAGATCTTTAATGGCTCAGGGTTTAAGGTGCTCTATGAGGGCTATTACATTATTTTGCAATCTCGTTAAATTAGAATCTTGATGGATCTTGGGTCGCTGAACTGCAACTCAATACAAATTATTCATACAACTATAAATATCGCCCCCTCTATTTCTAGAAAGGGGCGATCGCGTTTTATGAGATCTTTAAGGCTGAGACTATGACAGGTCTTTAACGCTGGCTACTAATTGCGCCACAATTTCTTTTGCACCCCCAAACAACATCATCGTTTTATCTTTGTAAAACAATTCATTGTCAACACCCGAAAACCCAGCATTCATACCACGTTTGATCACAATGGTGTGATTTGCTCTATCTACCTCTAGAATCGGCATTCCATAGATCGGGCTGTTGACGTCGTGGCGAGCCGCTGGATTCACAACATCATTTGCCCCAATGACGAGTGCTACATCGGTGTGCTCAAACTCAGGGTTAATGTCATCCATATCATAGAGTTGAGGATAGGGGACATTTGCCTCTGCCAACAGCACATTCATATGACCTGGCATCCGTCCTGCCACGGGGTGAATTGCGTACTTAACCTCTACCCCCAACCGTTCCAGTTGATCTGCCAGTTCTCGAACAGCATGTTGTGCTTGCGCAACTGCCATACCATATCCAGGAATAATCACTACTGAACGGGCATATCCCAGCATCATTGCCCCTTCTTCGGAGTCGATCGATTTCACGACTTTATCAGTCTGAGTGGCACTGGCTGCAACACCTCCACTTGCCTTCGTGGTAAAAGCACTGAACAAGACGTTTGTAATCGAACGGTTCATTGCTTTACACATAATTTGGGTCAAGATGATACCAGAAGCCCCAACCAAGGCACCCGAAATAATCAGCATGTTGTTCATCAGGACAAAACCTGCTGCACTGGCTGCCAATCCTGAGAAGGAGTTGAGGAGTGAGATCACTACTGGCATGTCTGCTCCCCCGATCGGGATGACAAACAGGACACCCAGTATCAGCGAGATGCCTACAAGAACCAAAAACACAACGAGATCTCGGGGGTAGACAATCAGATAAGCACTCCCTAACAGGAAGATGACAAGCAGTGAAATGCTGAGTAGGCTTTGTAGCGGAAAGGTGATGGCAGAACCGCTCATTAATTCTTGCAATTTGGCAAAGGCAATCAAGCTCCCTGTGAGCGTGATGCCACCAATTAAGATGCTGAGAATCATGGTGATAGTGCTATCAAGGGCGATCGCCTCTGTATTTCCCAGCAATCGCCAAAATTCTGCCATAGCAATCAGGGTTGACGCGCCGCCCCCCAACCCATTGAGTAGACCTACCATTTGTGGCATGGCGGTCATTTCAACCCGCTGAGCCATCACCGTGCCAATCAGAGAGCCAATGGCAATCCCGACAAAGATCATTTCATAACTGAGAACGGCTTGATCGAGAAGGGTCGCTGCGATCGCGATCAGCATCCCAATCGCAGCAATCAGGTTACCACGACGGGCCGTTGCCGGAGAACCCAATTCCTTTAAGCCGACAATAAACAGACAAGCAGCTATCAAATAGCTTAATTCAATCCCAGTTGGCAAAAAGTCGGTCATGCCTTTACCTCTTTCTTCTTAAACATTTGCAGCATGCGATCGGTTACTAAAAACCCACCCACGACGTTGATCGTTGCCAAGATGATTGCAATTAAGCCAAAGATGACAGCCACATTTAAGTGACCTGTGCCAGATACCAACACAGCACCAATGACGGCAATGCCTGAAATTGCATTAGAACCTGACATGAGCGGCGTGTGAAGGGTAGGTGGCACTTTATTGATCACCTCAAATCCAACAAACGACGCTAAAACAAACACGACCAAAGCAGCAACCAATTCATTTGCCATGCAAATCCTCCAACACAAAATGTTTGCAGATCAGACTTTTAGATTGATGTCATCGAGAGCAACGTCCTCAGTAACATCAATTTGTGCCCCATTGACTCAGCTCATCGCAGGCTGACGTAAGTTTTCTAACGCATCGCGGACTCGTTGATTGCGAATCTCACCAGCATGAGTCACGCAAGCATCTCGAATGATGTCGTCCTCAAAATTGAGATTGAGAGATCCATCCTTGGTCAACAGTTGCAGCAAGGTGGAGATATTTTTGGAATACATCTGGCTAGCGTGAACTGGCATAGACGATGGCAGATTCATCGGACCGATGATTGTCACCCCATTGCGCACGACATCTTTACCAGGTTCGGTACAGGCACAGTTGCCCCCTTGCTCAGCGGCTAAATCGACAATGACAGAACCAGGCTTCATCTGAGCAACCATCTCTTCAGTAACTAACAATGGAGCTTTTCGACCTGGTACCTGAGCTGTTGTGACAACAACATCGGCTTGACGAACGTGTTCTGTTACCACTTGGCGCGATCGCTCCTTAGCAGCCTCTGAGATTTCTTTGGCGTACCCCCCAGATGCCACCGTGTCTTCCTCAAGCTTGACCTCAACAAATTTTGCGCCCAAACTCTGCACTTCTTCTTTGACGGCTGGGCGAATATCAAATGCCTCAACGACAGCACCCAATCGACGAGCTGTGGCGATCGCTTGCAACCCTGCTACTCCAGCTCCCATGACAAACACCTTAGCAGGGGCGATCGTTCCGGCAGCAGTCGTTAACATTGGGAAAAATTTGGGCAACGCTGTTGCCGCGATCAACATCGCTTGATAACCCGCCACACCCGCCTGCGACGATAGAGCGTCCATACTTTGAGCACGGCTCGTTCTAGGAATCATCTCCATACTAAAAGAAGAAATCCGACGGTCAGCCAACTGTTGCACCCCCATTGGATTACCTAAGGGATTTAAGAAACTGATGAACACCGCTTCTTCACGCAGCAAGTTAGCCTCAGATTGCCCATCCTCACGGTCTCTAGGAGGACTCACCTTGAGGACTACATCTGCTTCACCCCACAGTTGAGCCGCATCTGCAATGATGCGCGCTCCAGCCGCTTCATAAGCACTGTCTGGAAAGTAAGATCCTTCTCCCGCACCCGCTTCAACCCAAACTTCCATGCCTTGTTTGACAAGCCGAGCCACTGTATCAGGCACCAAAGCAACCCGCCGCTCGCCCATTTCAATTTCTTTTGCAACCGCTATTTTCATGCAATCTCCTTATTTAGTCACTAATGACGTTAATCATGGGCAATTTAGAAATGTGATGAATGGAAGAAATAATGAAGCTTAGAGAAGCCCGTGGTGAATTAATTTAACAAGCCTGACTTAACGATTGATATTTAGCCAGCTTTGTCAATATTTGATTACTGTTGATCAAAATTCATGGTCTAAAAAAATATTGACCAGTCCCTAATTGACCAAATCCTAGTGTCATTGTTTTTTGAAGTGAGAGTTACCTAATGGTGTGTCAGCTCAACATCATTCTTCACGACCACAATTCTTTTCAGAAGAGCTTATCTGCATTGACCAAAATATTTGATCAAGATTCTTAATCTTCGTTAATCATTCACTACCAAACGTTTCAAAACCAGGGATTAAGGTAAATAACTGTGATAGCTGGTGGTGAACTGTGATCGCCCTTAAAGCAAAGAACTGAGAACAATCCTGGCATTTCAATTATTTTCCTGCTAGGCAACTAACGAAAGTCAACTCAAATGAACCGTCTAATCCGGAATTTGTGCTTTCAGATTCAAACATCTTATTCATCTACTATCAATTTCACCATCCTGATCAAGATGTTTAAAGATTTGGGGACTGTCTGCACTATTTCCTTGTAGAACTCTTGAATTCAAAACAGTTCAATTTATAGTTTTTGAATAGGATATTGAATAGAGATTAACAGCCTAGAGCGATCCCAAAAATCTCAATTAAATCCTTAATCTATTTCATGACTTGGTAGTCCTAAACAAGCAAGGATATGTCGCACTCCGCGCGGCATATCCTTGCTCAAAAATCATTACTTTTAGAAGACTAACCCATGACTTTTCTTTGATCGAGGAGTAGTAACTGCCGCCTAGATTGCAGTAGATATACTCAACTTCAATCACTCTATGACCTGGTCGATTAACTCTGTTAAAGGGGTACTCAATCCTAACTTAATTTTTTTAGAGATGCGCTGGCCTGAGGCGACCTGTCCTAGAAAAACTAGGCCAGCCGGGAAGCACTGTCACATGCGCCATCAACCCAGACCCAATTGTGGACTAAACTAGATAGCTGACTTTCAGGGATTAGCCCTCTTATATAGCAACCATAAATGGTTTGTGTGAGTCGCACCCCTCCGGGGTGCGACTCTCACAACCTCCTAATTTTACAAATGATTTAGGACTACTATATAAAGGTGTCTAACATGACTCGTGTAAATCTATCGGTTTTAATCTCCACCC
>JANRJA010000162.1:0-4794 GCA_033764315.1 Oculatellaceae cyanobacterium bins.114
ATTTCCCATCTACGTAAGTTGCAAAAGTTACCCTCGCGAATTTGCAAGTATTTCCACCATCCGTTCATTGCTTATGCATCAAACAAGATGCAAGTTCAATTAGTGCCGGGTTAATAGATCAGGGCGTGGCTCCAGAAAATCTTCAAAGTCAGCAGCGGAGAAAACCAACATTTCGCCTGCACCATTCATCCGGTACAGATCATCACCGTTACCAGGTTTGGTCATCGTGATCCATTTGGTGAAGTCTTCCCGTTCCTGTTTGGGTCGTTGCGTGAACAGATTGTAGGCAACGCGAACGGTTAACTCGCCCTGTTTGTGCAAATCCTCAATCACCTGATAGTCTTCGGGATAGTTCTGGAAGCCTCCCCCTGCATCGATCGCGCTGGTAATGCCCAAGCGATTCATTTCTCGCATGAAGTGGCGCGTGGAATTGATCTGATATTCGTAGGGCAATTTCGGCCCTTTTGCCAGCGTTGCATAGAGAATCATAGCGTTGGGACGCGCAATCAGCATTCCGGTAGGATTACCGTTGCTGTCATGCTGAATTTCTCCAGCGATCGGCTGGGGTGTATCTTTGGTGTAGCCCACTGCCTTGAGAGCCGCCCGATTGAGCAGAGCGCGATCGTACAAGTGCAGCACAAATACGGGCGTATCGGGTGCAACTCGATTAAGCTCATCCAATGTGGGCAGCCGTCGTTCAGCAAACTGAAACTCTGACCAACCACCTACGACTCGCACCCATTGCGGAGCCGGAGTTCGAGCGGCTTGCTCTTTCAACATCCTTAACCCATCTGCAAGGGAAGGGACACCATCCCAGCGCAACTCCAGGTTGTAGTTCAACCCACCCCGAATCAGATGTAGATGGGAATCATTAAGTCCAGGAATCACAGTGCGACGACGCAGGTCAATCACCTGGGTGCGATCGCCTCTAGTTGCCATCACTTCTTTTTCAGTGCCGACCACCAAAAATCGACCGTCTTGAATCGCAGCGGCAGCGGCAAATGAGCGGTTGTCTTCCTGGGTCGCAATGCGTCCGTTATACAGAATTAAATCGGCTTGGTTACCGGTTGATGTGCTTGTTGTCATAGGTTGCGTTCCTAAAGAAATGGGATGAAACTCTAGCCACCACTACAAGCTTTAAAAAATTTCGCCTCAAGGATTGAGAGTCAGGCATAGCTGTGACACTCGGAGGTCAATGATGAGAAAGGGGAAGGGATGGAGGTTAGAGTTTGGGGTATAGCCAGCGTTGGAATAGCTTGGTTAGTCGTGGCATGATCCAATAGGTAAGACAGAGGACAACTAATCCTGTAATGACCAGTTGGCTGAGCAGTAGCGGCAGTTTGGTCAACAGCGGTGCCAGTAAACGACTGAGGATTGCCAGCGTGATGAAGACCCCCAGCCACGTCACCATGAACATCTTGTAGCGCGGCGGCGGCGACTTCAGCGGTTTGTCTGAGACGGTGAACCAAGTCTCCAAGCCTGTTAGAGTTTGCACCGTCTCAGGCTTTTCAATCAGTGGTTGTAATCGTTCCAGCCATTCCCGCCGCACATCTGATTTCATCCATTGTTTGAGATGGTTGTAGTGATCAAACTTGAGAATCACCACATATTCAGGATGAGCATGATCGTGGGGGCGAATCGCACTCACGCCCAAATGACCTTTGAATTTTCGTGCATCTGCGGCAATGCCATGAAACCATTCCTCATAGCCTTGCTCGCGTCCCGGACGAACGATATGCGAAATGACAGCGGTTACTTGATGGTTGTCTTCGTTCGTATCGACAATCAAAGATTCTTCTAACACAGAAACCTTCTCCCTTGTAATGCTACCAATGGGCGATCGCTGCTTGAAGCGTTGATTGAGCATTGGAGATCGCTTGGTCACGAACACCACCTTTTGCCATCAGATTATCAGCATGAATGACTTGAATATCAGTGATGCCGATAAATCCAAATGCCAAGCGCAGGTAGGGTTCCTGCATATCGTAAGCATGGTAAGGAGTGTCTTTGGGATAGGTGCCGCCCCGAGCAGTGATAACAGCCATTTTTTTGCCCGTAACCAATCCTTGATAATTGCCACTTTCATCTACAGCAAATGTGCGACCGACTCGAATAATTTGATCCAGATAGGCTTTAAAGGTTGCTGGAATGCCAAAGTTATACATTGGTACACCAACCACGTAGTATTCAGCCGCTAAAAACTCATCAACTAATTCATTCGAGACTCGAATTGCTGCTGCCATTGTGGATGTATGGTCTGTTGGCACAGAAAATGCTGCTGCAATCCAATCCTCGCTCACAAACGGAACTGGATAATGACCTAAATCCCGATAAGCAACGGATGTGCTGGGATAGATTAACTGAAAAGTGGTGACGAACTCTTTCGTGAGCATTCGTGAAACAGAAGGATCACCGCGCGGGCTACTGTCGAGATGGAGAAGATTAGGCATTGTTACATTTTCCAAACGTAGAGCAAATAATGGAGCGCGATTGAGAAAAAGCAGCAGACTTTAACAGCGGAGACGAGACGTTGGTTGTCTGCTGCTTGTGTTCTCGTGATGGGTTCGTTCTAACTTTTACAGCATCACAATCAAGCTGGAACCAGGCTAGGTGCAACAGTTCCAGCTTCACTAGCGTGTTCTCCCAATGCCCACTTCGAGAACCGCACCTGAATCCCATAAGGCGTGTGTGCTTTGAGAATTTGCATTACACCCTCGTAGGTTTCCTGACGTGCCCAATCTTGTTGCAACTCAAAAACCCACTGAAGTGAAGTGAGGGGAACTGCCCCTGCTTGAACTAAGCGCTGCATTGCCCGTTCGTGAGCTTCAGTAGAGGTATCACCGCAGGCATCCGCTGAAATAAAGACTTCATAGCCTTCTTCCAGCAAGTTGAACGTTGGAAAACTAACACAAGCACAAGTCCATAGTCCGGCGAGAACAATCCGTTTCCTTCCTGTTGCAGCGATCGCTGCCCGAAAGTTGGCATCTAACCAGGAGTTGATTGAGGTGCGATCAATAATGGCTTGGTCAGGAAACAAATCCGTTACTTCCGGCATGAACGGGCCTGAGAACGAATCTTTTGCCACTGTTGTAAGAACAGTTGGTATACCAAACACTTTGGCAGCCTTTGCCAAAATTTGGACATTCTCCATCACAACTAAGCGATCGTGGCTTTGTATGCCTTGAAACATGGCTGGCTGAAAGTCAATGAGTGCCAAAGCACAATTATCAGGTGTCAACATTTGAAGTGTCATTATTTCATCCTTTGAATGAGTTCAATTGCAAATCCCATAGTCAATCAATAGAAACCCAAAAATAATCTATTGTGACTTGTGATTTATTTTTGTTCCTTTGATTCAATGAGTTCTACTGGTGTGAATGATTGTGATTCCAGTTATTCATTAAGATAAAAGCTTAGAAGAATTCAGTATTGTATTTTCTTGCCGAACTAGCAGTTTCTTGCTGTTACTTATAAATCACGTCCAGCTCGAAATCTGTAGGTTTGTCTAAAATGAAACTTCAATTCTGGACGTGAAAGCGGTTTAATTTCATTTCTGCCAACAGCAAAACAATACATTCAACGCCATTTACCAGATATCTCGTCGATAGGCTTGAGGTGTTCTGCCAGTCAGTTGACGAAAAGACTTCGTGAAATGACTTTGATCCACAAATCCAACCTGCGTGGCGATTTCTGAAATAGACGAGTCTTTCTGCCGCAATAAGGTTTTTGCTCGCTCAATTCGTTGCTGATTAAGATACTTGTGAGGAGGAATCCCCATTGCTTGTTTGAATAGTCGTGAAAAGTGATACTGGCTCAATCCAATTTCAACTGCAACGTCGGTAATCCGAATATTGCTGTTACAACAGTGAGTTTGAATATAAGAAATGGCTTGTTTCAACTTATAAGGAACAAGTTGAGGCGACGCATCGCCATAGGTCACTACTCCTAAAGAAGAGTAGTATTGCAATAGATGGATCGTTAGAAACGTTGTTAGGCGGTCTAGATATAGCAAATCAACCTGGACTTCCTGTTTTAGTGCGCTACAGAGTCTTAAACACATCTGCATGAGGAGTCTATCCGCAATATCATAATGACCAAACAGTTCGACTTTATATTGTGGTAAGAATTCTTGAGCAGCGTGAATGAGAAGTGGATACTCGATATAAATCAAGACCAGTTCGGCTCGCTGGTGCCAGGTCAAAGTATGAGATTGATAAGGGGGGATAATGCCCAGATGCTCAGGTTGGATGGATTGCTCGTGCCAATGATCAGCCTCGTCGTTCCACGTTACAGTCGCGTGTCCTGGTTTAAGCGGCAGAATAATTTCTAGAAACGCATGAGCATAAAGCTTTCCCTGAAAAGGTGGCTCTTGATGGTGATAAACACTGAACCCGTTAAATTCGGTTATTGGACTGCTTAGAGGAGGGGAAGTGAACATGTGAAAACTCAAATCCTTGAAAGTTCCCACATCCTAAAAAAAACGAACTAATTTTCCGACTGCTTGATCTCCGGTTTTATGTCTGGGCGAATGAGTAGGACGTTTCCCTGACAAATGCCAGCCTTTATCCCAACATTTGTTTAAAGCTAGGGCTACTGTAACAGTTAGCTTGCAGCCTGATTATTTGATTAGGTTTGTTTGCCAACAATAAACAAATTAGACTTTATTGGAAATAAGAATGTACTAGAAAATGAATAGCTTCCTCTAAGAATTGGTTGATTAAGCTGCTTTCTTTTGCACCTTAAGTTGACGATGAGTGAGCCGGAAGTTATGTAATCCGCAAGCGGTTTCCATGA
>JANRJA010000171.1:0-8848 GCA_033764315.1 Oculatellaceae cyanobacterium bins.114
ACCGGGAATTTCATCTAGCATTAACGGGACGTGATGCAAGCCCGAACAGATAGCAACTGCATCAACAGTATTGGTATAGATCTCTTCCCCGTGACGAACTTTGATCTCCCACGCCGTCCCAGTCTTTTTTACATTAAGAACCTCGTGATTGTACTTAATGAGATGCAGGACATTATGAGTTTCTGCGTAACGCTTCAGATAATCAATGTAATGGGTATGATGCGGAAAATGGGGCACATCATGACCCATCGGAAAATCTGAGAACTGGAGATAAGTTTTTGATGAGGTCGCACGAGTAGTGGACGACACCCCTGTCGCGTTCTTGCCGAAATACCAGAGTCCGCCTAGACCATCTCTTTTTTCGAGAATCTCTACCTCAAAACCCTCTTCTAACAGATGTTTGGCTGTAGACAAACCAGCCGCTCCTGCCCCAATCACACAAACATGCATAGAAAACTATCCTCCAGAAATACTGGATTGAGTAACTCAATCAATAAGCTTTATCGAACAATCAGTCTCATTCAAGGCTCGAGAAATGTCAATGATTGGTTTATTAATTTTTACTTTTTTTTAAATTAAGAAAAGTAGGAAAAGTAGGAAAAGTAGGAAAAGTGTTGCCTCGTTTTTAATAAAAAGTATGTGCTAGACTAGCATATTTTTTAAACAAACTGATCGTTACTAACATTTTCAATTTGGAATTGATTAATTGTGAAGACTTACTGGGTAAACAATCGGATTCAATGTAAGTTAATGCCTGAGCTGCCGAATGGAGAATCTTGCACAGGGTGTCCCTAGACACAGTCCTGGGAGATGATGCTTTCTTAGTTGTTGGCAAAATTCATCGAGTAACACGAAGCGAGCTGTAGCGTGACCCGATCGCTCCCCTTACAACCCTGCTCTATCATGGATAGCGATTAAACTGAAAGTAATGCCTAGGGATTTTCCTGGGGCGCGTGCTGATTAAGTGACCTATTGGTAACAGTCTAAAACATGGTGACTCGACGGATTGCGGAAATCTTACGAACTGGTCAGCCTGATGAGTCGGTGACAATCAAAGGCTGGGTACGCACGAAACGGGAATTGAAGGAATTTGCTTTTGTGGAAGTCAATGATGGCTCATCCCTGGCTAACCTGCAAGTGGTACTGAATCCTGAGTTGCCAGACTACGATACTGTGCTCAAGCAAGCGAATACGGGCGCTTCTGTGGAAGTGACGGGCGTATTGGTGGAGTCTCCAGCGAAAGGACAGCGGATTGAGCTGAGGGCATCCAGTGCGAAGGTATATGGTGAGGCTGATCCCGAAAAATACCCATTGCAAAAGAAACGACATTCGTTTGAGTTTTTGCGGGAAATCGGGCATTTGCGATCGCGTACCAATACCCTTGGCGCAGTCTTCCGTGTTCGCAATGCTTGTGCTACTGCGATTCACCAATTCTTTCAAGAGCGAGACTTCTTGTGGATTCATGCCCCGATTATCACGGCGAATGACTGTGAAGGGGCGGGTGAGTTGTTCACTGTCACTAATCTGGACTTAAAGGACGTTCCCAAGACTGATAATCAAGAGATTGATTTTAGCAAGGACTTCTTTGGACGCCGCGCTTACCTTACTGTCAGTGGGCAACTGGAAGCTGAGGTGATGGCGATGGCATTTTCTAATGTCTACACCTTTGGGCCCACGTTCCGAGCCGAAAATTCTAACACCTCCCGACATTTGGCGGAATTTTGGATGGTGGAACCCGAAATGGCGTTTTGTGCGTTGGATGGCAACATGGATCTCGCAGAGGCGTTCTTGAAGTACGTCTTTAAGTACGTGCTTGACCACTGCCCCGAAGACATGGAGTTTTTTCAACAGCGCATTGAAAGCTCTGTGCTAGAAACGGCTGAGAATATCATTAACAGTGAGTTTGGACGCATCACCTACACTGAGGCGATCGCCCTATTAGAAAAAGCAGATCGCACGTTTGAGTTTCCCGTTTCTTGGGGGTTAGACCTGCAATCTGAGCACGAACGTTATCTGGCAGAGGAGCTGTTTAAAAAACCGCTGATTGTGACTGACTATCCCACTGAGATCAAAGCGTTTTACATGCGACTCAGCGACGATGAAAAAACCGTAAGAGCAATGGACGTGTTAGCCCCCCGCATCGGTGAAATCATCGGTGGCTCTCAACGGGAAGAACGCTTGGATGTCTTAGAGCGTCGCATTCGTGCCCAAAACATGCCCGAAGCAGACCTCTGGTGGTATTTGGATTTACGCCGTTATGGCACTGTGCCCCATGCTGGGTTTGGGTTAGGCTTTGAACGCTTGGTGCAATTTATGACTGGAATGCAAAACATTCGCGATGTCATTCCATTTCCTCGGACACCCCTCAGTGCAGACTTTTAAGAGGAGACGGATAAGTGCCAAAGGATAAAAATTTAGCAGAGACACGATTAATCGCGTCTCTGCCTACTTGACTATCGCCAAAAAATGCACTGCTTTTGCCGCTCAGACAAATTCTCAGAGATGGCCGTCAGTTGCTCTGGATTCAAAATGGAGTTGCACTCTTCGGGGTGTTTGGGGCGACGGGAGGTGTAGGTAAAGAACATGGCCAACCGCTCACCCTCAACGGGCATTCTGCCTCTGTGAAAGACGGCACAGGTATCGGTAAAGACGGCTGTTCCTGCAGCTCCGGTGCAAGCTGTCCACTTGGCGGGCGGAACCGCCTTTTCAACTACTGCATCTTCAATAAAGCCGTAGTTACGCTTAAACACCCAGGGGGGAGGTGTCAGGGATTTGGAGATGTATTCGTAGGGGCCGTTGTTGATGCCGACCTCGTTGAGGTAAACAATAATCTTGGCCATGCGGCGATCTTCGATGTCGATGTGCCACTGTCGAGTGCCTTGCTGAGAGCCATCTGCCACATCTCGCCGAAAGGACACGCCGTGATAAGCAGCGGGTAAGCCCAGGTAGCTTTCGATCACATCCAATAACCGCTCTTCTACACCCCACAGATACAGGTCAGGATATTTCACTAACTGCTCTGCGTTAGCACGAGAGTAAGCCCGATTCTTTTTGGTGGGAATGTTCAACAGTTCCGGCAGGATGTTGTTGGCGGCCTCTAGCATTTGGGGTGTCGAGGGAATGCTGAGTGTCTCTAATGAAGTTTTGTGGGTGCCTTCTTCGCGTAACCCTTCAACCACGGTGCGATCGCCCTCTGACAGTTGAGGTAACTGCCCGGAGTACTTCATCAGGTCAGCTTTATAGGAGACGTAATCAAAACTGGAGGCAACCTGTGAAACTTTTTTCTGTAATTTTCCAAGCATGAGAGAGATCCAAGTTAATGAAATTCAAAAGGGTGTGGGATGGGGAGGCAACTTGACGTGGGGTAACTTGACGTGGAGGCAACTTGACTATGATGACCAAGCTTTGTCTAGACTGGCTTTGAGTGAATAAAACGGGCTAATTAAACTACTCATAAAAAAGGTCATTTCGCATTCAGCAATTAAGTCTGATTTCACCTTGCCCCGATATTTGATCAGATGCAAAATCACCCGACGCAGGTTCCCGCCAATAATTTTGCAGGCGATCACGGGTTTTTGCCAGTTTTTAGCACCGACCATCCGCAGTTGATAGACACACAATCCAGCAGTCCGGATGAGCTTTAACAACGACTCCCGCTCTAAACGCTGTTTAGGAATTTGATGATAGATATGCATCGTGGGGCAATACCAGATTTCCCAGCCCTGGCGATGCAAATGCAACGAAATCTCGAAATCATTGCCCCCCCGTCCGGTGCGCACCAGTTGAGCGGGGACGCTATCGAGCCATGCCTGTCGCCGCACCACAAGACCTGCTCCAGCAGGCAGACTGAGCTTTTCAGGTTCATAGCGGTTGGGCTTAGAGCCACGCTTTTTAATCGCGAAGAAAGACTCAATCCGTTCAAAGTTCTCAGGAGGGGGAACTTCAAACTCGCCGTGCACTTGCCCACCATAGGCTCCTGCCTGGGGATATGCCTCTCCAAAAGCATAGGATGCGGCAACCCAATCGGGGGCAGGTAGGGTGTCGTCATCTAAGAACCCAATGAAGGTTCCTCTGGCATTTTCGACGGCACATTGACGGGCGTAGGCAAGCCCCTGCTTTGGCTCAAAACAATAGCGCAGTTGTGAGGCGTCTGACCAGGATGCTTGATAGGTTTTGACGACATCGGCGGTGCGATCGCTGCTGTTGTTGTCAACCACAATCACTTCCCACGTGAGGGAGTCGGTATTAATTTGCGATCGCAACCGATCGAGCACTTTGGGAATGAGATCAGCTCCGTTGTAGGTTGGAATCGCTACCGTAAAGTCAATCGACGATGCATCATCAGCGAGATGGGAGTCAACAAGAGACATAGGCTTAAGCTCGATTCACACTATTAATCACAGGACTGACCTGTTTTGCAGGACTCAAAAATCGTTTTTTCCACAAAAAGAAAGGACTAATGAGCGTACTGATTAACAATTCTTGCTCACAAGCTGCAATCAGGTCATCTTTGATCACGCGGCCATGTTTCAAGATGTGTAAGGTCAGTTTTCGTAGGTCGTTGAGCAAATAGATCAGAAACGCAAAGGGACGCTGCCATGCCTTGAACCGCAACATACGGATGTGATGGCTGCTCAACCCGATACACCGAAAGAGAGACAACAAATAATCCTTTTCAAGCCGCCACTTAGGAATTTTGTGATGTACATGCATGTCGGGGTTGTACCAAATTTCCCACCCTGCGTTTTGAATGTACAGCCCCACTTCCAGGTCTTCACTGGCTAACCCAGCATCTTTGCCTGCGTTATTCAACACCAATTGAGCAGGCACCGTTTCTAACCAAACCTGGCGTCGCACGACTAGCCCAGCCCCTGGCGGCAACAATTTTTTCTCTGGTGTATAAATATAAGGCTTAGAGCCACGTTCGACGATCGCCAAAAAGAGGGCAATTTTCTTGAAGTTTTTAGGCGGACTGACCTCAAAATCGCCGTGAATCTGACTGCCAAACGCCCCTGCGGCTGGGTGAGTTTTGCCAAAGGTAAACGCAGCGGCAACCCAGTCGGTTGCTGGAATATTATCATCGTCTAGAAACCCCACAAACTCACTGTCAGACTCCTCGATCGCCCGTTGACGGGCAAATGCGGCACCTTGGCGAGTTTCTTTGATGTATTTCAGGGGGCAGTTGGGCAACCAATCGGTTTGATAGCGATGGACAACGGCGGCTGTCCCATCAGAACTGTTATTATCAACCACCATCACTTCCCAGGAGAAAGGCTCTGTTGCCAGTTGGGCTTTGAGGCGATCGAGCACTTCTGGGAGACGATGTTCACCGTTATACGTAGGAATAGCTACAGTAAAATCAACCATACCGTTTGAGTTAGTAGAACCTAAGGAATTACGTAACGATTCGTCGTCAGGAGGCACTACACTTTAATATCTGCCTCAAATAGTAGCGACTTAAGGAGAGAGAGCACTAGTTTAGTCGTCAGACTTTATTTAGTCTTTACAAGGTGTCCTCCCCCAATCGACGGAATTGTGAAGTTAAAGAGTCCCTTACGATTAATTTATGGTTAGTGCACCGTCAAATCCACGGTCAAGCTGCAATCAACCTCCTATCGAGTAGAAACTGCGACAATGCCCCTAGATACTCCTGCCACCTCTCCTATCTTGTTGTTGATTGATGGGCATTCCCTGGCATTTCGTTCCTATTTTGCCCATGCTAAGGGTCGAGATGGAGGGTTGCGAACCTCAACGGGAATTCCTACCAGTGTGTCCTATGGGTTTCTCAAATCGTTGCTCGACACGATGGAGATGGAGAAGCCCGATTACATGGCGATCGCCTTTGATGTGGGTGATCCCACCTTTCGACATGATGCGGATGAGACTTACAAAGAAGGTAGACCCGACGCTCCCGAAGATTTTGAACCCGACCTCAACAATTTAAAGGAACTATTAACGGCTCTCAATTTGCCCATCATTATGGCTCCGGGATACGAAGCTGATGATGTGATTGGTACGTTGACCCGTCGTGCCAGTGCCGAAGGGCTGCAAGTCAAGATTTTGACGGGCGATCGCGACCTGTTTCAGTTAGTTGATCTAGACCAACGGGTTTCCGTTCTCTATCTCAGCACGGTATTTGCTCAGCGGGGCGGCACTCCCCCTCCGCGTGAGTTTGGGCCCCAACAAGTCAAAGAAAAAATGGGGATCTTGCCCTCTCAAGTGGTCGATTACAAAGCCCTCTGTGGTGACTCGTCTGACAACATTCCGGGGGTGCGTGGCATTGGTGATAAAACCGCTGTGCAACTGCTGACGACCTATGGCTCTCTAGAACAAGTGTACGCGCATTTAGAGGAGATCAAGGGAGCCGTCCGCAAAAAGTTAGAAGAAGGACGGGAAGCAGCACTCCATTCGCAATATCTGGCTCAGTTGCATCTCGATGTTCCCTTAGAGGTCAACTTAGCAGATTGCAAGCTCAAGGGCTTTGACGATGGAGTGGTGGTGCCCCTGTTTGAAAAGCTAGAGTTTCGCACGTTTTTGAATAAGATTCGTCAGTTGCGTCATCGGTTTGGCGGGTCTGATGGAGAAGGGATGGCTGAAGATTTGCCAGCAACACCCTCCTCAGCGGCAACCTCCCTACGCCCCTCGACCTCCTCTCGCTCGTCATCTGCTGAGTATGAGGATGATGATCTGTGGTTCTTTAGCGCAGAAGACACTGCCACGGCTCAGCAGGAAATTCCCGTTCAACTCTCCCCTCAAATCATCGATACGCCTGAGAAACTGCATCAACTGGTGACTCACCTCACGACCTTTACTGACCCAACTCGCCCAGTTGCCTGGGACACAGAAACCGATGCGCTAGAACCTAAAGACGCCAACTTGGTGGGTATTGGCTGCTGTTGGGGAGCGGCGATCGATGAGATGGCATACATTCCCCTGGGGCACAAAAGCGGCAGCAATCTAGACTTGACAGTGGCGTTAGAGGGGTTGCGTCCGGTGCTAGAGTCAGCAGACTACCCCAAAGCCCTGCAAAACGCCAAGTTCGATCGCTTGATGCTGCGATCGCAAGGCATTTGTCTGGTGGGAGTGGTCTTTGATACGATGCTTGCCAGTTATGTCTTGAATCCGGATAACAGCCATAACTTGACCGACCTGAGTCGCAAATATCTGGGGATCAATCCCCAAAGCTATACCGATTTGGTGCCCAAGGGGAAGACGATCGCTGATCTTGAGATTCCTGAGGTTGCCCAATATTGTGGCATGGATGTGTATACGACCTGGCAACTGGTGCCAAAGTTGAGAGCTGAGTTTGAGCCAGTGCCTAAACTATTGGAACTGCTGCTCACGGTTGAGCAACCGTTAGAACCTGTGCTGGCTGAGATGGAATTTACTGGGATTCACATCGACCAGGCCTATCTTAAACAGTTCTCCAACAAACTAGAGTTAGACCTGATCGAGATCGAACGACATGCCTATGAAGTGGCAGGTCAGACCTTTAGTCTGGGTTCCCCCAAACAGCTGGGAGAACTGTTATTTGAGAAACTAGGACTCGATCGCCGCAAATCGCGCAAAACCAAAACGGGCTATTCCACCGATGCGGCTACGTTGGAGAAGTTGCAAGGGGATCATCCTGTTGTGGATGCCATTCTGGAATTTCGCACCCTATCTAAGTTGAAGTCAACCTATGTAGATGCGTTGCCGCTGTTGGTGCATCCCAGCACTCAACGGGTGCACACAGACTTTAACCAGGCGATTACCGCGACGGGACGGTTGTCGTCGTCTAATCCCAATTTGCAAAATATTCCGATTCGCACTGCCTTTAGTCGCCAAATTCGCAAGGCATTTGTGCCCGAATCGGGGTGGCTGCTGGTAGCAGCAGATTATTCGCAGATTGAATTGCGGATTTTGGCACATCTGAGTCAGGAGCCTGTGTTGATTGAAACCTATCGAAACAATCAAGACGTTCACTCGCTGACGGCACGCCTATTGTTTGAAAAAGAAGACATCACTTCAGAAGAACGGCGACTGGCAAAGGTGATTAACTTTGGGGTGATCTATGGCATGGGGGCACAACGATTTGCCCGTGAGTCAGGGTTTAAGACAGCCGATGCCAAGATGTTTATCGAACGGTTTAACGAGCGTTATTCTCAGGTGTTTGGCTATTTGCAACAAATGCAACGAGAGGCGATCGCCCACGGTTATGTCGAGACCATTTTGGGTCGGCGGCGTTATTTTAACTTTGCGTCAGACAGCTTAAAACGGCTGCGAGGCAAGGCTCCTGACTCGATTGATTTAGACCAGATTAAGCTGCGAGATCAGTATGATGCCCAATCACTGCGAGCCGCAGCCAATGCCCCCATTCAAGGCTCGAGTGCAGATATTATCAAACTGGCGATGATTAAACTACATGAGTTGTTGAAAGGCCGACAGGCACGATTGTTGTTGCAGGTGCATGATGAACTGGTGTTTGAAATTCATCCGGCAGAATGGGAAACCTTGCGGACAGAGATTCAATCCATCATGGAGTCAGCCGTTCAACTGACAGTGCCACTCTTTGTCGAGATACATGCAGGGCCAAATTGGATGGAAGCTAAGTAACGTGAATTCGGGATCAGGATTTTGGCGGTTGAAACCGCAACTACAGGAGCAAAACCAACCTGCGTCGGTTCACTCAACCCTTAATTCTCCGTAGTTCGCGAAGGCGAACTTTGCTCTGATAGCTGCGAATTTATTCGCTAGTGCTGCGTCAACTTTAAGAATTAGGGTTGGCAACTGCGTCTAGATCGGCGACGGTGTATAAAGCGCGAGGGTGCTTTATGCAGAAGAAATACATTGTCCGATTAAGCGAAGA
>JANRJA010000189.1:0-20672 GCA_033764315.1 Oculatellaceae cyanobacterium bins.114
CCCGTTAACAAGACTACGCCAATGCGAGTGTCTTCTCTGGCATTTGTGAATGCATCGTCGAGTTCAACAATGGTTTTGGGGCGAAAGGCATTGCGCTTGTGAGGACGATTGATCGTAATTTTGGCGATGCCATCTGCTTTGTGATAAAGAATGTCTTCGTAGGTTTTTGCAACCTGCCAATCAACTTGCATAGCGAAGAAATGAATTCTAGTAATGTTGGTTGAGTTGCTAAGCAACCCACCCAACATTACCACTCAGGTTCTGCTATCTTCCTGACTCGGTAGGTGACAGCACAGCCAAAACACTCTTGGCAAAGTTGACACAGACAATGTCTAAAGATTCAAACAACAGAGGATTGAGCAGAGTTCTGACTTCTTCTAATGCGGCTGAGTCAGAGGGGTCATGATGGACAAAACCAGCTTCTAGAACCTGAAGATGATGGTTTGGAACCTCAAGTCGATGGGCGATCGCCTGTAGATATAATCTCTCGCGCATATCCACTTCACCATCTGCCGATGCCGTTTCATAACCCAAACTCAGCACCAACAACCGCTCTGAGATGGATAAAGGAGCAGCTAGAGCTGAAAGATATTGAGGGTTGAGATATATCTGATACTCTTCAACACCCTCAATAATTTTTTGCATGAGAGGATAAACGCTACTCCCCGGTGGAATAAACGCATTTAACAACGTTGTGAGATGGTGCTCTTCATCATCTGTAATCGTTCGATCAATCGCGACGACCCCGGACAAAACTGTGATCAATGCTGCCAAAAATAGGACTGTGGAATTTGAACTTTGGGAGTTAACATCTTGTCCAGTAATTTTGGACACAAGAGTCAATCCATCAAGACCAGCCCGTACTTCATCCATTGATAGAATCATAATTTGTCCATAACACTGTGACGGGTACTTGGCGTTTTGTCAACAGGATATTGCTACAAAAACACCTATTAAAAATCAATGTTTTATCTCAATTCATTTTTGTTAAACCCAAGCATCTCTGGCATGAATTGAGCAAAGAAACGATGTCGCCATTGAGCATCTTGGGTTCGATTTGTACGTAGTTCTAGAACTCGAACACCTCTCTCTGGAAGTGGGTTCAGACAAGCCGATAATTGATCCCAATCTTGAATATGTTGATATTCCACTTCATAAGCTGCACATAATTGAGGAATATGAGCGCGTTGTGGAGTAGCAAAAAATTCTTCAAAGGGAGGATTAAATTGGGCGATCGGTAGCATTTCAAAAATGCCTCCTCCATTATTATTAATGACCAGAATGGTAAGATGACCGCTTAATGCTCTGGTTAACAGAAAACCATTCGTATCATGAAGTAACGCTAAATCTCCGGTCAACAAGACGCTACTCTGATTGCGATGTGCTATACCCAACGCGGTAGACAAGGTGCCGTCGATGCCATTGGCACCCCGATTAAACCAAAGCTGAATTGTGGAGCAACCTGGACGCCAAAAACACTCCACATCTCGCACAGGCATACTGTTAGCGATAAACAGGGGCGTCCCACTGGGCAAACATTGAGACAGCAACCAGGAAGCTTTCCCTTCAAACAACGCTTCTGTCTGGCTTAACGTCTGGTCGATGCAGCATCTAACGTGCGCGTCTATCTCACACCAGTGCTGCAAATATGATGCAGTCGGGTTGAGTGGTGGGGGTGAGACAGCAATATCTGCGGATCCTGATAGTGCACCGACAAGTTGCTCGATCGCCACGGGTAGATGAGTGGTTTTGAGATGCAACGGATCTAAATTGCGATCGCCCTGATCTACAATCCACTGCTGGGGTTGAGTGGCTGACAACCATTCTCGCAGTCGTTTGCTCGTTGGCATGTCTCCAACTCGAATGACGACATCTGGGGCGAGATGTTCCGCCCACGCTGGATTCCGCAAAATCAGATCATAGGTGGAAATGAGATGGGGGTTGAGATCGGCATAGTTGCGAACGGGTGATAGCCCCTCCGCTAAAACAGGAAAACCTAGTGTTTTGGCAAGATGGGCGATCGCTTGACAGTAAGCCTGAGGCGATCGCGATTGAGCAACTCCGGCAATGATGATGCCTCGGTCGGTGTGCAGCCATTGCGGGGGAATGGGGAATGAGGATACCGCAGTGAAAGGGAGAAAGCGTGAAGGCGCAAGTGGGTTTATAAAGTCGAAAAAATCAGCGGGAAAGTGATCAACCAGGTGTTGTGCCTCTGGCTGAGGAATAGGGGCAAGTGGGTCGCGAAAGGGCAGGTTGAGGTGAACGACTCCAGGAACAGGGTGGAGCGATCGCCCCCCGGCATGAATCAACGTTTGGCGTAGGTAAGCCAGTTGACTCAGATCGAGGGATGGGACAGAGATCTCGCTGTACCAATTGGGAAAGGTGCCATACAGTTTTTGCTGGTCGATGGTTTGCCCAGAGTTACACGCCCGCAGCTCAGGGGGGCGATCGGCAGTCAAGATCAGCAGCGGCACTCGGCTCTCGTAGGCTTCAATCACGGCGGGGTAAAAGTTAGCTCCAGCAGTGCCAGAGGTGCACACCAAAACGGTAGGAATGCCTGTGCGACGAGCCATCCCCAGCGCAAAAAAGGCGGCTGACCGCTCATCTAAGACTGGAATCGCCTCGATCGCAGGGTGTTGGGCAAAGGCAACGGCTAATGGGGCAGAGCGAGAACCGGGGCAAATAATGGCAGTATGCACCCCCAATCGATGCAACGTTTCTACCAAAACAGACGCCCAAATCGAGTTGGTATTGCTGAAGTTTATAGACATCTCCAGAGAGCCATACAGTCGGCACACTAAACTTGTTACCCTATTGCTTGTTACCCTAATTGAGTAACGTGAAGGCTTAGCAAGACATTTAGGAAGTAGCTCATGTCCATTCAGCGTCCAGATATCGTGTTTTTGGTGCTTGACACACAGAGAAGCGATCGCCTCTCCTGTTACGGCTATCCCAAACCCACCTCTCCAAACCTGGATGCTTTTGCGGCGGATGCAACTCTGTTCCGCAATGCCATTTCTGCTGCCCAGTGGACGGTGCCCTCCCACGCTTCTATGTTTACAGGGCTTTATCCCTCAGCTCACCAGGTGTTGCAGTCTTATTCAGTCCTTCCTGCTCACATTAACACTTTGGCTGAACGCTTGAGCGCAGGAGGCTACTTTACAGCTGGGTTCTGTAACAATCCGCTGGTAGGAGTCATTAATAATGGATTGCGCCGAGGGTTTTACAGCTTCCTCAACTACAGTGGCTTACTCACTTCTCGACCCAATCAGGCGGGCATTCCCTCTGGGTTGCTCGATCGCTATCGTCAATTGTTTAAACGAATGCTGGCGGGTGCGCTCGATAAGGTGCAAGATTCGTTTGCTCGCTCAGAGTTATTACTGGCCTTTTCGTTTACGCCGCTGATGGTGCCGATTTGGCAAACAGCTCTTAGTTTTAAGGGCAACACCACTAAGTCCCTCGATGATGCTGCCCGGTTGTTGATCGACCGACGTGGACTTGAAGGCGATCGCCCCATTTTTACCTTCATTAACTTGATGGGCACTCACATGCCGTATCATCCACCCCGTTCCTATGTCGAGCGGTTTGCTCCGCATGTGTTGCGTGACAAAGAATCTCAGCATTATTTGCGACGGTTTAACGGAGACATCTATGGCTGGCTAGCTCCTTTAGCCGGGGCACTCGATGAGCGGCAAAAAGCCACCCTAGATGGCATGTATGACGCAGAAGTGGCCTATCAAGATGACCAGATTGGCTTGTTTTTAGAACGATTACGTCAGAGTGGTGCCCTCGATAATACGATGGTCGTGGTCTGCTCTGATCATGGTGAGCACTTAGGTGAAAAACACTTTATTGGACACTCCATTTCGCTTTACAACGAGTTAGTGCAAGTCCCCCTGATCATCCGTGACCCTGGTAACAATTTGACTCAGGGCACAACCCGAACCGATGTGGTTTCTACACGCTGTCTGTTTCACACCCTGTTAGCGGCTGCCGGATTAGCAGATGACTTAGAGGAAATGTCATCGCTAGCGCGTCCACCGGCAAACGAGTTAGAAGGGCATGTGTTTTCAGAGGCGATTCCTCCGCAAAATGTGGTCAGCTTGCTCTATAAACGGCAACCAGAGCTAGTGCTCTCTCATGCTTGTGACCAACCCCGACGAGCAATTTGGTTGGGCAATCATAAGTTAATTGAAACGGGAGACACGTCAGCCGCCGCCACCAATCGTTTAGAACTCTTTGATTTCCTCAATGATCCTTATGAGAATATGAACTTGACCGACATTCTGCCTGAGAATGTTGAAGTCTTGCAGGAATGTTTGCAGCTTTTTGCAGGGCAATCCACAGCCGTGATGTCAGACGAACGAGCACCCGGGTTTGATGATCCAGAAGTGCAACGTCGCCTTAGAGATTTAGGCTATCTAGAGGATTAGTAATGCAGAAAGGCTGAAAGATAAAGGCTGAAGGATAAAAACTAGCCTTACAGCAATTTTCATTTGTGTATACCACATCAACGTGTTGTATCGCCTGAATCCCAGTTATTTGCTGTGTGGCACTCGTCTGAAAACCGCTGTAAATTGATTTTGATCCTTCATTCTGTGTCTCTGATCGTTTCTTTCTATCCCTTATCCTTGATATTTTGATCCTTAATTATATGTATCCTCCCGTTGATCCCACCATCGAAATTAATTTGGGTTTTAGAACCCTTGAGCTGCACTGGTATGGGCTGTTGATGGCGACAGCTGTAATTGTTGGCTCCCAAATTGCCAGTTCTGAGGTGGAACGCCGAGGACAAAAGGGCGATGACTTCTGGGATATGTTGATCTGGGTACTCATCCCCGGTTTTATTGGGGCGCGTCTCTATTACGTCTTTATTCAGTCACCCCGAGGAGAGGGTGGTTTAATGAGTTATTTAGAGCACCCAGCGACAATCTTTAAAGTTTGGGAGGGTGGCATTCACATCTTTGGGGGCTTTATCTTTGGAGCGATCGCCCTTTACCTCTATACCCGCATTAAGCGATTGCCAGGGTTAGTGTTTCTCGATGCGATCGCGCTGGGTTTACCTCTAGCTCAAGCCATTGGGCGTTGGGGCAACTTCATTAACCAGGAGTTATACGGACCTCCGACAACCCTCCCGTGGGGCTTGAAAATTGACTGCGATCGCCGCCTTCCTCCCTATAACAATGGTTGTGATCCCAGACTTCCTGTTGATCCCAATACAGAGGTTTATCCCCTCAGTACTCACTTTCAACCCCTCTTTCTCTACGAATCGCTCTGGAACTTTGTAGGGTTTGGACTGATCTTTTGGATCTCCCGCCGCTTCAAACACCAACTCAAAGATGGCGATCTGACTCTGCTCTATCTAATCTGGTATCCACTAGGACGGTTCTTCATCGAGTTTCTCCGCACCGACTCCTGGTTCTTCCCTGGCACTCCCTTCAACGTCGTTCACATTCTCAGTGCGATCGCCATTCTCGCTGCCGGAATTGGGCTATACGTTCGTCATCAAGATAGTGCACCACAACAGCTAAAAGAGTAGATAGGGGGAATAGGTAAAGTTTTGAGTTTTGAGTTTTGAGTTTTGAGTTAGTGGTTCAAGGCAAGGTCATTCAAAACTCATCCTTCATCATTCATCACTCTCCTTCCTTCACCACTCTCCTTAATGAATTTTGAGTTAGTGGTTCAAGGCAAGGTCATTCAAAACTCATCCTTCATCATTCATCACTCTCCTTACACTCTCCCATTCTTTATTCCCAACTCCCTATGTCTCCCTCTCCACGCCTCATCATCATTGGTCTAGACTGTATGGAACCCTCCCTCGTCTTTGACCAGTGGCGATCTGATCTCCCTAACCTCTCTCGCCTGATGGCAACAGGTAGCTATGGACGGTTAGAGAGCAGCATTCCGGCGATCACCGTACCTGCTTGGAGTTGCATGATGAGTGGACGTGACCCAGGCGAGTTAGGAATCTATGGCTTTCGCAACCGCGCCGATCGCACCTATGGCAAAATGGCGATCGCAGATGGTCGGGCAGTCAAATTTCCTCGATTATGGGATGTGTTAGGTGAAGCAGGTTGGACGGTAGCAGTTCTTAGCGTTCCGGGGACATCTCCCCCTTATGCCGTCAATGGCTCCCTGGTGTCTTGCTTTTTGACCCCCAACACAGATACTCCTTACACCCACCCACCCCAACTGGCGGCGCAGATCAACGCCTGGATGCCAGACTTTTTACTAGACGTTCCCCATTTTCGCTCTGACGAAAAAGAACGCATCCTCAAAAACATTTACAGCCTATGCGATCAACGTTTCACCCTGGCTGAGAAGCTATTGGCTCAGGACTCGCCCGATTTTTTGATGCTGGTGGATATGGGGGTTGATCGCATCCATCACTCCTTCTGGAAGCCAATGGATCCCCGGCATCCGCAATATGAACCGAATTCGCCTTATGCCAACGCCATCCACGACTATTACTGCTATGTTGATCGGCGCGTTGGGGAGTTACTAGCTCAATGCAGCGATGAAACGGCTGTTTTAGTTGTCTCAGACCACGGAGCACGACCGCTCATGGGCGGCATTTGTGTCAACGAGTGGCTGATCAAGGAGGGCTATCTCACCTTAAAGGCAACCCCCAGTGAGCCTAAATCACTAGACGAAGTCGAAGTTGACTGGAGCCGCACCAAAGCCTGGGGCGCAGGTGGCTATTACGGACGCATCTTCCTAAATGTGCAGGGACGAGAACCACAGGGCACGATCCCCATTGCGGAGTATGAAAAGGAGCGATCGCAACTCGCAGAAAAACTGGTCACAATCCCTGATCCCAATGGAAATCCATTGAATAACCGAGTCTTTAAACCCCAGCAGATTTATCAGAAAGTGCGGGGTGTCGCTCCTGATTTAATCGCCTACTTTGAAGAACTGGCATGGCGATCGGTGGGCACTGTCGGCAGCGGCACACTGCATACCCTCGATAACGACACTGGCCCCGATGATGCCAACCATGCTCCCTTTGGACTGATGATCTTCCACGACCCCAAAAATCCTAAAAATGGGCAACGTCTCGAAGGAGCACAGCTCTATGACATCTTGCCGACGCTCCTCTCACGCTATGAAATCAAGCCTCCTGTTGGGTTGCGTGGCAAAGTCCTACCTGTATAAGTGGGATTAGAGTTTTGCCGAAGCTCCAACATCTTTAACCCATCAAGGTTTTACCCACTCCAACGAGTAGAACCAAAATCGGGCTTATGGTGGCGATTGTGCTGCAAACCCCATTTTCTCTAAGGATCACCTAAATCACCCGATTGGATGAGTCCAGGGAGTGAGGTGCGATCGCCCTCTAAATCGTATTGTTAAAAATATCCTCAAACTTCACCGTGTTGAATCTGGAATTTAACAGCCCTCTGTTGTAGTTGGAAAGAGAATATTGGCAGGTCATCTGGGAATAATTTGCATAAGCTTAATCACTGATGACGTTATGTTTCAAGAGTATGTAAAGTCTTACCCTAAGTTAAACAGGGATGCACAGTCCCTCTAGTAGAGTGAGATCAGTATAGATATTCAACTTATTTTTAATTGCTTATTGTGTGTGAGGTAAGGTTCATGACGCTACATTCTTTGACTCGTATCTTCCCATCGCGGACTTCTTTATTTCGTTCATTAGAAAAGCCATTAACAGGTCTGTTTGTAGCTATTGGTTTAATGGGTGTTGCTGCTCCACAATCTGCCACCCACGCCACCGAAGCACCCAGTTCTAGAAACTCTGTTGCGACTCAAGTAGCTCAAGGATCTGCGCAGACATTGCCCGATGGGGTTTACCTCTACGGTCAAGCGACTGAACCCGAGCAAATCGGCTCCGCTTACATGGTTTTTGAAGTTAGCCAAAACCAAGTGGTTGGGGCGTTCTATATGCCCTACTCCTCCTTTGACTGTTTTCGGGGAGAGTTTCAGAGCGATCGCCTTGCTCTTAATGTAGTTGATAGCTATGAGCAAACTGTAAATCCTTATTCCATTGCCTTGAACTCTGATGGTTCGGTCGCATCCACTGGAGAGGCGATCGCGCCGATAGGGTTAGAAGGGTTTAACCGGATGCAAACAGTGAGCGATAACGATCGCCGCATTCTCGCCACCTGCCAAGCCGATTAGTAGATCAGGTAGAAGCCGATCGTCATTTAATCAGGCTTGAACGTTTCTTGAGCCTAATGCGGTAGTTAGCTCTGCATTGTCATGGTAGTGAGGTGCTTGATGCTCTGCTACCGCTACAATGCATTACGATAGGACAATCCTCACCTAAACTACGAGGCTCCTCCTATGCAGCGCGACACAGTTCTTTTAACTCTCAAGCAACATCAAACTGCGTTAAAAAATTTAGGTGTGCGATCGCTGGCATTGTTTGGTTCTGTAGCGCGAGATGAAGCAACCCCTACCAGTGATATTGATATCTTGGTTGAATTTGAACCTCCAATCACTTTCGATCGCTACATGGATGTCAAGTTTTACCTTGAGGATCATTTAGAAAGCAAAGTCGATTTAGTTAGTTGGAAATCACTCAAACCTCAAATCCGGACATTGGTAGAACAAGAGGCGATTCATGTCGCGTAATTTTCAGCTTTATCTAGCCGATATTCAAATGGCCTGTGAGAAGGTATTGCGCTATATCGATGGGATGAATTTTGAACAATTTGTAGAAGACGATCGCACATTTGATGCGGTGATTATGACTGTTGTAGAAGATTGAGATACGATGTCATTATGGGGAATATTGACATAATGAATACCTCCTTATTTAGAACCTTAAGTGGGATTAGGGTTCGCCAGTCAAAGCTCTCCTTACTTAAAGTAGTTCAGTTACTATTGGTCTTTCTGAAGAAAAATAGCTGGTTCATCATTAAAGTTACAATCTTCTGCTACAAACTCCGTTGCAACAGCATTCAATTGAGTAAGATTAGGAAGGTTTCAGCGACTTAATTTTGAATTTTCAGAAAGTCGATTTAAAGTAATTATGATTACACTAGATGAATTACTAAATAACTTTATTTAGTAACGCTTTGGTAGTGTTCTAAAATACAATAAATCATCAAAAGAAAAGTTGTCTTTGATAAACTTAGATAAAATTTGACGAGCTGATTGAAGAAGCTTAATGTGTTGATCAAGAAATTCAACAAGCTGAGTTATATGTTCTTTATCGTCATCTGAGAATTTGGCATTAAAAGTAGGCTTCTGTGTCAGAGAAAATAGTAAATTTTTGGGCCATTCATCAGAAGTTTCATGAGTTAGTGTTCGTAGTCTCACATCTGTAGGATCTAATTTATCCAAACCCTGCACGCTTTGGTAAAGCTCTTCAAGATTAGCACTAAGCAACTCCTTGGATGAAGCTGAATAATTAATAGAAAAAACTGACAAAGAATCTGTGAAATTTTAAAGCTGTTTTCGCCCTCCAGAGTTGATAACTCTCGAAGGAGAGAAGCAATTGTACTTTTTCCTACTCGTATGCCCCAAAGCATTTTATGTAGCTCCTCATCATACAATGAAATAATTTGTCGTAAGTCATTGAAGGATTTGAAGAAGATTGTAGAGGCGTTATCGATATCTTTTGAAATTCTTACAATTGGTACACGATATAGTACTCTTTTATTTTCGGAGGCGAGTCCATTTTGAGATTGATAAATGAACTCTATTGCTGCTTGTTCAAGTTGTTCTAGTGACTCATACAAACTAAGAAAAGACTTTGCTGCTTGCTTGCGCTGATCAAGTGCTAAATCTAATTTCTTCTCAGCAATTTTTGTTATGGAAAATTCAACAAGTTTCCCAAGAAATCCAAGCCAACCAAGCATAAAATTACTCCTATACTCTATAACCTTGTTTACCCCAAACATAATCTAGTGATTGCGCTTAGGAGTTGCTATGAATCTTTAGCTCACTACTGATGGTTTTCCTCAGCCCTCTTTAAGACGACTGGTAGATTGTGCCTAAAATTTCCATAGCCCAATCGTTCCCATAGCCTCGTTTCTTTCGATGGTTGTACACATCTCAAAGCTCTAAATATAACTCAAGCTACCTCTAATACCCACCTAAAAATGAATAGAACTGCCACTTCAAAGGACGAGTAGATAGCAATATTATTAAACGGAAAATTTCTTGCTAACGACTCCCTTTGAAACTTAGTCTGGAGATTGCCGAATTTATTATCCTCCTTGAAAATTAAATTACGGTTTTCTTGATAATATTTGCGTCTAGGCAACCAGGTCAAAGTTTTCTGCATTGTTTCAGACTCAAACTGTAATACAGACACATGGAGAGCAAATCATTGGGGAATAGTTTTGAAAGGTTATACTCTGCTTTCTAAGCTACTCTCGCTGTACGAGGATGACGTTCTCGGTCACTTTTTCAAAGGTGTCGTCATGGCTAATAACGAACAGTTGACGGAAGGTTCTGATATTGGCGATCGCCTCTGCTAAACTCTCTCGTCGGGGGCGATCCATATTCGTGGTGGGTTCGTCAAAGAAGGCGATATCGATATCGGCTAGAACGCGCAAGAGGGCAAGACGCACAGCCAGAGCAGCACACATTTGCTCTCCGCCAGAGAGGTTAATAAACCGTCGAGTGTGTGCTCCTTCTTGCACAATGATTTCGTAGTCACGAGTCCATTCCAGGGCAACATTGGGGCGATTCATTAGCTCGCGGAATAGCTTGTCTGCCTCGTGAGAAATGTTTTGCACATAGCGTTCGGTAATCCGAGGGCCAGCTTTTTTGTAGGCATCCCGCGCAAATTTGATGAACCGTTTATTGCGCTCAGCTTGCTTTAAGTCAATCTGGGCGCGATCGCGTTCTTGGGCGATCGCTTGCAGGTGAGTCAACTGTTGCTCTAGCTCGGTTAACAGTTTGCGTTGTTGAGGCAAGCTGCCTTGAATGCGATCGACCTGACTGCGAGTTTCAGCATACAAAGATTCCACCTGTTGCCAATGTTGCGGGTCATAGTTTTGCTGAAGCCGTTCGTACTCAACTTTTAGGGTCTGTTGATGAGCTTGTAATTGCTGCACTTGGGCGATCGCAGTTTGCAATTCGGTGATCCGCTGCGGCAGGCTTTCTGCATCCTTCTGATATTGCACATAGGTGAGATGACTGGGTTGATACATCTGACGCTGGTGCTTGTGTTGCTCAATGTGCCCATCCAGGTCAGCAAATTGCTCAAGTTGTTGATCTAAATCGGCAATGCTTTGTTGAATCGAGACTTGCACCTGTTGCAGTTGAGCAAATTGTGTTTGAATCTGGGCTTGTTGTTGCAATTGCTGGGTCAAGAGGTGCTGACGACTACGGGGATCACCCAATTGGGTGAGTTGCTGAGCTACGTGCGATCGCCGTTCTTGCCACCCTGCCTCCGTTGAGAGCACTCCTTCGAGCTGTTGCAGGCGAGTTTGCAGTTGGGCTATATCTTCGTTGAGTTGTGTCTGTTGCTCTAGTCTGGTCTCTAAGCTGTCATACTCGGCGCGATGGCGGTAAGCAGTTTCGAGCTTAAGCTTGAGTTCATAGGACTGCTGCTTTAACTTGGCAACTGAGGTTTGCTCTGACAAATCTGACAGAATTGCCTCCACAGCCTGTAACAAGTCAGTATTTAGATCAACCCCTGCTTGAATTGCGGCTAATGCTGAATCAACAGAAGCCGTCGCCAATAACGGCATACTGGCTTGCATTTGCTGCAAAATGGCTAACGCTTTCTCAGCTTGAGTTTGATGGCGATCGCGCTTGTCTTGAGCAACCTGCACCAGTTGTCGTAAATCAGCTTCAAATTGCTTTGCCGCTTCGATGCGGCTCAACTGCTCTTGCAGGCGATCGCGTTGTTGTTCAAATCCTTCAATTTGTTTAACCGTGGCCGCCAACCCCTGAAGTCGTTCAATCTCCTGAGTTAGCCGAGTCACATCCGTTTTGGCTTTCGTCAGTTGTTTACCAAGTGTTTGATGCTCCAATCGGGCCGCTTGTAGTTGTTGCAGATGATCGGCGATCGCAGATTGCTGCTGTTCTAACTCAACTTGCTGTTGCATTAGGGGTTGCAATTGAGTGATCTCAGTCTCTGCCTTTTGCAACCCCTCTAACTGCACCGTCAATCGAGTCAACTCGGTGTGCCGCTCTGTCAGTAGCTTTTGCTGTTTTTCCCGTTGTTTTAGCAAAGTTTGGCGTTGTTTCGTTTGGCGATCGCATTCTTGTAAGGCTGCCTCTGCCTGCAAAAATGTTTGATATCCCACTTGGTTGGTGTTACACACTTCAACTGCTTGTTTTGCCCGCTCAACCGCCTCTTCTAAAACGCGGTTCGTCTGTTGCTGACCTGCAATTTGAGTTGTGCCTTGCTGCAACTGCGCCTCTAGTTGCTGAATCTGTTGAGCTTGTGCTGCCAGTGCTGTTTTTTCGGCTTGCAGTTTTGCTAATGCAGTCTGTAGGGTCTGAAGTTTTGTTTCATCCTGCGTGATCTCTGTAGACAAGTCAGCACATCGCTGTCGTGTCGTTTCCCAATTTGATAAGTCTTCACTGTACTTAGCGATCGCCTGTTCTAGTTTCTCAACTTGAGCTTCACTATAGGTCTTGAGCGAACCCAACTTGGCATAAACCTGCTTGTATTCTTCAACTTTTAGAACGGCATCAAATACTTTTTTACGGTTCTCTGTTGTTTCTAAAAAAGCAGCCGTGAAAGTTCCCTGAGGGACTCCAATTGTGTTAGCAAAAAGCTTGCCTAAATCGGTTCCTGGTGCCACCCCTAAGTGTTGCCGCAACCAGGGCATGACCTCTTCATCGATATGCTTGTAATCGAGTCGTTGATCTAACTGAGGATCATAAATGGTGTAACCCTTTGTCGTGCACCGTTGAACACTATAGGTGCGCCCATCTCGGCTTGACACAAACGCCACACTGGCTTGAGCACTATTGGCTCCATTGCGAATGATGTCTTCATTTTTGTAGGCACCTCGATGGTTAAACAACGTCCAGGCGATCGCCTCTAAAATGCTGGTTTTGCCCGCCCCGTTTTCTCCACAAATGGCATTAGTGCCGAGTTGGAAGGTAAAGTGGCGATCGCTATGAGACTTGAAGTTCTTGAGGGTGACAGAGAGAATTTCCATGCGGCTTAGTGTAGCCTAGCTGATCTATGAATCGCCACTGAAGCAATATCAGTTGTAAAAATATCAGGTTCAAATTCGCTGATATCGAGTATCCTGCCAGGTATAAGGTGATTTTGAAAAGAGGATATCCCGATTTCAGATCTCCTTAACTTTTCCCTGGCAAAAGGGAGTTGGAGTCGTTACATTTGTACTATTAAAGCACCAATCGCTGGATGATGCCGATTGGAATTGGGTTCTTGATTATGGTGTTGGCGATCGCAGAATGGTATTCATGGCTTCCAGGAATTGACTTACCCGTGCCGATATTCATCGCAGCGGGTCTGTTGTTGGCGGTTGCCTCTAATCGGGGAAAACGGGTTAACTTGCCCTGGCGATCGCCCCACGCCCCCCCGTTGCAGTCTTCTCAGCCCAAGCCCGCTCAACCCAAGCAACCCCCATCTCAGACCTCAGTTGTTACTACTCCAGTCAAGGTGATTCCCGACCCGACCCCGGTTCAACCCCCTCGTCGTAGCCCTGAATTGCCAAAGTTTAAATTGCCAATTTCCTCTGAGAAACCCATCTCCTTCAAAATTCGTAAACCTGATTAAAATCCCTTTCATATAGATTATTTGCAGGGATATCCAGGGGACATTTCAGGAGTATTGAGGGGATATGCAGGGACATTCCAGGGGTATTGAGGGGACGCGATTAATCGCGTCCCCCCGGAAATAATCATCCCCTCGGAAATAATCATCCCCCTAGAAATAATGTTCCTCTGCAAATAATCACCCCCGTTAATAATCGCTAATTTTTATTTTTTTGGATCACCACCTGATGAGATTGCAGGAGGATGGTGATTTTAGAATCAAAGACATCAAGAAATGCATTGATGCCAATATCAGTTCTGTAATTAGGATTGCGGAGAGGGAAATCATAATCATCAAAAATCAAGATGCCATTTTCCTTCAACAATCCCCAACATAAAACCGCATCAACTAACACATCACTTGGCTCATGAGAGCCATCAATGTAGATAAAATCAAACGTGTTCAGAGGGAGCGATCGCAACACCATTTGAGATTGCCCCACTATCTTTTTAACTTTAGAAGCAGCACCAGTTTTAGCAATATTTGCATCAAATCGAGCTTCAATAGACTCAACATATCCTTCTTTAAACTCCTGATATTCAGGGCCACCCGTAAAGGTATCAACACAGGTAATCGAACCAGAGGGATGGGTGAGCACCTGGTCGAGCAGCCAACAGGTAGCTCGTCCTTCCCAGGAGCCAATCTCTAAAAAATTGAGATCGGGTTGCCCTCCAAGAGGGTTTAAATAGTCTTGCCAAATTAAAAGATTGCGGCTAAACCAATCTTGAGTAAATTGATAAGCTTTAGCACGAGTTTCAGCTTCATAGTTTTGTCTGAGTAGCTCTAACCTAGCTTGCTCAAATGTTTCATCATGCTCTAATGCTTGTTGAAGATAATGAGTCGCCTGATCAGCATTTCCTTGTTTCGCAACGACCATCGCCAAGTTGAAATAAACTTTGGCAATTTCAAGTCTAGATAATGGAGGAGTAACGTTGAGTACATTGGCAAAGTTTTGAATGGCTTGATCAAATTGCCCTTGTTGATAAAACGTGATGCCTAAATCGTTATAGGCACGTACTAACCGATCTCGATTTTCTAAAACCAGTTCATACTCGTTGACCGCTCGATCGAGGGCGGTGTAATCCATGTCGGTTTCAGAGTTACTGTCCATAGGGGTAGTGATCGCGTGAAGTTAAAGCAAAAGTATTTAGTCAACCCTAAAGATACAGGTAGTCCTCTAAAAGTAATGATTTTTGAGTCAGGATATGCCGCGCTCCGCGCGGCATATCCTGACTTGTTTAGGACTACCAAGATACAAAGGACGCGAAGAGACTGGTGCTGTGTATTTTGTATCCCAATGATGCATCATTGGGTTCATTAATGATCAATCTTGATCAGCTTGGGCGATCGCGTCACAATAAAAGTAGCGTTACAAAAAGTAGCGTTACAGTCAAATCAGTACCTGCGTGGTTTCTCTAGAATTTGGTGGTGTGACTAATGGCAGATGTGGATTACGATGTAGCGATCGCCGGGGGTGGCATTGTCGGGCTCACCCTTGCCTGTGCATTGCAACACACAGGTTTACGGATTGCGCTGATTGAGGCAAAACCTCGCGAAGTGGGGTTAAACCATCGACGAGCCTATCACATCACTTTAATGTCGAGCCGCATTTTTGCAGGGTTGGGCGTGTGGAATGCGATTTTGCCCCACATCACCACATTTCGCCAAATTCGGCTTGCTGAAGAATTTCATCCAGCTGTAGTGAATCTGTGTCCTCAAGATTTGGGAACTCCAGCCTTGGGCTATGTTGCAGAACATCACGTTTTACTCAAAGCCCTCTACGATCGCCTTGAGCAAGCAACCCATGTGAATTGGGTGTGCCCCGCAGAAGTGATTCAAGCAGACTACACCTCTGATCGGGTCAAGCTCACAGTCGAACGCGCAGGCACTCGTCAATCGTTGACGGCTCGCTTATTGGTGGCGGCAGATGGAGCGCGATCGCCCATTCGTCAACAGGCAGGCATTGGCACCCACGGCTGGCAATATTGGCAATCATGCATTACAGCCGTGATTCGTCCAGAAAAATCGCACGGTGACATTGCCCGCGAACACTTTTGGTCAAGCGGTCCTTTTGCGACCTTGCCCTTGCCCGATAACCGCGCTCAGATTGTGTTGACAGCCCCCCATGCTGAGGCAAAAGCCTGGATGGCCGTCGATAATGAGCAGTTTTTAGCCGAGCTAAATCGCCGCTATGACGGACAACTGGGTCATTTGGAGCTAGAGAGCGATCGCCAGTTGTTTCCTGTGCAACTGATGCAAAGCGATCGCTATATTAGCTCTCGGTTAGCTCTGGTCGGCGATGCGGCGCACTGCTGCCATCCGGTGGGTGGGCAGGGGTTAAATATGGGCATCCGCGATGTGGCGGCTCTGGCAGATGTCATCAAAACGGCTGCCCAACATCAGGAAGATGTTGGGAACTTGCAGGTGCTCAAACGGTATGAGCGTTGGCGCAAATTTGAGAACCTTACCATTCTTGGTTTTACTGATTTTCTCGATCGCTGCTTTTCAAATCGGTGGTTTCCCTTAGTCACCGTGCGGCGACTGGGGTTGCAAATCATGCGCTCTGTCCGTCCTCTGCGATCATTAGCATTGCGGCTGATGACGGGTTCTATGGGGCGCACTCCCACACTGGCAAAACGGTAATGATGCTGGGAAGGTAGGAGAAGTAATCACCCAACGTTCACTCCATTGGATGAATGCAGTCTTGCCAGCTCTGTGAAAGGATCTATTTCGTATATGTATGTACAACTAATTTGCCCTCATCCCAACCCTTCTCCCGTAGGAGAAGGGCTTCCAGGGACTCCAGTTCCCTCTCTTGTGGTAGAGGGCTAGGGTGAGGGTTAGACCTAGCGGGAGTTTCAGAAAAGTTGCACATTAGGTATTTTGTATCCCCGTTGTATACACAACTACAAAATGCAAAAACAACAAGAGCAGGTCAAATTTTGGCGATGGCAAAGTTCCTCTAGTGACGGTTTGCCCCAGAGCCACGATGTTGAGTTGCTGCATGCTCGTTACATCACCCACTCTTTTAGTCGCCACACCCACGACACCTTTGCCATTGGCGTGATTCAGCAGGGGGCAGAGGAGTTTGCCTACCGGGGTGAAACCCATGTGGCGATCGCTGGTAGCATTGCCCTGATCAATCCGGGTGAAGTGCACACCGGACACGCCGCCACCGACCTGGGTTGGACTTATCGCATGTTGTATCCTGATGTGCGCTTGCTACAACATGCCGCTTCCCAACTCTCCGACCATGATGTCAGCATTCCCTACTTCCCCAACCCGGTTGTGCAAGACGAGTATCTAACTGGACTCATTTTGCGACTGCATGTGGCTCTAGAACAACAAGCACCCCAACTAGAACAAGATTCACGCCTGCTATGGACTTTTAGCCAGTTGGTTTTACGACATGGGGGCGATCGCTCTAACATCAAAGCCATTGACTCTGAATCTCGTGCCATTCAAACCGTACGGCACTATCTAGAAGCACACTATGCTGAGAACGTTAGCCTCGAAACCCTGGCGGCGATCGCCAACCTCAGCCCCTTTCATCTGCTTCGCACTTTCCGTAAGCAGGTAGGTTTGCCACCCCATGAATATCTCAATCACATCCGATTTCAGCAGGCAAAAAAATTCTTAGCTCAAGGACGACCCATTAGTGATGTTGCTCATATCACGGGGTTTGCCGACCAGAGCCATTTAACCCGCCAGTTTAAACGCATGATTGGGGTGACACCAGGGCAATATCGATCGCTGTGAAGAGCGGGAACTGAGGACTTTTGCTAGGGTCATGCCCAAAAAATTGGGTGTTGCTAATCGACCGTATGAATACAGATGTCCCCTTCGACTGCGCTACTGCGCTCAGGGGATGCTAACTGAGTTCAGGAGATGGTGACTGAACGCAGTGCATCTGATTGGTAGCTCCAATTTGGAGAACGGGTATTACCAGTCTCCCCAAGCCAGAAAATCATCCCAAGCTGTGTCATTGACAAAATTAGAGGTTACTCCTAAGTAATCGGAACTGGGATACTGGCCTCGTTCAGAGAAATAGACAGACAATCCACTGCTATGACCTGCGATCGCCGTAAAGTTGCTAATCACCGTACTGTTGTAAGCAGTCAACACATCTTGAGCGGCTGTGCGAATGCTAGTTGAGATCCAACCATTATTGACTACTCTTGAAAAGAGATTGCCAATATCAACATAGTCGGGATAATCTCCCTCCCCATAGGCGTTGGAGTCAGCATTGCGGGCTGACCCCAACTCTTGGAGATCATAATCAGTAGCAGTGTACATAACAGCATTAGCAAAATCACTCAATGTAGTAGAGAGATTAAAGGGATTGCTATCTCGCATCACCGTCAGAGCGATCGCCGATAGGGTTTCATCTCCAGAGGGATAGGTTTGAGCATAGCGGTTAACGATGCTGCTACCAAACTGAGTTGCCGTCATTGAGGGATTCGCCACCAAATCTTGCAACGTTGTGGCGTAGTTCCAACCTGTGCCCGGAATCAATTCTTGTGAACCTACATAAACCGAGGCACTGTCTCTCACAGCATGAGCAAACTCAACTGTTCCCATCAAACAAGCATCCATACCCAACACATCAACCGTGTCAGGCAAGCTACCCAACACACTATTAAATTCATTGGCACTGAGAGCATCGCCTGTAATGTCGTCATACGCTACCTCATGCCCCGATCCATGTCCCCAAACCACCACAGCATAGTTGTCAGCTTGATAGTTTGACATGCCCCAGTTGAGAAAATTGCGGAGCGTACTGGCATCACCCATATTGGCTTCGCCAATGCTAGTCCCCCAATGAGTACCAGGGGTGCTGCCATAGCTGATCAATCCGCGCCGAGTATCGGTCCAGTTGCCATAACGAGTGTCGTCGGTGGCTTGCCCTCTCGTAAAGGAGGAGTGATCTGCGGCAGTGCGATCGTATTGCAGCAAGATATTCACGTTACTGTTAGAACCGACACTTGCCATTTCACGGAAGTCTTCGATGGTATAGCGTTCTAGATTGTCGGCTGACATATAAATCATTACCGTCCAGTCCGCCCGATTGCCCGTCGGTGCAGGGTTATCTAGTGGAGTGGAACTATTGGCAAGACGACGGGTTGAGAGGCTGAGACTATAGTTTGTTCTGTTGCCAACTGAAAACACCCGCACATAATAGGTTCCTGCTTCTAAGTCGCAGTTAATGCTATCTGCCGCTGCACCAACTCGATAGGAACCTGCGATCGCCACCCCTGCTTGATTAAACAGTTGCACATCGGCATTGGCTCTCAGACCTCGCAGAGACATCCGCAATTTTTGCCGACCTGTCACACGAAACTTCACATAGTCATTGCGATCGCCTGGAGCACCAATGACATTACTCAATGTCCGGTTTCTTAATGTTCCTAAATTGAACGCACCTCCACGAGTGTTACCCAAATCTCTGTTAGAGGAGGCTCGTCCAATAGTAGACCGTGATTTAGAAACCCCATCGCTGAATTCTTGTTGATCTAAACCAGACTGAAGCGGAGAAGAATAAGAGTTAAAAGTAGACGTTCTTGATGAATCAAATCTGAAGAGATTAGAACGTTGAGTCGTTAAGGTTAACATAATATGCAAACCTACTTAGTTGAGCCATATATACTTAGCTCTACGCTTGAGAGACATATGCAGCGACTAAGATACTCAGGGGAAAAAGACAGCTAAAAAGGATAATTTTTACCCCTTTTCATTCTTTAGTTTTTCATTCTTTACTTTTCGTCTGAGGAACTGGGGGGCGATCGCCACATTTCCCAGATCAATTACTGCAAGAATTATGGAACATCTCAAGAGATTTCAAAAATCTCAGCAAACACTCATATTCTTCTTAGAAAACTCATCCGTCTTTCATGCCTGTTCAAGGTGGATACCGTAACTTAGATTGTAGGAACAGAACGTATTTAAGTACACCACGTACTTAATACATCCAACCAGCATTGCTATGTGTTCAACGTACAAGTTTACAAGTTAGGGATTGACATCCCAGGAGCTAAATCATGAGCGAAGATAAAACTATTCATTCTGATGCAGAAATCTCTGATGAAGACTTAGAATCTGTTTCGGGCGGAGAAGATAATTTCCCAGCGTTCCCTAACCAGGGCGAGCTTCCAGATAGCGTTTTAGAAGGCGTGGCAGGTGGAACCAGACCTCCTTCTGGAGATTCAAACCCCAGTGACTTAACCAACACAACGGTTAACTCAGACGATATCATCAAGCCCCATTAATTGTTGGACATTCCACACCCAAGTTCATTGTGAAGTTAAGACTGTTGCAATAAAGCTACAATGCTGTTTTCTCAGCTCAATGTTGACAATCCTGCAAAGATTGAAAGACTTTTTGAAGAGACATCCGGCTATTGTAGCTTTTTCTCTTAAAGCGTCAGACTGACTAAAGTAAGGAGTTTATACCAGTTCTCACCGAGCCAAGCGGCTGACTTTTCTACATGGAGACGTAACTTCTCAATTGATTCTGCAAAATTGCCTGTTTTTTGGGCATACGTCAATGCTCGGTCTAATGCCTGACCCACCTCATCTTTGTTGGGTTGAGGTTTAGTGAGTTCATCCTGAGCATCCGCGATCGCATTTTCTATCTTGCGCTGATCGGGCGATCGGAGTTCTGTAAGCAGTGCTTTGAGGGCTTCCAATTCTGAAGCGATGTCAACTGTCTCTGATGACGGCAGCGTTGTTTGCTGAAGGTTGATAGAGGAATTGTTGCGATCGCCAAGAGTTAAATTACTATTATTCACGTCGCCATTAAAAAAAATAGGTAACTACTCAGGCAAAACTTGCTGAGTTTAAGTGGAGTGGGGATAACTGGGTTATTGTTGGAAGCAGGGCATTGAGCATGATCAATGAAGGAACCGTCTGAACAATCAGAGCAGCTTCGGGAAGTGATCCGTGCCGCG
>JANRJA010000205.1:0-66200 GCA_033764315.1 Oculatellaceae cyanobacterium bins.114
TGCTCCTACCCTCGACCAACTCAAACAAACCCTCTCACAGCATCTCAACAATATCTCTGCTGAAACACTTGCATCCCTCACCTCCTATGACTTCATCCTAGAAGCTCTTTTTGGCGCAGCTTCATAAAATATTGGTATTAGACTGATAAAATAGAGAGTTAGTATATTTTTGTTAAGTCGCTTTTGACTGAAGTGCTTATGACGACGGTAATAGCAGCAACCTACACGGTAGCGATCGCGCCAACGGTGGCTCCCACTAAGTCTAGCCAAGTGACTCGCAAGCCTTATCCAAACTATAAGGTGATTGTGTTGAATGACGACTTTAATACGTTTCAACACGTGGCTGAGTGTTTGATGAAATATATTCCTTGCATGACGAGCGATCGCGCCTGGGAGTTAACCAATCAGATTCACCATGAAGGACAGGCAACCGTGTGGGTTGGCCCACAAGAGCCAGCCGAACTCTATCACATGCAGTTGAGTCGCGCCGGATTGACAATGGCTCCACTAGAGCAGGCATAACTCCCACTGAGTAAAACTCGCCGCAAATAGGGTGAGACAGGGTTCAGGGGATGGCTCTATCAGGTTTAGTGAGCAAATGTATTGCCTTTATTAACGTCAGTTCGGTTTAAGAGTCTAGCGAATAAATTCGCGGCTATCAAAGCGAAGTTCGCCTTCGCGAACTACAGAAAATCAAGGGTTGAGTGAACTGACTCATACAAAATCCGGCTAGTTGCTTACTAATTACTTTCCTACAGGCAAAGGTTTTAGCCTAGCCTTACAACAGGGAAGTAGCCAGATTTCATATCAGGTCGGTTTTGTTCCTGTAGTTGCGGTTTCAACCGCCAAAATCCTCATCCCGAATTCACGTTTATTAATAAATCTCGATTTGCTCGATGCGGCGAAAGTCACGCTCGACTTCATACCACAGAGCTTTGTTGTGGGGGTCGGTTCGCAAAGCTTTCTTCAGATAAATCCGGGCTTTATCGGATTGCTTCGTATCGACCAGGTGTCGCCCAAACCGTTGATAGGTGATCGCTTGCCACTGCCGCACCTCAGGATCATTGGGCAAGCGTTGAGCTAACCCCTCAACCAACGTAATGGCTCTCGGAAACCGTTGCCCTCTTAACAACCGTTGCAATTGCTCATACACATTTTGCTTGAGATCATAGTCATTTTGAGAGATCTCAGGATTGCGCTCGATCGGAGGAGCTTTGCGTGTCGTAATTTTGACTTGAGTTGGGGACTTGGGCGGAGTCGATTTGGCGGATGTAGAAGCGGGCGATCGCGTCCCAGATGGGGTTGATGTCGGCTTAGATTTTGCTTTAGCCGCCTTTTCATCGGGGGCTTTGCTGGGTTGCACCGCCTCCATCAACTGACGATAGGCTTCACTCAGTTGAATAAACTTCTCTTTTGCTTGTTGCGGATTTCCAGGATTGACATCTGGGTGATATTGTCTAGCCAAACGCCGATAAGACGCCTTAATCTCATCATAAGACGCGCCAGTTCTCAGCCCTAGTAATCGGTAACAGTCCGCCAGGTTCATTTAAGGGAAAAAACGGCAGAATCTTGAATGATTCTGCCATTTCCTACGTAAAATTAACAGCTTGAACAGTAAATCATGTCACTTCGCAAAGGTTTGCTAAGGAGTTTGATCCACCACTCGATCAATCAGACCATATTCTTTGGCTTCTTCAGCCGACATGAAGTAGTCGCGATCGGTGTCTTTTTGAATCTGCTCAATGGTTTTGCCCGTGTGGTGTGCCAACATATCGTTTAGCTCACTCCGCATCCGCAAAATTTGTCGAGCTTCGATTTCAATGTCGGTTGCTTGACCTCTTGCACCCCCTAGCGGTTGATGAATCATAATGCGGGCATGAGGTAAGGCTAACCGTTTGCCTCGGCTGCCAGCCGCCAACAAAAATGCACCCATCGAAGCCGCTAGACCGACGCAAATGGTTACTACCTCCGATTTGATGTGTTGCATGGTGTCATAAATGGCCATGCCTGCGGTGACAGATCCACCCGGAGAGTTGATGTAAAGGTAGATCGGCTTGCTGGAATCATCAGAATCGAGATACAGCATGTAAGCGACGATCGCATTGGCAATGCCATCATCGACTTCTTCAGCTAAAAAGATGATGCGCTCTCGAAAGAGACGCTCATAAATACTAATCCACTGCTCATAAGAGCTGCCCGGAAGGCGATAGGGAACGCTGGGGATACCGATAGGCATAGGTTCAGAGGAGGGGTAAGGAATGAATGAAACGGGAACAGTAGCCGTAATCTCAAGAGAGGGTGCTAGCGAGTTTGGGTAGATCCTTAGTGCTTTCTAAAACGCGATCAATTAACCCATATTCTTTGGCTTCTTGAGGAGACATATAAAACAGGCGATCAGTATCCTTCAAGATTTTGTCAACCGACTGCCCTGTATTTTGAGAGAAGATCTCTAAAATCAATGCTTTCTTCTCCAACATCTCAGCCGCATTGACCTGGATATCAGTAGCCTGTCCCTGGGTGCCAAGCCGAGGAGTATCCAGAGCAATTAAAGAGTGAGGTAGACTAGCGCGCTTGCCTTTGACACCCGATGACAAAATCAGAGCGGCCATACCTGCGGCTTGACCCAAACAGATAGTCAACACTTCTGACTTAATATGTCGAATGGTGTCATACACCGCCAACCCAGCCGTGATGGAGATCATTCCGGCTGTGACTGATGCCATTCCCGCTGCGATCGGGTCACCCAACGAATTGATATAGAGATAAATGGGCTTGCTCTGGTCTTGAGATTCCAGATACAGCATTCCAGAAATGAGGGAGTTAGCCACTCCATCGGTCAACGGTTGATTGAGAAAGAGAATCCGCTCTTGGCTCAACCGGGTATAGATGTTGATCCATTGCCAGTAGGGGCTACCGGGAATGTTGTATGGGACTCGCAGAATATCATCAACTGGCATAAAAATGCTCTAAGACAGCTTAGGTCAGAGAAGGAACAGGAGTGGGTAAATCTTTGACCCCTTCAAGAACGCGATCGATCAGTCCATATTCCTTGGCGTTTTGAGGAGTCAGATAAAACATTCGATCGGTGTCTTTAGAAATTTTTTCCATTGACTGACCTGTGTTTTTAGCCAAGATTTCTAACATTGCCGTCCGGTTGACTAGCACTTCCTTGGCACGAATCTGGACATCACTTGCCTGACTACGTCCGACGCCAGTGCGGGGTTGGTTGAGCACGATCGTGGCATGCGGTAGGCTAGCCCGAAAGCCTTTGGTTCCAGCTGACAAAATCATGGCAGCGGTGCCCATTGCCTGACCAATACAAATGGTGTGAACTGGAGGCTTGATGTAGTTAATGGTGTCGCAAATGGCAAAGGCTTCAGTCTCAAAGCCGATCGACTCTCCGCCATACCAAGAGGTGCCTGTGGAGTTGATGTAGAAGAAGATAGGCTTTTCAGGATCGTCAAATTGCAGATATAACAATTGAGCGATGATAAGCTTGGTGACATCGACTCCCATCTGACGTTTAAAGTCATCGGATGAGACGAGGGGCAACCCCAGGTAAACGATACGTTCCTTCAAGAGTAGCGAAGGAAGGTCAGGTGGAGGAGTCCGGTAGTAGGCATCCCCACCATAGTAATTCGATTGAACAGCCTTAATTGAACTCATAGATCCAAATCGCCTGGGCAGTTGCCTAAAAGAATGGCATTATTTCTAACATAGTAGCGTGAACCTAGAGTCGCTTTTGGATTGGAGCAGTTAGGGGTATCCGAACAGAGGGGAAAAAGAAGAATAAGGGCTGAAGGATGAAAAGAGAAAAAAGAAGAGAGAAGAGAGAAAAAAGAAGAAAAAATCTCGGATACATAAATTAAAGTTCTGTATGCTCTTTGATTGAAGCCTGTTCGCCTTAAACTCAGGCTTTATCTTTCATCGGTTATCTTTCATCCTTCATCGTTTATCCTTTCCCCATCCTGTGTTCTTCCGAAATGGAATCACGCTACTGTGAAACTATTCGTATCGGTTTTTGACTAGGAGCATGAGGTTATGAGAGTGGGTCTGCAAGCGGCACTGAATGATGCCAATCTGGATGCTGCCCAGCCTAGCAGCCAACGACAAATGGCGGTTTCAATCTCAGCGATCGCTGATTCGGTGAGTCGCACGGCTTCTCTCAATTTATGCTTGATCCTCGATCACAGTGGCTCTATGAATGGGCGACCGCTAGAGACGGTGAAGCAAGCGGCTCAACGGATTGTAGACAGCCTATCTCCGGGCGATCGCATCTCAATTGTGGTGTTTGACCACAAAGCCAAGGTTTTAGTCCCCAATCAAATCATTGAAAACCCCGCAGGTATTAAGGTCGAGATTAATAAGCTCAAAGCTAGTGGAGGCACCGCCATCGATGAGGGCATGCGATTGGGCGTTGAAGAGATGGCAAAAGGCAAACGCGACACGATCTCCCAAGCCTTTTTGTTGACTGATGGCGAAAATGAACATGGTGACAACGATCGCTGTCTTAAGTTAGCGGAGTTAGCCGCAGGCTATAACCTCACCATCAACACGCTTGGGTTTGGCGATCACTGGAATCAAGACATTCTCGAAAAAATCGCCGATGCGGGTGGAGGGTCACTGTCTTACATTCAACAACCTGAGGAAGCTGTGGGTGAATTCAGCCGATTGTTTAGCCGGATTCAATCGGTGGGGTTAACCAATGCTCACCTCTTGCTATCCCTAGCACCGCAAGTGCGACTAGCGGAACTTAAACCGATCGCCCAAGTGGTACCAGACACCATTGAGCTACCGCCGTTGAAGGAAGGAACTCAATTTATGGTGCGGTTAGGTGATTTGATGATCGATAGCCCTAGGGTGGTGTTGGTCAACTTATATGCCAGTCAACTACCAGAAGGAAAGCAAGCCCTTGCCCATCTTCAGGTGCGTTATGACGACCCAGCGCAAAACCAGGAAGGGTTGTTGTCAGATCTGATTATTGTCGATGCTAATGTACTCAGTCAGTTTCAAGCAAACCCTAATGCTCAGGTGCAACAGCATGTGTTGGCACTCGCTAAATATCGACAGACCCAAATCGCTGAAATGAAACTGCAACAGGGCGATCGCGCTGGAGCGGCAACCATGTTGCAATCGGCGGCTAAAACAGCGTTGCAAATGGGCGACCAGAATGCAGCTACGGTGTTGCAAAAGAGCGCAACCGTGTTGCAGTCGGGTGAAGAGTTATCAGAGAGCGATCGCAAGAAGACCCGAATTGTGTCTAAGACGATTTTGCAGTAGAAGTCAGTGATGGGATGTGAAACTCATTTACTCTCATTAGGGCAGTCTCAGCTAGGTGGATGGCAACGAGAGTATGACTCACTCCGCAATCTCCAGAGTAGTCGCGGTCGATCGCCCAAAGTCTTCGGCGGCATATTGCAGATGAGCCTCTGCACCGGGGTAGGAGAAGGTGCCAGGGGTAACGGAGCGAACGAGGTAGTGCAGGGTATAGACCCCCGGTTCCAGGTGGTCGCCATAGGCAACAACGCGATCGCGATAAATGGTCTGATAACCGATTTGCCAACTGTCGCCTCGTGCCGCAAAGTAAGGCGTTGCGGTTTGAAAGCTAGCATCGACGGCTTCTAACCCAGCGGGCAAGGGGTCGGTGATCAGCACATGGTCAACGGGATGATCGGTAATCACCTCAATGCCCACATCCAACACTTGTCCGGGTTTAACCGTCAGCGGTTGCTCGTCGTCAAAGAGTCCGTATTGCTTCAACACATCAGGTTTATTGGCTGGACGCAAGGTACGAGTCACCCGCAAACCGTTAAATCGTCCAGGAGGGTTGCCCTGTAAGCGATAGCGGTAAGCTGCCAGGTAATGCAACGTTCCCTGTCCTGTTTTTCGCAGGGTCAGCGTGTTTTCGCCTTGAGGTAATTCTGACATCGGCACCGTCAAGCTTTCGCTAGAGTCTTCATAGCCTCGGAACTGGATCGAGGTCAGGGTTTTGCCTGCCAGTTGAGCCGTTGCTGTGAAGTTGGGTGGTTCCGGTTGCAGTTGGCTATACTCCACCAGAGCCGTGAGGGCTTCAGCCGTGTCATAGGTATTGCCCCAAGTGCCGTTGCGTCGCTGTGAGAGTAACCCCTGCACCAGACGATCGACAACCGCGCGATCGCTCTGGCGAGTGACAAATAACCGCAGTGCTTCTGCTTGAGCTACCGTGGGCGAACTCAGCCAACGCCAAGTGCTCGGCAGGTTAACCGTGGCAGCTCGTCCGGTTTCAGCGATCGCCTCTTGCACCTGACGGGTGAGGTCTGTCGCCTCTGTCTGCCAATCAGGGAACTGTGACAGATAACGGGCTAACTTAATTTGCATCACCGGGTCAAACTGAGCGCGGCGTTCATACAACTCTGAGAGAAAGTCGGTGCGGGTGGTGCCCAACTCATCCAACGCCAACAACATGTCAAGACGAACTCGGTCTTTGCAGGGTTGCTCTTTGCAGAACTCGTATTGACCCGGATCTGCCAGAATGCGCTGAAGATAACCCACTAACCGTGTGACCATATCCTGCTTCAGTTGCAGAGTAGCAGGGGCGGTGACTCCCTCGAAAGTCGTTCGAGCGGTAGCGATCGCCCGTGCCGCATAGGGCGTGACAAAGGGATCGGACTGTTGCCCTCCGGGATAAGCAGCAAACCCACCATCGCCTTGTTGGAGTTTGGCTAACTGTTCCAGGGCAGCATTGGCCTGCTCAACCGGAATGAATTGGGCGTCTGTTTGCCCGTAGGTGAGAGTAAGGAATTGTAGATTAGCGGCGATCGCCAACTGACTGGCAGCGAGTTCCAGGAAAGGCAGTTGCTCTGTTTGGAGAATTTGCCGAGCAGGTACTTGAATGTCGGCAACCAGTGTACTGGCTAGCGACAGATCCAATCCGCCCAGGTCGCGCATAACATTGGCATCCACCTTTAAGGGAATCTGCACCTGCGTTTCGGTTGTGCCCGATTCCACTACCTGCTCGGTTACGGCTAATGGTTTCACCTCCAGCGTTTCTCGGAAAGCATCCGACTCGTCATTGAACTTTGTGGAAAATTGAATGCTGGCTTCTCCTGCCGTGGTCGCCACCACTGGAAAACGGTAAGCCGTTGTGCCAGATTGAGCTTGATCTTCTTGAGACAGGGAGGTGTTATCGGCTTGTAACCCGCCACTGAGGGTTCCCTCGATCGCCAGGTTCCCCGTTTGATTGGTTGTGTTCGTGACGGATAGACCTGCTTCTAGGCGATCGCCGGGACGAGCAAACTGCGGCAAAATGGCATTGGTAATGAGCGGTTGTGTCGTGATAAACGTAGTCTCCCCGTTGCCAAAGTGGAGTTGACCATCCGTTGCCACGACCATGACGCGCCAAGTGGTCAGGTTATCGGGCAGGGGAAAGGTGACGGTTGCCTGTCCGTTAGCATCCGTCAGCACAGAGCCATTGTAGTAGGCCAACGGCTGAAAGTTTGTCCGAATGCGGGTATTGCCCGCTCCGGTAGAGTAACCTCCCCCAAACCCCCACCCCTTATCGATCGGAGAGGTGAGCGGTTGCAACACCACATCCGGGCGATTATCGGCAAAGCGAAGCGAGATCGGTTGCTCGGCGTAGACTGTCTCCACCAGATCAGGGGGACGGTAGCCTGTCAGTTGCAACACGGCCTCATTCACCACCATGACGGTGACTTGTCCTTGAACAGGTTGTCCCTGTGGAGTTTGCACCGTCAGCTGCACCGTTTGGGAGGTACTGGGAGCCACTGACTCCGCCTGCGGCGTTGCCGTCACGGTTAGATATTGATCTGCCAAATTGACCTTAAACGGGGCAAAACCAATCCGTACCAGATCCTCTAAACTACCGGGTTCTACCTGCTCCAGGGGGGCTCCCTGTCGCACTAACACCACTTCGATCGCCGCATTAGGCAACATCTCTGGTGTGACTTGAAACTGAATTTGGGGTGCTCCTCCTTTCACTTGGGTCACACTCTTGTACAGCGTGTCATGGCGCACCACGGCAAAGTAGAGTTCCGCGTCGGGGTAGGGCGACTGAATTAAGGCATTCACCATCTCTCCAACCTGATACGTTTCCTTATCGAGTTGGATATCGATGCGCTCATCAGTGTAGCGATCGCCCCAGTTGACCTCGTTTGCTCCCGTGATCCAGATTTGCACATCTGTGGCAGTTGCCTCATTGCGGGCATTGGTGAAGTTAGCGCGAATCCGATAGGCTCCTGCCTCAGTCGCCGTGAGTGAAATGGGTTCAGGCGTTTTGCCAGAGCGGGTTTCTGCCTGTGCCACAGTTTTGTATTCCACCTGGTCGCGGTTGGTGCGGCTGCCCTCGATCACCTGCGTCACATTGCTGTAGATCATCTGTTGCAGTTCCACTCGCACCCGCTCGTTTGCCTGGGTTTCTCCTTGAGGATTGATGACGCCCACTGTCACCTCAAAGGGTTGTCCTGCCTCAGCGACAAAGTCACTTTTGAGGGCAATCAGGCGATCGCTCGGCAGTGCCACAAAGGTTTGGGAATTGCCAACGGCCAGATTTGAGACATCCGACACCTGCACATCCACTTGATAGGTCATGGGGTAAGGCAAATCATCCGCCACGGTGATGGTTTCGCTGCCCTTGCCCTGGTCATCCAACAAAGCTGCCGTTTGCAACACATCCGCTGCAACGCTCGGTTCTTCTTCGGGCCAAAACCACTGTCGCCCAATCGAAAACTCTTCCCAACCGGGAGGAGACAACTCGGCGCGATCGCGCGTCACATAATATTCTGCCTGACCTTCCTCCACTGGGGGACCAAACAAATAGTTGCTCTGAGCCTCCGCTTTGACCGTTTCACCCACCACTGCAAAAGGCTTGTCGAGGGTCAGATCGACCTTAAAGTTGGGTGGCTTGAACTCCGCCACTCGAAACTCGCCAGAAATCTCTAGATCGCCACTCTTGGCAACGATGGTGTAGAAACCGAGCGGTTGGGTTGCTGCCAGGGGCACCTCTAACGAAAACGTACCAAAGGCATTCGTAGTCTGGCTGCCCAGGCTTGTTTCACTGCCATCGGGTTGACGCAGACTGACGCTGTAGGTCGCGTTCTTGCCCTGCCGCAGTTCCCCGTTTTGCAGATAATACATAAATCCGGTGAATGAGGCTTTTTCTCCCGGTTGATACAACTGCCGATCTGAGACGATCGCCCCTCGTGTTTCGGGTCGGTTGCCTGCCCATCCCGTATTGACGTCATACCCATAGCTGCCACTCCATTCCTGCACGCGGACAAACGCCCAATCTTGACCTTCACGGGCGATCGCCAACAAGTTGGGTGGATCGGTGAACCCCTTTCCCTCAGTGGGAATGCAGCGTTGCATCGCCTCCAAAGTGAGCAGCAGTGCCCCTGTTGCATCCGTTCTACCCGTCGCACAAGCAACCGGAGTCGGTTGGTTCTTCTCCCCTAACTTCGACTGGTAGATCTCCACCTGTGCCCCATTTACCGGGGAACCATCCGCCAGATGGTGAACTCGCACCAAGCCTGACTCTGGAAACCACTGAGCAAACACCCCCAGATTGGTCAACTGCACCAATCCATAAGCATTGGGTTCTCGCCACAGGGTTTTGCCCTCTTGCTGATACTGGTTTGCCCGCGCCTGAACCCCATATGCCAACATTCCCGTCGTGCCGCCCAACTGTTCTCGCAACGGCACTGCCACTTCAGTCGATTGATTCTTTGTTCCTTGAATCGGGAAGGTTTGCCATGCGCTCGATTGAGGCAATAAATCATTTCCCTCACCTAGAGGATAAGCAGAATCGGTGTAGACCAAATCAGTAGGTTGCACCACGCGATAGGCCGCTTTGTACTGCTGATCTGGCAGGTTGACAGTTGAGATATTCAGTTGCAGGTCTTTTGTACTGGGAAAAATGTGTAACCCAGACGGTGCCCACAATTCTGCGGCTACATCTCCCGTTTCATAATCTACGGTGACAGGTTGCCCCAGGGTTTGCCCAAACTGATCTTTGAGGTTGGCTCCCAGCGTAATCGTATAGGTTGTGGCTGGCTCCAACGACCAGGGATTGAGGTTAATCAGCGTGTCGCCATCATAGGACTGGAGCGATCGCGGAGCTTCTTTAGGGGCAGGTTGAATCGTGATATTTTCTACGGCAGAGGCAGCATCTAACCCGTTGTTAAATCGCAACTGAGCACTGCCCTTGGTAAACCGTCCATAGACGCCTCCCGCATCGGGTTGACCTACGTATTGCAACCCCTCAAAGGCTAACGGGGAATAGGTTTCAAGCTGACTGGTGAAAGGCATCTCACTCACCAGGTTGCCCTGCGTGGGACGCAACCCCGGTGCAAATTCCAGCTTATACCGAGTGGCTTTTGCCAGTTCTCGTTGTGGAGTCAGGCTATAAAGCCAGGAGCGTTGCGACGGATCAAAGGTTTCCTGAGGGTCGTTGTAGCTTTCCCCGGTTTCACTCTCGTCAGAGTTTTTCTGCAATTCCACCTTCAGCGGCACCGATTCGCTAGAACCCTCTGGAATTAAGTTGACCCGTTCCTTCAGCGAATTGAGGTCTAACTCCACATTGGAGGTGACTTGAAACACAGGCTTGAGGTCAAATGGCTCTGGCTCACTTCCCGAATCGGAGGCGGCTCCTGGTAAGTTTGTGAGGGCGATCGCTTCTGTATTAAATGTCCATGCCAGATCTTGGGCTAGCTGATGGTTGTTCAAATCGGCTAAACCCGCTTTGAGTGTTACCCGAAATCGATTAGCTTTGGGCAGAGCTTGATCGGCTTGAAAGCCTACCATGCGGGGGGTCAAAAACCGAAACCGCCCTGGAATCGGCGGTATTACTTCAAATTTGCTGAGTTGTGTTTGTTGGTCGGGGCTATCGAGGCTCTCAATCGGAATCAACGGGTGTTTGAAGCGTACCCGAATCTGTGCTAGCGGGTCTGCCTGATCAAGGGGACTGATCTGCTCAATCCACTCTGGCAACGGTGGGAGTGGTAGCGGATCAACGGATGCTAGCGGCTGACTGGGTCTAAACGCCGCAATGTCGCAACTGGCAATGCCAAACACGAGTGCCAACCCCAGGATAAAGTTGCACCAAAATCTCCCCATACGGACAGACATACCCATTCCTCTCACAACACATTTCTGTCATAGCCGATACAGTGCAGAGGCGTGGGCGATACCCATAATTCTTAATCTGTAAGGCTTTTAGTGAGATTAATCTTTACGCAACAGGCGCAGAAGTAGGTGCTGTTGGGGGATGGCATCGTCTGTTACTGTAAAGTGAACCAAACCGTACAGCCGCAATTAATCGCGTCTCTTCAGAATCTCTCGCAACATCGCCTGTGTGGTGGGATGATCGGACAACTCCCCCATTCGCCCTGCCTCAATACTCCAGATCTCCGGCTGCTTGGGATACATACCTAGTACAGACACGATTAATCGCGTCTCTGCGACACCTGTTGGACAACTCCCCTTTTCGCCCTGCCTCAACACCCCAGATCTCCGGCTGCTTGAGATACATACCTAGTACAGACGCGATTAATCGCGGCTCTGCGACACCTGCTGCAACACCGCCTGCGTCATCGGATGATCAGACAACTCCCCTTCTCGATCTACCTCAACCATTTGTTGCACAAACAACCGGAAGTTCTCCCAACCAAGTTTCGTGCTGGGATGATTTTCACCTAAAACCTTCTCTTTAATTTTGAGCGATCGCACATAGAGGGGTTCTGCCTCGCTGTAGCGTCCCTGCACTCGGTAGAGTTCTGCTAGATTGTTGAGGCTGGTGGCGACATTGGGATGGTCGGCTCCCAACTGCTGTTCCCAGATCGAGAGCGATCGCACATAGAGGGGTTCTGCCTCACTGTAGCTTCCCTGCACTCGGTAGAGTTCTGCCAAATTGTTGAGGCTGGTGGCGACAGAAGGATGATCGCTGCCCAACTGCTGTTCTCGAATGGCAAGCGATCGCCCATAGAGGGATTCTGCCTCACTGGTGCGTCCCTGCGACTCGTAGAGTGCTGCCAAATTGTTGAGGTCAGTCGCAACGTCAGGGTGATTATTCCCATAACAGCGTTCATCAATGGAGAGCGATCGCACGTAAAGGGGTTCTGCCTCACTGTAGCGTCCCTGCGACTCGTAGAGTCCTGCCAGATTGTTGAGGCTGGTGGCAACAGAAGGATGGTCACTGCCCAACTGCTGCTCATAGATGGCGAGCGATCGCACCAAGAGGGGTTCTGCCTCGCTGTAGCGTCCCTGCGACTTGTAGAGTAATGCCAGATTGTTGAGGCTTAAGGCAACATCGGGATGGTTGTTGCCCAACTGCTGTTCTCGGATAGCAAACGATCGTGCCAAGAGGGGTTCTGCCTCGCTGTAGCGTCCCTGCGACTCGTAGAGTGCTGCCAGGTTGTTGAGGCTGGTGGCGACATGGGGATGGTCACTGCCCAACTGCTGTTCATAGAGGTTAAGCGATCGCACCAAGAGGGGTTCTGCCTCGCTATAGCGTCCCTGCGACTCGTAGAGGTTTGCCAGGTTGTTGAGGCTAGCAGCGACATCAGGATGGTTAGCTCCCAACTGCTGCTCTCGGATGGCAAACGATCGCACCAAGAGGGGTTCTGCCTCGCTATAGCGTCCCTGCGCTCGGTAGAGGTTTGCCAGGTTGTTGAGGCTGGTGGCGGCAGAGGGATGGTTACTGCCCAACTGCTGTTCTCTGATAGAGAGCGATCGCACGTAAAGGGGTTCTGCCTCACTGTAGCGTCCCTGCGACTCGTAGAGTAATGCCAGATTGTTGAGGCAAGTGGCGACATCGGGATGGTCACTGCCCAACTGCTGTTCTCTGATAGAGAGCGATCGCACGTAAAGGGGTTCTGCCTCGCTGTAGCGTCCCTGCGACTGGTAGAGGTTTGCCAGATAGCCCAGACTATTGGCAAGTGGGGTGGGGTCAGGCAGAGATTCACGCAGGGGAATGGCAGCTTGAAAGGCGGCGATCGCCTTTTCGGTTTCCTGGGGGCGATCGGTTGCGATGCCTCGCTCTAAGCGTTTGCAATAAGCTGTGCCTAAGCTGTGATAAAGACTGGCTAACAGGGGTGAATATGGGTCTTCCGCCTTGAGATCCGCGATTTGTTGCTCTAGCTCACTGGGGTCTGCCAGGGGTTCATCGGTGGCTGAGGGTTGACGGTCAATCTCTTGCGATCGATCAGGAGCTTGCCAGGTGATGGGCTGGTCAAACTCAAAGACACCTCCGCGCCAACTCCAAAAATCAGGGGCTTGCTGGGCTAATCCTTGGGCGACGGCCTCTGTCACCCACACCACCACCGGAAACTGAAACTCTCGCAGTCCCTCGCGGGTCCACTGGACAGAAAAGAAAAACCGCTCCTGGGCTGATTTAGGATGCTCTAATCGAATTCCCAGCAATTCGTCGCCACCGCGCACGGTTACAAGGGTTGGGCGATCGCGCTGATCTTCTGCAAGGCTTGCCTGCCAATCGAGCAGACTTTGCTTGAGACTGGGTTGTTGGCGATCGAGTTGAATTTGATGACAACTGACTCCCTTTGCGGTCAGTTCTGCCTCATAGGTGCGAATCAAGTCATCCCGATAAAAGGGATTATCACAAATGGCGATTAACAAATTTAGCTTGTGCAGACTGGCTTGCACCGACACCACCAATCGCCGCAAATTGCGTTGATTTGCAAGTACCCGTTCAGAGGAATCGGTAGGAGGAGATTGATTCATAGCGTTGATTTATTTAATCAATCCCTCCCGTCGCAACAAGTCAACCACGATCGGGTGTACGTCATACCACAACTCATCATTCTGATATTCCAACACCATCAATCCATGCAGCAATTTAACAAAGGCATCGCCATCCGTGTCTTTGCTTTTGAGAGTTTGATAGACCTGCACCAAGACCGGAAACAAATCAGTCCCAATTTGTCGAGCAAAGTCATTTCGCAGATTTCGCAGTGCCAGCGTTAAAATCTCGTCATTGATTTTTAAGTCGGTGCGATCGGGTTCCAATTCCAATTGCACCATACATTCAGTGCAACACTCTCGTGCAATTCGCACCAGTTCCCGCATGACACCGCCACTTTTGAGCACCATCTGACGCGCGGTATCCGGCTCGATGCAATCTGCGGAAATCCGTTTGGTCAACACCTTGAGAAATAGGTCTACCGTTTTGGCGATCGGCTCTGCTTGAGGATTGCGAACATCTTGTTTGCCAAAAAACTTGGCGACTGCAAACAATTGAGGACGTACAATGCCCTCTGACATCAACGCCCCCATGACTTTTGGCTCTTGTACGGCTGACACCGGGATGGTAAACACAATCCGAAATCCGGGAGAAAACAATACCTTGATGTTGTTGAGATAGATCGATTCCACCAAAGCCAAATCAAGCTTATCCAGGTCATCAATCACAACGAGAACAGGTTTTTTAGTTGTAGTTTCGATCGCGGCTGCAATCCGATCGGCTTTGGCAACCAAATCTGCCACATTCTTTTCAAACACCCGTTCAATTTCATCCCGAAATGCCTGTTCTTTCTGAAAACTCAGGGTTGCCATCTGGAGCAAGTTATCCACTCCCAGCCCAACTTCGGATGAAGTGCCCTGTTCAGCCGTTTGTTTGCGAGTAGTGGTCATCCAACCCAACAGACTTTGTTTAATATCGTCTGCTACTGGAATGCGTTGTTGTGTGGCAGCACTCAGCAACTTGAGCGCGATCGCATACAAAATGTTTCGATGCGTTACTGCCGACGGTTCAAGCAAATCGGCAATTGAGAAAAACACGGTGAAGTGCTTCGGCTGCATTTCCACCGTAAACCGTTTTAACAAAGTTGACTTACCACAGCCTCGATGTCCGGCAAAGATAAACTTTTGAGCCTTTGTCGAGGCATTTACTTCCTGCCTCAACCGCACTAACACCTCGTGCCCATAGTCCACCCGAAATTTCTCGATATCCTCTGGCTCGATCAGGGGAAACAAATCGAGATCTTGGTAGGCTTGCTGAAAAATAGCGAGAATGGCTTCGTTCATTGCACCAACAGGACTGAATCTGCCCTCCATCATACCGAAACACTGGGCGATCGCTCTCTCTAACGGCTCTTCCTGCTACTCAATGAGTGAACGGCTCCCCATGACTCACCTGCTGAGATAGAGCATTCTCACTTGAGACAACAACCCTTTGATTGAAAACAGGAGCGATCGCGCTTTAAACAGCAACAATCCCACTTCAAACAGAAGCGATCGCTCCTTAAACAACAAAGTTTCTGTTTTAAACAAGAATCTTGCTGTTTAGAACAGGAACAATCCCACTTCAAATAGGAGCGATCGCATTTGAAATCAGAATGTTCCCACTTCAAACAGGAATGTTGCCACTTTAAACAGGAGCGATCGCTCTTTTAACAGAAATGCTTCTACTTCAAACAAGAACATTTTCACTTCAAACAGCAACGTTCCTACTTCAGACAAGAACAGTCCTACTTTAAACAGCAACGTTTCTACTTCTAGACAGACGATCTATATACACCGTAGGGGTTAAGGGGAGGTGCTTTTAGACCGTGGGGTTCTACAACATCCCCATCAATGTCACTTCCCACGTCAAGCGAGACTGCACCGAACCGCGCAAATGTCGCCGTGCTGTTTCTAACAAGTGCAAAAACTGAGGATGTGTTTGTTGTTGCCAATAGCGATGTTGCAAGTAGTCAACAAACCACAATTGCGCCTCCACATCCAATTCTTTGTCAATTTGGCGTGCCAGTTCTAACGCATGACGCAGCGATCGCGGCGGTTGAGTCACCGTTTCTAGCAACTCTAAATCAATCGTTTGTAGTTGTTGCCAATGGGCGATCGCTTCTCCTGGGCTGCCCTGCGCCAAAGCCAAGATCTCCGGATGTTGCAACACGTCCTCATGTCCACTGCGCCGCAACACGGCTGCCACATCCTTTGTGCTCAGTCGTTGAAACCGCACTCGTTGACAACGCGACACAATCGTCGGCAACAGCGCATCCACACTCGATGCAATCAGAATTAAAGTGGCTTTTCCGGGTTCTTCTAGAGTTTTAAGTAGCCCATTAGCCGCCGCATCTGCCATACTCTCGGCTTGTTCTAACACCACTACGGCACGTTCTGCCTCCAATGGGGGACGACCGAGAAACTGAGCAATCTCCCGCACTTGATCTAACCGAATCTGGGGCGGAGTCTTGCGTTTAACCCCTAACTCGGCAGCTTCTTTCACCGAGATGCGTTTGCCTTGATGCAAATAGGTCGGTTCAACCCAAAACAAATCGGGGTGATTGCGTTGTTCAATCCGCGATCGCAACTGAGGTGAGACAAGTCCTTTTGGCGATAGCAGCAGTTCTGCAAATCCTTGAGCGGCCAAACTACGCCCAATTCCTGGGATGCCAACGAACAAATAAGCGGGTGCAATGCGATCGCGTTCGATTGCAGCCATCAACAACTCCACGGCTTGCGATTGCCCAATTAATGCATCAAAAACAGACGACACCATTTAATTTGTCAGTTCAAAACGTTGTTTAACCGCAGTTTGAATCCGTTGAGCTACATCGTCTTCATGACCATTAGCATCAATCCGAACAATTCGCTGGGGATGGTGTTGAGCCAGATCTGCAAACCCCTGTTGCACCCGTTGATGAAATGCTAGATCTGCTTTTTCCATGCGATCGCTGGCTCCTCGTTGTTGAGTGCGGGCTAGACCAGTCTCAGCATCCAGATCGAGCCAAAGAGTCAGGTCACTCTGCAATCCATCCGTCGCAATGTAATTCAACTGATCAATTAAACCCCGATCCAGTCCTCGACCATACCCCTGATAGGCGATCGTTGAGTCTGTATAGCGATCGCATAGGATCCAGGTTCCTTGAGCCAACTGAGGTTTAAGAAAAAACTCAACGTGCTGAGCGCGATCGGCTGCATACAGTAACAACTCAGCCCGATTAACAATAGGTTCTTGATCGGAGTGCAGCAAGAGTTGCCGAATCTCTTGCCCAATCACTGTTCCCCCTGGTTCACGAGTCACAATGACATCAAACTCACGCTCTGCTGACAATAGCAACACACGTTGCTCTGATAACAGCCAGGTTTGCAAACGACGCACCTGAGTCGTTTTACCACTCCCCTCAACTCCTTCAAACACAATAAACCGACCGGGCATATTTCTTTAAGATTCAATGAACTTGCGTCAGCTTACACACTTTTGGGGGTTGCGACAACACAAGGGACATGTGAAAATTTATCAGGCAGAGTTTTTCTATTAATCTGTGTAAGCAAGATAAGTGGATAATAAGCTCCAAGATTTTTGTCCGGATAACTTGGTTAATTAGCTGAAGTTCATACATTTTGAGCTGACTAACTAATTGAGCTGGCTAACGAGCCTCAGAACATCAAAAAGAGATTGTCTCTAGAGATTAACTGAGACTTCAATTTAAGTTCGATATGATCAAGTCAATGATGTGCTGCATGTCCGGAGTTGCTTATGGCTCGTTATACTAGCTTATTCACGGTTGCTGTCTCCTTTGATCGCCTCCGGCAACTGCTAACCGATGTTTTAGAGTCTTGCCATTTCGATGTCATCTACAATACCGAAGATTATTTGGTAGCTCGTGAAACTCCAGGTCGGGTCACGTTTGCCAAGTTGGTAACGGTTGAAGTTCTGATTGACAAATTTCCGATGGATGAGTCAGAAGTGCGCATGAGTTTTGTCGTCAAAAACGAAGAACTCCCCATTCACAGCGACAATCACTGCCGTCAGATGTTTAACCTAGTGAACCGGGCTGTTACCGAGAGTCACCAGTGGCATTTGATTGAGAGCGTTGCTACTTAGTTGCTACTGAATTGCATTCACAGCCTAACCGCCATCTGAGCAGATAATTAGGGGATAGCCTTTTTGAGGCAAATGAAAAGCCGGAGATAGATACCTGATGGCTCTCAGGGGTTTGGCTTGCCCCTCTGTTGTCTGTACTGTGCTTCGAAGCGGCTGCGATCGCTTGTTCTCCTGCCTCTCTTGCAAAGCAGGAAACCCACGCAAAAAACCGAAGTCCTTCCTTTGCAAGGGAATTTAAGGGAGTGCAAACCTGCATTGATAAATCAACTCTCATAAGCGATTTATCTTACAAATGATTGAGGACTGTTATATATCTTTTTTAAATATTTAAAAGAAGCAAACTAGCGTTGCTGGCTGGAAAAATTTGGGAATGTTATTTAAGGATCTTGGCTTTTCTGGACTGTCCCTTGAGATCGCACTAAATCAGGCTATCAATGGTGTATTTCCCCGCATAAAAGCTGGCTCTACTTGCAGACATTATCACTTGATCAATGTCAGTATTAATAAACAGAAGTTTAATAGATGACAGGCTTAATCTTCTCTAACAAGGTTCAATCCACTACAGCCAAAATTAATGATTTATCCCTTCCAAATAACTTATCTCGTTGGCAATTGCACAACGGAGGGGCAGAGAAAATTGTGGCAGATGAGATATTGAACCCCGATCTAGAAACAACTCAGCAGATTTTGAGCGAGTTGTTGCGCTCTGCCAATAACTTCTCTTTGGAGCAAAAACAACTTTTAACTAGCGTGTTAGGCAATCTTGCCCATGCCTCAGCTGAAATCGAGACTGTCTTTAGTCAGCTCAAACTCAACCAACAAGAGCTAACTCAACGCATTGAGCAGGAACAGATCGTTGGGGCGATCGCTCAACGCATTCATCAATCACTTAATCCGCACGAGATCCTCCATATCGCTGCACGAGGGATCCAGGAATTACTCACTAGCGATCGCGTCATAGTGCACCACTTTCCCGTTGCTAAAGGGTCTTTTGTGGTGGCTGAAAGCCCAACCACGACGTGCAAACCTCATATTGACACGCTTGCCTATCAGGGTTGGTTAAAGGGGCTGATCGATCAACTGGCAATAGAACCCTACATAGCTATAGATGTCGGTCAAGAAAAACTACCCCCTCTCGTTGCAGAGGGGTTGCGGCGGAGCCAGGTAAAGGGGCTATTAGTCGTCCCTATTGTTCGTGAAGGTCAAGTTTTGGGAGCCATTAGTGTGCATCAGTGCTCTGGCATTCGGCAGTGGCAACTCTTAGAAGTCAAGTTACTCCGACATCTGGCAGATCAAATGGCGATCGCTCTACATCAATCAGAGCTTTATCAGCAAGTGCAACACCTGAACGCCGACCTGGAGCAACAAGTGCAACAGCGCACGGTTGAAGTGCAAAAAGCCCTGAACTTTGAATCGATGCTAAAGCGCATTACCGATAAGGTGCGCGATTCTCTGGATGAGAGTCAAATTTTGCAGACAGCCGTTCAAGAGTTGACCCTTGTGCTGGGTTTAGGCGGATGCAATGCTGCTCTCTATGATCTCAGTCAGGGAACATCCACCATTTGCTATGAATATACTGACTCCGTCCCTGCCTATCAAGGACGGGTAGCCCAGATGGATCACTTCCCCGAAATTTATAGCCAACTGCAACAGGGATATTATCTTCAGTTTTGCTCCCTGGTTCCCAACCCTGTGCGAGGATATGTGGCAATGCTAGCCTGTCCTATCTTCGTTGACTCCAATCTATCTCAAGGCATCGAACAAGTAGTCTTAGGAGATTTGTGGTTAATTCATGATAGAGACCACGTCTTTACTGAGTTTGAGATTCGTCTGGTGCAGCAGGTCGCTAACCAATGTGCGATCGCCATTCGTCAGGCTCGTTTGTTTCAAGCCGCACAGGGGCAAGTGCAAGAACTTGAAAAACTCAATCGTCTCAAAGATGAATTTTTGAGCACAGTCTCCCATGAATTGCGAACCCCCATCACCAATGTCAAGATGGCAATTCACATGTTAAAGATTGCCTCAGATGAAGAACGACGACAACGCTGCCTGAGCATCTTAGAAGCTGAGACAGCTAGAGAAGCAGAATTAATTGATGAGTTGTTGGATTTACAACGCCTGGAAGCCGCCGCTCAACCTATTGTCTTAGAAAAGAACCAAATTCAAGACTGGTTGCCTGGTTTAATTGAACCGTTTCGATCGCGCATTGCCAGTCGTCAACAAACGCTCAAAGTCGATTGTCCAGACGATCTTCCCCCTTTCGTGACAGATGTCAGCATCTTGCGACGCATCCTTACAGAATTGTTAAACAATGCCTGCAAATATACATCCCAAGACCGTGCGATCGCTCTTAGCGTTTCTTCTGAACCACACCCTAGCCGCGACAACACAACTGTCATTACGATTCGCAATCAAGCAGATATCCCTCTCGGCGAATTACCACATATTTTTGAGAAGTTTTACCGGGTGATTCAAGCCGATCGTTACAAACAAGGAGGTACTGGTCTGGGCTTAGCACTGGTGCAAAAGCGAGTAGAACAACTCAGCGGCAGCGTTGAAGTTGAAAGTATTCATGGCTGGACGACGTTTACAATACGATTGCCTGCCCTACAGATAGGTTAGATCAGATAGGTTAGATCGAAGCCGTCTTCACTTAGCACTCAGCACGCTCACGCACTGTGTCTTCTTGCCCACTACGTCTTCTCACCAGTCCACCTGGGCACGCTCTTGTACAATGCGATCGTAGACGGCTTCAGTTTGCGTAGCCAGTTTAGCCCAGTTAAAGCGATGTTCTAGATCATCATAAGCGTTGTCAATCAGCCATTTAGCATAGCCCGGATTTTTGAGGACTTCCAAAATTCCCCAGGCCAATGATTCAGCATTGGCGGCTTGAGTCACGATCCCAGTTTTGGTGTGGCGCACCACCTCAGGAAACCCTCCTGCATTAGAGACAACCACGGGCACACGAGCAGCAAAGCTTTCTAATGCCACGATCCCAAATGGTTCATACAAGCTCGGAAAAACGGCGCAATCGGCCACAGTCTGAAATTGATCCAGGTCACTATCCGACATGAACCCATTGAAATAGCACTTGTCCCAAATCCCCAGATCCCATGCTTGCCGTTTCAAATGGTCTGTATTGCCACTTCCAATAATGACAAATTTCACAGCTCCAGCCATTTCCCAGATAATTTTAGGAGCCGCACTGAGCAGTACTTGTACCCCTTTTTCGTGGGCCATGCGTCCGACGTAATATACGACTCGCTCAGTATCGGCGGCAAAACGGCGGCGGAATCCCCAAAAGTCAAAATCATCGGGGTGGGGTTTCTTTTCAGGGCGAATCCCGTTGTAAATAACATCAATTTTGTCCCAAGGGCTTTGCAGCACCCGTTCAATTTCGCGACGCATGTAATTGGTACAAACAATAACGCGCCAAGCATTATGAGCCAGAAGATGTTCTTTGTCGTTGATGTAATAGTGTGTGGGGTTGTGCAAGCCGTTATAGCGTCCAAACTCGGTGGCATGAATGGTGGCAACTAACGGAATTTTGAAGGTGTGTTTCAGGGCGATCGCCGCATCTCCTACTAACCAGTCGTGAGCATGAATTAAGTCAAAGGGGCCATCCTCTAGCAGCAATTTGCCGCCATGTCGCCCCATACTCTCATTCATATTGCTGACCCAATGAAAGAAATCGCGACTGGGCCCAACGGGAATGCGATGAATTTGGATGCCCTCTACCACTTCATACCAAGGGGCTTGACCAAACTCAACGGTCAGTAGGTGGATATCGTGTCCGAGTTTGACAATCTCAGGATATAGCTCTGATACATGGCGGGCGATGCCTCCCACGATGCGAGGTGGAAACTCCCATGCCAGTACCAAAATTTTCATGGTGACTGCTCTGCTCCCTTTACATAAGTTCCAACAATTTTACATAACTGATCTACCCAACTGGGTTTTGTAATCAGCATCTATGACACCACTCAACGTTGTCAGGCATCTAGTTCCCAATCTCAGTTTTCGAGGCGTTAATCAACTCTACTGAATTAGGCAATATTAGCAATCCACCAATGACATAAACAACGAATCTCAATTAGTGCACGAGTTGTTGGCTTAATTCATCATCTCTAGAACGCTAAGTTGTGTGACACAGCCTATGAACTTGATAAGCCTTCAATGCGGTTGGGTAGTCTGGGAAATAAGCGATCGCGGAAAATGCTCTAACCACCCTGATGCTTAAATGATGGGATCTGTATCTTCAGCTTATAACGCGACTGGTTTTGTGAAACACGATTGAGACAATCTATCACTCTTGTCTCAGGTTGCTCCGTCTGACCCTGCTCACTTGGATTAGAGTTTAACACTGGGCTTTAAGACTGGGCTTTAACAATAGGGGTTAATACTGGGGTTAATACTATGGCTCAACTAAGTTCCTCTGATTTGCATCTGCCATTACTACTCGCAGCCAACAGTCCCCGTCATGCTGATGTCGGACAACAGTGGCTTCAGCCGATCGCAAATTTATTGACACCCCAATCTGATGCACATCCTCTATGCTCTATCCTAGCGATTTCAGGGGAATCAGCATCCTGTCTTAACCCAGTATCAGAGTCCTATGCAGATGCCCCCTCTTTACAGCCACACCCAGGGCGGTCAGCGTTGCCTATTTTAGACTATGCTCAAGCTGTTCAAGCAGGCTTGCTTGGGTTTACCTGGCGATCGCCCAACACCTCAAAACAACGAGCAGAAGAAGACGTATCAGAAGACGTAGGAATGGCGATCGCTCGCTATGCGCCCTGTCCTGTATTGGTCATACGAGATGCTCAAGAGGGGTTAAGAGAGCCAAGTTGGAACCATGTTCTTTTGGTAGTCAATGCCTCGGACGCCACGAAAGGAGCCATGCAAAGCAGTTCCTCCGATGGGGTCATTGGCATCACTCGTCAATTGATCCCCGCTGGCATTCGCCACATCACCATCCTCTGCATTCAACCCCCGCTTAATCCCCACTACCTCTTTGGTCCATTTGCCACCCGGATTCCCAACTGGCAACTCACTCAATCACTACGACAAGCTCAATATGAACAGAGCCAAAGCATTGCCCTGCAAACTAAGACAGCTTTGAACTTGCCCGATGGAGCCGTGCAAACCCTGATCCAAATAAGTGACTCTGGCTCCCTCATCTGCAATGCTGCCCAGCACCACCAAGCCGATGTGATTATTATGGGCAGCGATACAGTAAGACGGCTTCCCATTGCCAATTACCATTCCCACCGCCGCGATCGCCTCACTCCTTTAGCAAATTACGTCATTCACCATAGCCCTTGCCCTGTTTTGCTATGTCGATCTAGGCCATCGACCGCTAACTCATCGACCGCTAACTCATCAGCATCTAACCTATCAACATCCAGAGCCAAACGCTTTGCCTTACCAAAATTGAAACTTCCCACTACAGCAATGGCTAAACCAAGATAGTCTATAAATAGTGAAGAAAACTGGAAGAATTACCCTGTCTGAGCAAGACCGCATGGAGGCACTGTCCCAATCATTTGAGAGACCTGAAGCACCCTTGCAGCTCTTGCTGTTTGTGGATAAACGTCCTAATGCCAATGAGAAGATTCGTCAGGTTCGCAACTTTCTCAAAGAATTGGGAGACGAGTACCATTTTGATTTACAGATTATTGACGTTGGAGAGCAACCCCATCTCGCAGAACACTTCAAGTTAGTTGCCACGCCTACCCTGATCAAGCTCCACCCTGAACCCCGACAAACTCTAGCTGGCAGTAATCTGGTAGCCCAAATTGAAAAGTGGTGGCCCCGATGGCAGCGATCAGTGGATGAATACACGGCTCGAATGCGACGCCATGAACCATCTGTAAAAGAAAATATAGAGAATTCAATTCCCTCAGTTGCCTATTCAGCAGAGTTGATTCAGCTCTCCGATGAAATTTTTCGCTTAAAAAAAGAAAAAGAAGACTTGCAGGAGCAACTCCGGTTTAAAGATGGTTTAATTGCCATGTTGGCACACGATTTGCGAAACCCTCTAACGGCTGCTTCTATTGCGTTAGAGACGCTAGAAATGGGGATTGAGCCAAAGGAAGTCGGTCAAGGGGCAAGATTGACCCCAACATTGATAGGGCAGTTAATCAAACATGCTCGAACTCAAACCAAGGCGATCGACCGCATGATTACTGATGTATTGCAGGCTGCTCGTGGTACAGCGGCTGAGTTGCAAATTCAACCGCAACAGCTTGATTTAGGGAAATTGTGTCTGGATGTATTGAACCACCTCAAAGAGCAGTTTGAGCCAAAGTCACATCAATTAGTGACTGACATCCCCAGCGATTTACCCACTGTCTATGCCGATGCTAAACAAGTCAGACAAGTTTTGATTAATCTGCTGGATAATGCCATCAAATACACCCCTAGTGGTGGAACTATTGAAGTTTCAATCCTGCACCGCACTACTCAAAAAATTCAAGTGAGCGTTTGTGATAACGGTCCAGGAGTCCCCAAAGAAAATCAAGAGCGAATTTTTGAAGACCGCTTTCGATTAGAACGAGACGAAGCTAAAGAGGGTTATGGTATTGGCTTAGCGTTGTGTCAACGCGTCATTCGGGCACACTATGGGCAAATTTGGGTTGATTCGATTCCTAATCAAGGCAGTTGTTTTCACTTCACCCTGCCTGTGTACCGCCCTTAAAAGACGGAATCTGAGTAAAACTGTTAAATTAAGTTAAGACTTACAAGGCAAGCAGTAAGATGTAAAACAATTCTTTACAAATCTTGCAGATGTATCGTAGAGTTCATTACAGTCATGATTGCTGGTTTGGAGTATGGGGGTTAATTGTAAGATACATTGAGTTGATCTGGCATTGAGTTGATCTGGTCAGATGCGCTTAAGAGCTAATTTATGAAATCACCCTTAAACCTTGAAATGGTTACTATCGCTTGCTCCCTCTCGGTTTCAGTTTCAAAGTAGAACCCAAACAAAAGGCTGGAGTTTCCCTTTAATCCCCTTAAAGCGAGATTTAGGAGGAGTAAGACCTTGATTGATAAATCAGTTCTAAAAGCTAATCAGGTGATTCTACAGAGACTGCTCAACCTTAGTTCGTTCTATATTTATGAGTTCGTTTTATAATAATTTGCCTTTGAAAAATAGGATTTATTCCTAAAGGGTCATTAAGCGGAGGATTAGATTGTCTGTGCTCCAACGTCTTAAACAAGATCTTAAGAATGATTTAATTGCAGGGTTGCTGGTGATTATTCCGCTAGCAACGACGATTTGGCTAACTATTACGATCGCTAGTTGGGTCATCAACTTTTTAACGCGAATTCCCAAGCAGCTCAATCCGTTTATTGATCTGAACCCCATTTTGGGAGATTTACTCAACCTTTCAATTGGGTTTGCTGTGCCGCTGTTATCCATCTTGCTGATTGGCCTAATGGCTCGCAACATTGTTGGACGCTGGTTGCTTGACTTCGGTGAGCGATTGTTGCAGGCAATTCCTTTTGCAGGAGCTGTCTATAAAACCCTTAAACAACTGTTAGAGACTCTTTTACGAGATTCAAGTGGTAGATTTCGGCGCGTTGTTTTAGTCGAATATCCACGCAAGGGAATTTGGGCACTTGCGTTTGTCACCGGAACGTTGACTCCTGAGATTCAATCTCATGTCACCAATCCGATGCTGAGTATTTTTATTCCAACGACTCCAAACCCAACAACTGGGTGGTATGCGGTAGTGCCTGAAAGTGATGTGATCACGTTGTCGATGTCGATTGAAGATGCCTTCAAAGTCGTCATCTCTGGGGGAATTGTTAGCCCCGGTTCTATCAGTACCTTGCCGGTCAGTAGCTTTGACAGCCGTAAGTTAGACTCATTAGATGAACCCTGATCAGACGTCAAGCTTCAATCTTTTCCGAGGCTACCGCCGGATGAAGAGGGATAGTGGATAGTGAGGGGGCAATTGTAGGCTGGTTTCTCAAAGCCTTAAAATCAATAGGTTGAGAGGGTAGGATGCAAGGGGTGCGATCGCTTAACAAAGGATTAACATGAACGCTGTAATGCTTCTGGGATTTGTAGCAGGTGCGCTGACCACGATCGCGTTTTTGCCACAGTTGTTAAAGACCTGGAAATCTCAATCAGCCAAAGATATTTCTTTGGAATGGTTGATTACCTTTACGACAGGCATCTTGTTATGGTTGATTTACGGAATTTGCATTGCCTCTGTTCCTGTGATTCTCGCCAATGGAGTCACCTTGGTTCTGACCTCTATCATTCTATTTTTTAAGGTGAAGTTTGATTGAGTAAGAGAGCGGTGTCTCGTCTGTTTCATCCGAGATCACCTGTTTGGCTAACTCTGCAATTTTCTCAGGTCCACAACGCTGCAACTGAGTTAATAGGTGAACTCCTTGATCAATTAACTGGCTAACATTAATTCCTGCGTAGGTCGGTTGATAGCGACGCAATCGATGAATGCCCTCCCCCAATAACGTCACCGATCCCCGCCAGTTGTGGTTGCTCAAGTGATACAGCCCAACTGCGATTTGAAGAACCCCCTGATAAAACGTTTTTTGAGGCTCCATTGCTTCCATCCAGAGGGCTTCCAGGGTGTCATGACAGGCATAAAACTCTCCCTGATTAAACTGCTCTACACCTTGCCAAAACTCTGGAGGAACGGTATCTGTCATAACTGGATGGGGATTAAAGGGTGAATAAGGAATAGGGTTAAGGATTTAAAGTCTTAGATGGGAGTTTGCAGTTGAATTTGCAAAGACTGGTCAGCTTGCAGAATCAAACCCCTTTGAGACTGAACCCCTACATCGGGTAATGCAGTATGGGGCGATCGCCACAAAATCCATCGGCTTCCTTCAGGGAGAGCCGTCAAACTATCGGTATCTTGAGTCAACCAAAGCAAGGGAGTTTCTGGAAGACGTTCTGCCTTGCGTTCCTCAGCGGCATGAGTTGCTGCAAGTGTCTCTAAAACTACCTGTTTGCCTTTAACAACTCCGGTTGCAGCCGTCCACACACTAACCTGCAAATTGTGATGAGCCGCATAAAAATAGAGTGAAGCTGCTGCAATCACAGCTTGTTCAAATTGATCAGGCTCCCAGGAATTTTCTCCAGCAAGGGAACGGTCTCGCATCTCAGTGTCGAGACCAATGATGATTTCTTGTCCTCCCGTAAAGGTTTCCAGTTCACGCACTCGTAACTCCCCGTAACGAGCACTAGTGCGCCAATGAATCAGCCGAATTGAGTCTCCCCAACGATAGGGGCGCAGCGTACGCGTGACGCCTTCAGTTGCACCTTGTGCCCGATAAGCACTTTGAACATTGGCATTGATATCGCGACCCATCTCATCGATCAGAGGGCACTGACTGAGCGGCAACACTGTAGGATAAACGATTGCCGTTGCTTTAACAGTTTGGCTCCGCCGACACCAAAACAACCCTAACGGGGTGGCGGTTCTCAGTTGCAAGGTCTGCCAACGAAAAACACCTCGACGTTGAGTTGGGTGCTCATAAATCCAGTGATAGCTTTGCTGCGCTGGAATCATCTCAATCGATTTAGAGATGGGTTGTCCCAACACGTAGGGTATGACGTCCTGTACTTGCAACAGAGTTTTAGGTTGATTCGTCTGATTTTCAAGCACTACCTCAACGACGAGAGATTCACCCGCACTAATTGGCTCAATAGCATGGCGGGTCACTCGAATTTGTCGCAGCGATCGCTCTGGTAAAATCGCAGCGATCGCCAACAGCGCAAACATTACGCCACTGATGACATAGAGCCAACCTGCCATCGTGTTGGTCGCAGCAGCAAAGAAAAAGATGGATAAACCGCCCGCCAACCATCCACTATAGGCGGGCGTTATCCAATGCGTCTCAAACCAATCGGCAATCCGCTGACCCAGATTAGGGCTCATTCTGTTCTTCTACTAATCCAATTCCAGAGAGAGGGCGATAGGTATAGTTTTGGCGGGGAGTTTTTTGAATGTCTTCTTTGATGCCATCCAAATCAATATAACGGTCGGCAACATTGATCAAACTATCGCTGGTCATCGAGCGCAAACTCACCACCTCAACCCGCACCCCGCGATAACTGACAGCATCAACAGCGTAGGCAAGATCACCATCACCACTGACTAAAATCGCCGTGTCATAGGATCCTACCAATGCCATCATATCCACTGCAATCTCAACATCCAAATTTGCTTTCTTAGAGCCATCTGGTAGCTGCACTAGATCTTTAGAGATGACCCGATAGCCGTTACGCCGCATCCACAGCAGAAACCCTTGCTGCTTTTCATTGGTGCGATCGACTCCCGTATAAAAGAAGGATCGCAATAAGCGAGACCCCGCTGTCAATCGACAGAGCAATTTGGTGTAATCGATCTCGATCCCCAGTTGCAAAGCCGCATAGAAAAGGTTTGAGCCATCAATAAAAATGGCGACTCGTCCCCGATTTTCTAACACTTGCTCTGGCGTAAAGATGGGACTGTTATTGTCAATATGGTTGTTATACATGGTTTTTTAAGACCTCGGTTTTATGAAAAAAATGGTTTTTCGAACTAGACGTGAATTGAAGAAAAACGTTTATCCCAGATAAAAATTAAACCCAAATTAACGATAGTTATACACTCACAGACACAAATGTTATGTCAGTAATTCCAAACGACGGAACACAGGCTCAGGAGTGCCCAGAGCCTGCTTAGCAGGTAACCCTCCCCAACTGGCATGAACAGTAAACGGATATAGAGTCAGACTATCAGGACGATTAAAATCAATGTCAAATCCAAGCTGTCGATAAAGGGCACTACTAACTTGTGGGATGACAGGTGCCAGTAAATAGGCAGCCAGCCTCACTGTCTCAAGAATGGTATAAAGAACTTGCTCAGCCTCCGCTTGCTTACCTTGCTTATAGAGTGACCAAGGAGCTTGCTCAGCAATATATTTATTACCTGCACGAACCAATCCCAAAATCGCTTCACAGGCTTGACTAAACGCAAGCGAGGCATAAGCTTCAGCAACTTCTTCACCCAACGTTAACCCTTTATCTTTCAGGGGGTTGTCTGTTGGAATATCAGCACCTGTCAGAGAAGGTGTAAAGCCACCGCAATATTTATGCACCAGATTCAACGTGCGGTTCAGCAAGTTGCCCAAATCGTTTGCCAAGTCAGCATTCAAAATATCAATAAAGCGAGTCTCATTGAAATCACCGTCCCGTCCAAATTCAATCTCCTTTAAAAAGTAATAGCGAACCGCATCAGAACCATAACGCCCTACTAATTCATAGGGATCAATGATATTGCCTAACGTTTTCCCCATTTTTTGTCCATCTTTAGTCAAGAAGCCATGTCCAAACACTCCACCTGGAACAGGTACTCCCGCTGACATTAGCATGGCAGGCCAGTAAACCGCGTGAAATCGCAGAATGTCTTTGCCAATCAAATGTAAGTTGATGGGCCACCAATCGGCGAGTGCATGATCCAGGGTTGGTTCGTCTTCTGGGTCTAGAAGGGCCGTGACATATCCCAACAGGGCATCAAACCAGACATAGAGCGTGTGGTTGGGATCGGTAGGGACTGGAAAACCCCAATCTAAGTTCACCCGAGAAATTGAGAAATCTTGCAAGCCTCGACTGACAAAACTCAGCACCTCATTGCGGCGAATATCTGGGCGAATAAAATCTGGACGCTCTTGATAGAGGGCTTCGAGTTTGTCTTGATATTTTGAGAGACGAAAGAAGTAATTTTGTTCATCTCGCCATTCGGTTTCTTTGGTTGTGTGAATGGCACAACGATGCCCTTCAAGCAGTTCTCGTTCTTCTTTAAACTCTTCGCACGAGACACAATACCATCCCTGCTGACGCCCCAGATAGATGTCATCGTTATCCCAAACCCGCTGAAAGAATTCTCGGACAATGGCTTCATGTCGCTTAGAGGTGGTGCGAATAAAGCGATCGCACTGAATATCGAGTTGACTCCACAGAGCCTGAAAGCCCTCTACGATCTTGTCGCAGTGGTCTTGGGGCGATCGCCCTAAGGTTTCCGCCGTACGCTGAATTTTTTGACCATGCTCATCTGTTCCCGTAATCATCAAGACAGACTTGCCTTGAAGTCTGTAAAACCGGGAAATGACATCCGCTGCGATCGTCGTATATGCACTGCCAATGTGAGGCAGATCATTGACGTAATAGAGCGGTGTCGTAATGGCAAAGGTATTTTGATTCTTAGCGTTAGAATTCATGGAAATCTTATAAAAATCAACCCAAAAATTACTTTTATCTATCTTAAGAGGATGTAACCGCAATTTTATATTACTAATCTAACCAATTTCATCCTAAAAAAACGGAAAAAAATGCACCTAACCGATAGCGATTTCTAATTTACAAACAGCTTAGGAGGAAGCTAATGGATAAAGCCTTTCAAATAGACCCTCCACCGCATTCTTCAGGAAATCAGGACATCAAGATTCAGCCTAGTTTACGCTCTATGAGCCGCTCAAGCAAAATCAAAAATCCTTAAATAACAGACCAACGATTAACACTTGCCATTGTTTTACCAGATTGTTTGCCGCAATTTTGGAAAAGTTTTCAACTAAGTTTTTAGAAGCGTTTCCTAGAGCAATAAATCATAAAAAGAGAGGCAAAAATGAAACGATTAAACCCATAAAATTTATAAATCTAAACCTAAAGTTTTATTTATGTTGCTTTCAAAAAAGGGTTATATTATCCCTCTGTCAAAACATCTCCTGAACAGCCCGTTAATGCGAATGCTCAAACAGATGCAATGTATAAAGCTATACTGCGATCCTATTCTTTGGCTTTTCTTTATAAGTAACTGAAGAGTGGGTTGAGGCGGAGGTACCAAGAGGTTCCAATTCTTCTCGTAGCCACTATCTCGACAGTTGCTATAGATAATGTCTGGCTAATTCTTTAGCTAATTCTTTAAAGGTTGAATCGTTGACTCGCGCTGCTATAAGGGTATTTGCCGACTCATACCGGGAACAAGCTATCCCTGGGCGGAGTTAGGATTGGGTTATGTAAACTAGTATTAAGATTCAACAATTGGGTTCATTATTGCCGCTCTTGTATTGCTATGTCAATCTATAGCCCTCTCGTAGTATCTCGCCAACTACTGGCAGCATTAGGCACACGGTTGTTTTTATACCACCAGGATCGAATTCCCCAAGAAGGGGCGATCGTTGTGGTCAGCAACCATCGCAGTTTTATGGATGCACCTGTTTTAATGGCAGCAATCGACCGCCCCATTCGCTTTGCTTGCCATCACTACATGGGTCAAGTGCCGCTTATGCGAGAGATTGTGGCTCGCCTGGGATGCTTTCCGTTGGAGGCACCCGATCAACGTCAACAGGTTTTTTTGCAACAAGCGACCACTTTGTTGCAACATCGTCAGGTCGTGGGTGTGTTTCCAGAAGGGGCACAACCAATGGTGCAAGCAACTCAACCCTATGAGATGCAGATATTTCATCGAGGCTTTGCCCATCTCGCTTTACGGGCACCCCTCATGGATCTAGCCGTGTTACCCATTGCGATCGCCTCTCATCAAGAAACTATCAATTCCGTGATCCCGTTGAGTCTTATGAGTTGGATTGACCCCTCAGAGCCTCTATTTAAGAAACCGGGATGGCATCCGATGGTGATTTATCAGAATGTCAATGTGCATATTGGGCGTCCATTGTGGATCTCGGCTAGACACCAACAACGATATCAAGGCAAGCAAGCAAAGTCTGTCGTTGCTGAACTGACCGCCCATTGTCGCGATGAAATTAGTAATTTATTACGCCAAGGATATTAATATGGCTGCCATCCCTCATCAGGTTCACTTTCTAACCCCTCGACGGGTCTATCCTGAAGCTCCTCTGTTTGTCTTTTCTCCTGGGATGGATGGCACAGGGCAGTTGCTACGAACCCAAACAGAAGGACTAGAGCGGGCTTTTGATGTGAGATGTTTAGCTATTCCGCCCGATGACCTTACCCACTGGGATGATTTGGCAGAGCAAGCTCTTGCCCTGGTTAGAACAGAGCTAGAGGGTGACTGTGAACGCAAAGTTTACCTGTGTGGTGAGTCGTTTGGAGGATGCTTGGCGATGAAGATGATTGTGCGATCGCCCCAACTATTTCACCGATTGATTTTGGTAAATCCTGCTTCATCCTTTAATCGTCGTCCCTGGATTCATTGGGGATCGCAAGTCACTCAATTTCTACCAGAACCCCTCTATCAAGCCTCTTGCATTGGGTTATTACCCTTTTTAGCTTCTTTAGGGCGCATCAGTGCCAGCGATCGCCAGGCTCTATTAGAGGCAATGCAATCTGTCACCCAAAAAAGTTCGATCTGGCGTTTGTCTCTCTTAAGCGACTTTAGACTGACTGATGAGCAGGTTGCCAGCATTCAACAGCCTGTTTTGTTAATTGCCAGTCAGGGCGATCGCCTCCTGCCTTCTGTTAACGAGGCTGACCTTTTAGCGCAATTTTTTCCACGTGCCCAGGTTCACATTCTCCCCAACAGTGGTCATGCCTGCTTGTTAGAATCTGATGTCAACCTCTACGACATCCTGCGCTTTCATCGATTTTTAGATCAGCAAGTCGAGCAACAGGTTAATGATCCATCTCCTGCGACCTTATCAGCTTCTAGAGGATAAGAACTCGGTTTAGAAAGACAGCCAAAGAGACTGAACTCAAAGGGGGTACAGAGATATAGCCGTAGCCACATTCAATGGGGCGGAGGCGAGTCAGAAAGCTTTCCCAGCATTAGGATTTGAGCCATTGCCTTTGCCCTAAGCTTTCTGACCAAAGCTATAGTCATTTCTGTTTGAGACTGATGTTGGCGCAGCGATTAAGCGTGAGATTGGAGCGTCAATGTAACGTTGTCGAGATAGGGACGAATCAAACTGCTGCTTGCTGGAGGAAGAGTAGCGTTGATTGCCTCCATCAAGTATCGATAAGCCACCATGCAATGGGCGTTACGCTTGTGAGCCAACAAAATAGTGTCTAACCAAGACATCATTTGCTCTTTAAAGAAGACCTCATCGTCTCGAAGAATCGCAAGAGCCACATAACGCAGGACTTCTGACATGTCATATTGGCATCGCTGTCCATGTTTTTGAACCAGCTCTGGATAAATCTGGCTCAGCTTTTTGATAGCCTGTTGAACCAACTTTTGGCTTTGATCCCGAATGTGTTGGTATGTTTCCAGCCGAGTGGCATACGTTTGCAGATATTGCTCTAGGGGTTTTAGTCCCTGAGCATCTAAATAAGAACCATCTGCTTCTAAAACTTTTTGAGTTAGGGTGTGATTAAGGGTGTGCATAGCGATTTGCTCGTTATGGTATTTAGCAACAATTTAGAGTGACAACTGAGGCAGTTAGCTGCTAAAAATCTATGAGCTTTAAGGGTTAGCTCAGGATTTGCAGTTGATAGTTATATCAACAAGGCACTGCCAAATCTCGCACCCTACCTAATAAACTGCCCCAACCTGGGGATCGGTTACCAGGTTGATGTAATTCTCAACATGTTGATTAATTCCTTAATGTAACCATCATCTCAGGGCTGACGATATCGGCTTGAGAGGGAGGCTGAAGCCTTTGCCCTTAGGGCGATCCCCAGGCTCATCCAAGGCAGACTGAGTGGCACAGCGATAGAGCGCATATTGATAACCATCGACCGATCGCCGTTTAGGAGTTTCAACGCATCCCTGTTTTTGCAGGAGAGTTTGGAGGGGACGCTTTGGAACCCGTTCAAAATTGACTAACCAGAGATCGAGCGGACGAGGCAATGAGACCAACGATCGCCTTAGAGGGATCAGAGGCGATCGGGGATTTTCGCCTTGATGTGCTAACAAAAATTGGGGAGCTGGTTCATCCTCTGGTGATGTCTGTTGCCAGTCCCAGGCTATGCCCATAAGTCTGCCCGTTTGACCATGCGTGCGATGAGCGATCGCTACCAGTGACGGGACATCTGAGTTTTTGCGAATCGCTTGCACCACCAGATCAGGACGATGAGTTTTTTGAAATCCTAGGTTATTAACAACGGTTAGTCCACTTAGCAGACTGATCAGACCCATGACCAAAACGGTTCGTTGTCCCGTTGCTCTTAACTTTTTCCAGTGAGGCTCTAAGGCTGCGGCTATTAAGACAATTACGACTGGAAAGTAGACGAAGTTATAGCGAAACGCACTGGTGAGATCCATTCCCAAGCCATAGGTGATGCTCAGAAACAAAGCGATCGCCCCTAACACAACTCCACCCAATCCCAGTAACACTAGCTGGTTTTGAGATCTCCATTGGGTTTTCAGTCCATCCACCACTGTGGGGATCGTCCACAGTATGACCAGCACCAATAGGATGATCGAGCTAATCCTCACCCAGTCAGATGTCGCTTGGATGGGCAATAAATAGAGCATGCTGATCCAGCCGCCGAGTGCCTGGGTTAACGGTTCTAACAGCGCAAACCCTGTGCGATCGCCCCGATAAATCCAGCGGGTCAACTCACTGTCTTGGCTGCTCTGCCAAACAGGAAGCCACACCAAGCTCGCCATCATACTTCCGAGTGCGACGATCCCAATGCGGCTCCAGGTACTTCCCCATCGCCGTTGCCATAGTCCTAAGCCGAGAAACACAATGCCTTGAGCCACCAAAATGAACAGAAAAAAGTAGTGGGTGGCGATCCCCAGTGCATTGACCGCAATCCATACTCCACAAACCCACAAAGGCAAGGACTGGCGACGTGAAACGGTTTCTCCGGTGGGGTTATCACCCAAAGCTCGAATGGCAACGACAAAACAACTCAGTGAAGCTATGACCCAGAGAATTGGCAAAGTATAGTGTCTCGCCTCTTGTGCCAAATAAATGCTGAAGGGAGATATTGCCATCAGAGCGGCTGCAATGTGAGCCACGACAGGTGAACGAAATGCCAAGCAACCCAACCCAAACGCAGCAGGGATAGACGCTACTCCAAACAATGCTGGGAGCGATCGCACACTCCAAGCTGACACCAGCCCATTAGCATCGCTTGGAAAGAGCCGTAACCACCCGTGCATCAACATAAAAAATAGCGGGGGATGGTTACTCTCTGCCGATAACCGTTGCCAGACGGCTGAGACTTCTGTGGGTGGGTCTGGCTGCAATGGTTGCAACAGGGCATGAATGGAAATAGGTTCGTTTAAGGGAATGCCTTGAAAGGTGTGCCCCAGGCTAAAAACAATGGTTGAAAATTCATCTGTCCACAACGGTTTGCTATCGAGATGCATGAAGCGTAAGAGAGTTCCAACACCGATCCACAGTAGCAACAGCCACAAATGCGTCCTATTTTGATGCAACCCTTTCAACCCAGCCCCTCCAATGGTTCTGTTAGGACTTTAACCAGCGTCGTAGATAAATAGTCATACTCGGCAGGCGTGTTATAAATTTGGGCTGAGATGCGGATTAGGCGATTGGAAACTCCCTGCCAGGGAATGATGGGCACCTCAATACCAAATTGGTGAAATAGAGTTTTTTGTAACGGTTCGGCATCCCCATTGGGCAGTGGCAGGGTCGCCATTGAGCCGACCATCTCGGCGGGACAAGGGGGCGAAATATGCAACGCTTTACATAACATGGCTCTAGCAGATAACGCCATTTGGCGATTGTGTGTCATTAACTCTGACCAACCACCCGGCAAAAGCGATCGCAAGAATTGAATTGCTTTAGGAATGCACAGATAGGGAGTGGGATCTGTTGTGCCTACCCAGTCAAACTCCAGATGAAAAAAAGAGCGATCGCACCGAGGAGAGTTTGCCCCATGACTGATCACAAGAGGGCGAATGAGGGACTGGCGATCGGGTCGGACATAGAGAAACCCTGCCCCTTTAGGACTACACAACCACTTATGACAGTTGCCTGTGTAATAGGTTGCGCCCAATTCGTCTAAATTTAAGGGGATCATGCCGGGAGCATGGGCACCATCAATCAGAGTCTCAATGCCCCGTTGATTGAGAGTATCAATCAAGGGTTTGAGGGGCAAGATTAAAGCGGTCTGACTCGTAACATGATCCAACAACACTAGTCGAGTTTTATCTGAAACCTGACCCAGCACAGCATCGATTATTTGCTGAGGTGACTCCAATGGAAAGGGAACCTCAGCGACGACAACGGTTGCCCCTGATTGGCTGGCCGCCACATTTAAAGCATTGCGAGAGGCGTTGTATTCCAGATTAGTGACTAGCAGCTCATCGGTTGGTTGAAAGGAAAGCGATCGCAGCACTGTGTTGATCCCCGTTGTGGCATTGGGCACAAACACTAGATGGTCAGGCTGAGTGCCCAAAAAATCTGCCAGAGTTTGCCGAGAGGCATCTAACAAGGACTCATAGACGTCTTCGACAAAGCGAACAGGCTCAGCTTCCAGGCGCGATCGCAGCCAATTTTGCTTGTCTAACACTGTGATCGGACAGGCCCCAAAAGACCCGTGATTTAAATAAACCACTTCGGGGTTCAGAGTCCAGAGCGATCGCCAGGGGTGATCAGCAGAATCGGGACGGAAACGAGGAGAATCAGACATCATGAGTTACTTACTGCCGATCGCATCTAACACACGAGCCGGAAAACCGTGAGTTTGAATCTGTTGCACAATTTTATGCACCTGTTCAGGATCGCGCACCTCAATCACTAAATCAAGATGAGTTTGCTTAATCGAGATGTCTGTAAACAGACGTTGATGCTGTACCTCAATAATATTTGCTCCAGCGGCACCGACAATACCTGCGACAGTCGCCAGCATCCCTGGAATGTCAGGCATCTCAACCCGCAGATAAACAATCCGCTGCGATCGCATTAACCCCCGCATTAAAATCGACGACAAGATGCGGGCATCGATATTGCCACCACAAACGACCAACCCCACTTGTTTATCAGCAAATCTTTCGGGATAAGACAACACTGCCGCCAGAGGGGCTGCTCCGGCTCCTTCTGCCACGAGATGACCTTCAGCCGCTATGAGTTGCACAGCCGATTCCAAACTCGGTTCACTCACCAACACAATATCATCGACATATTGGTCAATAATGGCGCGAGTTAACTTGCCCGGATGTTTGACAGCAATGCCTTCAGCAATCGTTTGCCCAGTCAAGGTTGGGGTTTGGCCATAGCGTAGTTGATACATCGATGGACACAACTCAGTTTGCACCCCAATGATCTGAATACTGGGTTTCAACGCTTTAGCGGCGATCGCCATCCCCGAAATCAGCCCACCCCCCCCAATCGGGATCACCAGCATCTCTAAATCAGGGCAATCAGCAAGCATCTCTAGAGCAATGGTGCCCTGCCCCTGAATCACATGGTAATCGTCGTAGGGATGCACAAACGTCAATCCCTCCTCGATCGCTAACTCGTGAGCAAAAGCAGAAGCCGCCTCTAAGCCATCCCCTTGTAACATGACTCTGGCTCCAAAGCTTGCCGTCCGTTGCACTTTGATGTAAGGCGTCCCCTGGGGCATGACGATGGTGGCTGGAATGCCAAGTCGTTGAGCATGATAAGCCACCCCCTGAGCATGATTGCCCGCTGACATGGCAATTACCCCAGCCGCCGCTTCATTGGCGGTTAGATGTTTGAGCTTGACCAATGCTCCACGTTCTTTGAAGGAGCCAGTGATCTGAAAATTTTCTAGCTTTAAAAATAGGTTGGTATGGGCGATCGCTGAGAGTGATCGAGACAGGCATGTTGGTGTTCTCACAACCGCTTGTCGGATCAAATCAGCAGCAATTTGGATATCTTCTAGCGTGACGGCCATTCAGATATCTCATCCTTGTCTACCAACACCCATTTCGTAAGCACTTGACTCGAAACTCCCCAGGCTGGATTCGAACCAGCGACCAATCGATTAACAGTCGATCGCTCTACCACTGAGCTACTGAGGAACGCGAATCTTATCCTAGCGGTAAGTGAAACCTTTTGGCAAGTCTCAGAGAGATGTTTTTTAAGATGGTTTTGCGAGGGGCTTACTTTTCTTGGCCGTCTAACCCCAACCGCAATTGCGCCAAGCGTTGTTGTGCGATCGGGTCGAGCGAGCTGGCCAAAAACCGTTGGGGCGATCGCCCTTTCGTCCGTTGCGTTTTTCGCACTCGATAAGTTGCCCCTTCTACCTCTGCCCAGAGTTTTTGAGCCGACATACACTCTGCCCCATAACCCACGACAGTCAGGCGTTGCGCTTCATCAGAAGTAGCAACAACCAAGCGTTGATTAAACTTACGCAGGTCGTTGCGAAAACGCGAACAGGCTAACTCAATGTAGGAGTCAGCCGTTTGTTTGTAATCGGTGTAAAAAATTGCAAAGTGGCGATTGATCACCTCGCGCGTGCCAGGAGTGCCTTGATATTGGGCGTCAAACACCACCTCGGTATCAAAGTCTTGATAGGCACTGTAACTGAGTAATGACTCAACCAGGGTACGACGAGCCGCCGCCAAGCCATCGCGATCGCGAATTTCTCTCAACTCAGGCCACGCTCCAATCATGTTGTAGCCATCGACTAACAAAATTCCTTGAGGTGCAGAGCGTGCCATAGCTTTCAGCGATTTAGGTTGGCATAGGAAAAATCGATATGTTCTTCTTATATAATGCCCTGTTTGATTGCAATGTGTAAACTGAATTCTTCCTAAGATGAGCCTATTTCAACCCTATGAATGAGAGACTTGCCAACACAACTCATTTGGGATTGCTATAGATTTGACAAGTAACACCTGCATTTGGGGATGGTATGGACAAAATTAACCTAACCGAAAAATTGGCTCAATTTTCAGAATATTGGTCGCCCAAAACAGTGGCTCAACTCAATCACTACGACATCATGGTAGTTAAAGTCAAAGATGAGTTTGTTTGGCATAAACATGACGATACAGATGACTTTTTTCTCGTGCTAAAAGGGCGGCTGACGATTCAACTGCGCGATCGCGATGTCCAGCTTGAAGCGGGTGAGCTTTTTGTTGTCCCTCGTGGGGTTGAGCATCGACCCGTCGCAACCGAAGAGGTTCATCTTTTATTAATTGAGCCAACAGGAACCCCTAACACTGGAGACCCAGAGACAGCCGCTTCTCGACAACTGATTTAAGAACGGTTTACTATTCTCTCTTCAATAGATAAAGATTAAGCGATGGCTGCCTTGAATAGGCTCTGTCAGACTCAGTATGTGCATATCAGAAACGGTATTATTTGTATGAAGGATGAGTGAGAAGTAAGGGTTCTTTTCTGACGCCCAAACATCGGTTTAGAAGATACTAGATAACCCCGTATGCGACTTTCCCCAGATCCCCGGTTGCTGTGAAGCAGATCAGACTACTTTGAGGATGCTGAACGAGCAACCGGGGATCTAAACCTCTAAGTTGCACATCGCGTTAGATAAGGCCAAACGAGACATTTTTTATACGCAACTGCCTCAACCAGTGTTAATTAGATTAAAACTGCGATCGCAGACAGGGTGTCAATTGGCACATGTTTCAAGTCTAAAACGTCATGTTGTGCTGATGGTCTTTGAGGAAACGATAGCAAGAACTGATAACAAAGTTCTCCTGATGGCTAACCCTCTTTAAAAACGAATGCAACGCACTCTGAAATTAGCTAAGACATTAGCTAACCAGCTTCAACGCCCCAAATTGCCCTTAAAACTGATTTTGATCGCTCCTTTCGTGATCCAGATTTTTTTGGCAGTGGGGTTGACTGGGTATATTTCTCTGCGCAACGGACAAAAAGCAGTTAACGACGTGGCAAGGCAGTTGCGGGATGAAGTGACTACCCGCATTAAACGAGAGCTATTGACCCATTTAGACAGTGCTCAAGTCGTCAATCAGATTAATGTAGACGGTTTGGAGTTAGGAACACTAGATGCTGGGCATTTGGCAAGTCTAGAACAGCACCTCTATCGGCAACTCCAGCACTTTAGCGCGATCACTAGCATTACGATCGCTAGCGAACAGCCAAACTATATTGGGCTTGGATATGACGATCAAGACCGCTCTTCGTTGTATTTGTCGGTGTGGAATAACGCCGAAGGGGGGACTTTTGATTGGCTGATCGAGTCATCCGGCAGACGCCAATTGCTAGATAAAGACCTGACCTATGACCACCGACAACGCCCCTGGTATCTCGACACCTTGCATGCCAACAAACCGATCTGGAATGACGTTTATGTCACGGTTTTGCCCCCTGATCTGGTTGTTTCGGCAAGCCAACCGTTTTATAACTTGCAGGGTAAACCACTTGGTGTGGTCAGCACAGATATTGCCTTAGCTGAGTTCAGTCAATTTCTCCAACAGCTAGAGATTGGTCAAACGGGAGAAGCGTTTATTGTTGAAAGAAGCGGTCTTTTAGTCGCGGCTTCGATTGACCAACCCCCCTTTAAAGTAGATGCCCAAACTGAGGAACCGATTAGGCTTAAGGCAACCGATAGCTCAAACGAGTTGGTTAGTAGCACCACTCAAGCTTTGATTGACCACTTTGGTGAGCTGAGCCGCATCCATCAACCAGAACAAGTCGATTTCACAATAGATGGCGATCGCATGTTTGTTCAGGTTGCTCCATTTAACGACGAGCGAGGGCTAGATTGGCTCGTGGTAGTGGTGGTACCTGAAGCAGATTTCATGGCTCAGATTAATGCCAATACCCACACGACAATTTGGTTATGTGTTGGGGCTTTATGGGTTGCAGTGGGCTTTGGCATTCTGACAACCCGCTGGATTTCTCAACCGATTTTGCGTCTGCATCAAGCGAGTCAGGCGATCGCCCAAGGCAATTTAAACCAGCAGATCGAGACTCAGATTCCCGTGACCGAACTAGAGGGAATGGCTCAGTCATTTAATTGGATGGCAGAGCAGGTGCGCACCTCCTTTGAAAAAATTGAAACCGAGCTTTATGAATCTGAAGAGAGATTTACCAAAGTATTTCGGTTTAGCCCTGACCCAATTGCCATTACCACTTTTAAAGATGGGAAATTCATTGTGGTTAACGACAGTTTTCTCCAATGGTATGGCTATACCCGCTCTGAGATTGTCGGTCGAACCTCTAATGACCTCAATCTCTGGCAAGACCCAGACGAATATCAATCTGTCATTCAACAACTCCAACGACAGGGCGTCGTACGCGATTTGGAGGTAATGCATTACACCAAAGCGGGTGACGTGAGAACAATGCTGTTGTCGGCTGAAAAAATTGACCTGGATGGGCAAGCCTGTGTCATTGGCATTACGAAAGACATTAGCGATCGCAAACGAGTGGAAGACGAGCGCAAACAGGTGGAAGTCACATTGCGTCACGCTAAAGAAGCGGCTGATGCGGCCAACAAAGCCAAAAGTGAGTTTCTCGCCAACATGAGTCACGAATTGCGAACTCCCCTCAATGCCATTCTTGGCTTTAGTGACCTGATGAGTCTGGATGACTCTTTAACACCCGAGCAGAAAGACAATTTGGGCATTATTCATCGCAGTGGTGATCATTTGCTCAAGCTGATTAATGATGTGTTGGATTTATCTAAAATTGAGGCGGGCAAAGTGGCACTCCAGGAGGAGCCTTTTGATCTGCACCATTTGCTAACATCACTCCAAGCAATGATGCACCTAAAAGCCAACGCCAAAGGGGTCAAGCTTGTTTTTGAGATCTCTCCCGCTGTGCCACAGATCATAGATGGCGATGAGGGCAAGCTGCGGCAAGTCTTGATGAACTTGTTAGATAATGCCACTAAATTTACAGACTCCGGCTCGGTCACCTTAAAAGCTAGTCAGGAAGCTAACCCCAACGAGTCAGACAGCCTTTCCTATGCCCAGTCCTCTATCTTGCGAATTGAAGTAACTGACACTGGTTCTGGTATTGCTTCAAATGAAATGGAGACGCTTTTTCAACCTTTTATGCAAGCCGAAGCCGGACGTCAATCAAACCAAGGAACCGGTTTGGGGTTGTCGATTAGCAAAAAATTGGTGCAACTGATGGGGGGTGATATGACCGTCAGCAGTGCTCCCCATCAAGGAACTAAATTCACTATTACCTTGCCTCTTAAACCTCTACAGCCCGTCATTCACTCCCAAAACCCAGCCTCACAGCGAGTGATTGAGGTTGCTCCTGGTCAACCCACCTATCGGGTTTTGATTGTTGATGATGTCTATGCCAATCGGCTGCTGCTGATCAAAATGCTGGCTCCCCTCAAATTGGATATTTTAGAAGCAGAGAATGGTTATGAGGCGATCGCCTGTTGGCAAAACCATCGTCCCCATCTCATCTGTATGGACATGCGAATGCCTGGAATGGATGGGTATGAAGCGACTCGCCACATCAAAGCCGCCTCATCAGGAGAGTTTCCTATCATTATTGCTGTGACGGCCAGTGCTATGGAAGACGAACATGCGTTGGCATTATCAGCTGGTTGTGATGACTTTATGAGCAAACCTATTAAAAAAGACAGTCTCCTGACTAAAATCGCCACTCATTTACACCTGACCTATCTATATGAGAGAGGTCACTCACTGTTAGCCCCCACTGCATCAGTCAGTCCTAAGCAAGAGTCTGCCGATTTCTATCAAAAGGCGATCGCCAGTATGCCACTTGATTGGTGTAATGCCCTGTATTTTGCAGCCTCCATCGGCAGCTCGAGACGAGTTGAACTATTGATCGCCCAAATTCCTGAGACCCATGCCTCACTGACAACTTACTTGCAAGCGTTAACCGCTGACTTTTGCTTTGACGAAATTTGTGAGTTAGTAGAATCAACAGGATTGAGCCTTGACGGATCGAGTCACTCAGCAGATACCTGAGGGAAACTCGAAGCCATGCAATCTAGGGGTAGATGAGACATTCCTGCGCAACTATCTCATCCCATGCTCCAGCCATTGGGGTGTAACCTCAATGGCGGTTAGTCACACCTTGTACGATCCTCTTACTGCGACACTAAGTTCGGCTCAAACCGGATATTGGCTTGCTTAAATCGATCGAGGGCTTCTTGCAGGCGATCGCAGTCAGCAATCAAGCTCACCCGAACATAGCCTTCTCCTCCGGCTCCAAAGGCGTTTCCAGGGGTCAGGACGACGCCTGTCTGTTGCAGCACGTTTAACGCGAAGTCAGTAGAACTCAGCCCCGGTGGGCAAGGCACCCAAAGATACATAGTGGCTTTGGTCTTAGGCACAGTCCAGCCCAACTCACCTAACCCCTGAATCAGGAAGTCTCGACGAGTACGATAGCGGGCTTGCACTTCATGCAGATAGACATCGGGTAACTGTAAAGCGGTCTCGGCAGCGGCTTGCAACGCCGCAAAAATGCCATAGTCGAGGTTGGTCTTCAGCGTTCGCAACCCCTGGATAATGTGCCGATTGCCCACAACAAACCCAACTCGCCAACCCGCCATGTTGTAAGTTTTTGAGAGGGTGTGAAACTCAACTCCAATTTCTTTGGCACCGGGAATCTCTAAAAGGCTAGTGGGATGATAGCCATCAAAGGCTAGCTCGGCGTAGCACAGATCGTGAACTAAAAGGATTTCGTGCTTGCGGGCAAAGGCGACGATATCTTCAAAAAATTCACGAGATGCGGTCGCCCCAGTCGGGTTGCTGGGATAGTTGAAATAGAGAATTTTGGCTTGTTGGGCAACCGAGTCAGGAATGGCTGCCAGGTCAATTACCCAATCTTGTTCAGGTTTGAGAATCAGAGGATAAATTTTGCCTCCCGCGATCGCCGGTCCACGAAAATGGGCTGGATAAGCCGGACTGGGAACTAAGACTGTATCTCCTGGGTTGATGTAGGCGATCGCCAAATGCGTCAACCCTTCTTTGGAACCCAATAGAGGCAGTGCTTCTCCTTCGGGATCAAGTTCGACCCCATAACGCCGATGATACCAATCGGTGATAGCCCGACGAAAACTGGCAGTGCCTTCAAACGGGGGATATCCATGATTGGCAGGGTTTTGCAGAGCCGCGATCGCGGCTTCGACAATCGGTTGAGGGGTAGCACCGTCTGGGTTGCCCATACCCAAATCAATCAGATCTAACCCCTGTTCTCGAGCACGGGCTTTTAACTCATCCAGTCGGGCAAAGACATAAGGGGGAAGGGCACTCAAGCGGTCGGCTTGGCTAATCCAATCTAAACTCATCCTTCGACCTCGCTGCGACAGGATTGTAGGCTTGACAAATCAGCATAGTCTGAGGTTGTTTCAGTAGTAGGAGCCGTTGTGGAAACCATCGCTGCAATCAGTTGAGTCGGGGTTACTTCAAAGGGCAAACGATGAATATCAGACTTAGGAGAGCAAGCCAGCTCAGTGGTTCGTTGCAAATCACCCAGTTTGACATCTCGCAGCCCCAAGTCATTCAAGGTTTGGGGCAAGCCAATTTCTCCATAAAATTTGAGCAGTTGTTGACGGGCAGTGGCGGCAAGGCGGTTGCCCTGCACCATCTCTTCTAGCCGCAACTGCACCAAAATTCCGTAAGCTACTTTTTCTCCATGTAATGTGCCGTGGCTTTCGAGTAAATGAGTTAAGCCATTGTGAACCGCATGGGCAGCCACTGTGCGACACTGTGCCCCACCTAAGCCCCCAATCACCCCTGCCATTAACACCGTCGCATCAACAACATCTCGCCAAACTTCACTTCCGGGCGATCGCAGAGCCGCCGCTGATTTTTGCAAGAGAATATCGCGTAATACTCTGGCTTGTTGAACGGCTCCGATAATGAGCGTGCGTTCAGAGTGGCCGCTACTGACTGAGGCTTCATACCACTTTGCCAGAGCGTCGCCAATGCCCGCGACTAACATGCGTTGGGGTGCGGTTTGCACCAAGTCATAGTCCAACACGAGCAGATTGGGGCATTGAGGCAGCGTCACATCGTATAAAAACGCCCCTTGATTTGAGTAAACGTTGGAGAGAGCCGTCCACGCCGCACAAGTTGCCCCAGATGTAGGAATGGTGACAATCGGCAGTTGGGCTTGATGTGCCAGCAATTTGGCTGCATCCAAGGCTTTACCACCCCCGACTCCAATGATGCAATCGGCTTGATGTTGAGCGATCGCCTCTCTTAACTGAGCGAGGCTAGCTTCGCTGCAATCTGACCCATAAGAAGCGTTAGCTGCTTGAAGCGATCGCGACTCTAACACAGGTCGCAAAAAGGGTTGTACCAGGTTTAAGGTGCGATCGCCTCCCACCACTAAAGGTCGCTGACCTAATCGGGCGATCGCCTCTGCCGCCTGTGCTAATGCCTGATGTCCTCGTATGACCTGGGCTGGAGCAATCATCAGCGATAACACAGGAGGAGAATGGGTTGCCTCTAAGGACGGTGATAGATGGGTCATAGCAAAATTACACAATAAACACGGGTATGCAAATCATGCATTGAAGCAATGCAAAACCAGATTGAACCTCTAAAAGGGGTCTAACGAATCACTCTAATGGTATCGATTACTTTACTACAGCTACGTCAGAATCGGGTTGCTCTCAACTGGCTGAGGGGACGGGTGTTGCCTCAGGTTGAGGTAACTTTGCCAAACTATCAGGATAAAGCTTGATTTCCATCGACTCATCATCCCGCACAAACAGCGATCGCCGCACTTGCCCCAGATACAGCGGCTCTGAGATGCCAGGGGCTGGATGTAAAACGGTGCGCGCTCGAACAGTAAGCTTATCTTCACCCCGACTGAGGCGTCCTGGAGAATACAGATCGCTGGCGGCTTGTTGCAGCGTAGCCGTGAGTTGCTCTGCTGTGATCGCTTGAGGAACTGTGATGACCACCTGTGCAGCCCCTGAATCGTAGACCGTTGCAAACCTGACTGCTCCAGGGATGACCGTGCGAGTAAAGGGCACGACACCTAGAGCAAATAAGCCAACCGTGAGGACTCCCATAAACCCAGTGACTCCAACCAACCGAAAGCGAAAGCCCCACTTCAGCAGAAAGGCGAGTCCGGTGATCACCCCCATTCCAATAGTCGCAATGCCTGCCCACTGGGCATAGGTCGAGAAATTATCCATCATCCACTGTTCCTTATCATCTCTGGATTATTCGTTGCTCACCTATTCGTTACTCACAAAGCCAGCAGGTTGAGCCGAAGGCAGTTCCAACGCTGCTTTGAGGGTATGCCAACTGAGATTGGCACATTTAATTCGCACTGGAAACTGGGCAACGCCCTGCATCACATTTAACTTTCGCAACTCTTGAGGAAACTCAGCTTCACCTTTCATCATGGCCTGAAACTGCTGCACCATTGCCAGAGCTTCAGTGGCAGTTTTTCCTTTTAATGCTTCTGCCATTAGATCAGCCGATGCCATTGCGATCGCGCAACCTTCACCCTCAAACTTGACATCTTGAATGCGATCATCAGCCAAATGCAGGGTGATCTCAATCGTGTCGCCACAGGAAGGATTGTGTCCCTTTTGGTAGCGATCGATCGGATCAGTCTTCCCTTTGTTTCGAGGCTTTTTGTAGCGTTCTAAAATGACCTGCTGATAGAGGTCACGTAAATTGTCCAGGGACATGGCTAGATTGGCATCTTCTATAGTTCTTTCTTGATCCTATCAGTGTCATTGGGGGATTGAGTGTTTTAGTACTGGGTGCTGAGAGTTAGGTGCTGAGGGTTGAGGGGTTTTTGCTAACGGTCAAGGGTTAAATGACCCAGAACTCATGGCGATCGCTAGAATGAGAAATCAGAATTACGCGAATGTATGCTGCCACGAGAAGACTTGCTCAAGGGAATTGAAAATCGAGATACAGCCGCGCGAGCGATTGATCAAGCAGAGCAGGCCATTAAAACATGGGAAGTCGTCTACACCGATTTTTTGTCACCCCCAGAATGGGTCGATGTGCAACAGATGTTTGCCCGACTCACAGAGGTGCAAATTTTGCCTTGGGGAGGATATCCGCAGGCAGAACGGCAGCGAGTGGCGATCGCCCGGTCTGAGCTACCCCTCGATCAAAACCAGGTGGCGATCGCGGCTCTCGATATCAGCGGCAATTTTTTGTTTGATCCTGCAACACACCGTGACTTTTTAGGATCGCTGTTGGGAACGGGTATTGTCCGCGAAAAAGTGGGAGACATCCTCGTTTTAGGAGAACGCGGTGCTCAGGCGATCGTAGTGCCAGAGATGGTGGAATTTTTAGAACTCAACCTGACCCAGGTGCGATCGGTGCCTGTAAAAACGCGGCGAATTGACCTGAATGAGTTAAAAATCCGAGAACCCAAAAAGAAAGAGATGACGACTGTTGAGGCATCGTTGCGATTAGATGCGATCGCCTCTGCTGGGTTTGGCATGTCTCGTAGCAAAATGGCAGACTTGATTACGGCTGGAGATGTGCGTGTCAATTGGCGAGAGGTGACTCAGTCTAGCCATCAACTCAAAGCCGGAGATCTGGTTGCTATTCGAGGCAAAGGGCGATTGGAAGTTGGCGAAATTGCGGTCACTAAAAAAGATCGGTATCGTGTGCAGTTGACCCGATTAATGTAGTGCCAAGGCATGAGGAGACGCGATTAATCATGCTTCCTCATGGCATTACCTCATGTGTTATCCTTGTAAAGTTGTCTAAAATCACACACTCAGGATTTCGGGTGTTTCTGAATCAATTGAGACAGAGATGCACCTGGGTGGAGGATTAACCCGAAAGGAGATCAAAAAATTTATGCCAGTTGTTTCTTTGGCTCAATTACTAGAGTCAGGGGTTCACTTTGGGCACCAAACCCGACGGTGGAACCCGAAGATGTCCCCTTACATCTACACGTCTCGCAATGGCGTTCACATCATTGACCTGGTGCAAACCGCTCAATTGATGGAAGAAGCCTACACCTACATGCGAACGGCTTCCGAACAGGGCAAGAAGTTTTTATTCATCGGCACCAAGCGTCAAGCGGCAGGTATTGTCGCTCAAGAGGCTTTACGCTGCGGTTCATACTTCGTGAATCAACGCTGGTTAGGTGGAATGCTCACAAACTGGGCAACCATCAAAACTCGAGTCGATCGCCTTAAAGAGCTAGAGCGTCGTCAAGAAACAGGTGTGCTTGACCTGCTGCCTAAGAAGGAAGCGTCTGTTTTACGCCGTGAATTGGAGAAATTGCAAAAGTATCTCGGTGGCATTAAGGCAATGCGAAAGCTGCCTGATGCTGTTTTGATCGTGGATCAACGCCGCGAATACAATGCTGTTCAAGAATGCCAAAAGCTAGGAATTCCAATTGTGTCGTTGTTAGATACAAATTGTGATCCAGATACGGTAGATATTCCGATTCCTGCCAACGATGATGCTATCCGGTCGATTAAGCTTATAGTAGGTCGTCTGGCAGATGCCATTTATGAGGGTCGCCACGGTCAACTCGAAGCCGAAGAAGACTACGATGACTACGAAGGCTCTGAGGAAGAGTTTGACTACGACGATAGCGACTTCCCAGATGAGGAAGACGAGGAAGCGACGGAAGAATAAGGTATTTTTAGGACGGGGTAAGAGCTAAGAGTTTAATGTTTGACTTTTATCCCGTCTTACTTAGAACTCTTAAATTCTTACCCAATCAAAACTAATCTCAGAGTGGGACTTAACACGATGGCAGAAATATCACCAAAGCTTGTTAAAGAACTGCGCGATAAGACAGGCGCAGGGATGATGGACTGCAAAAAAGCTCTCCAGGAAACGGGGGGTGATATCAGTAAAGCAATGGATTGGTTGCGACAGAAGGGGATTACCTCTGCTGAGAAAAAATCTGGCAAGATTACCGCTGAGGGTTTAATCGAGAGCTATATCCACACGGGTGGTCGAGTCGGTGTTTTAGTAGAAATTAACTGCCAGACTGACTTTGTGGCACGCAACCAAGCCTTTAAAGAATTGGCTCGCAACGTTGCGATGCAAATTGCGGCTTCTCCTAACGTTGAATATGTTCGGGTAGAAGATATTCCGCCTGAGGTCGTGAGCAAAGAAAAAGAAATTGAAATGGGTAGGGATGACCTTGGCAATAAGCCCCAAAACATTCGTGAAAAGATTGTCGAAGGGCGAATTGAAAAGCGTTTGAAGGATCTGGCTCTGCTCGATCAACCCTATGTTAAAGATCAAACTATCACTGTGAGTGAGCTGATCAAACAAAACATTGCTCAGTTGGGTGAAAATATCCAGATTCGTCGATTCTCTCGCTTTATTTTGGGTGAAGGGATCGAGAAGGCAGAAACCGACTTTGCCGCAGAAGTGGCTGCTCAAACTGGGGCATCGGTTTAACCGTTTGATTGGGCTCATACCTTGATTGAGTCTGTGCTGTAGTAACCATGCCCCAATTGAGCGTGCTGCTTTGCCGACAACAAGGTCAGATGTACGATCGCCTATTAAGAACTCTTGATTTGTAAGGTGCGTTAGTTTGGAGACTGAGTGTTGAAGAGAGAGAGTCCAACGATCGCGTGTGGCTTTATTTTCTTTTCTATGCTCAGTCTTTTGCCATCGCCTCTGATCCACCTTTTACCCATCAGTATCTTGTCCAATAAAATAGGTATAGTTTGAAGCTATGACACGAGCAGTTGAACATATTGAGCGTGACATTGCTGCTTTGGAGCAATCTGTGGCTGCGATCGCTCAAGACCTTCACACTACCTATAGCGATTACTTAACCGATTTAGGACAAGCGGTAAAACGTCAGCTTGTTTTGGCGGCATACCATATTTGTACTCAAGGATATCCTGATCGGTTTCTCACCCTCTCACTGAGCCAGCGGCAAGAGTTGCAACAGACGTTGAAGCAGTTGGCTCAACGGGCTCAAACTCAGTTAGTGAACCGATTAAGGTCATTTGACGAGATTCATCTGCCTCCTGAGGAAGACCTGTCAGAGCATGAACTTTCAGAACCTGAATTGTCTTATGAGGAACTGGCGGATGATGACTTGTCAGATGACGACTTAGACGAAGAGTTAGACGATGAAGAACAGTTAGATGAGGAGCGTCTAAGGGAAGCGTTATTACGGGATGGGGCTTTAACGGGTGAGATTTCAGGAACTTTCTTTACGGTAGGCGATCGCTCATCTGGGGAGAGTCAAGCCAGGTTTGAGTGGTCTGAGACCTCAGATTTGCATGATTCGGCTCTGCATGAGGCATCAATGGCCCATGACTTCCCACCAGCCCAAAAAGTTGACGCGGCTCAAGCCATTGCTGATCCGAGATGGGTGGTGAGTTGGCAAGAAAACCTGGAGAAGGGAATTGCAACTGTGTTGCAGACGCTGTCTTATGCGGCTAATCAGTTACTCCAAGAAAGCGACATTTTGCCAACAAAGTTAGCCCAACCGATTCTTGAGGTGGCGGCAAAGGCAGGAGCAGAGATTGCTTCTGGCCCTCCCAATCTTTTGAACTTACTGATTGAGTCAGAGGGCGATGGTAAAACAGCGTCTAAAATGACTCATATCATGACCATTCGACTGCGGTTGTCTGAGATTGAATTCGCTGACCCCACATTAGGAGCCTGGCGATCAAAAATTCGAGGGGTATTGGCTCGCCTTAATCAGGTCGGGCGAGACTATCAAAAGAAACATCGAGAGAAGGCGATCGCCACAGCAGAAGCGGCTTGGCGTTCAACCTGGTTTGATGATTGATGGGTATGATGCACGGATGGGTTGATTAGCATTTGATGAGTCACGATGGATTGGTTGCGCTTGCAGAAAGCACTGTCAGTAGAGGCCGAACGAGGCTTCAACGATTTGCTGGGCAATCAATATCGCTTTAGTGAGTTTCTCAGCCTTAGCTTTAGTCGCCCGCCAACCGACATTCCCGTTTCAGAGCAGCGTCGCTTTCAAGAGATCGGGGAGCGGTTTGCTGGCTATGCGGAGATGACATTTGCTCAACGGCAGCATTTAGTCGCTGAGGCAAGACGAACGCTCTATCAAACGCAGCGATCTTTAGAGGAAAAGAGTGTTGAAAAGTCTAATGCTGCTAAGGCTAGGCTAAGTGCAGAAACCCCTTTAGCTTTAGAGTCTAACACCGAGTCGAGATCACAGCAGGGACAATCTCCTGCTTCTACAGTCACTCTCAGCACCCCTGGCAAGTTGCCTCGCACCGCCCCACTGGTTGACTCTAATCGCAAACTTGAACTTGATCAGGCTGTGACCTACTTGCCAGGAGTTGGGGCAAAGAATAGCGATCGCTTGAGTAAGTTGGGGTTGGTAACGGTGCGCGATTTGCTCTATTACTACCCGCGTGACCACATCGACTATGCTCGTCAGGTTAACATTCGTGATCTAGTCGAAGGGCAAACTGTCACTTTAATTGCTACGGTTAAACGCTGTACTTGCTTCAACAGTCCCAAAAATCCCAAGCTGACTATTTTAGAAGTCTTAGTGCGCGATCACACCGGGCAGATCAAATTGAGTCGCTTCTTTGCGGGTAGTCGCTATCAAAATCGAGGCTGGCAAGAACAACAAAAACGACTGTATCCGATTGGGGCAGTGGTGGCGGCATCGGGGTGGGTCAAAAAAAGTAAGTTTGGTATGACCCTGGATGATCCGCAAATTGAAGTGATTGATCACCTGGGAGCCTCGATTGAGTCGATGAAAGTGGGGCGAGTGGTGCCTGTTTATCCTTTAACAGAGGGGGTGCCTGCTGATGTGGTGCGAAAGGCTGTTTTGTCTGCTTTGCCTGCTGCGGCGCAACTTCAGGAACCTTTACCTGATGCGCTGCGCGAGAAATATGGCTTGATTGGGCTACAGGAGGCGATCGCCCATATCCACTTTCCCCCCAGTGGTGAGGCACTGGATTTGGCGCGGCGACGGCTTGTGTTTGATGAATTCTTTTATTTGCAATTGGGTCTGCTGAAACGACGCTTGCACCAGCAACAGCAACAAACGAGTGTTGTACTAACACCAGCAGGTCAGCTGATTGACCAGTTCTATACCATTCTGCCGTTCCAGTTCACGTCAGCCCAGTATCGGGTTGTAAATGATATCCTCAACGATTTGCAGAAGCCCGTGCCAATGAATCGATTGGTGCAGGGCGATGTTGGGTCAGGTAAAACCGTGGTGGCAGTGGTGGCGATTTTGGCAGCGATCCAGGCGGGTTATCAAGCCGCATTGATGGCTCCGACCGAGGTTCTTGCAGAGCAGCACTATCGCAAACTCGTGACCTGGTTTAACCAGTTGCATTTGCCGGTGGAGTTGCTGACGGGTTCCACTAAAACTGCCAAACGACGACAACTCTTAGCTGAGTTAAAAACGGGAGAACTGCCATTGTTGGTGGGCACCCATGCCTTGATCGAAGACCCCGTCCAGTTTCAACAATTGGGATTGGTCGTGATTGATGAACAGCATCGCTTTGGAGTGGGACAACGCGCCCGATTGCAGCAAAAGGGTGACCATCCTCATGTGTTGACAATGACGGCCACACCGATTCCTCGAACGCTGGCGTTAACCATTCACGGTGATCTAGATGTCAGTCAGATTGATGAATTGCCTCCTGGACGCAAAGCCATTCAAACCACAATGCTGACAGGGAGCGATCGCCAACATGCCTATGACTTGATTCGTCGAGAGATCGCCAAAGGTCGCCAGGTGTATGTGGTGCTGCCATTGGTAGAGGAGTCTGAAAAACTCGATTTGCGATCGGCGATCGAGGAATACGAGCGTCTGCGGGAAACGGTCTTTCCTGAGTTCAACATTGGTCTGTTACATGGCCGCATGACCTCGGTTGAGAAAGACGAAGCTATTACTCAATTTCGCGACAATCAAACCCAGATTCTTGTTTCCACGACGGTTGTCGAAGTGGGGGTGGATGTTCCCAATGCCTCAGTCATGCTGATTGAACATGCAGAACGCTTTGGTTTGTCCCAACTTCATCAGTTGCGGGGGCGTGTTGGACGAGGAGCCGAGCAATCGTATTGCTTGTTGATGAACAGCAGCAAAAGTGAAACGGCTCGCCAACGACTCAATGTGTTAGAGCAGTCACAAGATGGCTTCTTTATTTCAGAAATGGACATGCGCTTTCGCGGCCCCGGCGAAGTTTTGGGCACCCGTCAATCGGGATTGCCTGATTTTGCGCTGGCAAGTCTTGTCGAAGATCAAGCTGTGTTGGAACTGGCACGCGAAGCCGCAGAGAAAGTGTTGGAAAAAGATCCGCGCCTCGATCGCTGGTCATTGATGAAAGCAGAATTGGACTATCGCTATCGACGCTTGATGGGAGGAACAATTTTGACGTAGAGGCAGGAGGTTGAGGGTAAGAGGGTAAGGTTTTGAATTGTGAGTGTTGAGGTTTGAATTGAATCTCTTAACTCAATCCTCAAAACTGAGAACTCAAAACTGAGAACTCAACCCTCACCTCTGCTTTCTACTCTCCTTACTTCCCTAACGACCTCTAGCAGAAACGACACTCGGACGGGTCGCGGTTGTAGGGAAGAGTGCTCGAAAGGCTGCATCTCGATTGCCCAGGGTTTCATAGAAAAAGAATGAAACTCCTGCTAGTCGGCGATCGCGCACAGCTTGCACCTGACGAGCGATTTGCGCCATCTCCACAGGGCGGTTTCTGAGCCCAGTTAAAATGCCAATTCCAACGGGGATGTGATTTTTGGCAAGGGTGATTTCGGGTCGCTCTAGTTCCATGACAAATCTCTCCAGGTCATTGCGGTAGACCTGAACAATCAGTTCTTCGACCCAGCCGCGTCGTTCCCAAGTACCCCAATCTTGTAAGAAGGTGTCATAGGCGTAAGCTCTGGGGTTTGGAGATAACGCCACAATGCACTCAGGATCACGCTGTTTGATCACCTCAAAAACTTGCGCCATCAAACGAGTAATCTGCTCCGATCGCCATTGCTTCCAGGCAGGATCTTGAGGATTATCTGGGGGCAGTTGTCCCTGTTGTTCTTGATAGAGCCGCACGGTATAGGGGTCATAGCCCAATTCCACAGGCATACCAAAGTGGTCATCAAGTTGCAGCCCATCAACATCGTAACGGGTGACAATTTCACTGACCAAGTCCATGATGAATTGCTGCACTTCGGGATGCATGGGGTTTAACCAAACCCTGGGATCACTTCCCTCATAGACAATCTGGCTACCATCACGGCGTTGTGTTAACCAATCGGGATGTAACTTTGCTAAATCTGAATCAGCTGGAGCCATCAACCCAAACTCAAACCAGGGAATGACTGTCATGCCCAGACGATGCCCCTGTTCGACGATCTCAGCTAACATATCTCGCCCCTGTAGACCCGGATGAGGGTCGAGGGAGTGCCCCGTAACGTGTTGGGCGATCGCACTTGGGTAGAGGGTGTGGCCCCAGTTCCAAACGGTTGGGTAGACGGTGTTGAAGTTTAATCGACGGAGTCGCCTGAGAGCACGACTCAAATTGCGCTGAGAAAATAAAACATCACTATCGATGTTGGTCAGCCAGACTCCACGCAATTCTGTAGATGTCGTAGAGATAGCAGGTTGAGCGTTAATGGGGGTGTAATAGCCCGTAAAACTAACCAAAAGACTAATCACCAGTACGACTAGCCAAAACCGACGCTTTAAGTTCACAAGACTTCTATCGCTCCATCCATTGCTACCGATGGGGTTAAATCTACCTCAAATCTGCCCAAACCTTGCCAAAAGTCTGACAAAATAGTACTTATGTACTTATGCATCTAACTTGCACGTCTAACTTGCACGTCTAACTCACGCTTCCTTGGGTAACAGTTCCATGATTTGATCGACAAATTTTTGATGATCTACCACAGGTTTAGAAATGTAACCGTCTGCTCCACTCTGCTTCAAAAAATTCTCGCGATCGCCCTCCATTGCATGAGCTGTCACCAAAATGATTGGCAAACCAGCCGTTTGAGGATCAGATTTCAACATTTGGGTGATTTTAATGCCATCGACTGGTTTACCTTGGTAAACACTGTGGGATAGCGAGACATCCATCAAAATGATGTCTGCTTCTCCGGCTTGAGCGATTTGCATGACCTCATCAACATTCTCGGTATGCTTTACTTCTAAGCCACCTCGCTTAGTCAAGATCTTAGAAAAGACACGAGCATTAATTAGGTCATCCTCCACAATGAGAACAGTCTTCATTATTTCTTTCCTTAATTTATCTACATCATAGAATGAAGCTTTTTTAAGCCTTGCGGTTCGATACTACTGTGAAATTACTGTGAAATGTACATCAAACCCTGACTAAACCAGTTCTAAATAGAAAGATTTCATGGTTATACGAAAATTTTGCAAGATGTTTACAGACACCTTATATGGTTTAGCTGGATTATTGGATGTTACTTGAGAGTAATTTTGCAAGACACTTGCTCTAAAATTGCTATCCGCGATGCTGCTGATATCCCTTTTACCTCTACAGGATAACCATAGGACGTGATTCAGATATTTCAAGGTCAGAGGAATTAAATTCATGGCGAAACAGTTGAACCTTTCATCAGGACAAGTGGTAGCGACTGCATTACACACTGAGGTGCAGCGATCGTACCTGGAATATGCCATGAGTGTGATTGTGGGACGGGCATTACCCGATGTGAGAGACGGATTAAAGCCAGTCCACCGTCGTATCTTGTATGCGATGCACGAGTTAGGCTTAACCCCCGATCGTCCTTATCGTAAATGTGCTCGTGTTGTTGGGGATGTGTTAGGTAAATATCACCCCCACGGGGATCAAGCGGTGTATGACGCTCTCGTGCGGATGGTACAGGAGTTTTCTAGTCGTTATCCTCTGTTGGCAGGGCATGGCAACTTTGGTTCGGTGGATGACGATCCTCCGGCGGCAATGCGGTATACCGAGACACGGCTTGCCCCGATCGGCAATGAAGCCCTGCTGACTGAGATTGGGGAGGCAACGGTTGATTTCATCGGTAACTTTGACAACTCCCAACAAGAACCGACCGTTCTTCCTGCCCAACTGCCGTTTTTGTTGTTGAACGGCTCTTCTGGAATTGCCGTTGGCATGGCAACTAACATTCCACCGCACAACTTGAGTGAGGTGGTGGATGGGTTAATTGCGTTAATTGACCAACCTGACTTACCAGATGATGACTTGTTTGCCTTAATTCCTGGACCTGACTTTCCCACGGGAGGCGAGATCATCGGCATCGCTGGGATTCGTGAAGCTTACACAACTGGGCGAGGCAGCATTCCAGTACGGGGGGTCACTCAGTTTGAAGAGATTCAGGGAGGTCGTGGACGGCACCGACGCACGGCGATTGTGATCACAGAATTGCCCTATCAGGTGAATAAGGCAGGGTTAATTGAAAAAATTGCTGAATTGGTGAATCAAGAACGCCTTGAAGGCATTGTGGATATTCGGGATGAGAGCGATCGCGAAGGCATGCGAGTGGTGATTGAGCTGCGCCGCGAAGCTAATCCTCAACGGGTGCTGCATCGGCTCTATAAACTGACCCCGTTGCAAAGCAATTTTGGGGCAATTTTATTGGCGTTGGCAGACGGACAACCGCGTCAAATGCCACTGCGAGAGTTGTTGCAACAGTTTCTCAGCTTTCGAGAGCAAACTCTGACTCGGCAATACAACTATGAACTCGAAAAAACCGATAATCGAATTCACTTGCTGGAAGGGTTGCTGCGATCGCTGCAAAACTTGGATGCGGTCATTGATATTCTCCGTAATGCCCCCGATGGGAGTACTGCAAAAATCTTGCTGCGAGAGCAATTTGAGTTTAGCGATCGCCAAGCCGATGCCATTCTCGCGATGCCCTTGCGGCGTCTGACGGGCATGGAGCGTCAAAACCTGCAAACTGAATATGACGAACTCACCAGCCGACGGCAAGAGTTACAACAATTGCTGACCAATCGCAAAGAGTTTCTCAAAGCACTCAAGAAAGATCTGCGGGCGTTGAAGCGGAAATATAACGATCCCCGACGCACCAAAATTCAATCGGCAGAGCGTTCAGAAGAAGCAGAAATCTTGGCAGAACGGGCAGAAGATGCGCGGATCGAACAACCAGTAGTGTTGGAATTTACCAATCGAGGATATATCCGACGTCTAACACCCAAAGTGTTTCAACGGCAACTGGAACGGCAGCAAGCTCAACCTCAGAAAACGTTGATTGAGACGGATGATTTTGTCACTCAGGCTGAGGCGGCGACAACCTTGCAAGAGTTGTTGGTGTTGACCCGCAGTGGTAAGGCATTCACCATCAAAGTAGACGACATTCCTCAAACGCAAAAGCAATCAAAGGGAACTCCGCTGATCGCACTTCTGCCTCAAGCTGTTCAGGGCGATCGCGAAACCATCGTGACGCAATTGGTGTTGCCTCCTCAAGAAGAGCCAGGAGATCTGATTATCTTGACAGCACAAGGACGGATTAAACGATTACCGTTGTCAGAATTTGCCAATTTGACAGGTCGAGGACTGACGGCTCTCAAGCTCAAAGACGACGACGAAGTCTGGATTACAACCCTGGCAAGACCGGGAGATCACCTCTTGTTGGCAACATCGGGTGGACGAATGCTGAGGTTCAGAATTGATGATGAGCAACTACCGATTCTGAGTCGCACGGCTCAAGGTCAACCTGCCTTGCGTTTGGGCAAACAAGAACATTTGGTGGGGTGTGTCGCCCTAGCTCCGCAAGATTATTGTGTCTTGTTTACGACTCAAGGATTTGCTAAACAAATCCCAGGCACTGCTCTACGGTTGGCTCATCGGGGCGAGTTGGGAATGCAGGCAATCCAGTTTGTCAACAAAACAGATACGCTAGCGGCGATCGCTCCAGCGTTGTCAGGGGCTGAGTTAACTGTACTAACCAATGGAGATCGCATTGCTAAAGTGGCGATCGACGATATTCCTGTAGCTGGTAAAGAGGGTGGCGGGGGTCGCTTGCTCAAGCTGAACAAGGGTGAAAAAATCACTGATTTAACGATCGCCACATTAGCTGAAACAGACTCAGAGGATGACGAGGATCTAGATTCTTCAGAGGACTAGAAAACGCAAACTAAGGTGTGCTAGCTTGCAACTACTTCCTTTTGCAAAAAGGGATGCAGTTTAGAGTAGTGGGCAAATAGGGCGATCGCCTCAGACTCATTTTCAACAGGGTGTTGCACCCTTATGCCATCTTCAAAGGTGATGACAAGACACAAGCGAGATCGAGCACGACTCTTACGTGCTCCGGTCAATAATCTTTTTTGAGTAACTAGCATCATCGTTCTTGGTAAAGTATCTTAATCAAGTAATCTTATGAAGAAATGTAAATACACCCTGATTAAGAATCCAACTTGCCCGAAAGCAAGTCCTTCATCTAGTGTTGTGCTATCAGATTCAATCTTACTGAGCCGCTCCCCTAGAAAAGCTCTGACTCAGTACTGAGACTCCAGTACTCAAAAGGTAGATTTTGATTCAGTAATATACCTAAGCCACGAGAAGCAATGCCCTTTGGGTCAGGGTAAGCCGAACAATCTTTGAGTCGTGAGCCGAGCCAACCCGCCAAGAATACGAGAAAATAAGCTGAATTTAACGGGGTGAAATGAGCCGTGGCGCAGGTCTTTTTAGAAAATATTTATAAAAGCTTTCAACGCCGTCAACGAGGGCAAGACAGTCGCGGCAGGGCGACTGATGCTCCCCTTGATCAAGCGGAATCTGTAGAAGCAACTCTGACTGCGGCCAGTGTTTTACGCCGCATCAATCTCACCATTCACAATGGTGAATTTATGGTGTTGGTAGGGCCGTCTGGATGTGGAAAAAGTACCCTACTGCGATTGATTGCTGGCTTAGAAGAACTGACCGCAGGCAATATTTGGGTGGGCGATCGCTTGGTGAATGACCTGCCCCCCAAGCACCGCGACATCGCTATGGTGTTTCAGAGCTATGCTCTTTATCCTCATATGACGGTCTACGACAATCTTGCTTTTGGGTTGCGACGAACGGCAGCTACGACACAAGAGCCATCCGACCCAACTCAGCAAACGCTTCTCAATCGCTTGCAAACAACGATTACAGAAGACGTACCCGTTGCTCTCACTCGGTCATTGCCCAAAGGATTGCGATATTGGTCTGCTAAAGAACGTTTTGTTGATCTGCGAGTTCGTACCGTTGCTCAAATGCTGCAAATTGATGCGTTGTTAGATCGATTGCCGAAGCAGTTATCGGGAGGACAAAAACAGCGGGTGGCTTTAGGAAGGGCAATGGCTCGTAACCCACAAGTATTTTTGATGGATGAGCCGCTGTCCAATTTAGATGCTAAATTGCGGACAGAAACCCGTGCTCAAATCGTCAATTTGCAACGCAAATTAGGCATTACGACGATCTATGTCACCCATGACCAGGTGGAAGCGATGACAATGGGCGATCGCATTGCGGTGATGAATGCGGGGCAGATTCAGCAAGTGGATACGCCCTTACAGCTCTACAATCATCCTGCTAATCGCTTTGTGGCAGAGTTCATTGGCTCTCCCACGATGAACTTTTTAACCGTGCAGGTCAAAGCTCCCTTACTGATCACTCACCCGCAGTTTCGTCTGACATTACCAGAGGTGTGGGAAGCCAAACTCAAACCCTATGATGGTCAAACCATGATTTTGGGGATTCGTCCAGAACATCTCAGTGCCAGTGTTCCGGCTCCCAAAAATCTGCCTGTACGAGTCGAGCGGGTCGAGGCATTGGGGAGTGAAACATATTTATCCGTCAGTTTTGTCAACTCGTCAACCGAAGAAAGTGAATTGCAGGTTCGGATTGAACCGGATCGACCCGTTCGCGTTGGGGAAGAAATCTGGTTGGCGATCGCCCCTGATAAAATTCATTTGTTTGATGCAAAAACTGGAGTGGCGATCGCTTCGTAACCTAACAAAACAAAATCCCCGGAATCTTTAAGATGCCGGGGATTTGTAGCGGAGTAAAAATCCTAACGGATGTACTCTTTTAGAACGCTGTTGCGGTTAGGGTGACGCAACTTGCGGAGTGCCTTGGCTTCGATTTGACGAATCCGTTCACGGGTGACGTTGAAGATCTGTCCGATTTCTTCCAGTGTCTTCATGCGTCCATCGTCTAAGCCATAGCGCAGGCGCAACACATCACGCTCACGGGGGCTAAGAGTGCCCAATACGCTTTCTAGATCTTCCCGTAAGAGGCTCTTAGAAACTTGATCTTCAGGGGTTTCACCATCCGACTCAATGAAGTCACCCAAACGAGAATCTTCTTCTTTCCCGATGGGGGTTTCTAGAGAGATGGGCAGTTGAGCTGACTTTGCAATAAAGCGCAGTTTCTCAATCGTCATCTCCATTCGAGTGGCAATTTCCTCTTCAGTGGGTTTACGACCCATTTCCTGAGAGAGCAACTTAGTTGTTTTCTTAATGCGGGAGATGGTTTCGTATAGGTGGACTGGGAGACGAATGGTTCGAGATTGGTCTGCGATCGCTCGTGTAATCGCCTGACGAATCCACCATGTTGCATAGGTCGAGAACTTATAACCCTTTTCATGGTCAAACTTCTCAGCCGCCCGGATCAAACCTAAACTGCCTTCCTGAATCAAGTCTTGGAATGACAACCCACGGTTCATATATTTCTTGGCGATCGATACCACCAATCGCAGGTTAGACTGCACCATCTTATCTTTGGCTCGACGCCCTAAATGAAGACGGTGACGAAACGCAGGAAGCGGCATGTCAACTGCACTTGCCCACTCTTTGTCCTGGGGTTCGCGATCTAACTCGCGCATCAAATTCTCACGAATTCGCTCTAGCTCTAGCAAGTCTGCAATTTTACGGGCAAGTTCAATTTCTTCATCTGCTCGCAATAGCCGAATTCGTCCAATTTCTTGAAGATAGAGACGAATGGAATCTTCGGTGTAATGCTTTTTCTTTGCTTGAGCACGACGACGGTTCGATTTGCCTTTGACAGCCTTACCATCGTCTTCTTCAGGCTGATTATCAAAAAACTCGTCTCGATCGTCATCTTCATCCAGCAAAATGTCGTCAAGTTCGCCTTCAGACTGATCAACAGGTTCGAGTAGGTCGTTAGCCTGGGTCATGCCGCGCTCCTCATGCTCCTTAGGTGAAACGTGAAAAAAACAATGAAAACCAGAGAATAGCACAAATCTATCTCTAGACTCGCCAACTACTTTTTAAGTCGCTTAGGTAGGGTGTACCTAAACGGTAAACGGTGTAGTGACTAAAAGGCACATCGCTTCCCCAAACTGGGTAGAAGCACCAAAAAATGACTCTATTTTCAGGGCTATGTCAAGATGTCTCCGATTGTAGCTTTTCTGACAAAATTTGCACGTGTTTTCTTTGCCTTAGTCATAGAAAGGTGATAACTGGGCGGTTAATCTCTAAAATTTCTTGAGAAATTAACGCCTTGCATTTCTGGGAAGCTAACACGATAACTAAACTTCTAAGAAAGTGGCAAGTCACCTTTACAAAGGTAAGACTGCTAACAAAAACTTGCAACGTCAACAATTTTTAGGTACGTTCCAAACTAACTGAAATTCGGGAGCAATCAACCTCGACAAATGGCTGAACTAAACTCAGCTATTATGATGAATTTCGGTGAAATTAAGGCACAGATCAGCTTGGAGTAGGGGTTGGTCTTGGGGATAGCTTGTGGCATGGTAGAAGAAGAGCGATAAGTATTTATTATCGGAAATGGCAAAGAAACAAAAATTTCCTCACCTGCTTGGCTCAAAATGGACTGCCCAACAAACCATTATGGGTTGGCGGCATTTTCAAGTGACAAACCGGAAAAACCAGGGGCAATGGGTCTTTGCAGAACTGGTAGCGGCGTGTGATCCAGAGGTAAGGTTTTGGTTAAATGCTCAGTTGCTTAAAGATCGGGGTTTATGGCAAGCCGGATGGCAATCATTGCAGGAGATGGCTCTAGAGAATGAGGAAGAGGATGAGGAGTCTCTACAGGTGATTCAACCCGCTGATGTGACGGCCTAGAGTTGATGTGATGGTTAAACAGGCTTTGGGCGTGAATCATGACGATTCACGCCCAAAGCCTGTTTAACCTGTTATGGGAATTAAGGATTTTGGCGGTTGAAACCGCTGCTATGGAGACAAAACCGACCTACGTCGGTTCAGTAAACCTTTGATTTTGCCAGTCCGCGAAGGCGGACTTCGTTCTGGTAGCCGCGAATTTATTCGCTGGGCTGCTTAAACCGAACTGACGTTATTTAGGCAAAAGGTTTAGGGAGTGTATGGCACCTGAAGAGTTGATTCAAGGGTATGCAGGGACGAAGCCCCCACACCCTTTGTATCAACGATCTTGACAGCTACTGTTGCTATAGAAACAGCATTTGACTAGAAGATAAAGTTGCGTGCAGTAATCGTGTTGGCTGCAACGTTTTGTAACGTGACAAAGTTTCTAAAGCCACCGGGGCGATCGCCATTTAGGTCTAAGCGAATGACTGTATCAGCCCCAACCTGGTTTGATTGGACGTATGCTACAAACCGATTTGCCCGCCCATAAAGAGAAGATTGAAAGAGACGAGAGACGTCAATGCGGTCTTCTCTGCGGTTGAAATCCGTGATGCGATCGCCCCGGTCTTTAGCCGCCAGATAGACAAAGCGATCGCGCCCTGCACCACCCGTAATCGTATCAGCATTAAAGTTACCCACCAGAGTATCTCGACCGTAGCCACCATTGAGGGTATCTCGACCACTGCCTCCTCTAAGGGTGTCTCTGCCAACCCCACCATTGAGGGTATCCCAGCCTAGCCCGCCATTGATGACATCATTGCCCTGGCGACCAAAAAGAATGTCTCCACTTCTGCCGCCATTAACTAAGTCTCTGCCACGTCCGCCATTAATTTCATCGTTGCCATATTCTCCAAAAAGGCGATCGTTACCTGCCCCACCAATGATCAAGTCTTGTCCAAATCGGCCCAATATCCGGTCGTTGCCTATTCCACCATAGAGTTGGTCATTACCAAACCCACCAATGAGGCGATCGGCACCTTGTCTACCCGTGAGCACATCATTGCCAGTATTGCCTCTGAGAATATCTGTACCCGTTCCCCCATCTAGAGTGTCACTGCCTCGACCACCATATAGGACGTTAATGCCACGTCCACCATCTAAGAAGTCGTCGCCATCGCCACCGATGATGCGATCATTACCAACTCCACCCAACAAAGTGTCATTGCCTGAACCCCCATCCAGGTAATCATTGCCTAAACCCCCGTTGAGAGCATCCGTTCCTCTCTCTCCTAAGAGGCGATCGTTGCCTTGCTTGCCTCGTAATGTGTCTTCACCCCCTGCCCCGCGCAAGATATCTCCACCCAATCCTCCATCTAACACGTCATCACAAGCGCGACCATAGAGGCGATCGTTGCCAGCAAACCCGATCAAAGTATCTGCATCAGCAGTACCCGTTAAAGTATTGCCACTGCGATTACCTCGACGACGAATGCCCGGTTCGCATTCATCATCTTCCTCTCCAGGAGTGGGGGGAGTTGGAGGTTGACTCCTGCTACTTAAGGTGACGGTAGCAGGGGTAGGGTCAGAATCTCCGCTATTGTCAGTTGCCGTATAAGTAAAGGTGACTCCCGTAAAAGTGCTTGTGGATTGAAAGAAGATTTGACTGACTTGATTGGGTTGGAGGGTTTGCCCAGCGGTAATCGGAGTGCCACCTGACGTGGGGTTGCCCAAAAATAGTGTGCCTTGAGTAGGTGGTGGCAGCGTTAGAACTGTAAAAGAGGTAACGGTTCCATCTGGATCAGTGCCCGTTAGTGGAGGAAGATTAACAGCCGTGCCCGGAGTCAGAGTCGTGTTAACAGGCGTTGTATTAGGCGGGGTGCTATTTTGAGTGGCAACGGTTGTAGTGTCTGTTAAGACGTTGTTGGGGATACTGGGGTCATTGATCCCTGTTGGAATTGTGATGGTCGTTGTAGCCGTTAAGACGTTACCAATATTGGCGTTAGGTGCCACAATTCCCGTAACGGTATAGACAACACTGGCACCAGTATTTAAATTGACACGGGTATTGAAGGTATTACCTGAGCCTGACTGATCAGCAGGTGTGGGGAAGCTACCACCCCCGGTAATTATGGCTGTCCAATTGACGTTAGTAATTTCAGGAGGAATCAACGTCGAAACATTAATGTTTCGCAGGTCAACGGTTGAGTTAGGAGAGCCAACCGTAATGGTGTAGGTAATCGGACTACCAGGAGTAACGGTGTTGCGTCCGTCTCCCCCGGTGACTGAAATATCAACTGAGGCAGTTGGTGTAGGAAGGCTACCAAAATCGTCAAAGCCAAAGCCCGTTGGGCCTACCAGGGTTGGTGCAGCGGTAGTTTGATTGAGCCGATAGAAATTGTCAACTCCACCAACTCTAGAGGTGACATATAGTTCACCATCTTGACCAAATGCCAGCGAGCCTGCTGAAACGTTGGTTAACCCAGCAGATTGCCCAATAAATGTTGCTTGTAGAAAGGTTCCGCTAGCGGGATTGGTGTCAACCGTGAATAGGTTGAATCCTCCTGCGCTGACCACTGATACAAACAACCGATTGGGGTTGTTGGGGTCAAAGGCAATATCGCCACTTCCAGCAGCAAAGCCCGCCCCAGTAATCGGACCGACTAGTGTAGCTGCTCCCGTCGTCTGGTTAATGGTGTAAAGGTTAGTGTCAGTGGAGTTTAAGCCATAGATCAGACCTGTAACCGATTGAGCAAGCTTGAGGAAGATTGTGTTAACCCCAGTTCTGCCACCATTTGCACTGGTTAATACTGTGTTGGTATTGGTTTCTGGGTTCCAAAAAGCGACTCGTCCTCCAGTAGCACCTCCAACATTTTCAACGTAATAGATGAAACCAGAGTTAGATTCTCTGGCGATCGCAAAAGTGGGAAATGCCAGTGTACCAGCGGAAGTTGAAGTGCCATTAGCCAGGTTGAGCACTCGGATATCTGTTCCGATCACCCCATAAACCAAGTTAGGAATACCCACCGCCAGCACCGCAGGATATGCCTCTAAAACAGCCGTCTGAAACGCCAAACGAGGGGTGTTGTTAAGCCTGTGATGGTCGCTAAGATTGGCATGAGGTTGATAGGTTAGATCCCAACTGCCACCTAAAGTTGGATGACCGACTAATCGGGTCGAAGCCGCGATCGCTGCGCCTGTTATCTGCGCCAATTGCTGAACAAATGTTGCTCCAATCCTTCCTGCCGCTACTTGGCAACCATATAACACCACATCTGCTTGCTCGGCCAGTGCTGTCTTCCACTGATGCAGTTGCTTTGTGTAATCGGCGATCGTTTCTGAGGTGAGATTAGCTGAACCGAGCTGTAACCGCCCAGGCTCTCCATGAGAAACAATGTGGATGCTATCAACCTGGGTATAGTGGCTTAATGCATCAGTAATTTGTTCTATACCGTCGAGATGTGGCTCAAGTACTACGACGGTACTTGCTGGTGCAACACCATTGATTAATGTTTGATAGTTAGCGACAGCGCGATCGATAAAGACAAGAGAGATAGGAAGAGTAACAGGCATGATAGATGTTTTGGTAGATGTCTGCGTGGGAAATTAGAAGTAATCGAGCAAGCTATTTTTCAAGATAGGATGGCATATTGATGGCTTCGCTCCGTCATTTTAAGTAGGGCTTGATGCCTCAATCTCTTAAGAAATATTTCTGCTAAAAACTGAACTGAACTGGCTTTAAAGTTCGCAAGTTATTTTTTAGAGTTGGGCTTGCAAAGTATAGAGATGGTTAATTTAACTAAGCATTGGTTTGAGTTCAACAGGGGTTAGCCTGTGGCCCTATGCAGATTGCCTAAAGCAAAGTAGCCTTGAGAGACTTCTAGTCAACCTGCTCATTTCATTGAGGAGATTGGCTCCCTGTTCATAAGGGTAAGAGGGAACTTTAGATCTGAATTAAATTAAATTAAGGTACAAAACCCCAACTAAAAAACCAAGGCCAGAAAACTTTGGGAGTTAAGGGGTAGCCTTAGTCGTTGCGAGTTGTAGGTTTACCTAAATCAAGTCAAACTCTCCATCCATTATTAACAACAAAGTAAATCCCCTTTAATTAAGCTAAGGAGGAAGCAAGTTACATTCTTGCTGACTTTATTTGTAAGTAACCTAGAGCACCCTGATGGAGTTTGAAGTGATTTAATAATATCAAAAGAAGCTCTATTGTGATAGTAAAATAGCTAAATTGTGGAAAAGATGCATGACAATTTTGTGGCTAGTGTCATGTAACAGAAACATTTCTACTTTCTAATTTGAAAAATAGTTTTAGCCTTTGATAAAAGTTGGGTCTATGAAAATACCCCTTCAGAAATATAATTATCATGAAGGGTTAGACATGTGTTTTACTTAATTTAAGTTTTAATATAGAAAAATATTAAGGATAAGATTGAACTGGAGTATTAAGCATCAGTATTAACTTAAATAAGTAAAAAGAATATTCAACAATTATATTAACAACGTGTGTAACTCTATGTATTTATTAATCTATAGCAGTCCTAAATCATTTGTGAAATTAGGAGGTTGTGAGAGTCGCACCCCG
>JANRJA010000209.1:0-10409 GCA_033764315.1 Oculatellaceae cyanobacterium bins.114
CCAGCCTTGGGGCAAAAGGCGATCATGGTGGCGATTCCGACTACGTCTGGCACCGGATCAGAGGTCACACCTTTTGCTGTGGTGACTGATGAGCAAGCTGGGATCAAGTATCCTTTAGCCGATTATGCCTTGACCCCCAACATGGCGATCGTTGATCCTGAGTTGGTGATGCATATGCCCAAATCGCTCACCGCCTTTGGGGGCATTGATGCCATGACTCATGCTCTAGAAGCCTATGTGTCAGTAGTGGCGAGTGATTTTACAAACGGGTTGGCGTTAGAGGCGATCGCCCTATTGTTTGAATATTTGCCCAGTGCCTATGAGAATGGAGCCAAAGATCCGCTTGCCCGGGAAAAAGTTCACTATGCGGCGACGATCGCTGGAATGGCATTTGCCAATGCTTTCTTAGGGGTTTGTCACTCAATGGCACATAAATTGGGGTCTACCTTCCATGTGCCACACGGTTTGGCGAATGCGCTGATGATCTCTCATGTGATTCGCTATAACGCCACAGATGTGCCCTTTAAGCAAGCTATCTTCCCGCAATATAAATATCCCAATGCCAAAGATCGCTATGCTCAAATTGCTGACCATTTGAGATTGGGCGGTAACACCCCCGATGAGAAGGTAGAGAAACTGATTGAGGCGATCGAAACCTTAAAGCAACGTCTTAATATTCCTGCCACCATCAAGGAAACTCTCAAGGATGAGGAACGGGAGTTTTACGAAAAAGTTGAGGAGATGGCAGAACAGGCGTTTGACGATCAGTGTACTGGGGCAAACCCACGCTATCCCCTGATCAATGACCTGAAAGAGCTATATGTGTTGGCGTTTCAAGGATGCCGATTGGATGCAGCTTTGTTTCATGCAGAGTCTGGTGAAGCTGACTCTCAACTGGTGGCTCAGTAAACTTTAGCGTTATTCAAGATGATGTCACTCAAGGGGCGATGTGCCGCAATTCTCTCTTAGGGGTTATCGCTCATCAAGAGCCGATTCCTGGAGGTGCGATCGCGCCAGAGTCCATGCAACAGCTGTTGTCGTAGACGGTTGAGGGTGGGCATGTCTCACCCTTTTTTTCTAATTTCTCATCAATCACGACTCACTTTGTTAAAGGATTCCCCATGAATTCACCAACATCCGTTTCCATCAATAGCATGGGAAGTGTTGTCCCTTCTCACAACAGTTCCTTAGAGAGGCTGCCCATGCAAACCCAAACTCACAGTGCACCTGATCCGGCTTATGACATTTTGCGGAGCGATCGCCAACCCCTTGATTTCATCTTTGCGCCTAAATCAGTAGCGGTTATTGGTGCCACAGAACGCCCCGGTAGCGTAGGCCGCACCTTGTTGTGGAATCTAGTTAGCAGTTCCTTTGGGGGCACGATTTTTCCGGTCAATCCCCAACGGCACAGCGTATTAGGAATCAAAGCTTATCCCTCGATCGCTGATGTGCCTGATCCCGTTGATTTGGCGGTGATTGTCACCCCGGCTACGACGGTTCCTGACATCATCAGCCAATGTGCCGATGTTGGCGTCAAAGGGGCGATCGTCCTCTCGGCGGGCTTTAAAGAAACTGGAGCCGTGGGCATTGATCTAGAACAGCAAGTGCTCAGGCATTTGCAACGGGGCAAAATGCGGTTGATTGGCCCCAACTGTTTGGGAGTGATGAACCCCCTGAGTGGGTTGAATGCAACCTTTGCTAGCAAGATGGCACGCCCCGGCAATGTAGGCTTTATTAGCCAGAGTGGAGCACTGTGTACTGCCATCTTGGACTGGAGCTTTCAAGAAAATGTTGGGTTCAGTTCATTTATCTCGATCGGCTCGATGTTAGATGTCGATTGGGGAGACTTGATTTATTATCTAGGCGATGACCCCAACACTCAGAGCATCGTGTTGTACATGGAGTCGATCGGCAATGCGCGATCGTTTCTATCGGCGGCACGCGAGGTGGCATTAACCAAACCGATCATTGTGATCAAAGCGGGACGCACTGAAGCTGCTGCTAAAGCTGCGGCCTCCCATACGGGTGCACTGACAGGCAGTGAAGCGGTTTTAGAGGCAGCGTTTCGCCGCTGTGGAGTGCTTTCAGTCACCCACATTTCTGATCTATTTGATATGGCGGAGGTCTTAGCCAAACAGCCTCGCCCCAAAGGGCCGCGCTTGACCCTGATTACCAACGCAGGGGGGCCAGGGGTGTTGGCAACCGACGCATTAATTGCGATGGGGGGTGAACTAGCAGATCTCACGGAAGATGCCAAAACAAAGCTCAGCGGTTTCTTGCCCACACACTGGAGTCACAACAATCCGGTGGATATTTTGGGAGATGCGGATGCGGCTCGCTATACCAAAACGCTAGAAGTCTTAGCACAAGACCCAAACAGTGATGGAGTGTTAGTGATCTTAACGCCGCAAGCGGTGACAGAACCTGAGAAAACGGCAGAGATGTTGAAATCCTACGCCAAGATCGCAGGCAAACCGATTCTCGCCAGTTGGATGGGTGGTTCCGATATTGAGCGTGGAGAGGCGATTCTCAATAGTGTTAGTATCCCGACTTATCGGTATCCTGATGCGGCGGCACGGGTGTTTAGTTTGATGTGGCGATCGACCTATAACCTGCAAGGCATCTATGAAACACCTGTGTTGCCAATGGATGCTGATTTCACCCCCGATCGCGCCTTAGTTCGTCAGATCATTGAGACGGCTCATCACGACGATCGCACGATTCTGACCGAATTTGAATCGAAGCAACTCTTAGCAGCATATGGCATTCCCACGGTGGAAACCTATGTTGCTACGACAGAGGATGCGGCTGTGCGCTTGGCGGATGCGATTGGTTATCCTGTGGTGTTAAAGCTTTACTCTAAAACGATTACCCACAAAACGGATGTGGGAGGGGTGCAACTCAACCTCAAAGATGCGGATGCGGTCAGTCAGGCTTATCGAGCGATCGCCACGGCGGTTACTGACAAGGTAGGGGCAGAACATTTTGCAGGTGTTACTGTGCAGCCCATGTTGAAGCTAGATGGCTATGAAATCATCATCGGCAGCAACCTCGATCCACAATTTGGCCCTGTGTTGCTGTTTGGCTCTGGAGGGCAATTGGTAGAAGTGTTTCAAGATAGCGCGATCGCTCTACCCCCTCTCAACACCACATTGGCCCGTCGCCTGATGGAGCAAACCCAAATTTATAAAGCACTCAAAGGGGTTCGGGGTCGGGCTGCGGTCGATTTAGCCGGATTAGAGCAACTCTTGGTGCGGTTTAGCCAACTGATTGTAGAGCAACGCTGGATTCAAGAAATCGACATCAATCCACTGCTAGCAAAACCCCTGGAAGCCGGAGTGGTGCAACCTCTGATGGCATTAGATGCTCGTGTCGTGATTCACCCTAAGGGCACCCGCGAAGACCAATTACCCAAATTAGCGATTCGCCCCTATCCCACGCAGTATGTCTCCGAGTGGACTCTGCGCGACGGCACCCCAGTTACAATTCGTCCGATTCGCCCTGAAGACGAACCCCTACTGCGTCAGTTTCACCAAACGTTGTCTGAACGCAGCATCTATTTGCGCTACTTCCACATGGTCAAGTTAAGCCAACGCACCACTCACGATCGCCTGATGCGACTCTGTTTCATTGATTACGATTGCGAAATGGCACTCGTTGCCGAACATCACGACCCCCAAACCAATACCAAAGAGGTATGGGCCGTGGGGCGACTGAGCAAACTCCACGGCACCAGCGATGGAGAGTTTGCCATGTTGGTGAGTGACCAATATCAGCGCAAAGGGTTAGGGAGCGAACTGCTTCGGCGGTTGATTCAGGTGGGGCGAGATGAACAGCTAAAACGGATTAACGCTGAAGTGTTAGGCGAAAACACAGGAATGCAACATGTGTGCGAGAAACTTGGTTTTCGGATTAAACGCACCGCAGACCCATCCATTGTGCGGGCGGAACTAACGCTTTAAGAGCTTGAAAGAGGGAAGCGATAAATGGGGGAAGGGAAGAGGGCACAGTTACCATTCCCTCTTCCCTTCTCTTACCTAATGGGGCAATCCCTTAAAGGGCTTGGCTCAGTTCGTTCTCTTGAACTTGTAGCTTTTCGCAGGCGATGTGGTCTGCCAAAATTGAGGTTGCCAGGTTGCCAACGTGAATCTCAAGTTGAGCGTGGGTAGGGGCTTCAAACATCAATCGCTGTCCCGGAAAAACTACTCGCTCAAAATACCAGTTTGCAATATTAACAATTCGAGCAATTTGAATTTGACTGGTCGCGTTCACGTAGCAGCACAAAACCGGGGTGGCAAAATCAGTCGGTAAACAATCTAAAATTTGAGTCATTTTGAAATAGCCTCTCTCAACACATCGCTAAATAACATTCGTTGTCTTATCGTTACGTTGCTCAGCAAACAGCAACGTTATCCCGGCACCAGTCAGAGCAAACCGCTTCAAATTACCCTTAATGCAATAGAAGACGAACCTAGACCTATCAACCTAGACCTATCAACCTAGAACTATCTACGTCGCACTGTTCCTAAACATGCTGACGACCCTAATGGCGAAGGCAAATATGCCTGGATACAGATTCATTCAATTTAATGTCTCTAAATAGAGAACAAAGCAACTTGTCTCTATACCTACACGATGGTTGAATGATGAAAAGTATTAAGATTCTTAATATTTCTTACATTATTCTAAGATAAGTATTTTTACTTGGTCAACTAAACTCTTGATAGAAACTAATGAGTTTTGCTGATAGATTTATGACGCAGTGCTGTGATCGTGGCGACTATCCCAGAGGGAGAGTCGGTTGGCGTTGCTCCTCCTATAACTTGCTCAATCTCCTCTAATGTGTTGAAACGCCCAATGCCAAATCTGAGAGAGGCATAGGCTAACTCTGGCGATCGCCCTAGAGCGGTGAGGACGTGAGAGGGTTCGGCTTTGGCTGAAGAACAGGCAGACCCAGAAGAAACGGCGGCGATCGCTTGTAGTCCCAATAACAGGGCTTGTCCATCGACACCTGCCACGCTGATGTTGAGGTTGCCAGCTAACCGTTGGGTGGGGTGTCCGTTGAGATAAATGCCACCGAGGGATTCTAGTTTTGTCCAGAGGCGATCGCGCAGTTCTTGAATCCGTTTCGTTTCACTGGCCATCTCTGTCAATCCAAGTTCTACAGCTTTGGCAAACCCTACAATTTGGGGCGTGTAGAGAGTGCCCGATCGCATTCCTCGCTCGTGCCCACCGCCATGCAATTGGGGGGCTAATTGCACTCTCGGATTGCGACGTCGCACATACAATGCGCCGATGCCTTTGGGGCCATAGACCTTGTGGGCTGTCAGCGACATCAGGTCGATATTCATGGCGTTCACATTTAAGGGAATCTTAGCGATCGCCTGTGCCGCATCGGTGTGAAACAAGATGTTGTGGTGCCGACATAACTCACCGATCGCTGCCAGGGGTTGCAACACACCAATCTCGTTATTGGCTGCCATCACTGAGACTAGAATTGTGTCGGGTCGAAACGCTTTTTCTAGCTGGTCTAGATCGATCAGCCCATCGGGTTGAACGGGCAAAAATGTCACCTCAAAGCCCAGAGACTGCAAATAGCGGCAGGGGTCAAGGACTGCGCTGTGCTCGGTTTGCACGGTAATCAGGTGCCGCCCCTTGGAGAAATAGGCTTCCGCTACTCCCTTAATGGCTAAGTTATTGGCCTCTGTTGCGCCACTGGTGAAGACAATTTCTTCTGGAGTCGCGCCAATGGCAGTCGCTAACGTTTCACGGGCTAGTTTGACGGCGGCTTCTGCCTCCCATCCGTAAGCGTGAGCCAGACTGGCAGGGTTGCCAAAGTGTTCGGTGAAATAGGGCAACATTGCCTCTAACACTCGTGGATCGACTGGAGTGGTGGCGTGACAGTCAAGATAAATGGGCATGGCAGACGGCGTCAGTGGAGAATATAGCAGAATGAGCAACAAAGTAACTCACACTACGCTTTCTATTGTAAAAGTGACGGTTTAACGTGATGTCCAACTTAGAGGTTTAGATCCCCGGTTTCTTGTGGAGCATCCTTAAAGGGGTCTGACAACCATCACCAGAAACCGGGGATCTGGAGGGAATAACTTTAATACCCTCTCAGCGGTTGCGCTTAAGCGATCGCATTCTCTGCTTGCCATAAGGGTTTGCCTTGTCGAACCGTCATTAATACGTCTTCTGGGGTTACTCGTGTGACAATCGAAGCGGGAATGTGTTGACTCGATCGCAGATGGGGTTGATGAAAATTCAACACGACAAAATCAGCGGGCAATCCGGTTGCTAAATAGCCGTAAGTATCACCCCCCAACACAGCCCGAATGTTGCTAGTTACCATTTTGAGAATGGTTTGCGGAGCCGGGTCTTTGGCAGTGCCAAATTGGCTTTTGGCGATTTTGTAGGTAAAGTCTAATTCAGCCAATAGATTGGGGCTATTTAGCAAGCCGTTGTCGGTTCCTAAGAGCAGATTGGCATTGCTGGTGAGCAGAGCCGCGATCGGTGGCAGTGGTAAGCCCAAATTAGTGTTGGCGCGTGGATTGAGCACAACGTTCATGTGGTGTTGCGATAAGAGGGCAATTTCGGCTGCATTGGCAACCGTGGCATGAATCACCAAATGCGGTCGATAGTAGTCTAATGCTCGTTCTAAATCACCTCGACCTGTGATGGCAAGGCTGACATCTCGATAGCCTTGATTTTCTAGGCAGTGAATGGCCCGCAATTTAGATGACTCGGCAGTGAGCTGATAAATCTGTTTCCAGGCCGCATCTGTCAAATCATTCATGGTGCTTTCAGAAAAGCCATCGGCGATCGCCAACACGTCTCTCAACTCAGCGATCGCTGTTGGAGAAAGCTCTGCCTGATTTTGCTCCAACTCGGTGGCTGTAAACGGCAGTTGGTTAAACTGCCCCAAAATAACCGATCGCACTCCAGTTGCTTCTGAGGCACGCCGGAGTAATTGAGACCCATAAGCTCCCTGCTCTCGAAAATCAATATGTCCAATCGTTCCAGTGCGAGCCATATAGCGCAAATGGTGGGTGATTTGCTCTAAATGCTTGGCTTCGGGTTGTTTTGCTAAGGTGCGATATTTGTAACCATCCGGACGAAAGAACCCTTGCTCTAAGGTCATTCCCGTTGTGCCATCAGGCGCACAAGAGTCTCCCATATGCGTGTGACTGTTATAGAGTCCCGGCATGATTACCAAAGCACCCTGCTCAATGGTTTGACAGGGTGCTCCTAGATCTAGGTCTGTGATCGTGTCGCCCTTCACTCTGAAGCGATCGCAGTAGTGGGGTTCTAGATTGGAACCCTGCAAAACAATACAATTTTTCAGTTCGAGCATGGTGGGTTATGACAGGTCATTTTAGGCTTGAGTACCGAATAGGTGAGGGCTACTTAGGAACGTAACCCATCGTCATTCATGCTGAGTCATTCATGCTGAAATCGCTTTTAGAGTTGGCGTTGTGGCATGAGTTTTACTAAAGCGATATACAACACAGTTGCCACAATAATGCCATTAATTGGGGGAACCCCAAAGCCAAGCTGACCTGACACAACTGCGGTGGTGGCTGCTACTGCATAGGCGATTACCTGGCTCAGTTAAAACCAAGCTGAGGAGAGTCTAAAGAGGGAAACTCACCACTCAAAGGAGTAATCTTCTTTTTGGAGCGATCGCTCTGAAACGTTGGATTCAACAGTTGTACTCATCCCAAAAACCTCTTACTCGTTGCTGGTATCTTAAGAAGGGTGATCAATGGGATTTTGTACTCTCTACTACAAACAAAAAACTGTTTCACGAAAATTGCAATTCTAAATCCCCCTTCAAAAGCTACCTTGGGTCTGATGCAAACACCAACTGTGGCACGACCCATGAAAGGGTGTCTATCGTTGTCAGGGTGCCGATGCCTAAGAAGCGATCGCCCTGACAAATTTGTAGGACATCGGAGATGATTGCTGGATCAACAGGTTCTACCCACTCTATGCGTTGCCCCTGACACCAGCGTTTGGCTTGGGTTGGGTCGAGGTAGAGTTTGGCTAGGTGCGTTAGGGCGATCGCTGGAGGAATGGGTTGAAAGGTTTGTGCCTCAAGTTGCTCAGCCAGGGTTTCTAGAGTAATGCTGTCGGTGAGGTGAAAGCTACTGCTCTGGGTGCGAATCAGAGCCGCTAGAGTGCCTCCAGTGTTGAGCATGGCTCCCCAATCGCGGGCGATCGAGCGAATGTAGGTTCCAGCACCACAGGCGATCGCTACCACTAATTCGGGAAATTCGCCCGATCGCCACTCTAAAATCTGGATGTCATGCACTTCCACCGTTCGGATTGGAGCCTCGACCACCTGCCCCGATCGCGCCAGATCATACAACCGTTTGCCCTGAACTTGAATCGCGCTATAACTGGGGGGGATTTGCTGAATCGTGCCTAAAAATTGAGGCAGTTTGGCTTTGACGGTTTCAAGCTCTAGTTCAGGGGCGGGCGTGGTTGTTAACACCTCGCCTTCTAAATCGTCGGTGGCGGTGGTGATGCCAAATCTGATGGTGGCTTGATAGGCTTTTCCAGATGGCAAATATTGCAGCAATCGAGTCGCTCGACCCAGGGCGATCGGCAATACTCCGGTTGCGGCTGGGTCGAGGGTTCCTCCATGCCCTACGCGCTTGAGTCGCAGCAACCGTCTAACTCGTGCTACGCAATCGTGGGAGGTTAGCCCAGCGGGTTTATGTAAGTTCAAAAATCCATCCATATGTTGTGTTATGTCAACCAACTCAGCCAATCAACTCAGTCAAACTTTTGGGAAACTCCCCCAGACCCCCTTGTAGGGGACGAAGCACGTCCCTCAGACTTCCTCCGTATGAGATCGGGGTGAGGTCAACCAACTCAGCCAACCAACTCAGCCAAACCTTGGGGGAATCCCCCAAACCCCCTTGCTGAGGGACGAAGCACGTCCCTCAGACTCCCTCCGCATGAGATCGGGGTGAGTTCGCACAAGGCGCGTCGCATCTGTCCCCCGTACGCGACCTCTGCTGCTGTAACTCTATAGGTTTAGGGTGGCTTAATCCCTAAATAATTGAGGTGTCAACTGTAAACCTTACAGCAGACAGCTCAGGTTTGAACCCACACCATAGTTAAATAGGGACTTATTCCCCTTTTTTCTTTTTTTTTCTTTTTTTTTCCCTTTTCATCCTTCATCCTTCATCCTTTATCTTTTATCCTTCTCTTCTTTTTTTCTTCTTCTTTTTTCTTATGCCCTCCCTCCCTCCCCTTGACCCAAATCTCGATGTCACGCAAAACCATTATTGGAGCTATCACGGTTTAGATACGCTGCTGAGTTGTAAGCAACCTCTCACGGCTTCTAAAGATGAGGATCTGTTTATTACGGTGCATCAAATCTGTGAACTGGCATTTCACCAAATGATTCTTGATATGGAACGGGTGCTGGATGCGGTGGCGATCGCCCTCCAAGATACTTCAGACCTCATCATGGGTGACACCCATGAAGCTTGCTATTTTTTGGCACGAGTCCTTAAGCTCTATGAGGTGACGGTGACAACGATGCCTATTTTGACAACGATGCGGGCGTTTGCTGAGTTTCGCACGACGATTGGTCCCACGAGTGGCTTTCAATCATTTCAATTTCGCCATCTTGAAATCATGAGTGGGGTTCCAAAATATTGGGAAGGCGGTACGCGGGATGCTAAGGGCAACTTGCATGTGGCTGAAACTGAATTTGAGCGACGCTATGGGGCACAAATTGCAGAATGGTGCGATCGCCACCAATATCACAGCCTGACTTACTACTACAATCTCTTGTTGCAACGGGCAATAGCTCCGTCAATTGAGGAAAAACTGAGCATTCTCCTGTCACATCCCCACGCTCATCCACTGCTTAAGCAACTGCTGAGCTATGATCTGCTGCAAACTCGGTTTCATCGGGCGCATTTGGGGTTAGCCGCGCAACAACTTAAATTGGTTGGAGCCGATGTCGGAACGGGTGGCACCTCGTTTCGGCAGTATCTCGCTAAATATGAAGCCGAATTGGCACCGCTGTTTCCAGGGTTGGAGTCAAACGGGTGAGATAAGAAAACAGGCGGTCGTGCTCTAAAAGTAACGTGATGGACAACAGTTAGAATTGCCTGGTATTACCCAAAATAATTTGCCACTGCCAACACGCCTGCTCTAGCGTCGCCTGGGTTAAGCGCAATGCCTGTGACATTCACCACTAGATCCTGACCGGGAGTGAATCCGGCGCGATTGTCGTTAACCACTAGACTTAATCGGAAATAAGGGGGATGGGACAAAAACGGAAATCTCCTTCGGAAATCGTTATCTAAGCAACTGCAATCTTTCGGTGTGTCAAGCGAAAGTTGTGCAGCCCACAAGCTGTTTCCATCACATCATCGGCA
>JANRJA010000211.1:0-44451 GCA_033764315.1 Oculatellaceae cyanobacterium bins.114
GGCTTTATCCAACTGCAGGTCTCAACTAACTCTTTAAGGAACAAAAAAACTTTGTTTAGGGGTCAGAAATTATTAGTCCACCATCTGTTAACAAACGGTCTTATAGCAATCCTAAATGGGTTGTGAGAGTCGCACCCCGGAGGGGTGCGACTCTCACAACCTCCTAATTTCACAAATGATTTAGGACTGCTATATAACGAGCTAATGATGAAGCTGTGTTGTTAAAAGCTAAGGTTTGGTGCGTCATAGGCTTGGTCAAAGGTTAGATTAAGGTACAACTGTTTTTGTGACTGTTTAACTAAGGTAGATTGCTGAAATGATCCTTTTTTAAGATCCTTCTGGTTTAAGACTCTAGAGTTTTATAGGGTCTATTGGAATAGAGGTCGATTGGAATAAAGATTGTTAAGGGTGCGATCGCCAGCTCCTAAAGCCCTTGAGCAAAGGTACGTTAGAGTCAGGCTGACGATAAAAACATAGATTGGGAATTGAGTGGGATGACCCCAATTGAAACCTTCAATCAAGGTATCAAGAACAGGAGCGGCAACCAGGGGTAAAGCGGGAGCTAGACAACATGGGTTCGCAGAAAGAGCCATCGGCTTATGAAAGACAACTGGTTGCCTTAGGACGGACTCTCCAAAGTTTGCGAGAGCTGGAGAGCATTGATGCCTTAATTGAGACAACATTAAATTATTTGCAGACAGAGTTTGACTATGCTTTGGTGTGGGTCGGTCTGTATGATCAAACCGACCATCGACTGACTGGCAAAGGTGGCATTACCCCTGCGGGTGATGCCTCTGTCTTAAAGCAACGGTTTGCCTTAAATCCAGGCGATTTGTTAGAGCAGGTGGTGATTCAACAGCGACCTTTGGGTGTGCCTGATCTACGAGAAGAAGCCAGGGCTGGAGATTGGCGACGAGCGGCTCAAAAATTTAACATTCAAGGGACAGTCATTTTCCCGATTCGGCACAAAGATCGATGCTATGGCGTGACATTGCTAGGGTCAGTGTTGTGGGGAATATCACCTCACTCTGAGGAAAAAGCACGACTGTCAATGGTTTTGGGCGGCTTAGGAGCAGCCCTTTATCAAATTGATATGGATGTGCAACGTCAGCAGACAAAACGCCCTGCTGAACCGCTGTTAGTATTGCTGACAAAATTGCGAACTCTGCCGACTTTAAAGCAACGATTGGAGGCCATTGTCGATGAAACCCATCGCTTTATTAACGCCGATCGCACTCACATTTATTGGTTTGAGCCTCAACGCCGCTATTTTTGGCAACGGGTGAGCACAACCCCGACTCGCAACGACGCCAACTCACAAACGACAGGTATAACAGCCCAAGAAGTCAATAGTTTTTATCAAGCCCTAGCCGCTGACCAGTTGGTTGCCATTGGCGAGGCCAATAGCTCCCTCAAAGCTGAGATCACGGGACGACTGATGCAACACTTAGGGGCGCGATCGCTCTTAGCAGCTCCTATTTTATTTCAGCAAGAGTTATTAGGGTTCATTGCTGTTGAAGGGGATGAAGCTCGGATTTGGTCAGAGGAAGAGAAAAATTATGTCCGGGGAACCGCTCACTTGGTTGCTCTCACTGCCCCTCTAGAGCAAATGGAGGAAACCATTTCTCAGGTGAAGCTTGACCAAGCGTTAACCTCAGAAGTGTCTCATGCCATCTTTAGCGATGAAGATTGGCATAAAACCCTCAAAAAAGCCGCTGAACGAGTTTGTCAGCGTCTCAGTGCTGAACGTTTTTTGATCGTGCTATATGACCACGATCAGGAAAAGTTTGAGGTTTGTTATCAAAATCACCCTAGCCATCGTCGCCCATTGCCTCTGCAAATTGAGGGTTTAAATAGTGTCGATTGGCAAATGCTAGAGCGGAGTACTGAAGCAGTTGGGGTTGAAAATTTAGAAGAAGACCTAAAACTGATGGCGTGGCGCGAGATATTTCTTGATGCTGGAGTGCGATCGCTCTTAGTGTGCAGTACTGCGATCGGACAAGCGTTAGAGGGGGTGGTGGTGATTGGGCACGAAAACAGCCGCACCTGGAGTCGAGCTGAGCGAGAGTTGATTCGAGTGGTGAGCCAGCAAATTGGTCTGATTTTGCATCAATGGCAGCTTCAACGTCAAACCGAGCAGCAGCAAAAAGTCAACCAAACCATTCAGTGGGGGTTGACCACGATGCAACAGACCCACGAGTTAGAGAGCTTAGAACGAGCCGCCATGCAACATATTGCGCAGGTGCTTCAGGTGCCCCTGGCAACCCTTGTGACCTGGCAACCAGGACGAAAAGCCGCTAAAATCACTGCTCCTGTGGTCTCAAGCAATAAGTTCTCGGTCACTACTGATTTTGTCATTCCGGTTTACACGGATATGCTGATTCAGTGGGCGTTGCAGACCGAAAATCTCTTGCCTATCAGTGTCGATGAACTCACTCCTGAAACTCGCCAGTGGTTGAGTGGCTCTGATGTTGGACAAATTTTAGTGATGGCTCTGCGGACTGCCCCCGACCATGAATCGACGGGAGTTGTAATTGTTGCTGACCGCCTCGATCGCTATTGGCCTGAACGACAACTCAATGCATTGGGAACGCTCGTCAGCCAGTTGGCCTGGTCAAGACGATATCTGGTGTTGACTGAAACCCTCACGCATCAGCGAGAGAATTTAGAGCGACTGAACTGGTATAAGCAACGCCGCATTGAGGATATTTATCGAACACTAGGGTTGGGGGTGCGACGGCTAAACGAGCTAAGCCACCAAAAAGATGCGCTGGCAAGCATGCGATATCACCAGATTATTCGCCAGCTTGGCAACACCCTATCGGCGATCGCCCCGGTATTGCGTCAAGAAAACTGGCAACTGCATCTAGAATATGAAACCATTCCCCTTGTCAGCATGCTCAAACGTGCGCTGGAACGAGTGGAAACATTGATCAAGCAACGACAGCTCTGGTCCCAGGTGCACAACGATACCAATCTCAGTATTGGAGGCGATGTTCCTAAGATTGAGTTTGTGTTGTATGAGTTACTGACGTCGGCTTGTTTGCGATCGCCTCCAGGGGGACGCTTAGATGTGTGGTGTCGTCCAATGGATGCCCGTTGGTTAGAGATCTCTCTGACCGATAATGGTGTTATTGAACCCCGACTGATCGAAGAACTGCACACAGGACGCTCGAATGATTTGTTAGCCCCCTCAACCCTTGACACCCCTCCAGGGTTGCATCTATCCATCTGCCAGAGCTTAATGCAGCAGTTGGGCGGAGAATTTAATCTATATCGTCTCGAAGATGGACGTATTCTCAGTCGGCTAATCTTGCCAATTGCCACAAATACACCGTCGGGTGCGGCAACACGAACTCGAATTCAAGAATGAAGCCCTGACAATCTGCGAAATCAAGCCTCTAATTTATAAAAATAAGCGGTATTGGGCCACTTCTTCCCGTAAGAGAGTATGCGGAGAGGTTTTAATGGGTGGGAGGGGCGATCGCCAATTTTTTTGATGAAATGGACGTATTTGTATTAAAACTTACATACACGAGGAACTTTTTATGCAGCGTCTCAAGCATTGGCAGTTGAACACTGCCCTGATATTTGCGTTGAGTTTGGGTGCTAGCATGGTTGCGTCTTTAGTGGTTCAAGCCTCTGCTCAGGCACAAACCACAACCCGTTTTTTAGATGTGCCTACTAATTACTGGGCAAGAGAATTTATTGAAGAGTTAACCCGCCGAGGTGTCGTAAACGGATTTCCGGATGGCTCCTTTCGCCCCGATTCCCCCGTGACGCGATCGCAATTTGCAGCAATGGTGCAAAAAGCATTTGACCAGGCTGTTGTCCGTAACCCGGTTGCTTTTACAGATATCACCGATCAATATTGGGCATCTGAGGCCATTCGAGAGGCTTATACCACCGGGTTTATGACGGGCTATCCCAATGGAGCCTTTAACCCTAATCAAAACATCTTAAGGGCACAAGTGCTGGTCTCTCTCGCTAACGGGTTGTCCTACTCTACCCGTAATTCGCTGGATGAGGCTCTCCGGGTTTATAACGATGCCAATGAGATTCCTGACTATGCCCGTCCTAATGTGGCAGCCGCCACTGAAAAACAGTTGGTGGTCAACTATCCCACGTTAGAGCAGCTCAACCCCAATCGCACTGCCACTCGTGCTGAAGTTGCAGCCTTTATCTATCAAGCTTTGGTGAGTGCAGGCAATGCTAACCGCCTATCGTCTCCCTATATCGTGGGGCAAACGCCAGCAGGTCAATCTCCTAGCCCACAGCCCCAGGGAACGGTTCGCATCCCCAGTGGAACTACCCTGCCCACTCGCTATGATGACGCTGAAAAGATTTATGTCTCGCCTCAAGAGCTAGAACCAGTGCCTGTAACTTTGTTGATCGATCGCGACATTATTGCTCAAAATGGGCGGCTGCTGATTCCCATTAACAGCCAAGTGATTGGCGACTTGCAATCGGTGCGAGGCGGGTCTCAGTTTCGAGCTAGAGAACTGGTGCTGACTACAGGCGCACGCATTCCTATGGATGCTTCATCCTCGTTGATTACGACCACAGAAGTGGTGCGCCGCAATGCTGATGTTGAGGAAATTTTAACGGGAGTAGCACTGGGAGCAGGAGCCGCTGCCGGAATTTCTGCTGTCACTGGCGATCGCTCGATTGATGCTGGAGAGGTATTAGGGGGAGCAGCTTTTGGCGGGTTGATTGGCTATTTTAGAGGGCGCGATCGCGTCACCCTCATTACCATCACTCCCAATGATGATCTGGACGTCACCTTAAATACTCCTTTGCTCTTGCCCTAATCTAAATCGGTTCATCAATTGACTTAACGTGAATTCGGGATAAGGATTTTAGCGGTTGAAACCGCAACTACAGGAGCAAAACGACCTGCGTCGGTTCCTCAACCCTTGATTTTCTGTAGTTCGCGAAGGCGAACTTCGCTCTGATAGCCGCGAATTTATTCGCCAGGCTTTTAAACCGAACTGACGTTGACTTAGGGAGTTTGGGTCGGGACATAGAACGCTATGTCCCCCTTTAGAGATTTTGGCGTTACAGGTTATTGGATTGGCATTCCTCATATCCAGGTCCAAGGATTGATAGCCCCCAACAACGAGGTTTAGTTGAGAAACGCACACTCCAGGGTTTCTCGTGTATCTCGTCCAGTTACTGGATTAGTGCCTTGGGCGATCGCACACAATTGCTCTTGCACATCTTCCCGCAGCAACACATCTGTAAAATCTGCTCCGTTAATAGTTGCGCCATCAAATTTGGCGTTAAAGGCAAAGGCTCCTTCTAACACTGCATTAGTCAAGTCGGTTTCAACAAAACGTGCAGAATCAAGAGTGGCATAGCTCAACGTTGCCCCTGATAGATTTGCCCCTTCAAGGTTGGCACCAAAAAAGCTGACCCCTCGCAAATCTGAATGGCTAAAGTTGCTATAGCGGAGATTAGCTTTTGTAAAGCTGTCATCTGTGAGCGATCGCCCCGAAAAGTCAGCTCCCACTAAAAATTGCTTGTTGTAATCAGTGGCTCTTGCATCGGCGGGAACTCCTAAAATAATTGAGCCTCCAATGCCCAAACAGACGACCCACAGCCAAATTTGACGCATCAGCGATCGGACAACCCACCTGATTTTGTTTGTCCTATGAAACCACCAGGATTGAAAACTCATGCAAAACACAAAATAAGATTCGAGATAATGGCTCTATAGCCTTTGTGCAATAACACAGACCACTCTTTAGACTAACGCAACTCCATCTCCCGATGATGAATCACTTTAGTGAACTTGATATAGCGGTTCTAGATCCCTCATACAGAGGCTGGGTTGTGAGATGAGTGCGGTGTAATCTACAGCATTACCAAACGGTTTAAGTTAGCAGGAGTCACAATGACATCAAATTTAACCGTGGGTGCCTTGGCAGAAGACTTGGTCGCTAGCTGGTTAGAAACTCAAAATTACACAGTGATTGAGAAACGCTGGCACTGTCGTTGGGGCGAGCTAGATCTCATTGCCCAATCTCATCCGTTATCTCAACTAGATTTGCCTACGCTGGCGTTTGTTGAGGTCAAAGCTCGCCGCCATCACAATTGGGATAGCGATGGGCTACTTGCTATCACCCCTCAAAAGCAAGCTAAACTCTGGCAGACGGCCCAACTCTTTTTGGCAGAGCACTCTGATTGGGCAGACTATCCCTGCCGTTTTGACGTTGCCTTAGTGAATTATCGATCGCTCCCTGTGCGACAACAGCCTCTCTCTGATCTCAAAGAGTTGCCAACACCTGCGATTCAACTCGGTGAATGTGTGCCCTTAGCAGGGTATCAATTTTGCTTACACCAATATATTCAAGCTGCTTTTGAATAAGTTGAGGAGTTGAGATTCAGTGCAATTACTGAGCAATTCAATTGATAAAATAACCAATAAAAAGGGACGTAGATTCTACGTCCCCAATCTCATCAACCCAGACTTGTAATCATGAACCCTAATACTCAGGCATTAGTCATATGAAGATGCGGCACTAATGCTTAAGCGAGAGTTTCAGGACAATAACCTAAACCTTGAACAAACTGCTTACGAAACTCTTCAATCTCACTCCGATCTGGGTTTCCGTGAGAAACCACAGCAACTTGGTAGCGGCGCATCACATCGACTGGAGATTGCCCAGTTTCTAAGCCCCAAAGTGCCATCCGAACACGGATTTCGGGTTCGTAGGCAATACCTAACTCATTCAAAAATGCGCGGAAATCACCATCTTGCTGCTCGTTCAATGCATAATTGAGCTTGACTTTAACGACCCAGCCATCAATTTGGTGAATCACAGTCATGAATCGCAGTGGCAGCCAGGGAGTCGCGTGGAGGTGTTCAACAACCCGCAGGGTAAGACTGGCATTCGCGAGGTAATAGAGATATTCCATCGATTTGAGGCGCGGGTAGGGCGCGGGCAAACGCTACATTTCTATTCTGACGAGAAACTACGGAGCCTGATAGGGGAATAATCCCCGACCTGTTATAGGGAACTTCACCCATCTTTCACCCAATCGGGTAATTGTGAACTGTAAAGACTAGCCAAGTGTGTATGACAGAAACCCATCTAAATCAAGATATTTCCAAGGTGTGGGAGCACCAGACCGATGCAGCAGAGGCGATCGCCATTCATGCGGAAGACCTACAACTCCATGCGTATGATTACGAGTTACCTCCCGAACAAATTGCCCAAAATCCTGCGGTTCCCCGTGATACCTCTCGCTTGCTTGTCGTCAAATCACTAACTGAGCATCAACATCACATCTTCCGTGACTTGCCTGATCTGTTACAACCTGGAGATTTATTGGTTCTTAACAATACTCAGGTGATTCCTGCGCGTCTGTTTGGTCGCACAGGTACGGGTGCACGAGTTGAAGTGTTGCTCTTGGAAGAGCAGACTCCGCACCAGTGGTTAGCTCTGGTGAAACCCGGTAAGCGTCTAAAAGTTGGGACACAGATTTATTTTGGGGTTGAGTCTGCTCAACGGGATGGGAATACGACTGAACCTTGGCTAGAGGCAACGGTAATTGCTCGCGATGAGGCAACCGGAGGGCGAATTCTGGCGTTCACAGTGCCTTCAGGGAGGTCGCTGTTAGCGGTTGTGCAGCAGTTAGGTGAAGTACCCCTACCACCCTATATCAGTCAATCACAGGCCACTGCTGAGCAATATCAAACTGTCTATGCTGAACATGCTGGTTCAGTGGCGGCTCCTACCGCAGGGTTACACTTTACGCCAGAGCTATTGACACGGTTACAAGAACGAGGCATTCAACAGGCGTTTATTACCCTGCATGTGGGGATTGGCACCTTTCGTCCTGTTGAGGTAGAAGACATTACAACTCACCAGATGCATGGGGAATGGCTAGAGATTCCAGCCGATGTAGTGGCTCAGATTAATCAAACTAAAGCCAATGGAGGGCGGGTGATTGCAGTTGGCACAACCGCAACCCGGGCGTTAGAAGGTGGCGCACAGGCAGAAACGTTGCAACCCTATTGCGGCAAAACTGAACTATTCATTTATCCGGGCTATCGCTGGCGAGTTGTGGATGGGCTAATCACTAATTTTCATTTGCCCAAATCCAGTTTGATGATGCTGGTCAGTGCATTGATCGGGCGATCGCGCCTATTAGCGTTATATCAAGAAGCGATCGTTCAACACTATCGATTTTATTCTTTTGGAGATGCCATGCTGATTTTGCCAGACGCTAGGGTGTCAGAAAGAATGCAAGCATCCAGATGAAATGTTAAGAGTAGATAGAAACCTCACTCCCTATTCCCAAAGAATTATCTCTCCAATAAGGACTATACGGAATCAAGTTGGTTAAGACTGTAGAGTGCAGCGTAGAGACAATACCTTGTCTTTTTTAGGAGAATAAACTATGCCTGTTTTGCGTCCACCTGCTAAAGCGTTGATTAACAATGCTCGATTTACAGCAGCCGATTTGGTGGCACTGAGACAGGCAATTCGATCACGCACAGCAACGGTTGATGATGCAAAGGCGATCGCCACTCAGTATGCCGATACGCTAGAGGCTGGAGTGGGCAACCAATTACGACAGCTCTTACAGAGTTTAGGTAGTTTAACGGTGGTGACAGAGCCAATTGCAAATCTTGCCCATGAGCCGGGGTTGTTGACAGGGCAAGTGATACTCCCTGACAGTGGGCAACGCCATGCGTCGGTGCGGACGGTACAACGGGCGTTGATTGCAATTGCTAATAGGACTCAACAAATTGCCTACATGCTGCCTCAGGGCGGAGCAGATGGGGTCTATGGTAATGAGACGACCTTGGCGGTTAGAGCTTTTCAACAACGCAACGGGCTGGCTGTGACAGGCAAGATCAACTCGATAACGGCAAAAGCCATTGATCAAGCACTCCGTAATACCCATGTTCCCGGCATTATGACGGCTTCTCCGGCTGACTTGGTACAGGCAGCTAAGGATCTATGTACGGGGTCGGCGGCACTCAACTATGGTGTGCCTCAACCGTGGATTAACTTAGACCCAAATCATAACGTTCCGGTCGATCGCCCGTTTATGTTGCTAGTCAATCGTTGGAAGTGTAACCTGTTTGGCGGCAATGTGTTGCGTAAGGGAGGCTATGAACCACCCTATTACGGAAATCAGGGCAAGGGCGAATATCCCAATGCCAACCAGTGGTTTAAGTGGAGCGACAAACATGCCCCTCGATTTGGTAATCGGGTTCACTTTCAACTGATCGCAGAAATTGCTCCCGCCCAGATGGAATGGGAAGCCAGCAAACAGGCGATCGCCACTCTGTTAGTGAAGGTGAAACCCGGAGACTTTTTGCTGCAAGATCATCCTGGCACTCAAATCGCAGATGGCGGACATACACGAGTGGCGATCGCCACCCAATTCACCACCAACGGCACGGTTGCTTTTGCTCAAGCCCAGTTTGATCAGGCAGGGATTCAACAAGAGGGAGTGGATGACCTAGTAGGGTCTGAAAATCTCTGGCTCCTACGCCCTAATCTCCGGATGTGAAATCAGTCGTATATACTGTGTATATACTTGCTCGACGGAAGGGAGATTTGGGCTATGGCAGCAACAATCGCAAAGTGGGGAAATAGCCTTGCTATTCGTATTCCACAGGCGTTAGCCAAGGAGATCCAATTGGTAGAAGGGGTTGAAGTTGATCTCGTCGTTGTGGATGGGAATCTGCTTGTGAAACCAAAAATTCGCAAGCGATACTCGCTAGATGAGCTAGTTCAAGGAATTACGCCCAATAATCGTCACGCTGAGATTGACAGCAACACAGCTGTGGGGAACGAAGTTTGGTAGCACCTTACATACCTGATCGAGGAGATATTGTTTTTTTAGATTTTGATCCTACTAAAGGGCATGAACAACGAGGACATCGACCTGCTTTGGTTCTGTCGCCTCGTGCTTATAACGCGAAAAGCTCCTTGGCACTGTTAGTGCCAGTAACAAGGCAACAAAAAAGCTATCCGTTTGAAGTTCCTTTGCCATCTGGGTTAAAAACTCAAGGAGTGATTTTGGCAGATCAAATCAAGTGTCTAGATTGGAGGGCACGTAGGTTGGATTTTGTTGAATCTGTACCTAATGAGGTTGTTGAGGAAGTACAGGCAAAAATCGAGCCATTGCTGTTTTAGACCATTGCTGCTTTAGAAAAGACAGAAAACAGAAGGCAAGAAGTAGAAGGCAGAAAAGTCAGAAATCATTTTTTGCTTAAGGAAAAATTTTATCACCGCCACTTATTATCTTTTAATTATTAAAATTTACTAGAAAATAATTTTTACGCCGTTTGAGCTTACTAGAGCACAGTCCAGCAACACTTTTGTAGCTCTAGTGTTATGCCCAATACACTAGGAAGATTAGTTGCTTTTACTAATGGTCGGGTAACACTCACTCTTGTTAGAAGGTCAAGAGTACAAGGCAGACTTGCTTTTGAAGTTTTCTTAAATAACCGCAGTTCTCTTGGAATTGTTGTCACTCCAACAGTACTTATTTCTAGGCAGTTAAGACTTATTTTCCAGCTACGTCCTAATCCCTTTATAGGTCGCGTTGACCAAGTCGCTGTAACAGTTGCTTGTTCTCCCTGGAGAAGAATCTAACGAGAACTGTCAGGAATCTTTGTAAAGTTTCTAGAGAACTGAAGAAAAACACAAAACGGTGGAAGTAATAACTTCCACCGTTTAATTGTTTGGTATTTTAACGAATCAGGGATTACTCAACTGCTTGAGGTAAGAGCTCTCGCTTCTCACCAGGCAGAACGTTGACCTGACCCTCATCGTTGACATCGATGACTGCCACATCGCCATTCTTGACCCGACCAGAGAGAATTTCTTCTGCCAAAGAATCCTCTAGCAATCGCATGATGGCGCGACGCAGAGGTCGAGCACCATAAGCGGGGTTGTAACCTTCTTCAACCAAGCGGTCTTTGAAGCGTTCAGTGACTTCCAGCGTAATGCCCTGTTCTAGCAAACGTCCAAAGACTTCGCGTAACAGGATATCAGCGATTTCCTTGACTTCGTCTTTGGTCAACTGACGGAAGACGATGATTTCGTCTAGACGGTTGAGAAACTCTGGGCGGAAGTATTGCTTGAGTTCTTCATTGACCAACGAGCGAATGCGGTTATATTGCGAATCGGCAGCACTTTCAGAAGTAAAGTCAAAGCCGAGTCCGCCGCCGCCTTTCTCAATCACCTTAGACCCGATGTTAGAGGTCATGATCAAGAGAGTGTTTTTGAAGTCAACCGTGCGGCCTTTTGCATCTGTCAGCCGTCCATCCTCCAAAATTTGCAGGAGCATGTTGAAGACATCGGGGTGGGCTTTCTCGATTTCATCAAACAGGACAACGGTATAAGGACGACGACGAACTGCTTCGGTGAGCTGACCGCCCTCGTTATAACCGACATACCCTGGAGGCGAACCGATGAGCTTAGAAACTGTATGACGCTCCATGTATTCCGACATGTCAAGCCGGATCATGGCATCCTCAGAACCGAAGAAATAAGCGGCTAACGCCTTAGTCAATTCCGTCTTACCGACCCCAGTGGGACCAGAGAAGATAAAGCTAGCAATTGGACGGTTAGGGTTCTTAAGACCTACCCGCGCCCGACGGATGGCACGCGAGACGGCTTTCACCGCTTCATCTTGACCAATCAAGCGATTGTGCAAGGTGTCTTCCATGTGCAGCAGTTTCTCAGACTCAGATTCTGTCAACTTGTTAACTGGAACACCTGTCCAAGATGCCACAATTTGGGCGATGTCTTCTTCATCCACAACGGGTGAAAAGTCTTCGCCATCTGTGGTTTCTGCTTTGCGGTTTTGAGCGATCGCCCGGATCTCAGCTTTGATTTCCATTTCGCGATCGCGCAGTTCAGCGGCCCGGTCAAAGTCTTGAGAGCGAACCGCATCGTCTTTATCTTTAAGGACTTGGCGCAGTTCCTTATCTAATTCCTTAGCGGCAGGAGGCAACTGAGAGTTAATCAAACGAACGCGAGACCCTGCTTCGTCCACCAAGTCGATGGCTTTATCGGGTAAGAAGCGATCGCTGATATAGCGGTCAGATAGCTTGGCGGCTGCTTCTAGAGCTGCATCTGAAATTTTCAGTTTGTGGTGCTGCTCATAGCGTTCGCGCAACCCACGCAAGATTTCGATGGTTTCATCAACCGTCGGTTCGCCAACCATCACGGGCTGGAAGCGACGTTCTAGAGCCGCATCCCGCTCAATGTGTTTGCGGTATTCATCTAACGTGGTGGCTCCGATACATTGCAACTCACCTCGTGCCAAAGCGGGCTTGAGGATGTTGGCCGCATCGATCGCCCCTTCAGCAGCTCCTGCCCCAATTAAGGTATGCACCTCGTCAATGACCAGAATGACATTTCCGGCTTGACGAATCTCATCCATAATTTTCTTCAAGCGTTCCTCAAATTCACCCCGATATTTGGTTCCAGCGACCAATAAACCAATATCGAGGGTGACGACGCGCTTATCTTCTAAAATATCCGGGATGTCGTTGTTTGCAATCCGTTGTGCCAGCCCTTCAGCGATCGCCGTTTTACCAACGCCGGGTTCGCCAATTAGCACAGGGTTGTTTTTAGTACGACGACCCAAAATTTGGATCACCCGCTCAATTTCTTTCTGACGACCCACAACTGGGTCTAGCTTGCCCTCGGCTGCCATCTGTGTCAGGTTAGAGCCAAACTCGTCAAGAGTCGGAGTTTTGGTTCGACCTTGGCTGCCGCCTGCGGAAACTTCAGCTGTTTCGCCCAGCATTCGAATGACTTGAGTACGAACCTTGGACAGGTCAACGCCCAAGTTTTCGAGAACTCGTGCAGCGACTCCTTCCCCTTCTCGGATCAACCCTAACAGTAGATGCTCGGTGCCGATATAGTTGTGTCCGAGCTGACGAGCCTCTTCCAGCGACAGTTCTAAAACACGCTTGGCTCGTGGAGTAAATGGAATTTCAACAGCAACGAATCCAGAACCACGACCGATAATCTTTTCGACTTCGATTCGGGCGTCTTTGAGGTTGACCCCCATTGACTTGAGAACTTTGGCGGCGACGCCGGTCCCTTCTCCAATCAGACCCAAGAGGATCTGCTCTGTACCCACAAAATTATGTCCCAGGCGACGAGCTTCTTCCTGGGCAAGCATAATCACCTTAATGGCTTTTTCTGTGAAGCGTTCAAACATGGCGGTTTTCTATCACCTGCTGCGTGCCGGTACGCTGATTCTAGCATAGGGAAATCGTCCGGTTGCTATCCCTAAGCAACAGGTCTGAGGTAGAAATTACCGAAGGAGTGAACACACTGCTTTAACAAGAGCCTTTTTGGGGATCAAAGAAGCCACCAATAAAAGAATTCTTGTCAGGGAAAGGAATTTACGTCAAGAGGTAATTTGAGAGAATTGAGAATGGGTCAACTCCTCGGAGAGCTGCCATCCCGATTGCGAGAGGCGATCGCAGACCTCTTGATACTTTATTCGCAACGTCTCATGGAATTCAGGTTTTTGGACACCACTGCGCCATAAGATCAGAGCATCTTCACCCGTGTCGGGGTAGTAGTGACGCCGTTTCCCCACCGTCTCAAAACCAAATTTTTGGTAGAGGGCGATCGCGACTTGATTGGACACTCTTACCTCTAGTGTGACCCACTCTAACTTTCGCTGCCATGCCGCTACTAGTAGACGATAAAGCAAAAATTGCCCTAATCCCTGACGTTGATAGTCGGGGTGAATTGCCAGGATTGTGATATGCGCCTCTTCTAGAATTGCCCACAAACAGCCCAGACCAATGAGGTTTGAGGGCTGAGGTCTGAGTTCTGAGGGGGAGTTGTAAGAGAAAGGATCACGGATACAAGATGAGGGGTCTTTGGCCTCTCCATCGTTCCTGTCTTCTGCCTGTAGCACTAATAAATCACTAAAAGGACTGTCTAACTCCCGTCGATAGCCTTCTGCTGTCCACAGCCCACCAAAGCACTGCTGATCTAAAGCGATCGCGGCTGACAACAGATCTTCAGTCAGTGGCTTTAACGTTAGAAAATTCACAGAAGCGTTAAGGAGATTGGTCAGGATGCACAGCCCTCAATTGTACACTAGGTAATAGAACGCACTTGCCCTCTTAATCATTCAAGGAAAAATCGAACACGATGGTATCAACTCCCGCTACGGCGGCAGAGCGTTGTGGTGTCCAGTATCTTCCTCAGATTCGGTCAGACAACCCTTCCCCTAATCAACATCTGCTTCCTCTGACGGCTCAGGTCAATGCTCAAAATCACCTGGAAATTGGTGGATGTGATGTGGTTGGGCTGGTCCATCAGTTTGGCTCACCCCTTTACATTCTTGATGAAGCTACTCTCCGTCAGGCTTGCCGTCAATATCGAGATGCACTGAAACAGTATTATCCAGGCGAATCCCTGGTGATCTATGCCTCAAAAGCGTGGAATTGCCTAGCCGTTTGCGCGATTGTGGCTAGCGAAGGCTTGGGCATTGATATTGTCTCTGGAGGTGAGTTGTATACCGCTGTGCAAGCGGGTGTCGCAGCCAATCAACTCTATCTACACGGCAATAATAAATCCGTTGAGGAATTGCAGTCTGCGATCGCATTTGGGATCACCATTGTGGTCGACAACTGGTATGAACTGAAAACCCTGGCAGCCATGCAGGATGAAACATCCTCGATTCGCATCATGCTGCGCCTCACACCAGGGATTGAGTGCCATACTCACGACTATATTCGCACTGGACATCTTGATAGCAAGTTTGGCTTTGATCCTGACCAATTGGATGACGTTTTCCAATTTGTCAGTCAACACTCTGCTTTAAACTGTGTAGGCTTGCATGCCCACATTGGATCTCAAATTTTTGAATTGCAACCCCATACTGATTTAGCGGGAGTCATGGTGCAGTGGCTCAGCAAGGCGGCAACCTATGGTTTGTCAATCCAGGAATTAGATGTTGGGGGTGGATTAGGCATTCGTTATACCGAAGCTGATGATCCTCCAAGCATTGACGCCTGGGCAAAAGTTGTGGGAGAAGGGGTCGCTCATGCCTGTCAGTCTCAAAACATTGCGTTGCCAAAACTAATTGTTGAACCGGGGCGATCGCTGATTGGCTCGGCTTGCGTCACCGCCTATACAGTGGGTAGTCAAAAGGTCATCCCTGGAATTCGCACCTACATCACGGTAGATGGTGGCATGTCAGATAACCCCCGTCCTATCACCTATCAGTCGGTTTATCGGGCGATCATTGCTAATCGCATGCGGGATCCTCTCACAAAAACCGTGACAATTGCCGGAAAACATTGTGAGTCAGGCGATATTGTCATTAAGAGTGCTGATCTCCCGGAAACTCAATCGGGCGATATTCTCGTTGTGATGGCAACTGGTGCCTACAATTACAGCATGGCATCCAACTACAATCGTTTGCCTCGTCCGGCAGCGGTTTTAGTCAATGCCGGAGAAGCCAACTTGATTTTGCAGCGGGAAACTTATCAAGATTTAATTCGACAAGATCGTTTACCGGAAAGACTACTTAAACAAGGATGACGGGTGAGGGATGAAGGATTAAAGATAGGCATAAAACAATGGGTATTGGTCTCAATCTCATCCATTGCAAGACTTATTCTCAAGTTTTTCAATCAGCATCTATAGCATCCTTCCGGTTTCATCCTTCATCCTTCTAATCCCTCCTTAGTTTCAGATGTTATGGTTCATCCAGATCAATCAGATGGCATCTCTTTTAAAGCAATGGCTGACTAACCTTGGCTGGGATCAGTCCTTGCTACGGTCTGTCATTGATGTTGGGTTGGTTCTGGCTCTGACCTACATTGTGCTTGTCATTATTGGAGAACGTCGCACGCTCTGGATGGTTAGAGGGCTAATTTTGTTGATGCTGGCATCAGCCCTGAGCAGTTATTTTGAATTAAAACTGCTTAATTTTGTGTTAGAAAAGCTGGTGATTGGATCTGCGGTGGCGATGGCATTTATCCTCCAAGCCGAGTTTCGTCGGTTTTTGGAGCAGTTAGGGCGAGGAGAGATTTTGCAACTCTTTCAACCCTCACGAGAGGCGATTCCTAAGCCTGACAGTGTGATTGATGAAATTGTGGATGCGGTTAAAGAACTATCGCAAAACCGGATAGGGGCACTACTCATCTTAGAAACTAGTCGTCCCATGGATGAACGAGATTTTTCCGTTCCGGGGGTCAAGCTGAATGCAGAAGTATCAAAGGAGTTGCTACAAACCATCTTTCAGACGACCACCTTGTTACATGATGGGGCAGTCTTAATTCGTGCCTCTCGCGTTGTGGCGGCTGGGGTCATCTTGCCACTCTCAGAGCGAACGGCATCTCGGCAATTGGGAACTCGTCACCGAGCCGCTATGGGAATTACTGAACGAGTCGAAAACTGCATCTGCGTCGTTGTATCCGAAGAGACAGGGTCTATTTCGTTAGCCGAAAGAGGAGTTTTAAATCGACCGCTAACCAGCAATAAATTGAGGGAACTATTAATGGCACGGTTTTCTCAATCTGTTGAACGAGAGGCGGTTGCCCCCCAACTACGGAGTTTGGGTCGTCAACTTAGAACTCAAATCACGGTGTTGTTTTCGCGTTTTGTCCGCTTTTTATTGTCGGCTTCTCGGGAGAAAAAATGACAGCAAATTCCACCCTTTTAAGAGAGTTACCTGCTGATTTAGATCGGGAACGCTTGCCAAGGCATGTAGCCGTGATTATGGATGGCAATGGTCGCTGGGCAAAGCGACAGGGGTTGCCTCGCATTATGGGTCATCATCGCGGAGTAGACACGCTCAAAGACATTCTTCGATGTTGCAAAGATTGGGGCATTAAAGCACTGACCGCCTACGCGTTTTCGACTGAAAACTGGGGACGTCCACTCGAAGAAGTGGACTTTTTGATGACTTTGTTTGAACGGGTGCTGCGACAAGAGTTGCGCGAAATGATGGCAGAAAATGTGCGGATTCGCTTTGTGGGAAATCTGGGTGCTTTACCTGCTTCGCTTAGGGCAGAAATCGAACGCTCTATGATCGAGACCCAACACAATCAGGGGATCGATTTTTCAGTCGCGACAAATTATGGTGGGCGACAAGAAATTTTGCAGGCGTGCCGGTCGATTGCGACTCAGATTCAGCAAGGCAAGATTCAACCCGAGGATATTGATGAGTCTTTGTTTGAGCAACATCTCTATACAGCCGGGGTTTGTGATCCTGACTTGCTGATTCGTACAAGTGGAGAGATGCGGATTAGCAACTTTTTACTCTGGCAGATGGCGTACGCAGAAATCTATATCACAGATACAATGTGGCCCGATTTTGATCGAGCCGAATTCCATCGTGCTTTATGTGCCTATCAACAGCGCGATCGCCGCTTTGGGCGGGTGAAATAGTAGATTACGACCAGAGATAGAGTGTGAGTCTGCTAGGATGCTCTGGCAATCAGAGCCGACTCCACAGGATATCCTACGGCTTTCCAGGCAGCAACCCCACCCCTCAACTCAGATACGTGAGAGTATCCGGCATTGCGGAGGTGGGTGGCAGCGATCGCCGTTTCATCGTCGGTCACTCCATATACATAAATATCCCGGTCAAGCTCCAATCGGGTTAGAGATCGCTTGACCAATTCTTTCATGGGTATTGAGATAGCCCCCATAACATGCCCCTGATTAAACTCGGTGCGATCGCGGGCATCAATGATGGTTAGGGCAGGTTCGCCCCAATCCAACCGACTTTTAAGATCATGAACGCGTGAGCGAGATTGAAGCTTAGGTGGAACCGGAATCATTCCAAGAAATCTAGTCATGAGGAGCAACAGCCAGTGGAGCGATATCTGCACTGTAACAAGATTTCTGAGAATAGTGCAAACTTTTATTGAGCGAATATTTACGAATGTATCTATTTATGCATTATTACAGTGCAACCTCTTGAATATCCGCCAATGTCAGAGGGTTAACGGTGTTTTGATGGGTTCCGTGACGTCGGCATCGAATTGCAAAAGGACACTGGTTGCAATAACCTGTTGACTCTTCTACTTGGGGGAATGGCTGCTGAGCCGCTTGCCATTGGGTCAGTTGACTGAGTAAATGGGTAATGTCTTGGCGATCGCGCTGATATTGATCTGTGTTGTAGTGAAATGTCAGATGTTCAGGGGTCACTTTAACTTGCCCCTCCCCTTCTTGATCTTGCCGACCTTGGATAAACCAGTAGGTCATGGAAATGTCTTCGGGGCGATAGTGTGTCGTCTCAGCTAACACAAACGGATAAAGTCGGGTCTGCCAGTTGCGCTCTAGCGATCGCGACTGGGCAGGGCGAGGATAGGTTTTCCAGTCTAAGATCTGGGCTCGTTGGGCTTCTAAAATCAGCAAATCATAGACCACTGTCAATAAATATCCCTCAAATTCCACGGTGCGGCGATGCTCACTCTGACGCAAAAGAGCCTCGGTTGAGTCAAATAAGTTGGGTGCCGTCTCAATCAACGCTTGGACACACTGTTGCAGGGGAGCGGTCACATCTTGAAAGGAGACAAGCGGCAAGCCCAACTCGTGTTGCTGCATTAACAGGTGAAATTGCTGCCCCCAGATCAAGCGTTCTTGCTGTTCTAAGGGGGTCAGTGATCCGAGTTGATCGAGATAGGTGTGTTGAAACTTTCGAGGACAGGTTTCTAAAAGACTGAGCTGTCCTTGAGACAATCGCATGACCATAGGTGAAGACTTCTCAATCTCAGTAATGGTGACGTGGGGTAAAAGCTTAGCCTGCCGCCACCGACGAGCCATGATTTATCGACTGACTTTGGCTAAAACAAAGACACTCCCTTCGTTGCCTCGTCCAATTCTTAAATCGTCATCTAGATAGGTGATGTCTAACCACCCTTGCCGATCTCGATTTTCAAGGCTGACATCGATCGCCGAAAATGCTTTTCCTGACTCAATCTGACTGACAAAATCCTCGACTGAGCGATAGCCAATCAATCGCTGTAATCCTACAATCGACCGCTCAAATTTGACATCGACCCGCCGCTCATTCACAGCCTCAAATCGGGCTGCAACGCTGACAAACCCTTCTAAGTAGGGCAGACCAAAGACCTCTGCCACGTTATAAATCTTGGCAGTATTGGTTCGCACATATTGATAAACTTGCCCCAACCTGAGCAATGGAACCTGCTCAACCCGCAGTAAATCTTGGCTGGTGGTATATAGTAATCGCCAATTGCCATTTAATTTGTCTGTTGCTTCAACGGGTCGTGCCGTCGGATTGCGATCTTCTAATTGCGCCACAGCCGCCAAAATGGCTGTTTGATCATCGTCTGTTGCCAGTAGCCCACGATTTTTGCCTGCGATCGCCTCTAGTAATGCTGTTTTGCCAATCATGTATCTCCGCTCCAAAACCCTGTCTTCACTATAGATAGGTTGAAGCTCTTGCATGACGACAATTCATAAAGCCTTTTTATCTGTAATGTGAAGTAGTTTTCCTCCTTAGGGTAATCGATCCCTCTAATCTTGACATACACTGTAATTTGGACGTTTTTGACTCAATTGAACCACTACACTGAACTCTATGGAAAATCGAGCTTTACGTGAAGAACCCCGGAATCAACCGGCCCGCGTGATCCCACCTCAACGAGATGCCTCCATTCTCGATTGGCTCGAAGGAACAGGTCGTCTCTTGGCCCGTGATACTGGCGATTTCGATTATCGAGATGATGAAGAAGAAATCAACGCGTTGATGGCGGGAGAAGACAATAGCTTCGAGATCGATGATGATGATGACGATGAAGTGCTTGAGCTAGATGAGTAGGCGAGCCATCTAGAAACATTTGGTAAATATTAACTAAGTGTTTTCAAAATCGTTGACATGTGTGAAGATTAATCCTGATTTGGTCAAGACTGAATTGCAGTCTTTGAGGTGTGGTGTGAAGTGAGATGACACAACTGTGGATGCTAAATTATCGCCTAATGAACAGATAGGTCTTTCAGGTAGGGTGCTGTCCATCATTCTGGGAGTCGCTCTGCTGGGCATTGCTCCTCTACTTGATATGATTGCGGGCCGAACTCCCTGGGGTGCTGCTTTGACCCTGCCTCTATGGGTCAGTGCGTTAGTAACTGCCCTCTTAGGGTTTTGGGTTGTGCCTCAATTGCGCCGTTGGAAGATGGGGCAATTTATTCGCGAGGATGGACCTCAGGCACACTTAAAAAAAGCTGGAACACCCACGATGGGTGGGCTATTTGTGGTGCCCACTGGAGTAGCGATCGCCCTTCTCTGGTCTGGGTTTACGCCAAATGTCATAGCTGTAGCCGCTCTAACGCTTGCCTATGGTTTGATTGGTTGGTTAGACGACTGGCAAATCTTGCTACGCAAATCGAATAAAGGAATTTCTCCTCAGGTCAAGTTGGCGCTTCAAGTTGGGTTTGGGGCGTTATTTTGTCTGTGGGCAGGGTGGACTCAAGCAACTACCATCACAGTATTGGCGTTACCACTGGGTTTGACGCTTCCATTAGGGTTTTTGTTTTATCCAATCGCTTGGTTTGTGTTGGTAGCTGAGAGCAATGCCACCAACTTAACCGATGGTTTAGATGGGTTGGCTGGAGGAACGGGGGCGATCGCTCTATTTGGGCTAGCCGTTTTGGTGGCTCCTACTTCCCCCGATTTGATGGTGTTTTGTGCTTGTATGGCAGGCAGTTTCTTGGGATTCTTGGTTCACAACCACAATCCTGCGCGCGTGTTTATGGGCGACACCGGAGCGTTGGCGATGGGTGGTGCTCTAGCCGCAGTGGCAATCTTGACTCAAAACTTGGTGGGGTTACTGATTCTGAGCGGCATCTTCTTTGCTGAGACGCTCTCGGTAATCGCTCAAGTGAGCTATTACAAAGCCACTAAAGACAGCAACGGGGTGGGTAAGCGACTGTTTAAGATGGCTCCGCTCCATCACCATTTTGAACTCACGGGATGGACGGAGATTCAAGTCGTATCTCGCTTCTACCTGATTGGAGGGTTGCTAGCCCTGATTTGCATCGCGCTTTATCTATAAATTAGGCTTTGATTTTCTCAAAACTCCGGCTTTTCAGAAAAGCTGGAGTTTTTTCGAGTTTAGGTTAACCTGAGTTCGGGATCAGGATTTTGCGGTTGAAACCGCTGACTTCGACGTGAGTTTAGTCAAGCCACGGACTTTGCTCTGGTAGCCGCGAATTGATCCGCTGGGCTGCTTAAACCGAACTGACGTTAAATTTCCAGTTGATGAAAGCGTCAGTTCGTGAAAGGCGATCGCTAAAAAAATAAGATCTCCGACTTCTTGAAGAAGCTGGAGATCTAAGAGACTCTAACTATTTCGGATGAATTTATCGTCCTGGCAGAATAGGGATTTCAACTGAGTCGCGGAATCGCTCAACGTCTTGAGTAAAGGCTATCGGCAACACACACTCCACATTTTCATGAGGGCGAGGAATAATAACCCAAGTTTCTAAGGTGCCACCGGGGGTGTTTTCGGCTGCGTGAATGCCTGCATCCATCGCCGCTTTGACCTCTGACACATCGCCTCGAATCATCACCGTAAAGCGAGCACTTCCTGCCCGAATGTAACCCACCAAGGTGACGCGACCTGCTTTCACCATCGCATCTGCTGCCGCTAACACAGCAGGAAAACCTTTTGTCTCCAGTGCTCCAACCGCAACGGGCATGTCTAACTCCTCAATAAAAAACGCAGACGATGGATGAATTCATCAATTATTGTACGGGCGATCGCCTCGACTTTCATCAAAACTCTAAGTTCTCACTCAATTTGAGACGGCTCTATAAAAGTCTTAACGAAGCTATATGAACCGTTCAACCTGGGTAGTGTATTGAATCGGCAAGACGGCTTCTAAGTTTTCAGGGGGATTTGGCACAATGTAGTAGGAAATTTCGGCGCAGCCCGGTGTTTTCTTAGCGGCTGCAATCCCAGCTTCGATCGCCGGTGTGACCTCAGAGGTGCTGCCTCGAATGGCAACAATAAATTCACCCCGTTCCGCCAAGCCGTAATATACCAGGGTAACTCGTGCTCCTTTAACCATGGCATCTGCTGCAGCCAATACGCCCGGAAAACCAAGGGTTTGAATGACACCAACGGCAAATGGCACGATTGTACTCTCCTGCATCAATTGATAGAACTCTATTGTACGAAGGGATGTTCCCTTATGCACGGTGTCACATAGAAATTATTGTCCCCAGTGTTAATCGCTAGACGTTAATCGTTCAACACCACAAACAACCAACTATACGCCCTGCGCGATTGACTAATGCCCTAGAGACGCTTCCCCCTGGTTCTGATGCTTGCTAAACCACTGGTGCAAAATTTCAGCCACTTGTTCTGGGGCTTCGTCTTGAGGGCAATGCCCGACCCCCTCTAAGGGAATGAAATCTTCAACGGCTGGAAAGTTTGCCAACTCACGGCCTAGAGCGATCGGCTCCCACGGGTCAACTGCTCCCCAGGCAATTAGAACAGGGCAAGTGAGTTGGGGCAACAGATCCTCTGCAAGTGGCCCTTGAGAATAGCGAGTAAAGGCTAAAAAGACGTCGGCAGCTCCAGGCTCTAAAGCAGGTTGCAGCAACAAATCCACGAGGTCGTTAGTAACTGCTTCTGGGTTGCCATAGGCTTGCAGTAGAATTTTGCGAATCACCTTAGCGTTTGCTAATTGATGAAAAAAATAGTGCCCAAACGGGCGATATCCTAGCAGACCTTGCAACAGCGGAGCTGACATGCGGCGGTACCAGGGAAGACTGGCTTGTTTACGCTCGTGTAGGAGCCGTAATGAGCAGTTCAGTAAAACTACACTCTGTGCTAACGGAGGTGACATCACGGCGGCTTGCAGAGCCGCAATACAGCCGACAGAGTTACCCACTAAAAAGGCAGGAGTTTTCACTATCTCTTGGCAAAAATCAACCAGTTGTTGACCCCAGGTTTCAAAGGAGTAGGGCAATGGCTCTCCTGGTGTGGGCTTTGCCGATCGCCCAAATCCTAATAGGTCGATCGCATACACCCGATGCGTTGGTGCTAGCAGGGGGATGATTTTACGCCAATGATCACTGGATGCCCCAAAACCATGCACCAAAATCACGGCATCTCCAGTTGTACCAGCCGTTTGATATCGGATGGGGAGATCATGCCACTGCCAGATTGCGGAGGTAGGTTGGAGGGAATAGCTCAGAACCATGAGGTCACTTGATGAATCACTGTTACTTAATGTAACAACTTCGGTCTGGCTGTGCTAGATACAAGAATGAGGGTGAGATGCAAGGATGAGGGGAGATATCGATTTTTGTCATTTTACACGGTAAGCGATAAGTGGTATAGTCAAGAGGTTTATGATTGATCCATAGAACTGGGCGATCGCTGTCCCGTTTGCTGCTTACTCTAGGAGTGGTTGTGACGTTTCAAGACCAACTGTGTGACTCTCAGACCGGAGATACTCCACCCAAGACGATGGCAGCATCCGTGATAGAGCGGTCAGCAACACCCTCTACTGGTGATGGGGGTGACGCAGGTCAGAGCTATTGGGTGGAGACGTTGGTTGATTGTGCTGGAGCACAGGGTTTTTATCTTTACGCAGTGCCCACTGACTTCACGATTCAACCCGGTGATATTCTTAGTGTGCCGTTTGGGGCACAGCAGGTGGGGGCGATCGCTATTCGATTGGTCGATGTGTTGCCTGATGATTTGCATCCCAGTGCAGTGCGTTCGATCGAAGAGGTGATTTGTCGAGGTTTCTTTCCTCCTCGCTATTGGTCATTGCTGCAACAAACGGCTACCTATTACTGCACTCCGCTGATTCAGGTTGTGCGAACGGCATTGCCACCAGGGTTATTGGGGCGATCGCAACGCCGTATTCGTCTCACCTCAACCTGTCCTGCTCCAGCTCCAGCCGACCTATCTCAAGCCGCTCAACAAATCTTGGAACAGTTGCAAGCTCATAAAACGGGCAACTATGCATGGCAATATCTGCAACGCCAAATTAATGGAGCCACACGGGGGTTACGTGAATTGTTGCAGCGAGGTTGGGTTGAGAGCTATTTAGAACCACCAACGCCTGTCCGCCCAAAGCAACGGCAAGCCGTTACCTTTGTGGCTGAACCAACTGTCCCGCTTAGCCCACGCCAGCATGAGGTGCTTGAGGTGCTAAAACGACGTGGCGGAGAGATGTGGCTGCAAGATATTTTGCAGACGTGTCAGACTAGCTCGGTGGTGCTTAAAGGTCTACAACAAAAAGGGTGTGTGATCATTCATGCACAAGAGGTGCTGCGAGCAGAAGGATTGCCGTCACACGGGCAAGCACTTCATCCTATCGCTGGCGGTGCAAAGTATTTGCCCTTAGGAGACAATCGCCCCCAAGTGTTGACGTCCGACCAACAGTCTGCCCTCAACGAGATCCAAGCGTTAGAGCAGTTTCGGGTCGTGCTGCTTCATGGAGTGACCGGGTCGGGTAAAACTGAGGTTTATCTCCAAGCGATCGCCCCTATTTTGCAACGTGGGCAGTCTGCATTAGTGTTAGTCCCTGAAATTGGCCTGACCCCGCAACTCACGGATCGGTTTCGAGCACGGTTTGGCAGCAAAGTCATGGTTTACCATAGTGCGCTTTCTGAAGGGGAACGCTATGACACTTGGCGACAAATGCTGAGCGGAACGCCCCAGATCGTCATTGGCACTCGCTCTGCTATCTTTGCCCCATTACCCTGTTTGGGCTTAATTGTTCTTGATGAAGAACACGATAGCAGTTTCAAACAAGATCAACCAATGCCCTGCTATCACGCTCGCACCGTTGCCCATTGGCGAGCAGCTACAGAAAACTGCCCCTTGATTTTAGGGTCTGCGACCCCCTCTATTGAAACCTGGGTTGAGGTGCAGGGTATCGGCGCTGAGGCTCAACCCACCGAACTAACGCTGGCTTCTAAGGTAGAGCCTGCTGCCCCACTGTGTCTCTCTCTGCCCCAACGAGTACACGCTCAGCCCCTACCTCCAATTGACATCATTGATATGCGGCAGGAGTTGCAAGAGGGCAATCGTTCGATGTTTAGTCGCACTCTGCAAAACGCTCTACACAACTTACAGAACCAGCAACAACAGGGCATTCTGTTTGTTCCCCGTCGCGGACATAGCACGTTTGTTTCCTGTCGAAGTTGTGGGTTTGTCTTAGGATGCCCGCATTGCGATATCTCTCTGACTTACCATCAACCTCAGGCAGAGAGTGCTGCTTTTTTGCGTTGCCACTACTGCGGCTTCAGACAAGCACACCCCTCTCGCTGCCCCGATTGTGATTCTCCCTATCTCAAGCATTTTGGTAGTGGTACGCAACGGGTGATGCAAGAAATCACGCAGCAGTTTCCAACCTTGCGCTGTATCCGATTTGATAGTGACACCACCCGCACTAAAGGGGCTCATCGTGCCTTGCTTGATCGGTTTGCTCGAGGTGAGGCAGACGTATTAGTGGGTACTCAGATGTTAACCAAGGGGATTGATTTGCCACAGGTCACACTTGTCGGGGTAGTTGCCGCCGACGGCCTGTTACATTTGCCCGACTATCGCTCTAGTGAACGCACGTTTCAGGTGTTGACTCAAGTGGCAGGACGAGCAGGGCGGGGCAGCCAACCAGGACGTGTCATTCTCCAAACCTACTCGCCTGAACATCCAGTTATTTTGGCCGTACAACGCTATGACTATGAGTCGTTTATTAAAACAGAGCAACAACAACGGGCCGATCTGGGATATCCTCCCTTTGGTCATTTGGTGTTACTCCGATTGAGCGGTACGGAGCCAGCGTTGGTGCGACGGACAGCCGAGAAACTGGGGTCTGGCCTGCACTCCACTGATCCTCAAGCAAACTATGATGTATTAGGTCCAGCCCCGGCTGCAATTGAACGAGTTGCCCGTCGCTATCGCTGGCAAATTCTTCTCAAATATCGCTCTGCTAAACGACATGATTTACCTGGCTTACAGGCGTTGCGGAGCCAATGCCCCAGTAACGTCAGCTTGACAATCGATGTCAATCCACTGAATATGCTGTAAAAAATAGCTTTGAAATTAAACAATGACCTTAGCTGTACCGATCGCGCGGTTGCCGTTTTAACCGTCTTTGCCGCTGCTGAATTGTAGCTAGAGCATGATCCACCGGAAACCCTGCCACTGGAATCACCTGATCTTTGCGGTCTTCCTCTAATTTCTTCAGTTCTGTGTAGTCAACCCAGTGAATACAATCTACGGGGCAAGTGTCGATCGCCTCTTGAATCACATCTTCGGGGTCAGCGTCTTGGCGCACTACCCGCGATCGCCCATAATCTGGCTCAATGTAGAAAGTGTTACGAGCAACATGGGCACAGTGCTTGCATCCAATACACGTCACCTCATCTACATAGACCCCCTTCTGCCGCACCAATCCGCCTAACTCTGGCTCTAATCCGGTTCTCTCCGGGGCTTCTCGCCAATGTCCACCCAATTCTGGCTCTAACCCGGTTTGTAGCTCACTCGCCAACCGTTGAGCTTCCTGTTCAGCATTCATCCGAAATGTGAAGTCACCCATAGGACCTCCAAGTTACTAAATATGGGAGATTTTTGAACAGCCGCCCTTAGACGGTGTTAAAAACCTCCCATGCTTTGAAAATGCTGATACTTGACTCAGGCACGTCTCTGTCAAGCTCAACCACGGGATAACACTATGCACTCCAACGTTGAAGCACTAAACGAATGGAACCGTCTTGTTGTTGCTGTTGCTCACTCACTTGAAAGCCCTTTTGAGCAGTTGTGTTGACCACCGTGTGGTAAGCATAACGCTGAGTCACTCGGTTCAGAAATCCTTCAACCGTGAGCGGCTGTTTCCAGTACTGCAAATCAGCCACTAATTCATACTCTTGACCGTTCCAGCTAAAACCGACATCGTAGCCGTTGTCTTGCTCAATAGCGATATCAGCGGTTTTAGTTAAACCTCGATACCCCCTAACGGCTTGAGGACCAGATTTCCACTCAACACCTACATCTGTCAAAGCAGATTGGAGAGCAGTTAAATCACGAATTTGAGTTTTAATTTGGCTAAAGTGTGACATAGGTTTCCTACCGTAATCAATCTAAGTTAAAGAAAGTGTTTTTTAACTAAAAGCATTACCACTGGCTGAAGGTAGCCGGGTTAGTATCTGAAACAGAGTTTTGCACGGGTTGGGCATAATATTCAGAGGTCGGCTCTTGAGTCAAAACTTGACCTAATTGAGCTTCGATCGCAGCTGTGACCTCAGCACAAGAAAACCCTGTAATTCCGGTAACTTTCTCTTGCACTCGACCATCTGGATAGATCACAAATTCCAACGTTTCCATTCTTAAACCATTATTAAGAGATCTTAAGGAAAATCTTCTATCAATCTAAACGATCAGGCGTTCCCAACTATATGACTTGAGATAGAAACTCAGTGGATAGAGCTGACATCATGATTCTATTAAATTAACCCAGATTTTTAGAATCACTTTGTTCAAAAACGTAAGAAAACTTCGTATAACTCTGAGGTCACCACTCAGTTATTTGTTAGTCTCCCTTAACTTCGATACTCCGTCAAGCAGATTCTGTCTCTAACCGATGCCCCCCTTTGAACTGAAAAAACTGCCTTAAACAGTTAAGCTAAAGCAGTTTTGAGAGGTTATAGAAATGCTATGAGGCTGAATTTCGCAACTCCATGAGGGCGATCGCCCTTTCTAATAGAAAACACCGACTCAAGTCTAAATCCAATTAATCTTCGGCTTCTAACGCTTTTGGAGGGAGAGATTCTGCTGAGTCATCTTCTTCCTCCAGCATGTGAACGTGTTGAGTTACAAATGGCAAACAGGCACCCCGTAAGCCCCGCTTAATTCGATCGGGGGTATCTGGAAAGACAACAAATAGAGGATGGGTGTGGTCAGCCCCTTCACTCAAAATATGTTGATAGCGCAGCGGCATCAACCACTCATAGCCTTTGTCAAGCCAGATTTGGGTTTGTCGCCAACGCCCCAACAAATCTGAGAAATCTTCTTGAGCCCGGTAGATAAAGACAAAGATCTCGACTCCTGTCTTAATCTTCCATTCGGGATCACACATCAAGATCGAAACATCGCAGGGTAATCGCAAGACTTCCCCCGATTCAACTGCGCTTCCTCCAGACCCAATGGATGAAATAGCACTTCTCACCCGAATGATGGGTAATGGGATTGGAATCACGCTTTCGCTAGGACGACGCATACTAGGAATCATCTCCAAGTATGGACGATGCTGTTTGAGTAGCGCGATCGCTCCTAGGTGGTTGCTATATTCGGCTAGCAACTCCTCATAACGAGCCTGTTTCAATGACATAACATCACGACGGAACTAAGGGGTGCTTCTTACTTGATCGCGTCCATCACAGCAAAGATCGGTAGATACATCGCAACGAGAATAGAACCCACCATGCCGCCGAGTACCAGAATCATGATGGGTTCCATCAAGCTGGTCAGTCCTTTCACTGCCTGCTCGACCTCATCCTCATAAAAGTCAGCAACCTTCATCAACATGGTGTCAATTTCACCCGTTTCTTCCCCAATGTTGATCATTTGAATGGCCATGATTGGGAAAACTTGCTCTTTTTGAAGCGCAATACTGATCATGCCTCCTGATTGCACTTCTCGACGGGCTTCATCCACAGCATTGGCAATAATCACATTTCCAGCCGTATCTCGAACAATTTCCAGTGAAGTCAGGATAGGTACACCAGAGCGAGATAGAGAGCCAAAGGTTCGACAGAAGCGGGCAGTAGCTGTTTTTTGCAGTAAGTCGCCAAACAAAGGCATCTTGAGAAAGAAGCGATCGAGAGTTTCACGACCAACCTTGGTCTTATAGTACTGCTGGTAGGAAAATACCAGAATTCCAATGACAAGCACGGCTGTTCCAAAATAGACGGGAGTTCTGAGAACAGAACTGATCGTCAACATCAATTGAGTGAAAGCCGGTAGATCTGCGTCTAGCTCATCAAAGATATTGGCAAAAATGGGTAGCAAAAACATTGTCATACCCAGAAAAATCAGGACAGCGATCGTACCCACCGCAATTGGGTAAGACATGGCCGATTTAATCTGGTTTTGCAGACGCGCCGTATCTTCCAACAGCTTGGACAAGCGGTTCATGACCTCGTCTAAGACCCCGCCCACTTCACCCGCTTGCACCATAGCGACGTAAAGCGAGTCAAAGCAAGAGGGATGCTTCCGCATAGAATCTGAGAGGTTAGTGCCCTGCTGCACATCTGAGCTAATTTCTTGTAATGCCTTCTTTAATTTAGGGTTGGGGCATTGATCTGACAAAATGCCGAGTCCCCTAACCATTGCTACACCAGCGTTGATTAACACCGCAAATTGCCGAGAGAAGATGGCTTTGTCTTTGACCGTGACCTTGGCAAGAGAGTCTTTAATCTGATTCAGATCGAAGCTGTTCATGCTCTCAAACAGGCCCCGGTCTTCGGTCAGTTCTTGTACAAACAAGCCTTGTTCCCGCAAAGCAGAACGTGCTTCAGCTGGAGTATCAGCCGTAATTTTCTGTCTTCTGGGGTTCCCTTTTGAATCCCGAGCTTTTACAACATAGGTAGGCATGGCTCACGTCCCAATGACGATAGGGGTTACAGGAATCATCAACGCTCAGTTATTGGCACAATAACTGAGTGAGTAAAATCTTGTGGAAAATTGCTAAAGAAGCGATCGCTCACCTCACGAGATCTTAGCCTTGGGCCACTCTCTAACCCATCAATCATAACGACTGAATTTGAATTGAACGCAAATTGAGAGTAAACCGATTGACAGCAAGAGGGTGAGATGAGCAGATGTATGAGATTAACGAGGTATGAGATTAACGAGCAGCTGTCCCAGCACCCGGACGAGCTCCGGTAGGGGCTGGTCCGACGCCACCAATCAAGCGTTGGAATTCATCTGGGCGAGAGGTTCTAGACATGGCTGACTCAAACGAAATAGAACCCGCTTTATAGAGATCAGCCAGCACCTTCTCCAGCGTCACCATGCCCAATTTACCCCCCGTTTGAATGGCGGAATAAATTTGAGAGGTTTTTCCTTCTCGAATTAGGTTCGAGATCGCTGGTGTAATAACCATGATTTCTTGTGCCATCACACGACCAAACTCACCAGGCTTAGGATTCTTTCTAGACACCAAGGTTTGACTAAAGACTGCCACCAGTGAGTTAGAGAGCTGCACTCTGACCTGTTGTTGCCGTTCCGATGGAAACACGTCAATCATCCGGTCAACCGTCTGTGATGCCGAACTCGTGTGCAGCGTCCCAAATACTAAGTGCCCTGTTTCAGCCGCCGAAATGGCCAGTGAAATTGTTTCCAAGTCCCGCATTTCACCCACCAGGATAATATCAGGATCTTCCCGCAGAGCCGCTCTCAAGGCATTGGCAAAACTTTTCGTATCTTCACCCAACTGCCGTTGGTGAATCAAGCTCTTAATCGGTTCATAGACGAATTCAATCGGGTCTTCAATTGTCAAAATGTGCTCTGCTCGAGTCCGATTGATTAAATCAATCATGGCTGCCAGAGTTGTTGTTTTTCCAGACCCAGTTGGCCCCGTTACCAGAATCAAACCTCTTGGTTTTTCCGACATTTCACGCACAATGTCGGGCAATCCTAATTTCTCAAAACTCGGAATTTTAGAGCTAAGTGCTCTTAGACAAGCAGCATAAGTGCCACGGTCTTTGTAAACGTTGACCCGAAATCGAGCTAATCCTTTGACTCCATAAGAGCAGTCTAATTCCCAGTTCTGTTCCAGGTTTTTCCGCTGTGTATTGTTCAGCATGCTAAAGATGAGCCGCTGACACTGCTCAGCTGTCATTGGTTCATCACCAATGGGAGTCAAGTGACCACTGAGTCGAAAGTAGGGAGGCAATCCCGCGGATAGGTGCATATCGGAGCCGCCCATCTCAATCAACTGCTCCATGAGGTCTTCAATCATCAATTCCATGTTGCTTCTCCTTAAGGCGATGTCAGCAATGCAAGTTTCAAAATTCGATTAAACGTCAGTAAAGCGAGGTGTGGTGCAATAGGGACAATCTAGCCACTCTTGTTTCAGTTCTGCTCCGCATGTATTGCATGTTAGAGAACTCTTCCGTTTTGCTTTTAACTCAGCTTCTAAACCCGTGTCTGTAAAGGTGACACGCTCTACTTCTTCTAAAGTCGTTGCACCTTGGCGAACTAGATTTAAGCTGTAAGCTAACAGGGTTTTCATCCCCTCCTCAACAGCGACCTCTTTAATGCGCTCCGTTGGAGCCCCTTCAGTAATTAAGGTTTGAATGCGCTCAGTGACACGCATCACTTCATAGACCCCGCAACGCCCTTTATAGCCAATGCCCTTACAGGTCGAACACAGCATATTTTTGGCTTTTGCTGCTTGAATCTCATCGGGTTGAAGGGAGGTTGCTTTATAGAAAGTAATGTCTGACTCTCTTGAGGTAGACAACCCAAAGCGAGCGAAATCTTCTTGAGATGGAGTATAGGGTACCCGACACTCTGAGCAGACGCGTCTCATGAGACGCTGTGCCAAGACGCCGATGAGAGAGCTAGATACCATGAAAGGTTCGACACCCATTTCATCTAAACGGGCGATCGCACTTGCTGCGTCATTAGTATGTAGCGTTGTTAATACCAGATGCCCCGTTAGAGCCGCTTCGATCGCGGTTTTGGCTGTTTCCCGGTCACGCGTCTCACCCACCAGAATCACATCTGGATCTTGTCGTAGGAAGGCTCTCAAAATCGAGGCAAAGTCCATGCCTTTCTCCCGAATCACCTGCACCTGCGTCAAACCTGGCAGGGTATATTCGATCGGGTCTTCTGCGGTACTAATATTGACGCCAGGATCGTTTCGTTCTGCCAGAGCTGAGTAAAGCGTCGTTGTTTTACCGGATCCAGTCGGTCCAGTTACCAGAATTAGCCCGAATGGACGAGCCACCATATCTTGAACAATTTCTAGGGTTTCTGTATCTGTGATGAGTTTATTCAGACCTAATTGGGTAGCGGAGTTATCCAGAATCCGCAAAACCACTTTTTCGCCATAGCGGCTGGGTAAAGTGTTGACCCGAAAATCAATTTTTCGTCCATCAAAAATTCGGCGAATCCGACCATCTTGAGGCATCCGACGCTCAGCAATGTCCAACTCGGCGATGATTTTGAAACGAGCTGTAACCGCAGGAACAATTTTCTTGGGTAGAGGTTCAAAGGCTTCTCTTAACACCCCATCTTTGCGAAATCGAATCCGCAGATGTTCTTCTTGAGGTTCAACGTGAATATCTGAAACGCTTTCCTGGAGAGCCTTGACCAAGATTTTGTTGACCAGAGCAATGACAGGAGCCGCTTCCGCATCGGCCAGGGCAACATCCAGATTGGCATCTGCATCGTCTGATACTTCTTCCAGATCAAGATACTCCAATCCCTCCAAGTCCGCTTTAACGTCAACCTTGGATTGCAGATCAAGCTGTTTTTGCCGCTCAACTTGCTCATCTAGATATTGTGAAATGATCCGTTGATAATCCTCTGCCGTAATGACCATCCGTTGAAGTGCTAGACCCTGAGGCCGCAAAATCCGGTTCAGGTCATCCTGAGCATCTAGGTTATCGGGGTCAACCATTGCCACTAGGATTGAAAACGGTTCTTGCTCAGTTTTAGAGAGGGGCACCAACCGATAGCGACGACAGACATCAACTGGGATCAGCGTGTCAATCAATACGCTGACTTGGGATGTGGCAATCTGACTGATTTCAGGATCGAGTGATTCAACTCCATAGAGAATCTTCAATTCAAAGAGCTGTTGCTTTTTATATTGGCGTACCCACTCCGCTGGAAGTGGTAAACCAGTGATGTTTTCCAGCACTTCGATCAAGGGTCTACCCGATTTCCGGCTCTCAACTAAAGCCTGTTGCATCTGTTCGATGTTAACGTAGCCAGTTTTAACTAATTGATTACTAGCCGGTGAAAAAGAGTGTTGTACAACTAGAGCTTTGCGCGACGACGGCGAGGAGTTAGACATAGCGGTTGGGAGAGTATCTTACTTGATTGAAGCCAGAGGGTAGGGTGACTGAATTAAATTTGCACGGTCTACAGGATGAACGAATGGTATCGCTTTTCTAGGGGTCGGAGGCAAATCTATAAGACTTAGCACTATTGCATTAGCACTATTGGAAATGAATGCATAAAGTCACGTCAAGGGATTTACTCAATTTAAACCGTAAGAATTCTTAACATTGGCGATCTGTATTGCCATCCTTAGTACAACTCTTCGTAAATAGGGGTGGGAATTTGGGGTGCAGGGGTGAAACCCCTGGCTAGGGGCGCAGCCCTCACACCCCCTTGGTTTTATTTCCGAACCCTATCTATGAAAAGCAGTACTTAGTAATGATTAAATCTTGACCAAGAAGTGAGATCACTCTGGTGGCAAAATAAGTAGAGTAGTATGAGGAAATCAGTTGACTTGTCTCGGTTTCTTAACAAATATTGTTTAGCCCCCCAGATAGACGCTGATACCTGTTCAAAATGATAGCCCGTCCTTGCCAGGTCAACCCCCGTAAAAGCACTTTAGTACATAGATATTTCATAAAGTTGTGCCCAAATAATAGCTGGTACTGAGGATGAGCACAGGTATGTGAATTACTATTTGGGTAATTTCGATAGAAGTTTCTGTTGAAATGACGATCGCCTCTTCATAAACTCAACTCTTGGGCGATCGTTTCACTATGATGAATGCCTTGAAATTAGTGCACAATGTTTGATAGGAAAAAGCAATTAGAAAATACACAAGAGTCAGAGTCAATGCCTAAGGATTCAGGGGTTTCACAAGACACCGAAGACAAAGCAACATCTGTTGAACCTGGTTTGATAGATGAACCAACCCTAGATGTTGAGCCATCAGTTTCGCCAGAAATGGTTACTGATGAAGCTTTGGATGATGAAGGCGCAGAGCCCATCTTTGATGCTGCCGATACAACAAGTGAATTGCCTCCGCAAAATGAGTATCAGATCACAATCGATGAACTGACCAAGCAAGTCGAATCTCTTAAAGCTCACGTTGATGAGCGGACAGGCCAGTGCATGCGGATGGCTGCTGATTTTGACAATTTTCGTAAGCGGACTCAAAAAGAAAAAGAAGATCTAGAACAGCAGGTTAAATGCTCTACAGTGATAGAACTCTTACCTGTGGTTGACAATTTTGAAAGGGCGCGCTTGCAAATTAAGCCTCAGACTGAGTCAGAAATGACCATTCATAAGAGCTATCAAGGGGTCTACAAAGACCTCGTTGACCGCTTAAAGCGGATTGGGGTTGCCCCAATGCGAGCAGAAGGTAAGGAATTCGACCCAAACCTTCACGAGGCCGTGATGCGAGAGCCTACAGAAGAGTTTGCCGAAGGTACAGTCATGGAGGAACTTGTCAGGGGCTACCTTTTAGGAGAACGTGTACTACGCCATGCCATGGTTAAAGTTGCCGCTCCACCAGAAGAGGTTACAACAGAAGAGACTCATTCAAATGACACGGAAGGTTAATCTGCATGAAAAACTGCTATTCCGCATCTGTCCAATTACTTAGCCAGACTCTTTAACTAAAGATTTCAGGGTAAGTGATCAGATTCCCGGAAAATTGCGGAATACTTGCTAGAAATGAGTTCAATTCCTAAGCCACACCATTTGTGCTCATTCACTTGAATACGTTTATAGCCGCTAATTATGGGAAAAGTCATCGGTATTGACCTCGGCACGACAAACAGCTGCGTCGCAGTTCTAGAAGGCGGTCAGCCAGTCGTCATTTCAAACTCTGAAGGCGGACGCACGACCCCCAGCATTGTTGGGTTTGGAAAGTCGGGCGAGCGTTTAGTCGGGCAGCTAGCGAAGCGGCAAGGGGTGACAAATGCTGAAAACACTGTCTTCAGTATCAAACGCTTCATTGGTCGTCGTTGGGAAGATACTGTTGATGAGCGGAGCCGCGTTCCCTATACCTGTGTTAAGGGTAAGGACGATACTGTAAACGTTCAAATTCGAGGGAAGACCTATACTCCCCAGGAAATTTCAGCCATGATCTTGCAGAAACTAAAGCAAGACGCTGAAAACTACCTGGGCGAACCTGCCACCCAAGCGGTGATTACTGTTCCTGCTTATTTCACCGATGCACAAAAGCAGGCTACTAAAGATGCTGGAACGATCGCCGGACTAGAAGTGCTCCGGATTATCAATGAACCCACTGCCGCTGCCTTGTCCTTTGGCTTAGACAAGCAAGACCAGGAACAAAGCGTACTCGTGTTTGACTTGGGGGGTGGAACCTTTGATGTCTCTGTGTTGCAACTGGGAGATGGGGTTTTTGAAGTCAAAGCCACTTCTGGTAACAATCACTTAGGCGGAGACGATTTTGACAATGCCTTAGTTCGGTGGCTGATCAATAACTTTAGAGAGCAAGAAGGGATTGATCTGTCAACCGACAAAATGGCACTTCAACGGCTGCGAGAAGCGGCTGAGAAAGCCAAAATCGAACTCTCTAATATGATCACAACGACTATTAACCTACCGTTTATCACGGCTGATGAAACAGGACCGAAACATTTAGAGATGGAGCTGACTCGGACTAAGTTTGAAGAACTGGTCAGCCACTTAATTAAGGGAACGATCGACCCGGTTACTCAAGCCCTCAAAGATTGTGGATTAACCCCTGAGCAAATCGATCGCATTTTGTTGGTGGGAGGGTCTACTCGAATTCCTGCTGTTCAAGAAGCCATCAAACAATTTTTTGGTGGGAAAAATCCCGATCGCTCCATTAACCCTGATGAAGCAGTTGCCCTGGGTGCCGCTATTCAGGCAGGGGTGTTGGGTCGCGAACCCGGCATGGAAATTTTGTTGCTGGATGTCACGCCTCTCTCTTTGGGCATTGAAACCTTGGGTGAGGTGTTTACCAAAGTCATCGATCGAAACACCACCATTCCTACCAGCAAAACACAAACTTTCTCCACCGCAACTGATGGACAAACTTCAGTCGAAATCCATATCCTGCAAGGAGAGCGGGCAATGGCAAAGGATAACAAGAGCTTAGGGAAATACCAATTAACTGGAATTCCGCCTGCTCCTAGAGGGGTGCCACAAATTGAAGTCTCCTTTGAAATTGATGCCAATGGCATTTTGCAAGTTGCTGCTCGAGATAAGGGCACTGGACGCGAGCAAAGCATCCGGATTAGTAATACGGGTGGCTTGAGTGAGGCAGAGGTTGAAAAGGCGCGTCAGGAAGCTGAAATCTACGCAGAAGAGGATCGTCGTCGTAAGCAGTTAGTTGAACTGCGTAATCAGGCAGACGGTTTGTTCTATAGCTATGAATCGACGCTTAGAGAACACGCTGATCTGATTGGGGAAGAGCTAAAAGCCGAGGCAGATGGACGATCTAAGGAATTAAGACGAGCTGTGATCGACCCCAATATTACGGTCGAAGCCATGAAGCAGTGTTTAGATGCTTTGCAACAAGCTCTTCTCAGTATCGGTGCGGCCGTCTATCAACAAGCCAATCAGGATGATAGTGGGTATGGTTACACCACTAGTGCAGAAGATTGGGCTAGTAATGGTCATGGTGAGTCTGACGAGTTGACCGAAAACTACGATGATTACACCTTTGACAATGCTGCTACGGTTGAGACTCCCTATGAACCAGTTGATTAGGTTAGGATAGGCTAGTAGATATGGGGTGTTGACTGTTAGGGTATTGAGTTACTGGTTTAACCACCAGTTATCATTTCCTGCTCAGTCATTCCTCACTGTTCATTTCTCCTTAATCCCCCAGCAATACTCTATGGCTCGTGACTATTACGAGATTCTTGGTGTCTCTAGAGATGCCGATAAAGAGGAAATCAAACGCGCCTACCGCAGGCTAGCTCGCAAGTATCACCCTGATGTCAACAAAGAAGAAGGCGCAGAGGAGCGATTTAAGGAGATTAACCGAGCTTATGAAGTGCTCTCAGAGCCAGAGACTCGGGCTCGTTATGATCGCTATGGTGAAGCCGGAGTTAGTTCTGCGGCAGGGGCTGGCTATCAAGATTTCAGTGATTTAGGCGGTTTTGCCGATATTTTTGAAAGCTTCTTTAGTGGCTTTTCGGGTGGTATGGGTCAATCTGCTCGGCGACGTAGTGGGCCGGTGCGGGGTGACGATTTGCGCTTGGATCTGAAGCTTGATTTTCGCGAAGCTGTCTTTGGTGGTGAAAAAGAAATTCGCATCAGTCACTTAGAGACCTGCAATACTTGCACTGGCACTGGAGCAAAGCCGGGAACACGTCCTCGTGCCTGCCCAACTTGTAGCGGTTCAGGGCAAGTCCGTCGGGCAACTCGAACTCCTTTTGGGAGCTTTACGCAAGTATCGGTCTGCCCTACCTGTAATGGGCTTGGACAGGTCATCGAAGAAAAATGTGATACCTGTGGTGGAAGTGGACAAAAGCAAGAAGCCAAAAAACTCAAAATCACGATTCCAGCAGGGGTAGACAATGGGACTCGCTTGAGGGTGTCTTCAGAGGGAGACGCTGGTATGCGAGGTGGCCCTTCAGGGGATCTTTACGTCTATTTGTTTGTTAATGAAGATGCTGAGTTTCAGCGAGATGGCATCAATATTCTATCTCAGGTGAAGATCAGCTATTTGCAGGCAATTTTGGGGAGTAAATTAGAGGTTAATACGGTTGATGGGCCGGTTGAAGTGACGATCGCCCCTGGTACTCAACCTGGGACGGTGTTAACTCTAGAAAACCGAGGTGTGCCTCGTTTGGGCAATCCTGTGAGCCGGGGCAACCACTTAATTACGGTGTTAGTAGATATTCCTACTAAGGTTAATGCTGAAGAGCGAGAACTGTTGGAAAAGTTGGCTAAGTTGAGGGGCGATCGCACCAATAAAGCTGGAGGTGTAGGCTTTTTGGGGGGGCTGTTTCAGTGATTAATGATGTGTTGCAGAGCCGCTCTCCGGATGCGCAACTGGATTTGCGAGGCACACCTTGCCCTATCAACTTTGTTCGGGCCAAGTTGCGGCTTGAGAAGATGCAACCCGGTATGGTGTTGGAGCTATGGCTAGATCCGGGTGAGCCGATTGAGCAGGTTCCTGATAGCTTAACGATGGAAGGATATGATGTTGAGCTGATCGAGGATCGTCATGACTTTTTTGCCTTAAGAGTTCGCCTTCCCTCTACTGTCAAATCTTGAGTTGTCTTGCTTGAGTAGTGATGCATGGGTGTTCAAAGATCTGAAGTGTTTGAATTATGAGTGCTGACGCCGATCCACTCACCCCTTTAGTTGAGACGTTAGAAGTCTCACCCGCTTCTAGATCGTTGCCCTTAGTAGGAATTGTATTAGCTGTTCAGGCGAACTATTATTGGGTGCAGCTTGATGGCGAGAGGACTGCCCAGTCTGGCTCTCAGAGTGATCGTCAAACTGATGCTCACATTGATGTGTTGCTGTGTACTCGGCGAGCTCGCTTGAAGAAAATTGGGCAACAGGTCATTGTTGGCGATCGCGTTCAGGTTGAGGAAGTGGATTGGGTCAGCAAGCGAGGCGCAGTGGCTCAGGTCTTGCCTCGTCGCACTGAGCTAGACCGTCCTCCAGTTGCCAATGTTGACCAGATTTTATTAGTGTTTGCGCTGGCAGATCCGATTGTGGAACCACTCCAACTCAGCCGTTTTTTAGTGAAAGCAGAGTCTACTGGATTAACGGTTAAGTTATGTTTCAACAAAAGTGACCTGATTTCGCCAGAAGAGCGGCAGAACTGGAGCGATCGCCTGCATCACTGGGGTTATGCCCCTGTTGCTGTAAGTGTTCGGGGAAACCAGGGACTAGATGCTATTCAGGCTCAACTCGCGCATCGTATTACGGTTGTTTCAGGTCCATCTGGGGTTGGGAAATCGAGCTTAATTAATCGTCTCATCCCTACCCTTGATGTTCGGGTTGGGGCTATCTCTGGCAAGCTTGGACGAGGTCGTCACACCACACGTCATGTTGAACTCTTTACTCTGCCTGATGGCGGATTGCTGGCCGACACGCCGGGGTTTAACCAACCCGATTTAGATTGTGCCCCCAGAGTGTTAGCCAGTTACTTTCCTGAAGCTCGTCATCGTCTTGAACAAGCCAGTTGCCAGTTTAATGATTGCCTGCATCGAGACGAACCCAACTGTGTGGTGCGTGGCGAATGGGAGCGGTATGCCCACTACCTGACGTTTTTAGAAGAAGCGATCGCTTACCAAACGACGTTAGGGCGATCGGGCACTGTAGAGTCAACCGTAAAACAAAAGAGTCGGCAAGAGGGACAGATTGAGACTGAACCAAAACTGGCTACAAAAAAGTATCGTCGCCCCTCTCGCCGTACTGAAAAGCAGGCCCTTGAAGACTTATATCAAGATGCAAAGTTGCTCACCGAAGAAGAAAATTGAGCACTTTGCAAGAAAAGAAAGTCCGGACGATTAAAATGTTACGGATTGCAACATATAATTAATGGAACACGACAATCAAGCGTATCGAAGGATAGAAGCCATACATGCGAGTTGCGATCGCTGGAGCAGGACTAGCCGGTCTTTCTTGTGCCAAATATTTAGCTGATGCTGGACACACCCCTATCGTCTTAGAACGGCGCGATGTTTTAGGGGGCAAGGTAGCGGCTTGGCAAGATGAAGAAGGCGATTGGTATGAAACAGGGTTACACATCTTCTTTGGTGCTTATCCCAACATGTTGCAACTGTTTAAAGAGTTGAACATTGAAGATCGGTTGCAGTGGAAAGAGCACACCATGATCATGAATCAACCGAATAATCCTGGTGTTTATTCTCGATTTGACTTTCCTGATATTCCTGCTCCTTGGAACGGTGTCGCGGCGATTCTCCGCAATAATGACATGTTGACCTGGGAGGAGAAAATTAAGTTTGGTTTGGGTCTGATCCCGGTCATGTTGCGAGGACAAAGCTACGTTGAAGAGATGGATCGTTACTCTTGGACGGAGTGGTTACAAAAACATGGCATTCCTGAACGAGTCAATGATGAAATTTTCATTGCCATGTCTAAGTCTCTGAATTTCATTGGACCTGACGAAATTTCTGCGACTGTCATTCTCACGGCGATGAATCGCTTTTTGCAAGAGCGATATGGCTCTAAGATGGCGTTTTTAGACGGTGCTCCAACGGAACGCTTGTGTCAACCGATTGTGGATCACATTGTGGAGCGAGGAGGTGAGGTGCGCCTTAATGCTCCTCTTAAGGAGATATTGCTAAATCCTGACAACTCAGTGCGAGGATTTCTGATTCGCGGATTGGATGGTGCTGATGATGAAATTGTGACAGCCGATCGGTATGTCTCTGCAATGCCGGTTGATCCACTCAAGGTGATGCTGCCTGCTGCTTGGCGCGAGATGGATTACTTTAAGCAACTCGATGCATTAGAAGGCGTTCCTGTTATTAATCTGCATCTCTGGTTTGATCGTAAATTGACGGATGTCGATCATCTGCTATTCTCGCGATCGCCCCTGCTGAGTGTTTATGCTGACATGAGCAATACCTGCCGTGAATATGCTAACCCTGACCGCTCTATGTTGGAGTTAGTATTGGCACCTGCTCAAGATTGGATTACTCGTTCGGACGAAGATATTGTGGCAGCAACCCTTACCGAGTTGGAAAAATTGTTTCCCGATCATTTCGGTGGAGACAACCCTGCCCAGTTGCTTAAATCGAAAGTGGTCAAGACGCCGCGATCGGTTTATAAAGCCACTGCGGGGTGTCAACAATATCGTCCGACTCAAACGACACCTCTATCCAACTTCTATCTCACAGGTGACTATACAATGCAACGTTACCTCGCCAGTATGGAAGGTGCAGTACTTTCTGGTAAGCTGACAGCGCAGGCTATTAGTCAACAACCGCTGGTGATTGACCAACAACTGCCTGCGATTGAGCAGTCACTGCCTCATCTTGAGCCAATTCAACCGTCTGCGGCTCATTAAAATCGATTGGGTTGCGATCGCTCCGTAAGCTACGGCTAAATTACCAATCGCTTACAGATCGTAACCAAATGCTGATAGTTTTAAAGTCTATCCCCCAGCTTGCAATGTAATGCTGCAATTGCCTGAATCTCCCCGCATCACCCCCCTGGCTTCCCTGGAGGATGCCTACGAGCTTTGTCGCCAAGTGATCGCAAAGCATTCAACGACGTTTTACCTGGGTACCTTACTCCTTCCCTATGGTAAACGTCAGGCTTTTTGGGCGATTTATGCTTGGTGCCGTCGCACTGATGAGTTAGTCGATGGTCCTCTGGCTGAATTGACGACTGAGGCAACGCTTGACCATTGGGAACAAAATCTGGAGTCTGTGTTTGCAGGTCATCCGCTCGACGATTTTGATGTTGCCTTAGTTGACACATTAGAGCGGTTTCCAGTTGAGATTCAGCCCTTTAAAGACATGATTGAGGGACAGCGGATGGATCTGTATCGCAGCCGCTACAACACCTTTGAAGAGCTAAATCTTTACTGTTATCGGGTCGCTGGAACAGTTGGTTTAATGTCCAAAGCCATTATGGGCTTAGACACAACTCAACAGACGGCTCCCTGGTTTCAGAACCATGATCTCTATATTCCCAGAGAAGAGGCGATCGCATTGGGCATTGCCAAACAACTGACCAACATTTTGCGAGATGTTGGAGAAGATGCGCGTCGGGGCAGGATCTACATTCCACTAGAAGATTTAGCGTTGTTTAACTACACTGAGCAAGATTTGCTCAATAGTGTGATCGACGATCGCTGGCGAGAATTGATGAAATTTCAGATTCAGCGAGCCCGCAAGTTTTATGCCAGTGCTGAGCGCGGGATTCGCATGTTGAACCCTGATGCTCGTTTTCCTTTATGGGCCGCTTTGATGTTCTATCGCCGGATCTTAGATGTGATCGAGCGAAACCAATACGATGTGTTTAACAAACGGGCATTTGTGCCTAACTGGGAAAAGTTTCTCTGTTTGCCCTTAGCGAAGTTAAGAGCAGAGGTTCTGTAAGTTTGTTAAGCCTGGAATTTTAGCTTGTCTTGTTGTATCCATTGGATGCAGCCTTATAGTGCTGTGTTGCACTACTGTCAGGCTACTCCAATCGGAGGATGGATGGGTTTGACTGATTCCCTCGATAGAACGAAGATGCGGTTTTCTACCTATGTCACGCTAGGTGGAGAGGTTTTGGAACACGCGTGTTCTCTCAAGGATTGACCTCCGTATTTCCTGGCTTTTTTGGAGGTAGAGATATGAAATTTAGAGTACTGGCTACATTGGCTGTTATGGTGTCAACCGCGATCGCCTTGCCTGCAAATGCAGCTGATCCGGTTCAGGTGCAGCAATTGTTAGAGACAGGAGCTTGCACGGGTTGTGACTTGAGAGGAGCCGACTTGAGCAATGCTCATTTGATTGGGGCTGATTTGAGAAATGCCAATTTAGAAGGGGCAAGTTTTCTCAATGCCAATTTAGAAGGCGCAGATTTGACAGGGGCCAATTTAACAGATGCAAATCTAACGGGTACTTTTGCCACCAATGCCAGTTTTACCCAGGCTAATCTGACCAATGCTAATTTGACGGCTGCCACCATTCGGCAGGCCGATACAACAGGAGCCATCTTAACGGGAATCAATCTGGCAGGAGCTGAAGTGTCGGGTAGCGGCATCAGCATTGGGGGCGATTAGGGAAAGGGTCTGGCGATCGCTCTCTTTTGGGCTTAGAGCTGAGCTGTCTAGATGTGCAAAAATGGCTGAATGAGGGAATGGCTGCTATTTAGATAGTTACTTCTCAAGGCAAGCTGTCGTCAGAGATAGATGATATGGGTGATGTAACCCCGCTCTTAGTGGTAGAAGATGTCTACGCTGGCTATGTTAAAGGGCTAGATATTTTGCAGGGGATCAACTTTAGAATTGCCCCTGGTGAATTGGTGGCGATTATTGGGCCTAACGGAGCGGGGAAATCGACCTTAGCCAAAACAATTTTTGGGCTGTTGTCGCCTCATCAAGGCAAAATTCTTTTTCAAGGAGATAACATTGCAGGCTTAAAGTCCGATCAAATCGTTCGGCGGGGTCTGTGTTACGTTCCTCAAATTTCTAATGTGTTTCCTTCGCTCAGTGTTGAAGAGAACTTAGAGATGGGGGGCTTTGTTCGGGAGGTGCCCCTAAAATCGGTAAAGCAAAAGATCTTTGAGATGTTTCCTGTCCTGGCAGAGCGACGCCGCCAACGAGCAGGCACGCTTTCAGGGGGAGAACGCCAGCAGTTGGCAATGGGACGGGCCCTCATGTTAGACCCTCAACTATTGTTGTTAGATGAGCCGTCAGCGGCTCTATCGCCCCAAATGGTCAGTAGTGTATTGGATCGGATTCGACACATTAATGACAGTGGAACGGCGATCGCTCTAGTTGAACAAAATGCTCGCAAGGCATTGGCAATAGCCGATCGAGGATATGTGTTGGATGCAGGGCGGGATCGTTTTGAAGGGCGAGGCGTTGATTTGCTCAACGACCCAAAGGTCGGTGAATTGTACTTGGGAGCAAAATCTCACAAAAAAGTAGGGTCTAGTAATCTAGACCCTTAAGACTTTGTTTAATGTTTAGAGTGGGTGTGTGCTTGCGGTGAAAGTAAGCACTTAGCCCAGTCTTAGTCGATAAAACCCATCAAGGTTTCGGCATCGTCAATTTCGTTGGAAGCGATCGGACGACCACCGGGCAATAAGGATGCTTCTAGAAGGTGAGGATCGCTGGCAAAAACAGGACGACCACCGGGGAGAGACAAATCTTCTCGGATGACAAGGTCGCTAGCAAAAATGGGACGACCGCCAATGGCTGTAATATCTAGAACTTTAATATTGCTAGCCATAATGGGGCGATTGTTGAGAATGGTGCCATATACAGGTAAGTTGCTTGTTGCAATGGGGCGATCGCCTGATATGGAAATCATTCCAGCAACACCGTCAGGCGTTTGCTCGGCTTCAGGCTTTAAAGACAAGGCCGTTACCTCAGTCTTGGCTTCACCATTGCTGGATGTTTTTTGTTTTGACTCAACCATGCTTTTCTCCGTTGCTGCTGGACTATCTGCCGTTTCCACTGTTGCCTCCTTTGCCGCCTTGCCTCTACGACCGTTACCCCTAACTGGGTTCGTAGCGTCCATGAGTCAATACCTCTGAATCAATCTTTAAGCTTTATTTGCGAAAAACCTGCTTTAAGCCTTTAACCTCAGGGGCTGCTGCCGTTATAAAAAGAGTTTTCTAAAAAAGATTCCCGAAGAACATTATAAAACGAGCGTGGCTAGCTCAACTCAAAGATTTAGCCAGAAAATCATAGGAATCTCTTAATAATCTAATCTGTGAATCTTACTAAAAACCACAAACTGTAATTTTTTTGACAAATATCAATACGAAACTTATTCTTCTTTTGTCTTGAT
>JANRJA010000219.1:0-41834 GCA_033764315.1 Oculatellaceae cyanobacterium bins.114
CATTAGGGACTCCAACTGCCGTAAATTGAGTGACGTAGATTAAATAGGCAAAAACCAAGTTAGCAATGACGCCAGCACTAATCACGATCGCCCGATCTAAAATAGGTCGGTTTTTTAAGAGATCGGGATCGTTGGGAGGAATTTCGCTATCTGGATCATCGTCTGGAAAGCCAACAAATCCACCCAGTGGAATGGCTCTCAAAGCATATTCTGTTTGAGGGCCTTGATACTTCCACAAAACTGGACCGAACCCAATGGAAAACCGATTGACATGAATTCCTTGGAGACGAGCCGCGAAGAAGTGCCCCATCTCGTGCACCACAATCAGAATAGCGAGAGCTGCGATTGTTGCTAAGGTCGCCGCAAAAGTCATAAGTCTCGAACATTGCTTAATATGTTCTTACTATTCTAAGGTGCATTTTCTCTAGACAGCCTGAACTGTAGGGAAGGTTTTGTCGCAGAGAGAGAAGAAAGAAAACAGAGGAGAGAGGGTGAGAGAGTAGGAAAGGGGTGGGGAGAGTTTTGAATCATTAGGGTTGAATTCCAAATTATCCAAATTAAAAGATTCCCCTAAAAACTCAAAACTTAGCCCTTCAAATTCTTACCGATTGGCAATGACAGCATTTTGAGGGGGCATGGGATCCACGGCTACCCATCCTTCAGTCGTTGGGGTTTGCACCTCAAAGTGCAGGTGAGGTCCGGTGGAGTTGCCCGTGCTGCCAACCCAACCAATAACATGACCTTGCTCGATTTGAGTACCGGGTTCTACTGCGATTCCTGATAAGTGAGCATAGAGAGTGCGTTGACTGGAGTTGTTGTGTTCTAAGACAATGGTCAATCCATACCCGTTCATGAAATCAGCGGATACGACTCGACCCGTGAGTGCGGCTAACACTGGCGTGCCATAGGGTGCACCCAGGTCAACTCCTGCATGGAAACGGCGATCGCCTGTAATGGGGTGAATGCGCCACCCAAAACGAGAGGTGATTTCAGCCAACAGGGTCAAGGGATAGGTCATTGTCAATCCTTGAACTGCTTGCATCAAAAGGGGTTGATCATTAAACGCGATCGCGGTTGGACTAGCCGCCACACATTTAGCAATATTCCTCTGTACGCGATATTGCTGCGATCGCTCAACTAGGCTATACAACATGTCAGGATATTGCCGTTGCATCGTCAACAGCGGTGTTGCAATCTGGTCAATCTCAGTTTTGCAAATTTGGGCAGGGGCAGCTTGAAATCGCTGCAAATAATCAACCGGAATTTGATCTCGAACAGTTAACGGAGTTGGGGTAGTGGTCTCAGATGAAGCCATGTCTGGTCTCTCTGAAGCATTTGCAGCAGAGATTTGCCCTTCTAAAGCATCAATTTGAGCCAGGAGTCCTGCTTGAGACTCTGCCGACAGAGCCGGGTTTTGAGCAGTACGGCGGGCTTGCCCAAACTCACCCACGTGAGCATAATACAAGGCAGATTTGGTTAAATTGTCACGCAGACGGGCTTCTCGTTCAGGTCTTTCTTGTTCTACGATGGTGGCGAGGCGATCGCTGAGACTCAGAGGTAAAGCGATTGAGGGGGATGAAGCAGCAGGTGACGTAGCTAACGGGTCAGATGTTGCAGTCTCATCCGAAGCCGATTGAGGGAGTTGCTCTGATGGTTCTAACGGAGGCAGCTCACTGGCTGCATTGTCAGTGGATTGAGCCTGAGGCGGTTGAGAAAACTCTTGCATAGTCGTGCTTTCTGGAGCCGCAATGCTAGCTTGAGCAGGAGTGGGAGTTACCTGTGCATCAGCCTCTGAACGAGAGCCTTCCGATAGGGTTAAGGGATCAGAGGTGGGATTGGCGATCGCCACGGGAGCAATATAATCCAGAGCAATCGAACTTAGGGCAGCTGTCATTAAAAGCTGTCCAGCAGGTTTGAGCACACGCTTCATAGGAGGTCGGAACCCTTAAGGGAAATAACAAACAGGATGTCTCCGACACATTACGAATGACATGCATCCCCATCCGGACAGACAAATTCCTTTAGAGCGAGTTTCAAACAGCATTAATGTTCTGTGAAAGACCCTTAAAACCAGATCTAAAGTACGTTGCGCTTGAGATAAGGTTGCAACGCTTCCGGAACACGAATGGTGCCATCCGGTTGCTGATAGTTTTCTAAAATCGCTGACATCGTCCGCCCGATCGCCAATCCAGACCCGTTTAACGTGTGCACCAGTTGAGTGCCCTTTTTGCCTGCTTCTTTAAATCGAGTATTACCCCGTCGGGCTTGAAAATCGAGGCAATTGGAGCAACTTGAGATCTCGCGATACTTTCCGGCAGAGGGTAACCACACTTCTAAGTCGTAGGTTTTGGTTGCCGAGAACCCCAAATCACCTGTACACAACTCAATCACCCGATAAGGCAACTGGAGGGCTTGCAAAATACCTTCGGCACTGTGAGTCAGCGTTTCTAACTCTGCCATTGACGTGTCGGGATGGACAAACTTAAACATCTCGACTTTGTTGAATTGATGCAAACGAATCAAGCCACGGGTGTCTCGTCCATAACTACCTGCCTCCCGCCGAAAACAGGGGGTGTAGGCGCAGTAATAGAGGGGCAACTCTTCAAGGGTTAACGTTTCGTCGCGATGAAAGCTGTTGATCGGAACTTCAGCCGTGGGGGTTAACCACAGATCATCGTTTTTGCACTGAAAGCTTTCTTCTGCAAATTTGGGTAGCTGTCCAGAGGCGGTTAAGGATGCTGTGTTGACCAAAATTGGAGGCAATACTTCGGTGTATCCGGCCTGGATATGCTGGTCGAGCATGAATTGAATCAGTGCTCGTTCTAACGCAGCACCTGCTCCAATCAAGGTAACGAAGCGGCTTTGAGCAATTTTAGCCGATCGCTCAAAGTTGAGAATACCGAGTTTTTCGCCAATTTCCCAATGTGGCAAAATATCAGGATTTTGAGGGATATATTCATCGCCCCAACGTCTCACCTCAACGTTCTCTTCCTCGCTCTTGCCAACGGGAGTAGACTCGCTGGGCAGATTGGGAATCGCCAGCAAAATCGTCTCAATTTGAGCCTTCAATTCTTTTTCTTGAGGCTCTAACTCACCCAGTTGGGCTTTGATCTGGTTGCCCTCATCGCGTAATGCTTGAATCTCTGGATCTTGAGGATTTGTGCCAGATTTCATTTTTTGCCCGACCAGCTTACCGATCTCATTGCTGCGGGCTTGCAGTTGCGATCGCTCAACCTCTAGCGATCGCTGTTGTTGATCCAGCTCTAAAATCGGCTGCAAATCATACCCACCCCCACGCAAATTCAACCGTTCTTGAACCTGCTTTGAGTTTTCGCGGATCAGTTTGAGATCAAGCACAATACATCCTCAGTTGCTCAGTTACCATCTATTCTGCCAACTGATCAAGATATCATCTCACGATGATTTATGCGGCAGGGTTCGTTATTCTAAGGCACATTTACGGGGATCAACGCATTCTCAGGGATATGCCCAACAAACCGCCCTTCCTCGACTAACATCACCACCAGCCGCAATGACCAATCGGGACCGATCCCATTTAGATCTGCCCACGGAATGGCCACTTCTAAGCACAACTCAAAGCAGACTTGAGCACCGTGATTTAAGGTTTTCCACTGGAAGTGTTCTCCCGCCTCCTGAAACCACACCTTTTGAGTCAACAAGTTGATCCCCAGGTGATGATGGAACAAGTAATTCATTGGAGCATCATCGGGCAGATCAGCGATCGGGGCAGGGCTGTTGTGCATGGTGCGATCGGGGTAGAACCACAACAAATGCAACTCAGCCGGGAAATCAATACCTGGTCGTGATCCGGCTTTGAAATCGACCCGCAAATACAGATTTAAGTGGTCAACCCCATACCAGATGCGTTGAATCACGCTGCTCTGGTGCATCGTACCTCGTGCGCCCCCAATTTCAATGCGACCTGCCTTATCCCAATCTTGCTCATCACCGCGACCATCAATCACAGGGTGAATAAAGCTTTGAGGTTGGTGATCCCCTTGTCCAGTGTGCTCTTCAACGGGACGACGCACATCTGCCGGAACAGGCTCATTTAGTGCCCCGTAGAGGGCTGTGAGATGTTCTCGAAAGAGCTGATCAAACATGGCGTCTTGGTTAGAAGAGTGCCCCTCACCAAACCACCAAAACCAATCTGAGCCTTCTGCGGCATAGAGTGCCTCCCACGCTTCAGGATTGTTTTCTTCCGTTGCTTCGGGGTGATTGGCTAAGACCAACCGAGCTTGGGTTAACAAATCCCAGGCCCGGTTTTTAGCGGGGTCGCCAATCCAGGTTGTAAAGTTGCCATCTACCCAAGAGCCACTGTGCAACTGCTCAGTTGGCAGAGTCGCTGTCGGAGGAAACTGTTCGATGAACTCTGAAACCGTCACTAACCGAATGTCTGAGTGTTCGCTCAAGCGTTCATACAAATTCTCCAGGAAGGGTTTTCCATCTAGAGAATAATATTCCCAACAGTTTTCACCATCCAGAGCAATCGTCACTAGCCAGGGCTGTTCTAGGGCGGTGGTTTTGTTAGTCTGATGAGATTTAAGAGTCTGGGCGATCGCCTCTAAATGGCCTACTAAGTCTTTAGCCGCAACAGCAGGCTCCATTGCGCCATAAGTAAAGCCGATCAAATCAGACAAGCGGTGATCGCGAAAGACGATCGCCAAATCGCCCTGCGGCGTTTCTAAGCGATAGGGGCGATAAAGCAACTCTGGCTCCGAAACGTTGCCACGTCCATCGCGATGAAAGAAATGTTTGATCGTCCAGCCCAAAACGGCTTCATCTGAGCACAACCAGTTAAAGCCTTGCTCAGCCACATAGGGCAATATCGTTGGACTCACCGATTGCTCTGAGGGCCATAAACCACGAGGAGCACAGCCAAACCGCTCTTGATACATCTGTTTAGATTTGTGCAGATGCCGGGGAATATCTTCGGCCCATTGAAAACGAGCCTTTGGCAGATTCATTTGGGGAACCGCCACTCGCCCTGCATTTGTGTCAGCCAATAACGGCAGGATGGGATGGGTATAGGGTGTCGTTGTCACCTCTAGCTGCCCTGCATCTTGCATCTTGCGGTGTTGGGGAATGATGCGGCTGAGAATGTCACGCTGCTTTGAAAAGATACGCTGGCGATCGCTTAGAGTAAACCCACGGTCTTGTTTGAGCCATTGGGCAACCTCAGGATCATCCCAAAACAGGGGATCAATCCAGGACAGGTTATGCCATGCCAGCAAGTCGCTATACTCCTGATTGTCCCAGTGCAACAGGCACCACTCTTGCCCCTTTTCCTGGCGTTGATAGTACAACTCGGCATAGCGAGGATGGGGATCTATCAGCGTGCGATGATTGCCGTCAAAAAAGTGTTGAACTGCAAATTCTTTTTGTTCTAGGGTCAGTTGTTCGGTAGCGGTCAGAGCAACTGAAAGGTAGGGATCAATCGCCGTTCCAGCAACGTAATCTTCAATTTGCAGAATCAGGGAAGGCACCAAGTTTACAGTCTGATGCAACTTGGGATATTGCTCTAGCAGCAGCACCAAATCGAGGTAGTCTTTTGTGCCGTGTAGCCGTACCCAGGGCAGGCGATATTGACGGGCCGTGCGACTGAGATAGAGCGGTTGGTGCTGATGCCAAATAAACGCAACGTAAAGGGGATGGGACATAAAGTTGAGGAAGCAACCTGTTGAATTCACCCAAGCTGATCGTTAAGCAGGCAAAACTTAGCCCAGCTTTAAAAATAAACAGGGAACCCTTTTCAGTTTTCCCTGTTCAAATCCACTAACAGTGTAAAGGCAAAATGCATTTCACTAGAGTCAGCTTATAAAACTTGCTCAACTTCAGCAATTTCAGGGATAGATTCGCGCAGTTTGCGTTCGATCCCCATCTTTAAAGTCATAGCCGAACTGGGACAGGAGCCACAAGCTCCTTGTAACCGCAGTTTTACAATCGGACCATCCAACTCTACGAGTTCTACGTTGCCACCGTCAGACATCAGGTAAGGGCGCAGTTCGTCTAGCACCTTTTCAACGTTGTCATTTGTGAGTTCCATCGTTTGCATAATTCACCTTGCGATCGATCGCGATACTCTACATTGTAACGGTTTACGAAAGGTAATTAGAGACAAATACCTAAACCACAGCAGGTTGCAGCAATGTGACATTAGAAAATGTAAATTCGGTGGTAATTTGCTTATCCCCTTCGATCGCCCGAATCACACGTTGCGTCAGGATATAGTAATCATCCACTTGTTCATAATTATCTTCAAACTCGCTTTCACCCTTTTGTTCACCCGTTTTAGCATCGTGATAAACCGAGTGATAACGGTGCGACAAATAGCCCTCGCTGGTGTGATGGGTGCCAAACGTATTAATCGTCACGACCGTGCCGTGAATATGGCGATGCACAAAACACACTTCGTTTTTGCGAACTTTGTAGCGATCGCCCTCGGCTTTGCCCCCCATTAAAATCTCTACCGCACCTGTATCGTCGGTTTCACCATAGGAGAAGGTGTTTTTGCCGTGCGTTTCTTCAAAACTTCTGCGGATACGGTGAATGGCAATCTCCCAGACCTGCTCTGAAATGGATTGCTTCACTTTCTCATCGTCAATCTCAGAGACTTCCGTACTGAGATTTTCATTCACTCGAACCTTAGCCGTATGAATTTCAGTACCCTGGCGAACGGTCACATCGGCGGTGTAGCCTGGAAAATTTTTGTCCCAGGTGTAGCGATTTTCATAGGCCGCTCGAAACAAATCGCGGGCCTCTAGTTGCTCTGTCATGGATTGTCCTCTGGTATTCAACTTCTAGTGTAGTGAGATGAGGCAGTGGTGGGGAGAGGGAGAGGGAGGGAGGAGGAAAGGATGAAGGATGAAGGGGAAAAGGAGGGTCTACTCGGCATTCAACACCTTCTTCACAATGCCTGCCAATTTATCAGCGGCTCCTGACTCTCCTCGAACGGCACGCAGGCGATCGCGGATCTGTTCTAGTTCTTCAGGGTGTTCCAGCCAATTCAGGGCAATCTCAGCCACATCTTGAGGTTTGAGCCTGCCGACTAGCTCTGGCACGATCGCCTCCTGTGCCCAGATGTTAGGCCACGCCAGCAGTCGTGGCTTGCGCAGAAACCACCAGTTAATGGCAGTTGCAAAGGCAGAGCCAATCCCCGGCAAATTAGCTAATAGCCCCGGCAGCCCATCCCACGCCCGCATTGCATCAGCCTGTTGCATGGGGATCAGCACGATCATCGGAATCGCCAGCGATCCTAGCTCAGCGGTATTTGCCCCAACCGTCGTTAGACAAAACTGGCATTGGGCTAACCGCTCATAGGCCGGAAAGTCTAACCACAGGTCAATTTGCAAACCGTCAGTAGTTTTCAGGTAGGGAGTCTCTGCGTCGTCAACTAACTTTGCCGTAGCTCCCTCAAAGGCGACAATCCAGGGATTGTGTTGAGGATCTGCAAAACGAGCCAGTTCTGATACCTCCAGAGTTGGTGCAACGGGAATGACAAACCGGGTTTCAGGACGAGCCGCATGAATGCGTTGGGCGATCGCCAATGACAGCGGCAATCCCTGAGCCAGTTTAGCGGGCTTAGAACCGGGAAGCAGGCCAATTAAGGCAGAGGGGGGAAGGGTGAAGGATGAAGGATCAAGGATCAAGGATGCAGGATGAGTCGTGCTCTCCTCCAATTCCTGGCTCCTGACTGTCGATTCCTCTTCTTTCTCTCTTCCTTCTTTCTTTTTTCTTTCCTCTGCTCTCTTGCCCACATCCGCCATCAAGTCCCCTACCACCGTGAACTTATGGGCATAACGAGCCGGGGCACGATCGATCAGATCCGGTTTCATCACACCAAAGTAGTCAATCCAGCCATGCCAGCGAGTATCCCACTCCCCATAGGTGACAGTGCGATAGCCCAACCGCTTGCCAATCAACACGGTATAAAACTGATCGCCACCCAAAAACAAGACAACACCACGATCGCTCCACTCCCAGTTGGCCGCCGTTTTGCCCCACAGCAAAAATGGAAAGAAGTGCTCAGCCGCTTGAATCCGATCGAGTTCAGGATAAGTTTGAGCGATCGCCACTTCTTTGCCACTGGCGTTAGGGCAAGGAGAGAGCACCAGCGAGAGCCGCACCTGAGTGCGATCGTTGCCTAATTGCTTTCTCAATGCCTTCACCACAGGTCTTACCCAGGTCGTCACTTCCCCTGGGCCATTTGAGAGGATGAGAACATCCAGTGTTTGAGAGGGGCGGGTTTCAGGCATGCAGAGGGAAGAAGGAAGAAGGAAGAAAAAAAGAAGGAAGAGAGAAAAAGAAAGAGAGAAGACGAAATGGCAGGGTTAAAGGACTGCAATGAACTATCGATGAGCACTGCAAACAAGTTGCTTTCTATCATCCATCAGCGATCGCCCAATTTATCCATTGTTTTGTATTCAGAGGGTATGTTCAGAATTTTGGGTTAGACAGGCTTTGCCTTCGTACCCTCACCCGTGACTCAAGCACAGGCTAATAGAGTAAAGTCTGCCAAAGAAGACCAGGAAAGCGTTTCAGCTCACTGGAGTGGACTTTGTTAGACTAGCTCACCTTCACATGCGGGTGGGTCAGCAAGACAACAGACAAACTTTAATTTACATATCCTATCCATCCAAGGTGAGACTGCTCCTTTTTATCCCTCTTCCCTCTTCCCTCTTCCTGACCACTAGACCCCGATCCCAGAATTTGATTGAATTTTCGGGTAGGCTCTTAAAGTCATGACATAACAACAGGGTTAAATCCTATGTCTGATTTCATTTCTGCTGCCCAAAATGGGGATCTGGTGAGCTTAATGGCTTTGCTCGACAGTGGAACTCCAGTCAACAGTTGCACCGATGAGGGAATCACTGCCCTGAGCATGGCGGCAGAAGCAGGACATTTTGACGGAGTAGAGATCTTGCTCGATCGCGGAGCCGCAGTCAACGCTGCCGATCATGAAGGATGGACAGCCCTCATGGGAGCCGCTGCCGCTGGACATTACGCCATTGTAGAGCGACTGTTAGACAGGGGTGCTGATGTCAACGCTAAAACAAATTTTGGACTGACTGTGCTCATGAGTGCAGCCGCTCAGGGACACGCTGACATAGTGCATCTGTTGTTATCGAGAGGAGCCAGGTTGGGCGATCGCGACAACAACAATTGGACTGCCCTGATCTGGGCGGCAGAAGGGGGGCATCAAGCCGTCGTTGATCGATTAAAACAAGCTCGCACCCAGCAAACAGGATAGCAACCACCATGCGAAAAATGAATCGTACTTCTAGCCCAAGAGTTCGCCTGAGCAGATTTCGATATGTCTGCATTGCACTCTTGCTAGTGGGGATTGTCTTTCGGTTTGTTAATTTAGAGCGCAAGGTCTATTGGCACGACGAAGCGTATACCTCAATGGAGATCACAGCCCACACTCGCTCTGAGGTTGTGGCAGACCTGTTCACTGAAAAATCCGTAACTCCAGGCGATCTGCTGGCCTATCAACAACTCGACTCTAGCCGCACATTAGGAGACATGATCACCGCAATGGGGCGAGAAGATGTGCAGCACCCCCCGTTGTATTACATGCTCAGCCGCTTTTGGGCGCAGTTGTGGAGCAGCACCTCTCCGCTTGTGACCCGCAGTATTTCAGCCATTCTCAGTTTGCTCATCTTGCCGCTGATCTATTGGTTGTGTATTGAGTTATTTGACTCATCTCTAACCGGGTGGATTGCCGTTGCCCTGGTAGCCATCTCTCCGTTTCAAGTGCTGTATGCCCAAGAGGCGCGGGAATATAGCTTTTGGGGTGCCACCATTCTGTTGAGTAGCATCATGTTGTTACGGGCAATGCGAGTCTCGAACCGGGTCAACTGGGCGATGTATGCCGTTTCCTTAATTATTGCCTTTTATACCTTCATGTTTTCGGGGTTAGTTGCCATCGGACATGGGCTTTATGTCGTGTTTAACGAACGAGTAGATGCCCTTTCAATTGCCGGAATTCGGTTTAGCAAACGGGCGATCGCCTATCTCATTGCCTCTTTGGTGGCTGTTATTGCTTTCATACCCTGGCTTTATTTCTTGGTCGTTCATTTTGAAAATCTTCAAACCACAACAGAATGGGCGACTGTTTCACTGCCCTATCTGATTTTGCTAAAACTCTGGACGGTCAACTTTAGCCGCGTTTTTATTGATTTTGATTTCAATCCATTTGCTGAAAATGACTTTTGGGCATACCTCTTGATGCTCCCCATCTTGATATTAGAGATCTACGCCCTCTATTTTGTCTGTCGCCATACGCCTAAGCGAACTTGGTTATTTATTGTGACCCTGATAGGGGTAACGGCTCTGGGTTTATTACTGCCTGATTTGATCTTAGGAGGACAACGCTCAGGCACCACGCGATATCTCATTCCTAGCTATTTGGGCATCCAAATGGCAGTTGCCTATCTCATTGCCCGCTGTTTAGAAGCCAAAACATTTTCGCGGCGGCAATTTTGGCAAGTCATTGCGATCGCCCTTGCCACGATTGGCATTGCTTCTTGTACGCTGAGTGCGGTTTCAGACACCTGGTGGAACAAAGTCGTGAGTTATGACCACCCTAAAATCGCCCGCATGATTAACACCAGCGATCGCCCCGTCTTAATTACAGATGCCTATGGAGTCAACCCTGTCAATGCGATCGCCTTGAGTTACTTATTAAACCCAGATACCTCTCTCATTCTGTTACCTGAAGTTGGAAAATCGCTCATCATTCCAGAGGTGTCAGACTCGTTTACAGACATTTTTCTGCTCAATCTGCCTGACGTCTTTAGAACCCCATTTGAAACAAAATATGGAGGCAAAGCGGTGCCCGTGATCGGTGACTTATGGAAGTTAGAACGATAAAGACATAGAGATATTGATTTTACTCAATCGCTTCCCAAAATTTTGCGTATAGGCGAGGAAACAAATCTTGTATTTTTGTTTCATCTTCGTTGCCATCATCATCACTCCAGTCTGCTAAATTTCCTTTGAGTTCCTTTGACTCTGCGATTCTCTTTTCGCCAAAATCATCCTTCCCCGTCTTCTCCTCATACGCCTCTTGCGCCACATACCAGATCTCTTCGCACTGAACGTCCTGATTCTCAATATCCACAACATCTGCGAGACTATCGGGGTTCTCTAAAGCTTGTTCAAAAATGGCTTGACCCTGTGCAATTAACCAACCTCGAAAGTAATCAAATCCATCATCACTGCACCCTCCGTTAATGATGTATGCGGCTCCCCACAGCCGAGCCTCAAACGACTTATTTAGCAAGCGATGGAGAATTGTATCAAAGGAAACAATTTCAGCGTTAGTGAGTTTGCAGAGCTGCGCTTTTAGGGTCTCCAATTGCTCGTAAATATCTCCTCCACTTTCAGTTTTGCTGGCTTCAATGAGTTGCCAAAAGTCGTCTTCGGTTAACTGTTTTCGGGCGATCGCCTTCTTCTCAGTTTGTCCTAGCGTTGCGGGTGCATACCCCTTTTTAGTCTTTTCGCGGATCTTGGTTTGGTAGAATTTTTCTGCTTCATCCAGGGTTGAGAAGGTATGAGTTTCTGATCGTCCTACACTACCAATCCGTCCAAACCGAATCGTCACCTGAGTTTCAGCGATCGCGATTTCGTAAAATTTATGGGAACCGGCATCACCCTCAGACAATTCAAGGTAAGTTACCGAGGTCATAGTTATACGAGGAGCCTTAAGGTCGAGCCAATTCTAGCCCATCGGTCAAAGAGGGGAAAAACAAGAGAGAAAAATAAAAAGGATGGTTAGTCCTTACTCAATTAGTCCTTACTCAAAAATCATTACTTTATAGAGGACTACCAAAGGATGAAATGTGAAGTGTTTACTCACATTTTCATGAATAAATGTAAAAAAATATCTCAGTTTTTTTATCATTTTGTATCAGATGTAGGGTGGATCTCCCTTCTGTCAAGGGTTTTCTGGTACAACGACACATGTAACACTTTTTAGGGATGGGTAAAGATAACCCCTCTGAGTCGCAAGCGGAATGGGTTACCGATCACTCACGCCCCATTTCACTGCTGACCATAATCACTGCAAATTGTTAGTCGCTCATTGCTTTTTGAGAGGAGCACATCTGAATGTTTACTCACGTCAAGCCTGCCATCAGACATATCGTGCCCGATGATCTCAAGGGACGAGTCCTGATCAAGGTGGTCTATGTCGTGCTTGAACCGCAATATCAAAGTGCGCTATCCGCAGCGGTTCGTACCATCAACCAGACCAACCCCAACCTGGCGATCGAGATTAGCGGCTATCTTCTTGAAGAACTTCGTAGCTCTGAAAACTACGAGGCATTCCAGCAGGATGTTGCTCAAGCAAATGTTTTCATTGGTTCCCTGATTTTCATCGAAGACCTAGCAGAAAAGGTAGTTACGGCTGTCGAGCCGCATCGCGATCGCCTGGATGTTGCCGTTGTCTTCCCATCTATGCCTCAGGTCATGCGCCTGAATAAAATGGGCACCTTCTCAATGGCGCAATTAGGGCAATCTAAAAGTGCGATCGCCCAATTCATGCGAAAGCGCAAAGAAAAATCTGGGTCAGGCTTTCAAGACGGCATGTTGAAGTTGCTGCAAACCCTGCCCAAAGTGCTGAAATATCTGCCAATGGATAAGGCACAGGATGCCCGCAATTTCATGCTCAGCTTTCAATATTGGTTGGGCGGCTCCGCTGAAAACCTGGAAAACTTCCTGTTGATGCTGGCAGATAAATACATTGCCCCTGCCAAAGCAAATGGCAATACGGTGCAATATCGTGAGCCTGTCACCTATCCCGATATGGGCATCTGGCATCCCCTGGCACCCCAGATGTTTGAGGATTTAAAGGAATACCTCAACTGGCACACGTCTCGCAAAGACATCTCTGAAGATTTGAAAGATCCTCTGGCACCCACCGTAGGACTGGTGTTGCAACGGACTCACTTAGTCACCGGAGACGATGCCCACTATGTCGCGATGGTACAGGAATTGGAGTGCATGGGAGCACGGGTGATCCCCGTCTTTGCAGGAGGACTCGACTTCTCAAAACCCGTAGATGCCTATTTCTACGACCCTCTGCTGAAAGGGGAAGTCCCTATTGTAGATGTGGTGATTTCCTTAACTGGTTTTGCTCTGGTAGGGGGGCCAGCTCGACAAGATCATCCCAAGGCGATCGATGCGTTAAAGCGGATTAACCGTCCCTATATGGTGGCGTTGCCTTTAGTCTTTCAAACCACTGAAGAATGGCAAGACAGCGACCTTGGTTTACACCCCATTCAAGTAGCTCTCCAAATCGCTATTCCTGAACTGGACGGGGCGATCGAGCCGATTGTCTTATCAGGACGCGATGGCACCACTGGAAAAGCGATCGCCCTGCAAGATCGAGTCGAAGCCGTAGCTCAACGGGCTATGAAGTGGGCCAACTTGCGGCGCAAGCCCAAACTCGATAAGCGAGTCGCTATCACTGTATTTAGCTTCCCTCCTGACAAAGGCAACGTGGGTACTGCCGCCTATCTAGACGTGTTTGGCTCCATCTTTGAGGTGATGCAGGTTCTCAAACACAACGGCTACGACGTACAAGACTTGCCCGACTCCCCTGAGGCGTTGATGCAAGCAGTCATTCACGATGTACAGGCACAATACAGCAGCCCTGAGCTGAACATCGCCTACCGCATGCCAGTGCAAGAATATGAGGAATTAACCCCCTACCATAAGCGATTAGAAGACTCGTGGGGGCCTGCTCCGGGTCACCTCAACACCGATGGACAAAACCTGCTGGTGTTTGGCAAATCGTTTGGAAATGTCTTCATTGGGGTACAGCCTACTTTCGGTTATGAAGGCGACCCGATGCGGTTGCTGTTCTCTCGATCTGCCAGTCCTCACCACGGGTTTGCGGCTTACTACACCTATCTAGAGCACCTGTGGAAAGCCGATGCCGTTCTCCACTTTGGCACCCACGGGTCGCTAGAGTTTATGCCCGGTAAACAGATGGGCATGTCGGGCGACTGCTATCCCGATAACCTGATTGGCACGATCCCCAATCTCTATTACTACGCCGCCAACAACCCTTCTGAGGCAACGATCGCCAAACGCCGCAGCTATGCTGAAACCATCAGCTATCTCACCCCACCCGCCGAAAATGCTGGATTGTATAAGGGGCTAAAGGAACTCAGTGAACTGATCGCCTCCTACCAAACCTTGAAGGACACCGGACGGGGGGTGCCCATCGTCAATGCGGTGATCGAGAAGTGCCGTCTGGTTAATCTCGATAAAGACATTGAGTTACCGGAACAAGATGCGGCCGATTTGGAGGCTGAGCAACGCGATACGTTGATTGGCAAGGTCTACATCAAGCTGATGGAGATTGAATCTCGCCTGTTGCCCTGTGGCTTACATGTGATTGGCAAACCTCCCTCAGCCGAAGAAGCGATCGCCACTCTGGTCAACATTGCCAGTCTCGATCGCCCTGAAGACGAAGTGATGAGCCTGCCCCGGATCATTGCCAACAGTTTGGGTCGTGACATTGATGATATTTTCAAAGGCAGCGATCGCGGTGTATTGGATGATGTGCAACTGCTCTATGACATCACTCAGGCAACTCGTCTCGCCGTGACCTCCATGGTCAAAGAAAAAATTGATGCTGAGGGACGAGTCTCACTGGTTTCAAAGCTCAATTTCTTTAACGTCGGGCGCAAAGAACCCTGGATTGAAGCCCTGCACGAAGCGGGCTACACCAAGGTTGACCCCGACGCTTTAAAGCCGCTATTTGAGTATCTGGAGTTTTGCCTGAAACAAATCTGTGCCGACAACGAGTTGGGCGCACTGATCAAAGCTCTGGAAGGCGAATACATTCTGCCAGGACCTGGGGGTGATCCGATTCGTAACCCAGATGTGTTACCCACGGGCAAAAACATCCATGCCCTCGATCCCCAATCCATCCCCACAACAGCAGCGGTGCAGTCGGCACAAATCGTGGTCGATCGCCTATTAGCTCGCCAAAAGGCTGAGAATGGAGGCACCTATCCAGAAACGATCGCCTTTGTTTTGTGGGGCACCGACAATATCAAGACCTACGGTGAATCGCTGGCACAGGTCATGTTACTGGCGGGTGTGCGTCCGTTGCCCGACTCATTGGGACGGGTCAACAAGCTAGAACTGATTCCACTGGAGGAGTTAGGACGACCCCGCATTGATGTGGTGGTGAACTGTTCTGGGGTGTTCCGCGATTTGTTTATCAATCAGATGAATCTGCTCGATCGCGCTATCAAAATGGCAGCCGAAGCCGAGGAGCCACTCGAGATGAACTTCATCCGCAAACACGCCCTCAAGCAAGCCGAAGACATGGGTATCAACCTACGTCAGGCTGCAACTCGCGTCTTCTCTAATGCGTCGGGTTCCTATTCTTCTAACGTCAACTTGGCGGTTGAAAATAGCACCTGGGAAAGTGAGGCGGAGTTGCAGGATATGTATCTAGCTCGCAAGTCCTTCTCCTTTAACTCCGATAATCCGGGGGTGATGGATGAGTCGCGCCAGATTTTTGAGACAACGCTCAAAACGGTAGAGGTCACCTTCCAGAACCTCGACTCCTCAGAGATTTCCCTTACCGACGTGTCACACTACTTTGACTCTGACCCCACCAAAGTGGTCGCCACACTGCGAGGGGATGGCAAAACGCCTGCGGCTTACATCGCCGATTCGACCACTGCCAATGCTCAGGTGCGATCGCTCTCTGAAACGGTGCGACTGGATGCCCGAACCAAGATGCTTAACCCCAAGTGGTATGAAGGCATGTTGTCTCACGGCTATGAAGGAGTACGGGAACTGTCAAAGCGATTGGTCAACACGATGGGCTGGTCAGCCACCGCCGGAGCTGTTGACAACTGGGTCTATGAAGATGTCAACACCACCTTCATGCAGGATGAAGAGATGCGGAAACGGCTGCTCAACCTCAACCCCCACTCGTTCCGTAAAATGGTTGGAACTCTGCTAGAGGTTAATGGTCGCGGTTACTGGGAAACCAGTGAAAGTAACCTGCAACTCTTGCGGGAGCTATATCAGGAAGTAGAAGACCGGATCGAAGGGATTGAATAAAAGAGAAAACTGAAGATTGAAGAAAGAAGATCGAAGAAGAAAAACTGGAATAGCACGATAATATCTATCGAAGCAATTCCCTTTCTCTCTTCTGTCTTCTTTTTTCTTTCTTGTTACCTATGCCCCTACCCGTCGATCGTGCCAAGACTCTCAAAGATGCCTTTCGGGTGTGTGATGTTCGTCCGCTCCAAGGAGCAGATATCGAGCGGTATTATGTCGATCTATCGGTAGTTCGGAGCACAGAGGCGATCGCAGGGGTGAGCAGTCGTCTTGATTTTTTGGAACCCGGTGAATGTACGACGATTCTGTTTACAGGGCATCGGGGTTGCGGCAAAAGCACTGAGTTGCGGCGAATTCAAGCCAATTGGGAAACCGCATATCGGGTCATTTACCTGGAAGCGGATAAAGAGCTTGATGTCAACGATGCTCAATATACTGATATTTACCTTGTGATTATCAAGCGGGTGGCAGAGGAGTTACGCAAACTGGGGCTGAAGTTTGACCCGAAGCTATTGAGCAGTTTTGAAACCTGGTTTAAAGATGTAACCCAAGAAACAGAGGAGACCGTTGAGAAGTCGATCGCTCTGGAAGCAGGCGTTGAAGCAGGTCTTGAAGTCCCGTTTCTATCAAAGTTATTAACCAAGCTGTTAGCTCAAATTCGCGGTTCTAACAAACAAAGAACACTAATCCGCAAAACTCTAGAGCAAGATATCTCGCGCCTCAAAACCGATATCAACCTGTTGCTGGGTAATGCTCAACGCCAACTGATGCTCTATGCTCAGGCAATGCGGCAAATCAAGCCTGACTTCCCCAGCTACAAAGGCTTTTTGATTTTGTTTGACAATTTAGATCGGGTGCCACCAGAGGTCGGGCGGCATTTGTTCATTCACTATGCATCGCAGTTGCAAGATCTCGACTGCACCATTATTTACACTGCTCCTATCTCAGTCGTTTATGCCGAGCAAAGCCTGAGCAATAGCTTTGGTTCGCCGAACACGATCCCCATGATTAACATCTACGGGGGCGATCGCACTCTCTGCAATCTGGACTACAACCCCACCGGACTAGAGGCAGTAGCCGCAATCATTGAGCAAAGGGTTGAAGTTGAGCAAATTTTTGAGTCACGAGAGCAGTTGCTAGAATTAGCGAAAGCTAGCGGGGGTCGTGTACGGCAATTGATGCAACTGATGAATATCGCCTGTGTCACTGCTCACAGTCGAAAACACGCTAAGATTTTGCCAGAGGATGTGTTGTATGCCACCAAGCAGGTGCAGTTTGACTTTGAACGGCTCGTGCATAGCCATCATTACCCGATTTTGGCGAAAGTCTGTCTGACCAAACAGGTGGAACGCGATGAGGTGGGGCAACTGATGTTGTTTAACACCTCGGTATTGGAATATAACGGTCTCGATCGGTGGAATTACATTAACCCGTTGGTGATGCGTAGCCATGCCTTTCAACAAGCTCTTCAAACGCTCCAACAAGAAGCAAGCAACACCAACGCCTGACGCAACGCCATCTGAGCCGAGTCTGGCAAAACTGCCGCCGCCGCTGATCGCCCAAAATCAAGACACCTTTGAAGAGTTAGTCACATTTCTTGATTTTGTGGAAGGGTTCAAAATCGGTTTTGTGGAGGTCAACTTTGGTCAAGACTCCACCACGTTGCTAGAGGCGTTGCAAACCCATCCCCAGTGTCAAACAATTCAATTTGCCGTCTTCAATTTCTCCAATCCTGACCTGCGCTATCTGCGAGATGAGTTGGTGAAGGCATTTGCCACAGTTGCAATTGAGCCAGACAAAAAGCTAGTGCTAGTGATTCAAGGGTTAGAGAACACGATCGGCATGACAGGCGATTATCCACCTATGCTGGTCGATCTCAACTACATCCGGGATGCCTTTCCAGAAAGCCTTCCTCACCCCCTGCTGTTTTTCTTGCCGGATTATGCCCTGACTCGTCTGGCGCGGTTTGCTCCCGACTTTTGGGATTGGCGATCGGGTGTGTTTCGCTTTCGCACGACTCAAAACTCTCAAGATGCCGCCTTTTTTCAAACACTGAATCGCCCCTGGAATTCCGGTAGAGCGACGTGGCTGGAGTGGCAAGATCGGATTGACACCTTGCAACGATTGGCAATGGAATACCGCCCCCTGATGGAACAGGGGGTCAAAGGCGACCTGAAGAACTACGTCCTTATCCTGACTGAGTTAGGGGAGGCTTACCGTCACCTTGGTGAGGTCCATAAAGCCAAAGAGCAATTTGACATCGCGATCCTGGTTTCTCAAGATCAACCGAACCTGGCACAATATAAAGCGGGTGCATTGCATGAATTAGGAATTCTCAAAACCCAGCAAGGGGAAATTGAAGGGGCGATTGCCCTCTATTATCAAGTTTTAGCTCTTGACGAGCAGATGGGGAATTTGAAGGGCAAAGCCACCACTTTGTGCCAGTTAGGAAATCTCAAAGCGGAGCAGGGAGAAATTGAGGAGGCGATTGCCCTCTATCAGCAGTCCTTAACCCTCCACGAGCAGATGGGGAATTTGAAGGGCAAAGCCACCACTTTGCACCAGTTCGGCATCCTCAAAATGGAGCAAGGAGAGATTGAAGAGGCGATCGCCCTCTGTCAGGAATCTTTAGCCCTCCACGAGCAGATTGGAGATATACGGTGTAAAGCTGCTAACCTGCATCTGTTGGGCAGCCTCAAAGCAGAGCAGGGAGAAAATGAAGAAGCACTTGCCTTTTATCAGCGGTCTCTAGCCCTCGACGAGCAAACTGGAAATTTACGGAATAAAGCCGACACCTTGCATCAGTTGGGTATCCTCAAAGCGGAGCAAGGAGAGATTGAAGAGGCGATAGCTCTCTATCAGCAGTCCTTAGACCTTAAGGAGAAGATTGGGAATGTGCAGGGGAAAGCAGCCACCTTGGGTCAGTTGGGCAGCCTCAAAGCCAATCAGGGAAAAATTGAAGAGGCGATCGCCCTTTTTCATCAAGTGTTGGAGCTTCAGGAGAAATTTGGTGATGCTCACGGCAAAGCCATAACTTTATCGTGGTTAGGGTATTTAGTAGAGAAACAAGGTAATTTGACTACTGCGTTAAATCATTTGCAGCCATCATTGGAGATTTTACAACGACTTCAATTACCTCACATGGCGCGAGTGCAGGCGATCTACAATCGGGTAAGGGTAAAAGCATTACAGGAACTGGCAACACTCAAAGCCAATCAGGGAAAAATTGAAGAGGCGATCGCCCTTTTTCATCAAGTGTTGGAGCTTCAGGAGAAATCTGGTGATGCTTATGGCAGAGCCATAACTTTATCGTGGTTAGGGTATTTAGCAGAGAAACAAGGTGATTTAACTACTGCGTTAACTCATTTGCAGCCATCATTAGAGATTTTACAGTCACTTCAATCACCTCACGTATCACAAGTACAGGCAATCCATGATCGAGTGAGGGTAAAAGCATTACAGGAACTAGCAACACTCAAAGCCAATCAGGGAGAAATTGAGGAGGCGATCGCCCTTTATCAGCAGTCGTTAGAAATTGATGAGCAGATTGGTAATGTACAAGGTAGAGCTACTACCCTATATGCATTAGGTGCTTGCAAAGTTAATCAGGGAGAAATTGAAGAGGGGAGCACTTTGCTTCGTCAAGCGTTAGATCTTACAGAGCAGTCCGAGGATGTAAAAGGTAAAGTTATGGCCTTGAATTGTCTTGGAATGCTCAAAGCCATCCAGGGAGAGGTTGAGGAGGCGATCGTCCTCTATCAGCAATTGTTAACTCTCGCAGAGCAGGCTAGGGATATGCAGAGCAAAGGCGTGACGTTATTGTGGTTAGGTGTTTTAGCTGAACTGCAAGATGATCTGACTACTGCCTTGACCTATGCACAGCAGTCCTTAGAGATTTTGCAACAACTCCAATCACCAGAGGCAGCAAAAGTTCAAGAAATGCGCGATCGCCTTCGGGCAAAGCTCAGTTCAGAGGAACCAGGTTAGAAATTTGGACTGGGGCGATCGCAGAGTAGGAATGATTGCAGTCTGCTGGAGAGCAGTTGGATTACAGTAGATTGGATTAAAGTAGAAAAGTTGAGACGTATCAGAATCAATAGCCTTATCAGGTGATTTACTGCCTGCTTTAAAGACTACTTTTCTTTTACAGCCTCTCTACAATCTCTCTCCCTCATCTCTTCAACACTTCTCCCAGCTCTGAATCACCATGCCTTTTCCCTCAAAGTTGCGCCCAGTTTTACTCGTGGGTCTGTTCTTCAGCATTCTATTGGGTATTGTGCTGATATCTCCTAGCAAACCAACCATCGCACTACCCGCTGACCAAGCGATGACTGAGCTATCCGTGACTCAGGGCACCCAAAAGACCGTTCTCAGCAATGGCTTAACGGTGCTAACCAAAGAAATCCATACAGCACCCGTAGTTAGTGTGCAGATCTGGTATCGAGTTGGATCACGCAATGAACCGAGCGGACAAAACGGCATTTCTCATCAGCTAGAGCACTTGATGTTTAAAGGCACAAGCGATCGCCCCATTCAGTTTGGTCGCTTGTTTAGTGCTTTAGGCAGCCAATCCAACGCGTTTACCAGTTACGACGAAACCGCCTATTATGGCACCGTTGAGAAAGAGAAGCTAGAGGCACTGCTCACGCTAGAAGCCGATCGCATGAAGCAAGCCACGATTGGGGAGAGCCAACTCGCCAGCGAAAAACGAGTGGTGATCTCAGAGCTACAGGGCTACGAAAACAACCCCCGCTATCGTCTTGAACGAGAGGTCATGCGAGCAGCATTTCCCGATCGCCCCTATGGGTTGCCCGTAGGAGGAACTCGCGCCGACGTGCAAAATTTTACGCTAGAGCAAGTTCGGAGCTATTACCAACGCTATTACAGCCCTGAAAATGCTGTTTTGGTCGTGACCGGCGATTTCACTACAGAGCCCACTCTACAACGCATTCGTGAGATTTTTGAGCCGATCCCCCAGGGTTCAACGACTCCCACAGCTGCAACCGCTCCTAGAGTCGCTCCGAGCAGTCACCCCGCCCCTACCGTCACTCGTCAACCTGTGGTGTTGCGAGAACCAGGCACGACGGCTCTCATCCATATGATTTATCCTCTACCCGAAATAACGCACCCCGATGTCACTGCCATTGATTTGATGGACATGATCTTGACTGGAGGACGCAGTGCCCGTCTCTATCAGTCGCTGGTGGAATCGGGTTTGGCTAGTTCGGTTGGGGCTTATCCGGCAGAAATGATTGAGCCAGGATGGTATGAAATTACGGCGATCGCTGCCCCCAACAAGGAACTCTCTCAACTGGCACAAGTCCTTCAACAATCGCTGACTGAGTTGCAACAACAGCTCGTGACAACCGAGGAGTTAAACCGAGCCAAAACGCAACTGCGGGCTTTGTTTATTCTCAACAACCAAGACATTACCAGTCAGGCGATGCAACTGGCGTATAACCAGATCGTTACGGGTGATTATCAGTTTAGCGATCGCTATTTAGCGGCTCTTGAGAGCGTCACCCCAGAAGACATTCAGCGGGTTGCCCGCACCTACCTTGACCCTGCCAAACAGACAATCGGCTTCTTTGAACCCACCTTGGCGAATGGGCAACCTGGAACATCGTCTAACGGTAACTCTGGGCGCACCGTCGAAAACTTCAGTGCTGGCCCTCCGGTAGATCCGGCTGAGGTCGCTCGCTATCTGCCACCTATCACATCTAGCACTGACACAACCCCACAACCCCTACCCGAAAAAGTCACCCTTCCCAACGGATTGCGAGTGTTGTTATTTCCCGATCCCAGTACTCCAACCATCAACTTAAGTGGGTGGGTGCAAGCGGGAACCGTGTTGGACCTCGACTATGAACCAGGGACTGCCAGTTTGACAGCCGCCAACCTGATGAATGGAACGCAGACTAAAACGGCGTTAGAGATTGCCCAAGCTTTAGAAGATCAGGGAGCCAACCTGTCTTTTGAGGCAAATCGCGAAGGAGTGAGCATTGAGGCAAGTGCTCTATCAACCAGCCTACCTACTGTGATCGAAACGCTGGCAGACGTGTTGCAACAAGCAACGTTTCCCGCCGATCAATTGGAGTTGAGTCGTCAGCGTGCCCTGGTTCGCTTGCGACTAGAGTTAGACGATCCCCAACAGTTGGGCTGGCGGCTCTTCCGGCAAGCAGTCTATCCGGCCAACCATCCCTTCCATAGCTTCCCAACCGAAGAGAGCCTGACCCGCATCAATCAAGCCAATATCGAGCAGTTTTATCGGGAGAATTATCGTCCAGACTCAACGGTTCTGGCACTCGTGGGCAATTTTGACCCCGCTACTGTGCGTCAGTTGTTAGAGCAGAACTTTGACAATTGGCAAGTTCAGGGTAGACAACCGAGCCTGCGATTTCCATCTGTGTCACTGCCGCGATCGCAAACTCGACTCAACCAAGCCATGACCGGAAAGTCAGAAGCTGTCACCTTCATGGGCTATAACGGCATTTCTCGGCGTGACCCTCGGTTTTATGCGGCGATTGTGATGAACCAGATTTTGGGAGGCGACACGTTAGCCAGTCGCTTAGGCACCGAGATTCGCGATCGCCAAGGCTTGACCTATGGCATCTACAGCTATTTTGTAGCTGGGGTAAATGCAGGTCCATTCTCTATCTCGATGCAAACCTCTCCCACCGACGCCAATCAAGCGATCGACAGCACGGTTGCACTGTTGCAACAACTGCGAGAGCACGGCATTACTGCCGAAGAGCTGAGTGCCGCCCAGCGATCGATCACCAACAGCTATCCGGTTGATTTGGCGAGTCCGAGCAGCATTGCCTCTGAGATCTTGATGAACGAGGTGTATGGCTTAAGTCAAGATGAGCTTCGCCAGTTTCCCAGTCGCATCAAAGCTGTGACGTTAGAACAGGTGCAACAAGTGATTCGGGAGCTAATTCATCCTGACAATTTGGTCATTGTCACGGCTGGGCCAGGAGACGTCACATCAAGTAGTCACTAAACGGCACATCTGGTAAGACGTATGGGTGTGGTGAACTCCATTGATTCTGAACAAATTCAATATGCGGTTCATCCACCCAGTGCTTACGTTTCAACCCATTTGAGACAGTTGTTACCCGATTGGTCAGTGGCAGCATCTTCTATGGTGCTCGTGTTGCAGCGGAGTCAGTGCACCTTGTTTGATCGCACGCCCCAAACCGAAGCAGACAAAGACCGATTGCGAAACCAGTTTTTAGCGTTAGGGCTGCGTCTTGCCACTGCACTCAATGACAGTGGATATGCCGCAGAGGTTTTTGATCCTAAAACGGGGTTCCCAATCTTGTCATCACCAGGGTCGTTGATGTTAGATGATGTGGCGATCGCTCGAACGGTTTTGGGCTATGCCAGTCTCAATCATGGCGACTGCTCTATCTTGCTTCACCCAACCTGGGGTAGTGCAGTCTATCCTTCAACACTCATTTCTTCCGCACCCTGTTATGTGTTAGCGGAGATCGTCAATCGGTGTGTAGAGGAATAATTGTGGGCATTCGAGTCAAATCAGGTTTATGCCATGCTCTCTTAAAATGGCACGTCATCGTCTGGGTCACCTCCAATAATAGGTGGCTCTGGTAAGGAACCGTTACCCTCTCCACGGGTGGCACTTCCACCGTCGAGATTGACAATTTGACCATTAAACATTTGTGCAAAGCTCTTGGCTGCCTTGGCAACATCATCTTCGTCTTGCCATGCGACTGGATGGCTAGAAGCCATATCCACCGGGGCAAGTGCAGGAGCCGAAGCCGCTGGAGCAGGCGATCCACCCGGCATTCTTTGACTCGCATCTGGTTGATGAGAGGCTGAATGACGGGTTGGTGAATTGTTAGAGGCTGAATTGCTAGAGGCTGAATTGCTAGAGGCTGAATGATCGGTCGCTGGGTAACTGGGAGAAGGAGGTGATTTGGCGATCGGCTTGGTTTCTGAGGGTTGAGGTCTAGCCGCAGGAGCCGCTGAGGGTTCAGCTTGTGTCTCTATTGTTCCTGCTGCCATCACCGCTAGGCTGACTTTAATTTTGCGATCGAGCACTTTTTGAAACGCTTCTTCTACATCAGGCAATTTGCTCTGAGCAATTTTGAACAGGTTTTGACTGCTGATGCCGATTTCAGCTTGATACTCCTTTAAAGCCAATAGCCGTCCGTGATCTTTAAGCAGAGCCTTGCTGAGGGGATGCAAATGCTCAATGATTTGTTGCCAGATGTGCTGCAAATCAGGAGCAAAACTGGGAACTGGAGTCGTCTCAACGGGTTGGGCTTGGTCAGGGGGTTCAGCGGCAAGGCTCTCTGCTTCAACCGTTTTAGCCACAAACCCTTGACCGTTGGTCATACTTGACTCAGACTGCGATGGCTGAGGGGTTGGAGTGGGCGGTTGAGGACGCGGACTGGGTGCAGGAGAAGCGGTAGGTGCAGGCTGACTGACAGGGGGTGGAGCTTGGCGGGTAGAAGTTGGGGATTGGGACGGGCTGCGGATTGATATTGCCTGCTCTGGAGCCGCCGTGGCGATCGCCGATGGCAACAATCCCATTAACGTTACTTCTAACCACAATCGCGGCTGACTGGTATTCTTAATCTGCGCTTCACTGCTGCGTAAATGCTTTTGCCCTGCCAAAATCCAGGGGATATCTACCGACTGCACAAAAGCACACATCTTAGTCCAGGTCGAAGCAGTAATTGCCACAAGATCTTGGCGATCGGGTGCCGTTTTGGCAATCAGCAAATCTCGATAAAAGCTGGCGAGGTTTTGCAGCACAATCAACGGCTCCCGTCCTCGATCCATCAAATGGCGGGTTTTGTCGATCACTGCCGTAGGAGCATCCTGGGCGATCGCCACGGCTAGTTCTAATAACTCTCGCTCTGGGACTGCCCCGACCAGATCCCAAACTCGCTCAACCGTGATCTCTCCCTCTAACAAGCTCAGCTGATCGAGCAAACTCTCCGCATCCCGCAATCCTCCCTGTGCGATTTGCGCCACCAGTTGAGTTGCTTCAGGGGCGATCGCGATCGCCTCTTTTTGAGCAATCATTCCTAAATGCTGCACCATGTCTTGTAAGTCAATGCGCCGAAAGTCAAACCGTTGACAACGCGAAATGATCGTGGGCAAAACTTTCTGTGGGTCAGTTGTGGCGAGAACAAACACAACGCGATCGGGCGGTTCCTCCAGGGTTTTGAGCAGAGCATTGAACGCTGCCGTACTTAACATGTGGCAGTTATGGACTAATAGCCCATTAGCCACAAAATTATGGTTGTCTTCTACTTCAATGTCATAAACCTGTTCAACTCCAGCGAGGTGAACAGATTTGACCGTCTCCAAATTTGTATTCCATTGAGGGAATGGAATAGGGTTCGAGGTCTGACAGCCATTTTCGTGAGGCGTTTGCTCCCATTCGGAGATAGTAATAGGTCTTTTGTTTAGCGGCTCGAATGTAGGAGTTAGCTGTGGTTGCATAACCCATTGACGTAAGCCAATCAGCCATGAGTTGATTTTCTGCCAAAGAATATCCCTCAGTGTGGAATTGGATTTGATGGCTGCCTTGAGGGCTAAGGTAAAGGGAGCCGTCATCCATGTACCACCAAGCCAGTCCTTCGGGCGTAATTTGTTTAAGCCAATCGAGAGAAACGTATTTCTGTTTCCCGTTGGGTTTGACGGTGTCAAAGATTTCTGCCAACTGTGGATGGCAAGCCGTGTTACCACAAACTGATCGTTCTCCATAACCAGCGTTTGAGGTTGCTCTAAAGGTTGGCCGCAGGTCTGAGAGCCGCTGTGCCTTGTACTCCAACCACTCCTGTTGCGCTGCTCCGTGAGTCCACGCCAACCTTGGAAATCGACTATGTGAGTTGGGGTAGCCAATGGAACAGTCGCCCAACAGGGTTCCGTAGATAAGTCCCCGTATTTCTGGTGATAGATATTCTGACTCTGCAATAAATTTGGTCGTTCTAAGTTCCCAGATGCCGTGATTTTTTTGGTAAGGATGTCGTTTCCAATACGATTGAATGCTGCCGATGCCGCGTCCTTTGCGCCGCAAAAAATTTGGGATATCCAGTTTTTCATGACATCCACAAGCACATAGCAGGCGGAGCGGCTCAGCTTGCTCCAAAATGCTGTCCACACAATAATCTCTTTGCCCGTAGGAATTGCCTTTAAACTGGTGCCCTCTGGCAAAGCGGCGAACCCGTCCATCCGTTCCAAATTTAAAGATGGGGGTGCCACATCCACACTCACAGGGGATAGTATCCTCACTCCTTCTTTGACGTCTTTGACGGCTATCCATCCCTGTTCAGTCCTGATTAGATGGTTCCCTGTACAACAAATCTCACGATTCTCCGTTTTAATGACGTAAGTTTGCCGCCTCCCCTGGTCTAGCCAGCGAACAACTGGCTTAAACTCCCACTGGTTAGTAGCATCGTTGTAGCTCAAAACTTTTCTGGCTTGAATAGCAGGATCATCGATGCGACACAATCCTTGATCTGTCAGTACTAGGGCATCGCCTGTTAAGCATTCGTCCACCACATAAACTTTATAGCGACACTGCACGGGGGCAAACTGCGATCGCTCAATCAGTTCCCGAATGTTATCAACCCCGGTGTTGCTGGCAGCGTCAATCTCAATCACATCTAAAGCAGAGCCGTTGGCGATCGCCCGACATACCTCACAGATGCCACAAGGCTGTGCCGTGGGAACATCTCCACTCTGGCAGTTTAAAGACTTGGCAAAAATTCGCGCACTGGAGGTTTTGCCGGTACCCCGTGCTCCTGTAAACAGATAGGCAGGCGCAATCCGTTGCTGTTGCAGGGCATTGGTCAGGGTTTGCGCGATCGCTCCCTGCCCCACTAGCTCAGCAAACGTTTGAGGACGATATTTGTGGTGAAGCGGTTCGTACGGCATGGGTTTACTCCTATCCTCTAGGGTAAGCGATCGCCAACCAGGATCTGTCTCATGACAGAACAAAGCAATAGGATTTTTGAGTCTCGAATACAATAGAGTGATAAGAAAAAAGAAGAGAGAAAAAAGAGACTGACTCCAGCACGACTAACGGCTGACCCAATGTGCAATTTGCCGAGCGTACGACAAAAAGGGAGTCAAGGTAATCAGGCGTCCCCCTCTCTCTTCGTTTATTGCTTTCTTTTCCTCTCATCCTTTAGCCTTTTTCCTCTCTCTTCTTTTTTCCTTCTTCTTTTTTCCTCCTATGGACAGCATGAACGACATTACTATTCAGGCGTTTTCACTAGCGCAGTTAGTGTTAGACACGTTGCTGCCAGATGACCTAGAGCAAGAGGTGCGTCAGGTGGGGCAGGTGCTGACAGAGCAAGAGTCTGAGGCCGTGACCTGCATCCACCACTTAGTAGACCATCATGGCTGTCTTCGCAAACCCTATGAAGTGGTTTACGGCAATTTGCAAGACCATCGTCAACGCTTACAACAAGTCAACTTCAACATTCAAGATATTAGCCGTTCTGTAGCACCCCATTGGAAACCCGTCGCGGCTTCCCTGTTGCTGGCCGATAATCCCCGTGAAACGGCTCGATTAGTCACCAAAAAAATGTTGGCTCAAGTTGATTTTCGCGGAACCTTGAATGGGTTACATGCCTTTTGGTCAACCTTGGTTCAAATCGTGCAAGATTTAGAGTTTCAGGAAACCGCTATTTTGCGATCGCTGATTCGCCATCCGATGACGATTGAAGACTTGAGCCATACTCTGGGAATGCCGCTCGATCATGTGCAGGCGATCGTGGCTTCTCTCTGGGCCGCAGGGGCGATCGATGTTACTAGAGGCAACTTACTACACCGACTGTTGCCAACACGCAAGCCTGAATCACAGCTTAAAAAAGAAATTGACCCGGGTGATTACTTTACGATGACGATGCGAGGACACTTTCGCCTGCGCCCTCTGGTTAAACTGGCGGAGCCTCAAGGGGTAATTTAATGACCTGGCTAGTCGATTGGCTTCCCTGGATGTCTATAGCCATCATTCCAGGACTCGTAAACACGGTCGTTGCCTTTGGTGAACTCAACGAGCGGTGCAAAGAGCTTCCTTTTTTTGAACCCTACAAAATTCCGGGAGTGTGGCTGTGGGCCGTGATCGAGTTTTCGTTGCCCGTCGGCATCTTTTTGATTCGAGCCTCGTTGCTGACAAAACCTGCGATCGATGCATGGCTGTTGTTTGATGCGGTGCTAATTTATGGCATTGGCTTTACGGCTCTGCTCAACGCCAAGATCAAACTCGGCTCTGGTTTCTACGACATCAAATCACTCTATGACGCATTGGTCGGTGTCGCATACGGCATGATCGAAAACAACCAAAAACGCCGAGCCGCCGCCTTTTGGACGGATGTTGAAACAGAACTCAATGGCTTGCCTGACCTCACCTCTGGGTTGACCTATCTCGCCAACTACTTTGCGATCGAGGTCAAAAACCCCCAACCCGAAAAGAACTACGATCGGCGACTGGCAGATGCCGCTACCCTGACACCGCGATCGGAGCAAACGAAAGCGATTCGCACGCTATTGATGGATGTCAATCGCCGCGACCTGATCGATATATTGCAGCGATTTGGTTGCCCCAATAACTTGTTGCAAACCTATTTCCCTCGTCGCTTTGACCGTTTCATCAAAAGTAAAATAACTTAATTAGATCGTCAATTGCTTAACGAGCGAGAAGTGAGAATAGATGACAGTTATTAAGTCATTCGGCTAGAGTGTAGCAAACGCTTCTATTCTCAGTTTTAGCCATGATTATTGACTGTAATGGATTACTCTTTCAACCCTGGATTGGAACTCAATATGGCGAGCAAAGCCTGTTTCAAATTCCAGTGTTAGTAGTTGGAGAATCTAATTATGGTGAGTCTCGTGGCAGTCGTGAAGAAGACGCAAAGTTTACACATCAACTAATAGAAAACTTTATTAGCCGAACCTGGAATTTGCGTTTTTTCAACAATATCCAACGATGTTTTGTTGAAGAGGCTTACTCAATTGAATCAAGACAAAAATTTTGGAGTTCTATTGCATTCTATGATTACATCCAGGCTTGGCTTCCCAGTCATAGTATGCCACCTACTGAAGAAATGTGGACTCAGGCAAAACCTGTTTTTGACAGCTTAATTTCACAATTAAAACCCCAATGTGTTCTATTTGTTTGTAAGCGTTTGTATTATCGTGTAGCTTGCCATTATCCTGCCGAAACGTCTTTTTTAGTTGATGGAATTAAACACGATGCTTGCTTGATCAACGGTGTTCTATCAACCTCTATTCGACACCCTTCTCGAAATGGCTTTAGAAACTCTAGAAGTTGTGTTCGCACTTTGTTGAAAACTGTCAATGGAACGACTTGGGTGTAGAGACTTTTGAGGGCGATCGCCCCCTTAGCCCCCAAAAACACCCATATAATAGGTGCAAGCAGAATTTAGCTTTACTGAAAGAGACTTGTATCGTGACAGTAGAAGCCCTCAAACTGTTTTACTCTTACTCGCATAAAGATGAAGCACTACGGAATGAACTGGGCAACCACTTAAAAATTCTGGAGTACCAAAACTTGATCGCAAGCTGGCACGATCGCAAGATTTTGCCAGGGGATGAGTGGGATCACGAGATCACCGTCAATCAAGATACGGCGGATATCATTCTGCTGCTAATTAGCTCCGACTTCATTGCCTCCAGATATTGCTGGGATATTGAGATTAAACGGGCAATGGAGTTGCACGAATCGGGTCAAGCCTGCGTGGTTCCAGTGATTTTGAGGCGGGCTGACTGGACAAATGCCCCGTTTAGTAAGCTACAAGCTGTCCCTAAAAACGCTCAGCCTGTAATGAGTTTTTCTGATCGGGATGAGGCTTTCGAGTTCATTACTCAACAGATTCGGCAGGTGGCAACAGGGTTAATCGAACGCCGCAGAAAGCTACAAGAACAGCAGCAAAAAGCCGACGCGATCGCCACCTATCGCCAGCAGTTTGAAGCCTTTGCAGCCGACGGCGAAATTTCAATGGGTGAGCAATTCTTGCTAGACGATTTGCAGCAACAACTGGGGCTAACTGATGCAGACGTACAGGCAATCACGCAAAGCATCCTCAACCCGGTTACCGACCCTCAACAGCTAGAACGCTATCGCCAATTTTTTGTCAAAGCGATCGCTCAACACGGCTATCCATTGAGCGATAAGATTCGGGCTGATCTAAAACTGGTGCAGACCCATCTAAAACTGAGTGACGCGGACATTGCTCAGGTCGAAGCAGCGATCATTGCCCAAAAACAAGCTGAACAGCAAGAGCAGCAACGGCAAGCAGAAGCTCTTGAACAGCTTGTGGCAAAACCCAACCCGATCCCTCCGCCTCCGACACCCCCTTTAGAGATCCCCTCGCCTCCGGCACCTACTTTATCGAAGGGAGTTGGGGGGGAGCTTTCCACTGATGACATTCCTCTAGAATCAGAAAAGGGGATTGACTACACCCAACTGCGCCACTTGCTGAAAGCAGGCGAATGGGAAAAGGCAAACCGTGAAACCTATTGGCGAATGATGGAAGCCGTTGGACGCAAAGCTGTCGGTTTGATTCGAGAGAACGAATTGCTAAACTTTCCTTGTAAAGACTTGAAGACGATCGATCGCCTCTGGGTGAGATACAGCAATGGCAAGTTTGGCTTTAGTGTGCAAAAGCAAATCTATGTCGAGTGTGGTGCCAAGTTAGACGGCAAATACCCCAGTGATAAAATTTGGCAAAAGTTCTGCGATCGCGTGGGGTGGTGCGACCTCAAATTCAATCCCTCAATTTCTCTGGCAGGAGAGTTACCGTGTTTGGTGGGTGTGTTGGTCGTTTCGTTGCGTCCTGTGTTGTGGGTGGTTCTCTCTTCTCTCGCGCAGCGACTTGTAAACTGTAGCAGACCCTAGATCTCCGGCTGCTTGAAGCAGCCGGAGATCTGCGCTAAAAAGGGGCGATCGCCTACTAGACAAAACTTAAGACCAGGAAAAGCGGCTAAGCGATGAGCGATATGCTAGAAGTATGCCATCCAAGGAAGTGTCATGACTATCAAAATCATTGATATCGCTGATGCTCAAAATCATTTAGCAGACTTAATTGCTCAGGTTGCACCAGGGGTTGAAATCATTTTGACCCATCAGCAGATTCCACAAGCACGGCTGTTGCCAATTCATCCAGCCTCTACTCGCCGTAACCCCAGGACTGCATCGGGGCAAAATCACCATCAGTTCAGATTTTGATGCTCCCCTACCCGATCAATTCTGGACGGGTGAACCGTGAAACTTCTCTTAGACACTCATGCCTTTATTGGGTGGGATAGCCATCAGTAAGTATTAAATGTTGAAAGTTAGCATTGAAGACGCTGCAAAAGACCTACGATCGCTGTTAGAGCGAGTGTCTGGTGGTGAGGCAGTAATTCTGCTTGAACACAACAAGGAAGTCGCTCGTATCATTCCGCCTCCCACTCGTGAGCAGTGGTTGGCACGCAGACGAACACTGCGCGAATCGCTTCATTCAACTGGAGAAGCCCTCAGTGTAACCATTCTCAAATCACGTCAGGGAGAACGCATTTGATCTATCTCGATACAAGTGTCGTTGCTCCACTTTACTGGTCAGAGGCATTAAGCGATGCTGTTGAGGAGTTAGTGAGAAATGAGGCTGAGTTGGGAATCAGTCAACTCGTTGAGGTAGAACTGGCTTCGGCTCTATCTCGTCGCGTCAGGATGGGAGAACTTGAGCCAACAGAAGCACAAGCGATCGTAGAACAATTTCAAACCGATTTAGACGATGGTTTCTATGTCCTAATTCCCATAGAACCCAACCATTACACTCAAGCACGAGATTGGATTCGCCAATTCTCAACGTCACTACGCACTTTGGATGCTTTACATCTGGCGATCGCGGCTACAAATCAGATTCCGCTAGTAACCGCCGATGAGGGATTAATTGACAGCGCAGGGCGGCTTCAGGTTGAAGCGAGAGCATTAAGACTCGTACCGCAAGAAGAATAAGATTTGCAGCATTACAATATCGGCAAAGTACACAAATCAGAGTAGGCTTAAAGACTCTCACGTAAGATTGGATAGTTCATGTTGAAAGTTAGCATTGAGGACGCCGCAAAAGACCTGCGATCGCTCCTAGAGCGTGTCTCAAGCGGCGAGGCCATCGTCCTGATGGATCAGGATCAAGAAGTTGCTCGTATCATTCCTCCAGAGAGTCATCAAGTCTCTTCTACATCAGTTGACCCAACAAAAGAATCGTCCACCCGTAAAATTCAAAGCATCTACACCGATGGAGCCTGTTCTGGCAACCCAGGCCCAGGCGGATGGGGCACGGTAGTCTACTTCACCGATGGTACGGTGCACGAGATGGGGGGAGCCGACTCACAAACGACCAACAACCGCATGGAGATGCAAGCCGCGATCGCCGCTCTCCAGTTCTACAAAGAGTCGGGGCAACCGGAACCGATCACCCTCTACACCGACAGCGAGTATGTGATGAAAGGGGCGACACAGTGGATTCAAGGCTGGAAGAAAAAAGGCTGGAAGACAGCGGCAGGTAAGGCTGTCTTGAATCAGGACTTGTGGGAAGAGATCGATCGCCTCAACTCTAAGCAAGTCACCTGGAAGTACGTGCGAGGACACAGCGGCAACGTGGGCAATGAGCGGTGTGATGCGATCGCTCGGAGCTTTTCAATGGGTAAGCCTGTGTTGAATTGATACACACAGCACTCCTGATTTAGGAACAAAACGATACAATCCAGGTGTAGGCGTGCATTGTTTCAAGTGTTCGCTATGGTAGATTCAGCGATTCCCCCTCCTTCGATTGATGCGTCAGATAATCTACCACGTGAAGTGAGAGTGGCTCAGCTTCGTAACATGGTAGACACGCTGCATATGGCAGATGAGATTGCCAATCGTGGCTATTTAATCACCAGTTCAGAATTGGCAGATTTAATGGATGTGAATGCCAGTGCGGTGACTAGTCGTGGTGACAATTGGGTTTGGCGAAATTGGGTCGTCTCGCGCGTGCGGCGTGAGGGTAATCAGATTCTCTGGCAACTAGAAAGAGTCGATTAGAGGGATAGGGAGTGGTTCGACAAGCTCACCAACAGTAGAGGGGAGAGAGACGCGATTAATCGCGTCTTTACTCTTTACAGGCATAGCCTCTTTACATCTTTACAATAGAAAAAGAGATACTTTCGGGTGGCGCGATCGCTATGTATTTGACCTGGTTAGATAGCAACTCCTGGCTGATCGAGATGGGAGGGCAACAGATTTTGCTCGACCCCTGGCTCGTCGGCAATCTGGTTTTTGGCAATATGCCCTGGTTGTTTCAGGGGGTGCGATCGCAGTCTCGCCCCATTCCCGTTAAAATTGACCTGATTTTGTTATCCCAAGGCTTAGAAGACCACGCCCATCCGGAAACCTTAAAACAACTCGACCGCACCATTCCGGTAGTCGCCTCGCCTAATGCCGTAAAGGTGGTGCAGGAGTTGGGCTATACCCAGATCACCAGCTTGTCTCATGGAGACTCCTATACCCTGGCAGATAACGTCACGATTCAGGCGTTTCCCGGTTCACCGATTGGTCCCTTTTTGACTGAGAATGCTTACCTGTTGCGGGAACACAGCAGTGGTCAGACACTCTACTATGAACCGCATGGCTATCATGCAGAGTCACTCCGGGCGATCGCACCTGTGGATGTGATCATCACACCGATGGTCAGTTTAGAGATTCCTGTTTTAGGACCCATTATTCAAGGGCATAAGACTGCATTTCAGATAGCGCAATGGTTGCAGCCTCAGGTGATGTTGCCAACGGCAGCAGGTGGCGACGTCTCTTTTACCGGATTAATCAACAGCGTGTTACAAGGATCGGGCAGTAGTGCAGAATTAAGGACTCAATTAGCGGAGAATGGATTAACAACGCAGGTAATCGAGCCAACCCCTGGCGATCGCCTGAAAATTTCCCTACAAAACCGAGTCTCGGTTTAATGGAGCCAGAATGGAAACTGCTGTCTGGATGGATTGGATTTTGGGTGGAGTGGCGATCGCCGTTCTGCTAGGAGGGTTGTTCTTACTCTTTAGTGGTGTCAACTCGATGAACCGCAGCCCCAGAAAGTAAGAGAGAAGAGGAATAAAGGATAAGGGATAAAGGACAAAAGGGTGAGTTAGCAATGAGCGATTGACCTTTTATCCTTCATCCTCTATTGTTCGTCCTTTCTTTTTCCTATCGCTGCTCAGACACATCCAACCACAACTCATCTGTTCCATGATGGGCTGTCTTGACCCACTTCAACTGTTTAGGACGGATGGATAAGCGAATCGACATCGAGATGATCACCGGGAACCAGTGGAGCATATATAGCGTGCCTCGCACTGCCTCAAAGAACAAACCCCAAGGAGACTGAGAAGACGGGGTTTTAATTGGCGTTGTCTGCCCCGATCGCATGTGCTTTAAGCCAATCATCATGCCTAACACAGACATCGTCAGGGTCAGACTGGTCATGGGTGCAAAAATCGGCATCGTGTTGCGGGCGATCGCCATCATCAGGTCAGGCAAGGCAGCCGTTGGCATGATGTATTGCATCAACCAAAACACAAACAAGTCAACGGTTTTGCGGGTGCCCAAGCGATTTCGAGCCAGCAATCGCCAATAGTCGAGATATCGCTGATAGCCACCTTCTGCCCACCGATTGCGCTGGTGCCATAGACCTACAGCACGGGTCACTCCCTCTTCAATGACGGGGGGAGACATCAAAAAATCAATATCCCAGTGGTCGAGATGCAGGCGCACCGTCAGGTCAAGGTCATCGGTAATGGTTTCTTCGTTCCATCCGCCACAACTCGCAAGGGCTACGCGACGGACAAATTGACCGTTTCCACGCAATTCACCAATCCCACCCAGGGCGATGCGTTGTTGCTGAAAATAGCTATCAACCGCCATCTCAGCTACCTGACCTTGAATCCAGAAGTTTTTAGCATCCGGATGGGTGGCAAGCTCGGCTTGCGCAATGGTCTTGCGAACTTGAACCGCACCCACTTCTGGCCGCTCAAACAAGGGCAAAACTTGCCGCAATAAATCTTGGGGCACCTGAGCATCGGCATCAAACACGCCTAAGATTTCGCCTCTAGCGCGAGTCCACACTTCGTTTAGAGCACCCGACTTACCGCCTCCAGCATCAGGTCCCCGATGCACAACCCTCAGTTGTTGATAGTCTTGAACCAGGCGATCGAGCAAAACAGCGGTGCGGTCGGTGCTGTTGTCGTTGATCACCCAAAGCTCATAACGACTTGCAGGATAGTCCAGATTGCATAACGTTTTGACCAACGAGGGAATGACGGCCTCCTCGTTTTTGGCAGCTACCAAGAGTGACACAAAAGGCAGCTTTTCGGGGTCTTGCTCTGTCAAAGGCTGAGGCACAGGCAGCGATCGCGTCATCAACATTCGCAGCAGGTGAATGCCTACAAACGTCGTCAGACACAACACAAACCAGGAACCCCAAGACACCAGATGAAGGGCGATCGTGCCACTCCAAATGACAGTTAACGCCAGAGCAGCTTTGTGTCTGCGCCCAGCTAACCCTCGGTAATAGTGAGTATTAATATCATCAATTTCAGATAAGTCTGAGGCGAGCGCACTGATAGGCTCTAGTTCATTATAGGAATCGCTATCGTACCAAGTATTTTCCGGCATATATCACCCAGTATAGTCACACGAGGCTTGTCCATCTCCCGCAAACACCGGAAGCGAGGCACCGCACCTCGCTCATCGACATTAAAGTCTGAAAGAAATGCATGACTTAAGTGTGTGCATTCCCAGCAGTAGTTTATCAATTATTAAGCGATTTAAAAAATTTTGAGGTTTTGCAAATCGATGTGTTTTAAACATTATCGCTGTGAGTCATCCTCCATAGGGTCAGTTGGCGATCGCCTGACCCAAAATGCCCTTAACGGTTAAAGCGAGGATCTAACCCATCGCGCAACCCATCTCCTAGCAGGTTAAACGCCAGCACCATGACTGTAATCACCAATCCTGGAAAAATGATCGTCCACGGGGAAGACAGCGAATAGCCCCCTGTAAACGAGTCAGCTAACATGGTTCCCAACTCCGGCGTAGGAGGTTGAGCACCCAAACCAAGAAACCCTAAACCGGCAGCTTCGAGAGTTGCCGTCCCGATAGATAGGGTCGCTTGCACGACCAATGGTGCCAGACTTGCAGGCAAAATATGTAAAAAGATAATGCGAGCAGGGGTTGCTCCAAAGGCTCGTACCGTTTGCACAAAGTCCTGTTCTCGCAGGGTCAACACCATGCTGCGAGTGAGGCGGATAAAAATGGGAATTTGCACAACCCCAACAGCAATCATGACCCCCGTCAAACTTGGACCTAGCACCGTCACAACAGCGATCGCCAACAAAATGGATGGAAACGACAACAAAATATCAGTAAACCACCCAATGAGCATTTCGATCCAACCACGAAAATAGCCCGCCAACAATCCCAATAAGGTGCCGATCAATAACCCCAACCCCACTGAAAACAAACTGACCAGCATCGAGATACGCATGCCATACCACACCAACGTCAGCATGTCTCGCCCTAACCCATCGGTGCCAAACCAGTGCTCTAGACTGGGGCCAACCAAACGAGAGGCATAATCGCGTGCTGTGGTGGGGTCATATGGGTTCAACACTGGGGCTAACAGTGCAACTGCCATCAATGCCACCGTCAAGAATAGCCCAATCTTGCCAGAGAGCGATCGCAATACTCGCCGCCATGCCTTGTTAAAAGAAGACTGCGGTGCAACTTGAGGAGCAGGAGAAAGAGTTTCCATGAGGAAGAGGGAAAAGAGATGAAGGATGAGGGGAATTTGAGGGGGATCGAAACCTGTATTGATCAATTAGGTGATCTATCAGCTCTCATGACCTATGCCCCTACTTATATTGAATCCGTGGATCGAGAAAGGCGTAGGACAGGTCGGTCAGCAGGTTGAGTAGCACAAAAACGATCGCCACAAATATCACCCCTCCCTGCACCACGGGGTAATCTCGTGCCAGGATACCTTCGTACACCCAAGAGCCAATGCCAGGCCAGGAAAAGATAGTCTCAGTCAAAATTGCGCCACTTAAAAGGGTGCCAAACTGCAACCCAATAATCGTGATTACAGGTAATAGCGCATTCTTGAGGGCGTGTTTTGAGATCACCCAGCGTTCTAACAACCCTTTAGCTCTTGCTGTGCGGATATAGTCTTGCGCCAACACTTCCAACATGGCACTGCGGGTAATGCGAGCAACGATCGCCAAAGGAATGGTACTTAAGGTTAGAGCAGGCAAAATCAAGTGAGCAATAACATTGCCTAAGACAGGCCAATTAAATTGCACCAACGCATCAAATGCATAGAACCCAGTCAAAACATTAAAATCAAACCCTTCATTGATGCCCAAACGACCACTAGGAGGAAGCCACCGCAAATTGACTGCAAACAAATAAATGAGCAGTAACCCCAGCCAATACACCGGCATAGAAACGCCAACCAGTGAGCTTGTCATCGTCAGGTTATCAACCCACCCGTTTTTGCGAATCGCTGCCAAAATACCAGCAGGAACGCCCAAAAGCACCGCCAATAGCATTGCTGCCACTGATAGCTCAAAGGTAGCGGGCCAACGGAGTCGAATTTCTTCTGCGATCGGAATCCCGGTAATAATGCTGCGACCCAGATCGAGGTGAAGGATTTGACTCAAAAACGCCAGATATTGCACTGGCAAGGGTTTGTTTAAACCCAATGTTTCTCGAATGGCTTCGACTTGCTCTGGAGTGGCTCGTTCACCCCCCAAGACCAATGCCGGATCGCCTGGAATCAGGTGCAAGAACAGAAAAACGAGCAGAGTAATGCCAAATAAGACGGGAATCAAACTGAGAATGCGCCTGAGAATATAACGCAGCATGGCGTTGAGGGGTGTAGGGAATAGGGAGAGACGCGATTAATCACGTCTGTACGGGCAATGGAAATGGGGAATGGGGAATAGGGAGAGACGCGATTAATCGCATCTGTACGGTAATCGCGTCTCCCTTCCCTCCTCTACGTAATTAGGTTTTTTCAACTAGCTCAAAGGACTCAGAACCGAGAGGACTTGGCTCCCATCCGTTGATATTGCTACGGGCAGCATTGAGCGGTTGAGAGTGCACAATGGGAATCCGCAACGCCTGCTCAAACAGGATTTTATCGACCTCGGCATAGAGGGGAATCCGTTCTGCCTCCTCACCTACTTTGCGAGCATCGTTAAGCAACTGGAAGACTTTGCTATCCTCCCAACCGCCAATGTCTCTGGTGGCACCCGGTCCAAAGTGGGCGTAGTAGAAGTTATCGGGGTCACCATAATCTCCCGTCCAGCCCAGCATAAAGGCTTGATATCCAGGCTCTTTATTGCGATCGTCGAGATAAGCTGCCCAGTCTTTGGTATTGAGTTTGACCCGAATACCGACTGCACTGAGATCGGCGGCAAACGCCTCAGCGATCGGTTTAGGGGTGGGGAAGTAAGGACGAGAAACGGGCATGTACCACAGTTCTAAATCAAAACCATCGGCATATCCCGCATCAGCTAGCATTTGCTTGGCGGCTTCGGGATCATATTCGTAATCACCAACGTCTTTAGCTTGGAAGTTACCCAACGACTCCGGTAGGAAGTGGCTATCGACTTTACCCAGTTCGCCCCAGAAGGCTTGGACGATTTCTTTACGGTTAATCGCTTTGGCGATCGCCTGACGCACTTCTACCTTAGACAGCGGCTCATAACTGGTGTTGAGTCCGAGATAACCGACGTTGAATGACGGACGATAAACCGTTGCCAAATTGGTGTCACTCTGCAACTCATTCAACTGATCGGGTGCCAGATCAATCGTGAAGTCGATGCTACCTGACCGCAATTCAGCAACTCGTGCCGCAGGCTCGGTGATAAAGCGCAACACAAGTTGTTCTTCTTTGGGTAAACCCTCATCCCAATACTCAGGATTCTTATCGAGCACAATGCGATCGCCCGAAGTCCACTCTTTCAACACATACGGACCCGTACCAATGGCGACAGAGCCAGAAATACCATAATCCGTTCCTGCCTCTTTAATCGCGGTTGGGCTAGCAATGCCAAAATAGCCCGATGAAATCGCTGCCGGAAATGCCGCAAATGGCTCTGCAAAGACAAAATCAACCGTGTATTCATCCACCACGTTGACTGCACTCAACGCAGAAGCTTCGTCACCCTTGTAGCCACCAAATAAGCTCTGCCAGACGGTGTAGGTGCGACCCGCGTTGCGATAGCCCTCAGGATGGTTGGGATCCCACCAGCGTTCGACGTTATACTTCACTGCCTCGGCATTAAAGTCAGTGCCATCATGAAACTTAACCCCTTCTCGCAGTTTAAACGTCCAAGTTTTGCCATCTTCAGAGGCCGTCCACTCAGTCGCCAAACTCGGTGCTAGATCAGTGCTTCCGGGGGCATTATCGATCAGTCGATTATAAATCTGTTGCTGAGCATAGATCGAGTTGCCATCTTCGATATTGCCCGGTTCTAAATTAGCAGGTTGTCCGCCCAGACCAAACACCAGTGCTGTCTGGTCACCTGCTGCCGCAGGACTCGCCCCACTGGGAGAACTGGCAGTATCTGTTGCAGGGGGTGCACCACAGTTGGTTAACACTACGGTCAGGGCGGCAACCAGTATCAATAGCGTGGTTCGCCACCGTTTTATTTGCCTGAACATACTTAAATTCTTTCCTTAAAATAGGAGATTGCACTGAGATAGTGATGTAGCATTCCTAAATCATTTGCGGGGTTTTTATGAGTTTGTAATGTTACTTGCTTTTGCAGCAACATTTTCACTCTACTTAGAAGTGCTATATCAGTTTATTGAAGTTAGATACTGACTCTTTGAAAACAAAATCAGTGCTATTTGTGAATGATAATGAAATTATTCTCCGATTAGGTTTTCTTAATCATTTTTATCAGAATATCCCCTCAAAACTACCAATAGTAGTAGATAAGAGATTTTTCTGTGAATTTTGAACCTAAAGATAGAATTAACTTTTATCACCAATTATTTGGGGATTGCTCTTTTCTAGACAAACCGCCACAGCAAACAATTTTTCACTGCTTTTAATTTTTGTTATGAACTATCCCATTCTTGATGTTTGCAATTTGTCAGTTGATTTTCAGACTGAAAATGAGATTGTTCGAGCCGTCAAAGAGGTTTCATTTAGTTTATTAGCCGGAGAAACATTAGCGATTGTGGGAGAATCAGGTTCTGGGAAATCGGTCACATCTCTCGCCACAATGGGGTTGTTGCCTAATTCCGCGATCGTCCACGGTGAGATTTTCTTTCACCACTCTCAGCCCTCAAACAAGGTCGTCAACTTGTTGACCCTCTCGCCTCAAGAACGGCGTGCTTACCGGGGAGGCGTGATCTCGATGATCTTTCAAGAACCCATGACCTCTCTCAACCCCGTGTTAACTTGCGGCTCTCAGGTCGTGGAAGCGATCTTGTTACACAGCGAGGTGTCACGAGAGGAAGCCCACAAACGAGCAGTCGATCTGTTTCGAGAAGTCAAGTTGCCCGACCCTGAAGGAATGATGAACCGCTATCCTCATCAACTTTCAGGGGGACAAATTCAACGGGTGATGATTGCCATGTCGTTGAGTGGCAATCCGGCAATTTTGATTGCAGATGAGCCAACCACCGCATTGGATGTGACGATTCAAGCCACGATTTTAGATTTACTTAAAGAAATTCGCGATCGCCGCCAAATGGCAATTCTTTTCATCACTCACGATATGGGCGTTGTCTCTGAAATCGCCGACCGGGTGGTGGTGATGTATCGCGGCAGGATTGTGGAAATTGCCCCAGTGTATGACCTGTTTGCCAACCCACAACACGCCTACACCAGAGGGTTACTTTCCTGTCGCCCGACACCCCAACAATCGCTCAATCGCCTCCCTACAGTGGCAGATTTTATGCAAGTGACGACTAATACAGCGGGCGAAACTGAAGTCATTCCCCAACCTGTCAGCTTAATTGAGAATAACCCTCGATTTGCACCCGTTTCAGTGGATGAACGGGAATCTCACTCTCGCCAACTGGTTCAACAACAACCGTTGCTCTCAGTTCAAAATCTGACCAAAGCCTTTCCAGTGCGTCAGGGATTTTGGGGGCGGCAGTCTGAGATTCGCGCTGTCGATCAGGTCAGCTTTGATGTCTATCCGGGTGAAACCTTGGGGTTGGTCGGTGAATCTGGTTGTGGCAAGTCAACCCTGAGTCGATTGCTGCTGCGGTTGGTTGAACCCACGGCTGGCAAGGTGATGTTTGATGGCAAATCCGTTTTGGAGATGGATGCCGCTCACATGCGACGGTTGCGACGTGAAATGCAGATCGTGTTTCAAAATCCCTTTGGCTCTATGGATGTTCGTCAGACCATTGGCTCTGCTCTAGTGGAACCGATGGTGATTCACCGCATTGGCAACTCCTCAAACGAGCGACGACAACGCGCGATCACCCTTTTAGAACGGGTAGGCCTGGATGCCAGTGCAATGGAACGGATGCCGCATGAGTTTTCAGGAGGACAGCGGCAACGCATTTGTATTGCCCGTGCGCTGGTGTGTCAACCCCGCTTCATTATCTGCGACGAATCTGTCTCAGCCCTGGATGTCTCAGTCCAGGCACAGGTGCT
>JANRJA010000242.1:0-79699 GCA_033764315.1 Oculatellaceae cyanobacterium bins.114
GACAGAATTCTGTCTATCTTGCCAATTGCGGAGTTAGACAGATTTTATTCTCGAATTAAAAAATAGTGGCAAGACTTCAGCAAATCTTCATAGAGGGTACGTAAACCGATGCTGTAGTATTTAGTACATGGGTACTAAAAAACTGTCTTATGATCTCATCTACCGAATCGCGATCGCCTAAACTGCTAGACCAAGTAAGAGATGCCATTCGGCTGAAGCATTACTCTTATCGGACTGAGGAGAGTTACGTGTATTGGGTTCGACGTTACATTCTTTTCCACAACAAACAGCACCCCAAAGATATGGGATCAGCAGAGATTACTGCCTTCCTAACTCATCTAGCTGTTAACGAACAAGTAGCAGCGTCAACGCAAAATCAAGCTCTCAGTGCATTAGTTTTTCTCTATCGTCATGTCCTGCATCAACCTTTAGAGGCATCAATCAATGCAGTGAGAGCAAAGCCAACCCAACATCTACCTACAGTTCTGACACCAACTGAGGTGCGTCAGGTTATCCAACATTTATCGGGGGTTCACAAACTGATTATTCAACTTCTGTATGGCAGTGGAATGCGGCTCAATGAGGGTCTTAGATTGCGGGTCAAAGATTTAGATCTGGCTCAACGCCAAATCACTATACGAGATGCCAAGGGCAACAAAAATCGCATTACTGTGCTGCCCAGCAGTTTAATTGAACCTCTACAAAAACACCTACAGCAAACGCGGCAACTGCATCATCACGATTTAGCGCAAGGATACGGTTCGGTTTATCTACCCTTTGCACTCGAGCGAAAGTACCCTCACGCCGATCGCGCATGGATTTGGCAGTTTGTTTTTCCTGCCTTCAGTCTGTCTTGCGATCCCCGTAGTAACATCGTGCGTCGTCACCATTTGCACGAAACTGGTGTGCAGCGATCGCTCAAACAAGCCGTTTACAGTTCAAACATCACAAAACGAGTGAGTTGCCACACCTTTCGCCACAGTTTTGCAACCCATCTGCTGGAAAATGGCTACGATATCCGCACCATTCAAGAACTCTTGGGGCACAAGGATGTAAAGACGACCATGATCTACACTCATGTCCTCAATCGAGGAGGGCGGGGAGTCAGAAGCCCATTGGATTCTTGAGGTAGGCTGTGTAGGAATTCAGAGTAATCACATCGTCAGAACTAACAAGTGGGTGCGGCGACGCAAGTCACTCTTCATTTGCAGAGGGATAGAGAATAATCGTCAGAAATCGAATCGGCAGTTCGACCAATTGCTCAGGTCCGTGGGGCACATCGCCGCGAAAGGTGAGCGAATCTCCCGGTTCTAACAGATAGGTATATTGTCCGTGGCGATAGTCCAGTTTGCCTTCCAGCATGTAGATAAATTCTGTGCCAGGATGCTCAAAGGTGGGAAACATCTCTGAGGCATCATTCATCGTGATCAAAAACGGTTCAAACACTTTTGTGGGTCCCTGATCATAGGCCAGCAAATGATAGGTGTGCCCCAGTTTGGTGCCTCGCCGCACTACCTCCATGCCGTTGCCATGCTTGACCAGTTGAGCACCCCCCGCCGGAATGTTGTAGTTGCGAAACAGGGTAGAGAGCGAAATCCCTAAGGCACTTGCCAGCTTAGATAGGGTTTCTAAACTGGTAGCGGTTTGAGCGTTTTCGATTTTAGACAACATACCGCGTGAGATGCCGACCTGCTCAGCCACCTCAGCGATCGTCAACCCATGATTTTGGCGAATTTCGCGGATGGTATTTCCTAGATATCGCTCTAGAGAATGGTCTGCGATCGCCTCTTCACTCCGATCTTGGGTCATAGTTACTCTCTTAAAGATGAATCATGTCAGGAAACATTGTTGACATATATGAATCAATATTGCACTATATTTATCACAGTTTTATAGCTGTCATCAGCTTAGTTGGGACAGCTTAATTAGGGCAAAAAAGTGGGGGGCGAAGCTCTTGCACCCTGCCCTACTACGGCTACATTCATCCACGTTCTTACATTAGAGTTTTTAGGTGCCATCTGTCAGACGATATCGACTCAGTTTGTCTTGCCCCGACCGCGTTGGCATTGTGGCGGCGGTGAGCACGTTTATTGCCAACCATCAAGGTTGGATTTTAGAGGCGCAGCACCACGCTGATCAAACCGCTCAACGATTCTTCATGCGGCAAGAGATTTTGGCAGAGTCGATCCCGTTTGGGTTGACAGAGTTTCGTCAGCAGTTTGGGGCGATCGCCCAACAATTCAACATGACCTGGCAGATCACCGACTCGGCTCAAAAAAAACGAGTGGTGATTTTAGTCTCTAAGTCAGAGCATTGTTTGTACGATTTGCTGTCGCGCTGGCAGAGCGGTGAACTAGATATCGATATTCCCTGTGTCATTTCTAATCACGACACGCCCCGTCGCTTTGTCGAGTGGCACGGCATTCCCTTTTTCTATGTGCCTGTTACACCCGATACAAAGCAAGCAGCATATGACAAACTGATGCACCTGTTTGAGTCGGTGCAGGGGGATGCCATCGTGCTGGCACGATATATGCAGGTGCTTTCACCAGAGGTGTGCGATCGCTATTTTGGACGCATTATCAACATTCATCACTCGTTTTTGCCATCGTTTGTGGGGGCAAAGCCTTACCACCAGGCCTATGAACGTGGCGTTAAGTTGATTGGGGCAACCTGTCACTACGTCACCTCTGAACTGGATGCAGGCCCGATCATTGAGCAAGATGTGATTCGCATTGATCATTCTGATTCGGTCGAAGATTTGATGCGTTATGGCAAAGACATCGAAAAGACGGTGCTGGCGCGAGGGTTGCGCTATCACGTTGAAGACCGGGTGCTGGTGCATGGCAACAAAACCGTCGTATTTCGCTAAGGGGTGTTGAGGAACCAAGTATGCCGTTGCGATTGTTGAAATTTGCTTTGTCAAAAGAACACCCCGAACCTCGGATGTTTCGTCAGCGCGATCGCCTTAAATCGAGCTATGACGCGGTGATCATCGGAGGGGGTGGGCATGGGTTAGCCGCTGCATATTACCTGGCACGGGATCACGGCATCACCAATGTGGCCGTGTTGGAACGAGGCTATTTAGGAGGTGGCAACACCGGACGCAACACGACCATTATTCGCTCGAATTACCTCACGCCCGAAGGGGTCAAGTTTTATGATGAGTCGGTGCGGTTGTGGCAAGATTTATCCGAAGATTTTGACCTGAATTTGTTCTATTCCACCCGTGGACACTTCACTCTGGCGCATACCGATGCCTCTGTGCGAACCATGCGCTGGCGTGCCGAAGTCAACAAACATTACGGCATTGACAGCGAGTTAGTGGATCCCGATGAGATTCAGCACGCCTGTCCTCATATGGACTTAACCTGTGGCGGACATGCCCCCGTTTTGGGTGCGCTCTATCATGCCCCCGGCAGCATTGCCCGTCACGATGCGGTGGCATGGGGCTATGGGCGCGGAGCCGATCAGCGAGGAGTCGAGATTCACCAACAAACCGAAGTACTGGGAATCACAGTGAAATCAGGTCGGGTGACTGGTGTGCAAACCAATCGAGGGGATATCGAAACGTCCAACGTGTTGTGTGCCGTGGCAGGTTTCACCCCCCGGTTGTTGCAAATGGTAGGGTTGCGATCGCCCCTCTATGTGCATCCGCTACAAGCAATGGTTAGCGAACCAATGAAACCCTGGCTCGACCCGATCATTGTCTCTGGTAGTTTGCACGTTTATGTGAGTCAGACCGCACGCGGAGAATTGGTGATGGGAGCCAGTCTCGACCCCTATGAGTTGCACTCCACTCGCTCCACGTTTGACTTTGTGGAAGGGTTAGCTGCCCACATGTTAGAGCTATTTCCCTTTTTGTCACACGTTAACATCGTCCGGCAGTGGGCAGGCATGGCAGACATGACTCCCGACTTTGCCCCGATCATGGGCAAAACTCCGATTCAAGGCTTTTACCTGGATGCCGGATGGGGCACCTGGGGCTTTAAAGCAACCCCCGTTTGTGGCAAAACGATGGCACACACCGTCGCCAGCGATCGCAATCATGAGTTAATTCAAGACTTCTCCCTCGATCGCTTTATCAACTATGAGTTATTGGGTGAAAAAGGAGCGGCATCAGTTGGACACTAGATGAAAAAAAGAAAAAAGAAGAGGGAAAAAGAAATAAATAGGAAAGGATAAACGATGAAGGATAAAAAAAGAAAAAGTAGAGGCGCGATTCATCGCGTCTGTAAAAAAGTAGAGGCGCGATTCATCGCATCTGTAAAGAAGAAAAAATCATGAAATTAATGACGTGTCCGGTGAACGGAATAAGACCAATTTCTGAGTTTGTTTGTGGTGGCGAATTTCGTCCTATGCCAGATCCGCAAACGGCAGACGATGTCACTTGGGCAGATTACGTAATGCATCGCAATGGTGCTCCCAGCACTAAACAAGAATGGTGGTGCCACACCCCCAGCAACACCTGGTTTATTGCAGAACGCAATACTCTAACCGATGAGGTAATGCGGACATATTTGTTTAATCAGGAGGCAGCATGAGTTACCGTTTACCTCCGGTTCTCGGCGAATGGATCGATCGCACCCAACTCATTTCATTCACCTTTGAGGGCACTCGGTACACTGGCTATGCAGGTGACACGATTACGTCAGCTCTGTGGGCAGCGGGACAACGCATTCTAGGACGCAGCTTTAAGTACCATCGTCCCCGTGGCATTTTGAGTGCCGCAAACCATGATGTGAACACGTTGATGCAAGCAGGACAACGGCTCAATCTGCGGGCTGATGTGACACAATTGCAGGTTGATCCCCCCTCGCCCCCCTTAAAAAGGGGGGAGTTGACTGGAAGTCCCCCTTTTCAAGGGGGATTTAGGGGGATCTCTGCTGGGCAAGAGATGAACCTTACAGCTGTCAATACCGTGGGGGGTGTAATGGGCGATCGCGCCAGTATCATCAACGTTTTCTCGCGTTTTCTCCCGGTTGGTTTTTACTACAAGGCGTTTCACTCTAAACGTTTCTTTCCCTTGTGGGAGCGGTTGATCCGCTCGATGACAGGGTTAGGAAAAGCAGACATCACCACTCCCCATATCCGCACCGCCAAACGCTATGACTTTTGTGATGTGCTGGTGATTGGGGCAGGGATATCGGGGATGACAGCGGCACTAACGGCAGCCGAGGCAGGGGCTGATGTGGTGATTGTGGATGAGAACGCCCAAGCAGGGGGATCGGGGAGCTATCAACGGGGAGGCAAAACAACCCGACTGGACGTGACCAACCTGTTGGAAGCGATCGCCACTCACCCTAACATTCGGCTATACACCAACACACAGGCCGCAGGCTACTACACCGATCACTGGATTCCTCTGGTGCATCGTGATTACCTTTCCAAAATGCGGGCAAAAGCAGTGATTGTTGCCAGTGGTGCTTATGAACAACCTGCCATCTTTCGCAACAACGACCTGCCGGGAGTAATGTTAGCCTCTGCGGCACAACGCCTGATCTACCGCTATGCAGTGAAACCGATGCATCGAGCAGTGGTATTCACCGCCAACTTAGATGGTTATCGCGCTGCCTTAGATTTGCTAGCACAGGGTATTGAAGTCAAGGCGATCGTGGATTTGCATCCCGATTCATCTATCCCCCTTAACAAGGGGGATTGGGGGGATCTCCTCAACCAAATCCGATCGCACAGCATTCCCATCTACAACAGCTATGGCGTTTACGAAGCACGACCCAACCCTGCCGGAGATGGGGTTTCCAGTGCAGTGATCTGCCCCATTGATGCCGATGGTCAGCCTCAAACTAAAGCACAACAAGCGATCGCTTGTGATGGCATTGTCATGAGTGTGGGCTGGGCACCCGCTGCTAATTTGCTTTATCAAGCGGGAACCAAGATGCAGTTTGATCCTCAGATACAACAGTTTGTGCCTGAAGTGCTGCCGATGGGGGTGTTTGCCTGCGGTCGGGTGAATGGAGTCTATGCAATTGAGCAAAAACGACTGGATGGACAACGGGCAGGGCTAGCTGCAGCAGAGCATGTGGGGCTAGTGCAAGATGCAGAAACAAACTACCCTCCCCAACGGGGTGACGAGTCTAGCATCTCTCCCTCTCATCCCTGGGCGATCGTCCCTCATCCCCACGGCAAAGAGTTTGTCGATTTTGACGAAGACCTCCAACTCAAGGATTTCTACAACGCTGCCCAGGAAGGCTTTGACAATATTGAACTATTGAAACGTTACACCACAGTGGGGATGGGTCCCAGTCAAGGTAAGCACTCCAACATGAATGCGTTGCGGATTTTGGCACGCATCACCGGAAAAACGCCTGATCAAGTGGGCACAACCACGGCTCGTCCTTTCTTTCATCCCGTGCCCATGTCGCATTTGGCAGGGCGAGGCTTTACCCCTGAACGGCGTACCCCCTTGCACAGTCGTCATGCCGCATTGGGTGCTCAGTTTATGTTGGCGGGTGTGTGGCGACGACCAGAGTATTACCACCAGACCGGACAGAGCCGTGAGGAGTGCATTCGAGCAGAGGTAAATGCTGTCCGCACAGGTGTTGGCATCATCGACGTGGGGACACTCGGCAAACTAGAAGTTCGAGGTGCGGGTGCCATTGAACTGTTAGAGCGGGTCTACACCGGGCGATACGCCAACTTAAAAGTGGGGATGTCTCGCTATGCCCTAATGCTCGATGAATTGGGTGTAGTGATGGATGACGGCGTCATTGCCCGACTGGGAACCGATCGCTTCTACTTCACCACGACCACCTCTGGAGCCGCCACTATCTACCGCGAATTAACCCGACTCAATACCTTGTGGCAACTCGATTGTGGCATTGTCAACCTGACGGGTGCACGAGCCGCCGTGAATTTGGCGGGTCCCTGTTCTCGTGAAGTGCTCAGCCAACTCACCGATCTGGATTTGTCGGGTGCGGCATTTCCTTATTTGGGAGTGCGTCAAACGGTGATATCAGGCATTCCTGTACTCCTCATGCGAGTTGGATTTGTTGGTGAGTGGGGCTACGAAATTCATGTTGCGGCAGAATCGGCTCCTGCGCTGTGGGATGCCCTCATGGAAGCGGGTGCCCCTGTTGGCATTCGTCCTTTTGGGGTGGAAGCACAACGGCTCCTACGACTCGAAAAAGGGCACCTAATTGTTGGGCAAGACACAGACGGGTTAACCACTCCGTTTATGGCTGGGCTAGAGTGGGCAGTCAAGCGAGACAAGCCATTTTTTATCGGTCAACGCAGTTTACAGATCGTTCAATCGCGTCCCCTCAAGCAAAAATTGGTGGGGTTTATGCTGCAACCTGGTTTTAGTGGAACCGCCCCCCAGGAATGCCACCTGGCGATCGCCCAGGGTGAAATCGTAGGTCGAGTCACTAGCATTGCCTTTAGCCCCACGCTCGATCGCTATATTGGGCTAGCGTATCTGCAACCAGAACTAGCAAAAGTGGGTAATCCCTTCACCATTCGCCTATCTGATGGCTCATTAGTCACGGCGATCGTTAGTCCAACTCCCTTTTATGACCCAGAGAACCTGCGGCAAAAGGAATTTACTCCCCAACGTCAGGAGGTGACGGTATGAGTTATCCAGTTCAAACCCCGCTTCGGCTTAGCCCAGTCCACGATCAGTTGCAATCTTTGAAAGGAACTTGGCGCGAGATCAATGGCATGCCTGTGGTAGCGGAAGTGCTTGAGGTGGCTAAAAAGCTGCCAGTGGCGATCGCTGACCTCTCCTACTTGCGTCGGTTTGGGATCAAAGGATCGGGAGCGATCGCTTGGTTAGCACAGCAGGGTTTTCCAATTCCCGCACAACCCAATTCCTGGAATGCGTTACCTAACGGTGACATCATCGTTCGCTTGGGCATGAGCGAGTTTTTGATTGAGGCGGGGGTTGATCCCCCCCCACCCCCCATCACAACAGGGGAGTTAGAGTCTCAAAGTCCCCCAGTCCCCCTTTCTAAGGGGGATGCCGCAGGCAGGGGGATCAAAGATTTAGGGGGTAATAGTTCTGATCCCCCCCCACCCCCCTTCACAAGGGGGGAGTTAGAGTCTCAAGACCTCCCACCTCAGGTTTATCCCGTCTTACGTCAAGACCTGGCGATCGCTCTGTATGGCACCTCTGCCCATGAATTATTGCGGCAAACCTGTAGTTTTAACTTTCGCGCGTTATCCTTGTCCGATCGACCCGTCGTGTTGACCTCAATGATAGGAGTTAGCGTCACTGTGATCCCTGGCGATCGCAATAGCATACCCTTCTATCGCATCTGGTGTGACGGCACTTTTGGTGCGTATTTCTGGGAAACTCTGCTGGCGATCGCGCAAGAGTTGGGAGGAGGAGCGATTGGAATAGAGCAGGTAGAAAGAATGAAGGATGAAGGATGAAGGATGACAAGAAGAAAGAAGAAAGAAGAAAGAAAAATGAATGAGTGGATGGGTTGGAGAGTTTTGAGTTATGAGTTTTGAATTGTGAGCAAAAAATGAAGAGACGCGAGTGATCGCGTCTGTGCTGAGTAAAAATCAATGATTTATAGCGAATGATCTATGTGTGGAATTGTTGGATTACTGATTAAAAAGCCAGAGCTACGAGATTCGTTGGGGGAGTTAATGGTGCCCATGCTGATCGGCATGAGCGATCGCGGCCCCGACTCGGCAGGATTGGCGGTGTTTACTGAAACATTGCCCGATGGTTATCGCAAATACAGCTTGTACTCTGGAGGCACTGCCTTTGATTGGGCAGGATTAGGGCAAGATTGGCACACCCAATTTGGCAGCAAACCCGATCTGCAACCCCTTGGCAATCATGCGATTCTCACGGTAGATGTGTCTCCTGCTCAGGTGAAACAGTGGCTCAAAACCCACTATCCTCAATTACATCTGCTCTCTACAGGACGCACTATCGACCTTTATAAAGACACCGGAAAACCTGCCACCGTTGCCGATCGCTACAACTTTCGATCGCTCAAGGGCACACACCTGGTCGGACACACCCGCATGGCAACAGAGTCAGCCGTTACCCCGGCTCATGCGCACCCCTTCACCGCAGGCGAAGATTTCTGTCTGGTTCACAATGGCTCTCTCTCCAATCCCTATGAAATTCGTCGCAAGCTAGAACCGCAGGGGATTCACTTTGAAACCGACAACGACACCGAAGCCGCCTGTCGCTATTTAGAATGGCGGATGCGCGAAGGAGACGACCTGGAAATGGCAATTCAAGCCGGATTTAAGGAATTGGATGGGTTTTACACCTTTCTCATGGGAACCGCAGACAAATTGGCATTAGTGCGCGATGCCTTTGCTTGCAAACCCGCTGTCGTGGCTGAAACCGACGATTATGTGGCGATCGCCTCTGAGTTTCGCTCGTTGGCTCACCTGCCCGATATTAAGCATGCCACCCTTTATGAACCCGCACCAGAGGAGATGTACGTATGGACCGTGTAATGCCCCCAGTGCTCAACAAAACCAGCTTTGACTTGGCGCAGACCCCACTTAGAGAAGTCAATCACTTTCTGCATCACAGTGCCGTCCATTTAGCAGATCAGACGATTGAAATTCTCAACCCTGATGGAGCACACAACATCGCTGTCGGGTTAGATATTCCAGTGACCGTTGAGATTCAGGGACACGTGGGTTACTACGCGGCAGGGATGAACCAACAGGCAACCGTCACAATCCACGGCAATGCGGGTCCGGGTGTCGCCGAAAACATGATGTCGGGTCTGGTTCACGTCAAAGGATTTGCCTCCGTATCCGCCGGAGCATCAGCCCAGGGCGGCACGCTGATCATCGATGGAGACGCCAGTTTACGCTGTGGCATCTCCCTCAAAGGAGGCGACATTATCGTGGGTGGCAGTGTCGGCAGTTTCTCGGCGTTTATGGCGCAGGCAGGACGGTTGGTGATTTGCGGCGATGCTGGGGATGCGCTGGGTGACTCCCTCTATGAAGCCGTTATCTATGTGCGCGGTTCTATCAAATCCCTGGGTGCGGATGCTCAGATTGAGCCGATGACAGAGGGCGATCGCACTGCCCTCAGTGAACTGCTTGCTAAAGCAGGTTTTCCTTACAGCCCCGACGACTTTCAACGTATCGCCTCTGCCCGACAGCTTTATCACTGGAATGCTGACGCCAACCAGGAGTATTAGGGAGAAAGGATGAAAGCTAAAGGATGAAGGATGAAAAAAGAAGAGAGAAGAGAGAAAAAAGAAGAATGAAATAGGAAATAAAGAGAATGAAGAGTGAAAAGCTGGTTAATCGTTAACAGTAAATTGTTAATTGACTAAACTCAAAATTCTCAAATTTCAACCATAACCCCACACCCCACACCCCACTCACCACCCTCAAAACAATGGAAAACCAAAAACCGATTTACCGCGAAGAATCTTGGGGATACGATCGCCGCGCTTTGCACTACATTCAAGACGCTGCCGCTCATGGGCTATATGAGATTCGCGGATTGGGAGCCAAACGCCGACTGCCCCATTTTGATGATCTGGTCTTTTTAGGAGCTTCTCTAACCCGCTATCCTCTAGAAGGCTATCGGGAGAAATGCGCTACCAAAACGATATTGGGCACTCGCTACGCCAAAAAACCGATTGAACTCGACATTCCCATTACGATCGCCGGAATGAGCTTTGGCTCGCTCTCTGCCAACGTCAAAGAAGCACTGGGTTTAGCCGCAACCGAGGTAGGCACCTCCACCACCACAGGCGACGGGGGCATGACCCCAGAGGAAAGACTCTCCTCCAAGACACTGATTTATCAATGTTTGCCCTCTCGCTATGGCTTTAACCCCGACGATGTCAGAAAAGCCGATGCGATCGAAATGGTCATTGGTCAGGGCGCAAAACCGGGAGGTGGCGGCATGTTGTTAGGGCAAAAAATTAATCCCCGTGTGGCAGCCATGCGGACGCTCCCAGAAGGAGTCGATCAGCGATCGGCATGTCGTCACCCCGATTGGACAGGTCCCGATGATCTCACCATCAAGATTCAGGAGTTGCGCGAGTTAACAGATTGGGAAAAACCAATTTACGTCAAAGTTGGCGCATCCCGTACGTTTAACGACGTCAAGTTGGCAGTCCATGCGGGGGCAGATGTGGTGGTTGTGGATGGCATGCAGGGAGGCACGGCGGCGACCCAAACCGTGTTCATTGAGCATGTTGGCATTCCGACATTGGCAGCGGTGCGTCAAGCTGTAGATGCACTGGAAGACTTGAATATGAAGGGCAAAGTACAACTGATTGTGTCAGGTGGCATTCGCACCGGAGCCGATGTAGCAAAAGCCCTAGCAATGGGGGCAGATGCCGTGTCTTTGGGGCAGGGAGTATTGATGGCACTGGGCTGTAATAGTGAAACCTATGTGCAAAAGGGAGAGCATGTCTCAGCCGTTGAAGATTATGCCGCATTAGGTACGGCTCCTGGCGTTTGCCATCACTGCCACACGGGTAAATGTCCAGTAGGAGTGACGACTCAAGATGAGATGTTAGAGAAACGGTTGGAACCAGAAGTGGGTGCCCGTCGTGTCAAAAATTATTTCAAGACACTCAATATGGAGCTAACCACGATCGCCCGCGCTTGTGGCAAACAAAACGTGCATCACTTAGAGCGAGAGGATCTAGTTGCACTCACGGTAGAAGCGGCAGCAATGGCGCGAGTTCCCCTAGCGGGCACCGACTGGATTCCAGGCTGGCGTTGAGTTAGGTTTAAGAGCCTGGCGAATAAATTCGCGGCTATCAGAGCGAAGTTCGCCTTCGCGAACTACAGAAAATCAAGGGTTGAGTGAACCGACTCCTATAAAATCCGGCTAGTTGCTTACTAGTTACTTTCCTGCAGGCAAAGGTTTTAGCCTGGCCTTACAACAGGGAAGCAGCCAGATTTCATATCAAGTCGGTTTTGCTCCTGTAGTTGCGGTTTCAACCGCCAAAATCTTTATCCCGAATTCACGTTGAGTTAGGACTCTTCCTCGACTTCCATCAACAAAATCACTCCCTGAGTTTGTCGTTGAAAGCCAATCAAAGGCATGCACGTCACTCGACATTTAATGCTTCTACCTCGTCGGTTGATCGCGGGCAATAGCACTTCTGAGCCGCTATCCGTCTGACCTGTCAAACACTGGCGCACAGAGGAACGCAACTGTTCAGTGGGTAGCCCAATATCCAGGTTGAGGAAGTGTTGACCTAATGCTTCCTCTGTTCGCAAACCCCATAAATCTTCAGCTTTGTCATTCCAAATCTGCACACGCAGATCAGGATCGACCACAACGACCCCACTCCTTAAACTAGTGAGGATGGCTTCTAAAAACGCATTGCTCCGATTGAGTTCTTCACTACGCTGCTGCAATTCTTCATTGACCGTTTGCATCTCTTCATTGGTAGACTGCAACTCTTCATTCATCGTTTCGAGTTCTTCGTTAGTAGATTGCAACTCTTCGTTGGTTGTTTCAAGTTCTTCATTACTCGACTGCAACTCTTCGTTGGTTGTTTCAAGTTCTTCGTTACTCGACTGCAACTCTTCATAAGCCATCTCTAACTCTTGATTAGAGTGTTCAAGTTCTTCTTGTAACCGCTTATACTGGGTCACATCAATGAAGTTAATGCTGGCTCCCAAAATATCGTTAGCGACATCAAATAATAACGTTACTTGTATATCTAAATAGATCAATTCACCTTGAGATGTTTGCCATTCCACATCTCGCAGATTGACAGTGCGGCGATCGCCATACACCTGCTCAATGCATGAGCGCAACTCGACCGGACGGTAAGAAATTTCTAAATCTTGAAAAGGACGACCGAGATCTCGAAACGTTATCCGAAAGAGCGATCGCGCCCGTTCATTCACCAGTATCAAGAGACCATTATTATCAATCACGATGCGAGCCGAAGGATCACTATCAAAAGCCGCTTCCCGTAAACGCACATGATTTGATAAATGATTCGCAGCTTCTTGGCTGCCTGTCTGTGCCATAACTGACAAGCGATCGCGAAAACTAAGTTTTGGCACTTTAGTGAAAATACGTCTCTTTAAATCAACCGGAGTAAACGTGTTGCTATGCGTGAGCAACATTTCAGCTTTACCCAAAAATAGAAACCCTCCGTCTCGTAGAGCAAAGTGAAACCGTGCAAGAATGCGGGCTTGGGTCTCAGCATTAAAATACATAATGGTGTTGCGACACACCAACAAATCAATCTTAGAGATGGGCGCATCTTGAATCAAATCGTGACGACCAAAAATGACCGAACGCCGCAGGTCTTTGCGAAACACATAGCGATCGTCATAGAGTTCAAAAAACTGCTCAATTTGCTCAGGCGATAACCCCGTCAAGTCTTTGAGTGTATAGGTCGCTTGTCGAGCCTGATTCAGTGCTTCTTCATCAATGTCAGTGGCATAGATTTTCACCTGCTCTCGAAAATTCTCAATGCCAATCGCCTCCGCCATAAGCATGGCAAGGGTGTAAGCTTCTTCCCCAGACGCACAGCCCGCACTCCAGATGCGGATCGGTTCGCCCAACACCTTGCGCAGGATAATCCGAGGGAGAATCTCACTGAGTATATAATCCCAAGTGGAGCGATCGCGAAAAAAAGAGGTGACATTAATTAAAAGGGTATTAAAGAGGGCACTAAATTCCTCTGGATAGACCTCTAAGTAATCTAGATAGTTGCTATAGTCCTCAATGCCAACGGTTTGCATCCGTTTGTTGACCCGTCGAATCAGACTCGATCGCTTATAGCCTGTGAAGTCAAAGCCCCGATTTTGCTTGACATAATCGAGGAGAGCTTCAAACTCCAAACTTACAGTAGGAGTTAAATTTTCATCCGAAAATGTCATATCTTTCATTTATTACCCGCTCTATAGCGGTTATCACACACTAAAACTATCGAATCAAACATGAGAAAAGGGGTATGAGAGCAGCCATCAGCCAGGAGTAGCCCTCACCCCCTTATCCTAACTAACAAGGTTGTGCTTTATCACTGTAGTGCCAATTGGTTCTAAGGAGGACGTTTAAGTCGTTCAGTTAAGGAATATTTAAGGAACATTTCACTATCTTACCCGTCTTTATTTAAATGGCTTTGAATCAGGATTTAGATTCAGACAGGTGAATGATAAACTTGCTAAAAAATCCTGAAAGCATCTCTTAGAAATTGAAGAATTAATATATGATCTGAGCTGAGGTAACTTGTCTTGAATTTGAGTTGCTCATCTACCAACGTTGTATATCGGCTGCCTGCTCAGCATCAATTATTTGGTGGAGTTTAGCGAGATGAAGCTTAAAATTTCAAGCACGTTGATATTGTTGCTGGCAATGTGGGTTGCATTACCCGCTAGAGCGGCTAATTCTGATCACATTCGGCGGCTTCTAGACACTAACACCTGTCCCAGTTGCGATTTAAGCGGGGCTAACTTATCAGGGGCTAACTTGTCGAGAGCCAATTTAGCCAACGCGGATCTAAGGTTTGCTAACTTAAGAAACGCCAATCTGAGTTATGCAGATTTGCGAGGAGCAAATTTAGATGGAGCTAATTTAAGTGGCGCAAACCTGCATGGAGCAAGATACTAAACGCCATCTCAGACTTAAAATTCACTCCACACTTGGCATGGTTGTCATTGCTGAGCTGTTGATATCAACCAGATTGCCAATAACAGCTCAAGCTGGAAACGAGAACTCTGTCCGACAATTAATTGACACCAATGAATGCGTGGGATGTGACTTGAGTGGCACAGATTTACGCAATATTAATCTACGCAGTGCAAACTTGACACGAGCCGATCTGCGAGGAGCCAATTTGCAAGGAGCCGATTTAGAGGATGCTAACCTCAGTGGGGCTGACTTACGCGGCGCAAATTTAAGAAATACCAACGTGAATGGGGTTCAGTGTGACAACAAAACAAGACCCCACACTATTTGCCAGGATGGGTAGTCAGAGAGACAAATGGCGATCGCTCCCTTTACGTCTCCCCAACTCTCTTAAAGAAAAAGGAAGCCGAACCATTCAAATCCCCCTTTTCTAATAGAGATTTAGGGGAATCTCAGATGATGCAATACGCGACTCAACAGTTTTGCACGACCTAGAAAGTCATGGTTAGAGGTTAGCAATAGTGAGTGCTGAGATCATGTAGTGATCTGATGACAAAAAGACATACTGTACTTTTACTCTTTCTTTCTTAAGACTGATGTCATTGAACTAAAAATACGGCTGCTCTCATTTCTTTTCAGCTACTACAGCGATATTTACAACACGCTATTACAAAATTCATACATCTGCTTACTAACGCCAGGATGTTCTTGATATTTGTAACTTTGATTGATTTGGCGTGCTATAAGATGGATGGAAAACAAGAATCTTGTTCTCCAGACGATTTTGACTAAGCTTTTTTTTACCTTTTACAGTTAACGCAGCAAGTACAAATACTTATCTACTCGGCAAGGCTCCCCTGTTTCTGAGATGAATGAGGCTAATCGTTGAAAAAATGCTCGAAATCCCTGGAGCACCATTGCCCCTTAATTCATGCTTCTATATTGAGCGACCTCCGATTGAGGGACAAGCTTATGCCGAAATTAGCAAACCAGGCAGCTTAATCCGCATTAAAGCGTCAAGGCGGATGGGCAAAAGCTCTCTGATGTTGCGCTTAATCAATCGAGCCTTAGCATTGGAATATAAGGTTGCAACGATTGACTTTCGAGAGGCAGACGCAGCCATTTTTGAACACCCTGACAAGTTTTTTCGGTGGCTGTGCAAGTTCACTACTCGACAGTTAAATCTTCCCCTCAAGCTGGATGATTATTGGGATGAAAGCGTGGGCAGCAAGGTCAGCTGCACCCTCTATTTTGAAGGACATCTTCTACCACACCTTAATTGTCCTCTTGTTTTGTTGCTAAACGAGGTCAGCCGAATTTTTGAATACCCAACCATCGCCAGAGAGTTTTTACCCCTGCTTCGGTTTTGGTATGAGCAAGCGCGTCAGGTCACAATTTGGCAACAATTGCGCCCCGTTGTGCTCCACTCAACTGAAATTTATATTGCGTTGAGTTTGCACCAATCTCCCTTCAATGTGGGGTTATCTCTGCAACTGTTCCCTTTCACCTACAAGCAGATCATGCAACTGGCAGAGCAGTATAAGCTCTTCCCAAAACCAGCCGAGATTGAGATGTTGCTGCATCTAACGGGAGGACAACCCTATCTCGTTCAACTCGCGTTTTACCATATCTGCGATCGCCAACTATCTCTCAAAACGATTCTAGAATCCGCTACATCGCCACATGGAATTTATGGAGAACACCTCCAGAGTCAAGCGATCGCCCTACAACAACGTCCTGAGCTGCTAAAAGCGTTTCAATTGGTTAATTCAGTTGATGGCTGGTTTTTCTTAGAACCGATGGTGGCGTGCCAATTGGACAGCATGGGGTTAGTGAGAATGAATGGGGTTGAATGCCAGGTATCTTGTCAGCTTTATCGACAATACTTCAAACAGTCTCAATGGTTTTTGGGGCAATCTAGCGAACAACAAATTGCCCGACTTGAAGAAGAAAATCAACGGCTTCAAGCCCTCACGACCATCGATGATCTCACGAATATTGCCAATCGTCGTTACTTTGATAAGTGCTTGCGCGAAGAGTGGTGGCGTTTACTCCGAGAAAGGTTGCCTATGTCGTTGATCTTAGGTGACATTGATTGTTTCAAGTTATATAACGATACCCAGGGGCATCAAGCAGGCGATCGCTGTCTGCAACAAGTGGCATCTGCTATGCAAGCGACTCTCAAACGGGCGGGCGATCTGGTGGCTCGTTATGGTGGCGAAGAGTTTGCTGTGATTCTGCCGAACACCGATGCAGTCGGAGCCGTTCAAGTGGCAGAGTCACTTTGTGCCGCTATCAGGGCATTGGCGATCGCCCATCCTGCCACTCAAGTTGACTCTCAAACCCCTGCTATCATCACGATGAGTCTTGGGGTCGCCAGTATATTGCCTCATACCTATGATGAGCCAGCTCAACTGATTCAAGCCGCCGATGAGGCACTTTATCATTCAAAAAGTCAGGGGCGCGATCGCGTCACACTTAGTTCGGTTCTCGCGTTCAAGTCCTAAAGCCCTCTCACCTGTTTTTTATGATGTATCAGGTTGGCGGTAGTCTCAAAATCGATGCCCTTAGCTATGTACAGCGTTCTGCTGACAATGAGCTTTATGAAGCTCTACAGCAAGCTGAGTTTTGCTACGTTTTAAACTGTCGGCAGATGGGCAAATCGTCGTTGCTCGTGCAAACTCGTCATCGATTGCAACAGCAAGGATTTCGCTGTGCTGCTATTGATATGACCACGATTGGCAGTGAAACGGTGACACCAGAGCAATGGTATAAGGGCATTGCCACTGAGTTGTGGCGAAGTTTTCAGCTTCTGGGCAAGTGGGATCTTAAAAGTTGGTGGCTCGATCAAACCAATCTATCGATAGTGCAACGGTTAAGCCAATTAATCGATGAGTTACTGCTCACCATTTTTCCAGGCGATCGCCTCATTATTTTTATCGATGAGATTGACAGTATTCTCAGTCTTAACTTTTCAGTGGATGATTTTTTTGCCTTGATTCGTTATTTCTATAATGAACGAGCTATTAATCCGGCATATAACCGCCTCACATTTGCCATTTTTGGAGTTGCAACGCCTTCTGATCTGATTCAAGACCGCACCCGCACTCCCTTTAATATTGGCAGAGCCATTGAGCTTCAGGGGCTAAACAGAGAAGATGCCCAACCGTTAATGCGGGGGTTTAATGTTGTCGAGGGCAACCCACAAGCTATCCTAGACGCCATCCTTGATTGGACGAATGGACAACCCTTTTTAACTCAAAAGCTGTGTCAATTGGTGGCAGATCTGAGCGATCGCCACCAAGAAAGCCTCACGATTCCAGCAGGCACTGAGGGGTTTTGGGTTGAGAGTTTAGTGCAAGGGCAAATCCTGCAAAAATGGGAGGTTCAAGACGAACCAGAACACCTGCGAACTATTCGCGATCGCATCGAGCGCAATGGGCAGCGTGCCGCCCGCATGTTAGGTCTCTACCATCAGATTCTTCAGGGCATCACAGTTCCCGTGGATGACAGCCAGGAACAACGAGAACTGCTACTTTCAGGATTAGTCAGCAAACAACAAGGGGGCTTGGTCGTCAAGAACCGGATCTATGAAGCCGTGTTTGATCTGGCATGGGTGCAGCAGCAACTGGCGAAACTGCGCCCCTATTCTCAAAACCTGGACGCCTGGATAGCCTCGCAGCAGCAAGATGAATCGCGGCTGTTACGAGGGCAAGCTCTAGAAGATGCGTTGAACTGGTCGCACGACAAAAGTTTGAGCAATTTAGACTATCAGTTTTTAGCGACTAGCCAGGAACTCGATCGCCAAGAAACTCGCCGCCGCTTTGAGGGCGATCGCCTCAAAGAAGTGCAGCTTCGACTTGCGGTCGAACAAAAGAGTGCTCGCCGACAACGGTTCTTCTTGATCGTTGTCAGCTTTGCTCTGGCGATCGCCCTTGCTCTAGCGGGTCTTGCCTTCTATCAATATCAACAGGCCATCAAGAATCAGCAGCTTGCGTTGCAAAATGAGATCCAGGCGATCGCCACTTCCTCTAATGCCCTTTACTTCTCAGGACGAGAACTCAATGGCATGTTAGCAGGGTTACAAGCCCAGCAAAAACTAGCCCACCTCAGTCAACCGCCACCCGCCCTGCGTCAAGAAGTTGAGTTGGCTCTGCGAAAATCTGCTTACAACATCACTGAGTCAAATCGATTATTGGGGCATCAATCAGAAGTCAATGGCGTTGCTTTTAGCCCCGATGGCGAACTCATTGTCTCTGGCAGCACCGATCAAACCGTTAAACTGTGGGAACGAAATGGCACTTTACTCAAAACCTTGACAGGCCATACAGCAGCTGTTTGGGCAACCATGTTTAGCCCTGATGGTGAATTGATCGCGTCTTCTAGCGAAGACCACACGATCAAACTGTGGAATCGGGATGGTACTCTGCTCAAAACGTTAACCGGACATACCTCAACCGTGTGGTACACCCTCTTTAGCCCCGATGGGCAACAGCTTGCTTCTGCGTCAGCAGACGGCACTATCAAACTCTGGAGCCGCGATGGGCAACTGATCAAAACCCTCAAGGGTCATACAGAAAGCGTCAATACCGTTGTTTTTAGCCCCGACGGGCAACAGTTGGTTTCTGCTGGCAATGATTCGACTATCCGCATCTGGGGAGTGGACGGAACGCTGATCAAAACGATCGAAGATAGGGATCAAGTGATCGGCATGGCAATTTTTAGCCCTGATAGCCAACAAATTATTGCCGCCTCAGACAATGGCACGCTCAAGTTTTGGAGCCGGAATGGAGCACTGCTCAAAAGCATTGATGCTCATCCGGGGGGTGCTTGGTCAGCAGAATTTAGTCCCGATGGTCGCTGGTTAGTGACCAGTGGTAATGATCAAACCATTAAACTGTGGAATCGGGATGGTGTATTGCTCAAAACCTTAACCGGACACACGCAAGGCGTTTGGTCTGCTAGTTTTAGCCCCGATGGGCAAACCATTATTTCCTGTGCGTGGGATCGCACCATTCGGCTCTGGCAGTTAAACAACCCTATGTTAAACGTGTTGCGAGACCACAATGATGGGGTTCGTGGTGTGGGAGTCAGCCCCGATGGTCGGTGGATTGCTTCTGCCTCTTTCGACAACACGATCAAACTCTGGCAACCAGATGGCACTCTAGTCAACACCCTAAAAGGACACGTGGGCACCGTCAATACAGTTGCCTTTAGCCCCGATAGTCAGACCATTGCCTCTGCCGCAGATGATGCTACAGTCAGGCTCTGGAACCTTGATGGACAGTTGTTAACCACCTTTCAAGGACATGCCAGTGAAGTGCAAGCAGTGGCATTTAGCCCCGACGGTCAACTGCTGGCATCCGGCGGATGGGACAATGAAGTCAAACTGTGGAAGCCAGATGGCACAGTTCTCAAAACCCTCAAGGGGCACACGACAACGATCTGGTTTATTGCCTTTAGCCCTGATGGTCAATTGATTGCCTCTGCTAGTAGTGATGGCACGGTTAAGCTATGGCAACGCGATGGATCAAGGGTTGCCACCCTCAACGGGCACGCATCCAGCGTTTTCTCAGTCGCCTTTAGCCCCGATGGTCAACTGATTGCCTCTGCCAGCAACGATGGCACGTTGAAACTGTGGCGGCGCGATGGTTCACTTGTCAACACCATTGCAGGACAGCAGGTTGATCCCTTATTCGCGGTAGCCTTTAGTCCCGATGGTAAGGTTGTCGCATCTGGCTCAGAAGGCAACCAAGTGCAACTATGGCAACTCGATGGAACAGCGATCGCAACACTCAACGGACATCGTAGTCGCGTTACTGGCTTAGCCTTCGACGTTCATGGCAAGTTCCTGGCTTCTGCCAGTCAAGACAATACAGTTGTCCTATGGCAACTGCAAGAGGCAATTGATTTCAACCGAGTTTACTCCCATAGCTGTGAGTGGGTCAAAAACTATTTGCAACACAGCACAGACCCACAAGAGCGATCGCTCTGCACGGCCAGTTAAGCCAACCCGTTAAGCCCATGATTTTGTAAGAGCGTTTCACAAAACATGGCTCTAAAGGTTCACGGCATGATGCCATCACAAAGGGTGCGATTGCCCACATCAGAGCTACTGCTGTTGTGCAGATAGTCTCGTAACCAGTGACACCCACGCTCCAGCGAAATATCCAGATTAAAATCCCATAGAACAACAGCATCAGCACTAGCAGAGGCAACGATTTTGCCATCATTGCTAAAGCTTAACCCTGTGATTGCACTATCATTGCGTTTTAGGGTTGCCAACAATTTTCCAGTTTCAGCATTCCATAATTTAATCGTGCCATCCGAGCTAGCCGATACAAACAATTTGCCATCTCGGCTAAAGGCAATGCTAGTCACAGCACTGATGTGCCCTTCTAACGTTCTGAGATATTCGCCATCGCGACTCCAAAGTCGAATGGTAGTATCGGTGCTAGCAGAAGCAATCGTTCGACCGTCAGGGCTAAAACTGACACTGTTAATTCGGTTAGTGTGTCCTTTCAACGTTGCCAGATTTTCACCTTCTAAATTCCAGAGTTTGACCGTGTTATCCACGCTGCCTGTGGCAATCATGGTGCTATCAGGACTAAAGCTAATACTGGTGATTTCGTCATTATGCGCTTGAAAGGTGTGAATCTTGTCACCCTCTAGATTCCAAAAGGTAAGTCTGCCAATGTCTTTGCGATAGCCATCGGTATAAATCTCAGGAGTTGTAATCGCAGCGGCGATCGCTTTTCCATCAGGACTAAAACTGACGCTGTTAATTTTGCCGGGGGTGTCAATGTTCAGCAATTCGTCTCCCTCTAGACTCCACACCCGAATCTGTCCTGGCTTGGCAAACGTAGAAGTGACAGTGCCCTCAGCCGTTTGAGAGATCGCCGGGAGAGGATTTTCAGCGATCGCAATCTGTTCTCCATTGGGGCTAAAGCTGATGCTATCGACGCTACCGTGAGCCACAAAGCGAGCTTTTTGCCGACCGTCTATGCCCCACAAGATGAGTGCTCCATTATTCTCGGCCTGATCTGACGGGTTTGATTCCTCTAATTCTTCTGGGTTATTGACAATCCCCCCTGCGGCAATCGTGCGACCATCGGGGCTAAAGCTCACACTGGCAAGCAAACTGTTGGGTTCTTGCAGAGTCACAGGTTGAATTCCACTCAGCTTCCATAAGCGAATTGTGTTGTTGCCATCGGTCGATGCCAGACTATCATCTGGGCCAAAATTAATACTAATCACCCGATCGACTCTCAACGTCTTAACCGTCTCAAACTCAGCAGCAGTAGGGGTGTCGTGTCCCCAAATTTTGACCGTATCGTCTGCACTGGCGATCGCCAACAGGGTGCCATCAGCATTGAAATTTAATCCTGTGATGCGATCGCTCTGCCCCGTCAAAATCTGCAACAAATCACCTTGCCGATTCCACAGTTTAACCGTGCTATCCATTGCACCCGAAGCAATTACATTACCATCTGGGCTGATGCTAACAGACGTCACTCGACTGCCGTGGTCGATCGTCTGCAATAGATCGCCATTAGCCCCCCATACCCTCACTGTGCCATCCCAACTCCCCGTCACCAAAGTGCCGTCCTGACTAAAGCTCAAGGTTTTGACGCGATCGCTATGCTCAATTAGAGTTCGCATCAGGGTGCCATCCGAACGCCACAGATTAATGGTGTTGTCGTCACTGGTCGAAGCGATGATGCGACCATCTGGGCTAAAGCTGACACTGGTGACTGGGCCGGTGTGTCCTCTCAGGCTCTGGAGCTCGTCACCCTCTAGATTCCATAACTTCACCGTGCCATCATCACTGGCAGAGGCGATCGTGCGACCATCTGGACTAAAACTGATACTATTGACCCGATTGGTGTGACCTCTCAAGATGTGCAACAGTTTGCCGTCAATGCTCCACAATCGCACTGTGTTGTCTGCACTAGCAGAGGCAATGATTTGACCATCGGGGCTAAAACTCGCATAGTCAACCCACGACTCATGCCCCACCAAACGGTTATATTCCTGCACCGAGTAAATGGTGTGTTGCATGAGACTGAGCGTTGCAATCTCTAACTCTGCGGGTCTGGCAATCATGTCTTGCAGTTGTCGCCCTGCCCGAATGCTAGCAACTAGTGCACCCAACTGATCATCCGAAGATAGCAGGGCCGAAGATTGAGAAGTCGTGGCGTTAATTTCAGCGATCGCGGCCCGTCGAGCTTGCAGATAAGCGTAAGAAGCTGCCCCTGCCGTCAGCATCGCCAACAAGGTGCCCATGCCCGCGATCGCAAATGCCAACCGCTGCTCTTTACGAGTGCGTTTGAGTTTGGCTTGCAACTCAGCCTCGCGTGCTCTGGCTTTTAATAGCTCTTTATCACGTTGCAGTTGCTCAATCTCAGCTTGCCGTTGTTTTTCGAGTCGGCGTAGTTCTGAAATCTGCTTCAGCAGGGCAGGTTGTTGTTTTTTGCGAATCAGGGCAACCAGATAATCGTGAACCAACTGATAGCGAGGAGCAGGCACCTCTGGCAAAAACTGCACCAGGCCAGAGTTAACCAAGATTTTGAGAATCAGGTCGAGTGGTTCTGCTCTCCCCGGCAAGTTGACGGTTAACTGCGACAAATTTTTGGTTAATTCATTCAGCGTTTTCAGCGTTTCATCAAGGGGGTCAGCATCCGCTGTCAAATTCATCGCCAGCTTTGCCAGACTCTCGGTTAGCTCATCTAGAGTCCTCAAAGGACGAGTGCCCTTTTCATCGGTCAGCAAATACAACACCAGGTTAGCGAGTTGCTGATTGGGCGGTCCACAATCTTCTACGACTCGTTCTAAAAACCGTTCTACTAACTTCTCTTTAGGGTTGTCTCCTAATGCCCGATATTGATGCAGCGTAATGATGTCGTCTTCCTGTAACTGGGCACCCACGAGTTGCAACTCAATCGGACGCACCTCTCCCGACTCTTGCGCCAAATCTTGAACCAATTGATCAATCAGGGCAGGTTCTAACGAAAATTGCGATCGCTGCGTTAGCCGTTGCACGATCAGTTTGGCATCATTCGCCAAAAAGTTACCCAGAGGATAGCGATTATCGCGGCTGAGAATATTGTTGGTGACATCATCCAGTTGCAACCGTTCACACTCCAGCAAATGGTGCAAATAATCCTCGCGCACTGACAGCACTACTTTGACAAAGGGCAACTTCAGACACTCTCCAAAAAACTCAAAGAACGAGCGTCGATGGAGTAAGTCAGGATAGATAAAAAAGAATTCTTCAAACTGGTCAAATACGAGCACCGTTAACAAACTTTGTTGATCAGCGTTCGCCCGCAGACAATCGATTAAGTGATGAATACTGGGTTCCTCATGTTTTGGCATTTTCCAGCGAATGCCCCGCTTTGCCAAGGCTCTTGACAAGCGATTGCCCATCTCTCGAATCCAGTCGGTATAGATATTCAACACCACCGCTAAGGGATTGCGGGCCTCAATCGGTTTTTGTTCCAGGGCTGGCACCAGTCCAGCATTGATGATCGAGCTTTTGCCCACACCCGATTGCCCGTGGATGATAGTGAGGCTATATTGGCGACTACTGAGCCGCTCCAGCAAATGCTCGACATCGCGTTGTCGGCCAGAGGCAGAGATTTCCTGGGCGATCGCGATCGGTTGAGACGATGCCCCTGAGGTCTGGTTTAACGATGAGTCGTGGTTTTCTGGAATCTCTAACGACACGATCGCTGGATTAATGACCTGTCGCTCGGCTTTGAGGCGACCCGCCCCCAAGAACGCTCTAAGGCTATATTGCTGCTCAATCGATCGCTGTTCTTGCTTAGTTTCAAAGGCTTTGAGATATTCCCCTTGTTTGTAATAGAGCGATCGCAATACCTCTAGAATGCGGGTATATAACAGCGGATCATAGGCATGGCGACAGGCACTCATTGCCACTTCCAGGTTCTCAACGGCCTCTGACAACAGCCCTAAGCGGTGTTGTGCCTGTGCTAGCAACAGCAGATACAAACTGCGATAGTGAGGACGCGCCCAATTTAACTCGGAATAGCGGTATTGATTTTCTTCATTGGGTTCTGGAAATCGTTCGTTGGCCTGGAGTGCCAGTTCGGCATAGTGTTCTGCTTCTTGCCACGATTCACGAGCTAACGCCACCTCAGCGAGTAAGCCATAGCTATAAGCAAGGCGCACTGAGTCATTTAAATTTTGATGCAATCGCACTGCGGTATGGGCGATCGCGGCTAACTCTTCCCATTCACCCAACCGTTGCAACACCTCACCCAAGGCGATGATAAATTTAGCGGCTAAATCAGGGTGATTGTCACGCAGCAATCCATCTACACACTGGCGATAATAGTCGCGCGATCGCCGACAGGCTAAGCCAAACTCGGCTCGATGCAACGCCGCATAGCGTCGCCACCACAACCCCAGATAAAACAACACACAGGCACGCCGACGACTAGCCGTGCTGTCATAAGAGGTATTGGCTTTCCAAAAGCCCAAACTCTTTTGATAGTGCTGATATGCCTTGTCCAACTGATTGTTAGCATAGGCATCTAAACCCAAAATAAATTCCAGACTCGCTGCCAGATCGAGATCCAATTCCTGGTGTCGTTTTTGTAAGTCTGCTAGAGCAATTCTTAATTCAGGTTGCGCAAAGGAATCGGTTTCTAAATAGAGGGCAGAGCTGCGGGGAATACGACCTGCCCCAACATCGGTTGCCCGCTCAAACAATGCATCTGCCTGTTGTTTGAGCAATTGCACTAGATCCTCAAGGGCGATCGCAAAACGAATGGGCACCCCTGCCCAACTGTTAAAGTCAGGGGCTAGCCTCGACAGTTTCTGCATAATCGCGTCATTGACCCAAAGAATCAGGGGAAAGTTGAAACTCTTGCGAAACTCATCCCGCACTTGATTCGTCGCGGTTAAGACATCATCGAGATCTTTTACCGCATCTAGCCCCAAAATCATCAATGCCTGGGGTTGCTCTTGTCCTAACTGGGTTTTGATAAAGGTATATAGCGTCTTCTCAGTATTGTGCAGCGACAATTCTCGAATCGGGATAGGGCACTGTTCTCGCAGTTTTTGACGAATCTGTTCTTGCACTCTGCTGTAGTTGCAGCGTACCAAAATCAGGGAAAACCGCCCTTGAGAAAAGGCGATCGCCCGCGATAACGTCTTCAATGATTCCTCGTTGTAAGCAGCGACGTCTTCAGAGTGCAATAAGTCAGTCATGGCTACGATGAACTAGCCTGTTTTTGCCAGGTTTGAAATTGTTGTGTTTCTTCTAACACTGGGTTGATACCAAACCAGCGTCCCTGTTGATCCCAATATTCAAAGAAAAACATACTGGGAAGCAAAATTTGAAACTCCTCTTCCCCTCGCAGGGTTTGCTGTTGCACCACCCGCAAGATCATCTCCCACTCTTTATCGTCAATCGTCAACAGCAAGTCATCTCGATATTCTTGAATCACTCGCTCCACACAGCGACGATTCAGTGGCAAGTCTTCGCGTCGTAAGCAGGAATAGAGCAGTGCCAAGAGTTTTCGCACATGTCCACCACTCACCCAACACAATCGATCAAGGGTTTCAGAGCTATCAAACACTTTGGTAATGCGCTCCTCAAATTGGGCATCCAATTGAGCCTGATCTAGATCGTCAGTTGGCACCAACTCAGGAAAAGCTCGAACTAACACCATCTGGCGCAACAGACGCATTCCCTCTGGCTCGACACCTCCCGTCCGATGCCGCACTGGCACCATCGGCAGCACCTTGGGAGCCATGCCCCCTCCCAAGCGATTTTTGAGCATTTCACTGCTATTTGAGAACAGCAACATCAGGGGCACCGTGTAGACCAGATGGCACTTGAGGTTGCGGAGTTGCTCGCCACGATCGATAAACAGATACTCTGTCTGAAGCTTGCCCGACACCGACGGACGCGGTTCCACCCGATCCAGGTTATCGACAATCACCACCAGTCCTTTTTTGCCCTGCTGCTTGAGAATTTGGGTCGCAGGTTGCAACAACTCGTCGTTGATGACTTGCAAAATCGTGTTGGTGCGCGGTTCTAGATATTGCCGCAAGCGACTGCGCAGATTGGGGCTATCTTTGACACGAGCCGTAATCTTGCCAATTCCCACAGGCAATGAAAATTCCAGGTTGCCGCTAGAGCTAGCAGAGACTTTGCCCAACCCCGCCAACTCTGCCTCCCCAGACAACTCAACAGGGGTTTGCAAAAACTCAACTGTTTTTCTGAGAAACTCTCTAAACCCCTTGGGTTGTAAAAAGATCTGACTGCGCTCTAAACTCTCACTCACCTGACGGGCGATCGCCAACAAGATATCTGTCACCTCAACATCGACCATGTCGAGGTCTTGAGTTGACTCAAAGTAGACAACATAAAAATTTTGTTGCTCTAACTCAGCTTTGAGGCGCAACAGTTCCGTTGATTTGCCACAGCCGATGTGACCGCTAAAGAGTTGACACGTGGGACGCTCGGAGGAAAATCGAATCGTGCGTTCGAGTTCTCGAATCATGTTGCTGCCTCGAACAGCAGAAAAATCAATGTAATAGGGTTGATCTTCGGGGTTACCTAGATTAAGCGTGCGGGTGGGGTTGCAAACATCAAAAAAACGCTGAAAGTCTACCATTGCTCTTGTCCAGTCAGGGGGGCTTGATGGTGCTCATCATGGGGCGCATAAAAAGCTACCCGATGGTGATTCACGATTCCGGTTTTACATCTACTTTTCTTGAGAGAGTCACGCTTTTATGCCAGTCATCTGAGCGGTGCACAGGGTACTGCCATCTTACTCCTGCTGAGTCATAGGACACAGTTCCCCAATTGGGTCATTTTGATAGCCTAGTATTGTGACGTGTTTTAGCAGGGTTGAACAGATGGAGTCACCCCTCATGACTCAATCTTCAGGGCAATCTCTCATGAGCTTTCACAAAACTCCGCTGCACGTTTGGCGATCGCTCTACTATAGCCGTAGTCATTCAGGTTAGGACGGGGTGCAGGGGTGGAACCCCTAGCTGGGGGCGATGCCCCCACAACTCCTATGTCCTAAGTTAGCTGGCTACAGCTATCTCTCTGATCATGACTCAAAGACACGTTGACCAGTACCAGAATTTGCCTAAGACTTTCACCGAACGGTAGCGGGTTTGTTGAATGGGAATGGAGTGAATTTAGCCCCGGCTAACCCTTCAAATCAACTTCAATTGCAAGTCAGTAAATGGGTGGCTTACCCAGTTTAAAGATGCGTTGTAAAGCCCTAAAGTTCCAGTACAAACTAACTTATTGAGCACTCAAATCGCCGTTGGATCAACTCCTAATTCGCGCAACTTTGCCGCTAACCGATCAGCGCGTTGTCGTTCTGCCTCAGTTGTTGCCTGGGCGATCGCCGCTGCTTCTTCTGGGGTTTGCACCAACTCTCCATTAGCCGTAAAAAAGCGTAACTGGCGATCGTGAATGCCCAAAAACAACCCTAACTGTTGACTCCACCGATGACCTTGATCAGTCAGGGGAATCTCCTGATAAGCTCCATCTACTAAATGAAATCCCTCAAACTCCAAACTCTCAGGGTCAAACCAAAAATAATCCGGAGTCCGAAAGATGTCTTGATAAATCTCTTTCTTTAAGCCGCGATCGGTTTGAGCCGTAGAGTCTGACAACAACTCAACAATCACATTTGGATATTGACCGTTCTCTTCCCATACCACCCAACTCTTGCGAGGCTTGCGCTCCGTGCCTAATACGACAAAGAAATCCGGTCCTCGAAAATCCTCTGACTTCCGCCGTTGAGAGCTGTAGTAAATTGTAAGATTGCCAGCTGCAAAGTAATCATTTCGGTCTTGCCACAACCAATCTAAACATTTAATCAACAGCATCATTTGCTGTAAATGAAGATAACTTTCCAAGGGGGGTTCGTTGCTGTAGAGACCACCAGGCGGAAACACAACACCATTGAGGGTCACCTCTTCTGTGACGGGGGTTTGGTGTGGCTGATTAGCAGTGACAGACATAGGCATCAACCCTCAACTTAAGGAGCATACTACAATAGTAAGGGCTACGGTGGGATTAAGCTGATGCACGTGCCTGAAACAAACTCAGAGATAACTAAGCATTCAACATCTGCCCTCAATCTCTATGAAGCAGACTTCTACGCTTGGACTCAAGAACAAGCCGTATTTCTCCGCAATCAACAGTGGAGTCAGCTTGACTTGCCGAATGTGATTGAGGAGATTGAATCTTTGGGCAAACAGCAACGCCAAGAACTCCGCGATCGCTTAAGTGTGTTAATTGGACATTTGCTGAAATGGCACTACCAAGCAAGTTTTATGAAGCAAATGTCACTTGTGCTAAATCGCTAGGATGCATGTGAGCATTGACCACTTCGCCATCACGAAACCAAACCACACGATTAGTCAGACGAGCCACTTCCGGTTCATGTGTCACCATGACAACCGTGATACCGCTCTTGTTGAGTTCTGCAAAAATGTCCATCACCTCTTGGGTGGTGTGAGAGTCGAGTGCTCCGGTTGGTTCGTCGGCTAACAGCAACACCGGACGATTGACAATGGCACGGGCGATCGCCACCCGTTGTTGCTGTCCCCCTGAGAGTTGATTAGGTTTATTGTTTAACCGATTGGCTAAGCCTACACGAGTCAAAGCTTCCGCTGCTCGTTCTTGTCGTTCTCGTTGGGGCACACCCGCATAGACCATCGGCAACATGACGTTTTCAAGCGCACTCAATTGCGCTAACAGATGAAACTGCTGAAACACAAAACCAATCTTGCGGTTGCGAACGTGAGCCAATTCTTCATCGCGCATTTGAGCCACATCTAAACCGTCTAGGTAATAACTGCCAGAGGTGGGGCGATCGAGGCAGCCAATCACATTCATTGCGGTTGATTTACCCGATCCTGACGGCCCCATAATGGCGCAATACTCCCCCGCATCAACCGTCAAACTGACATCTGACAAGGCTCGTACTTCGGTGTTGCCGGAACCGTAGATTTTAGAGATGTGTTCGAGGCGAATGATGGTTTTCATAGGAAGGAATGAAGGATAAAGGATTGAGAATAAAACTGGAGAAACAAAGAGAGAAATAAAAAGATGAAGGATATAGATTTATTGGTATGTTTTTTTATCGTTTATCCTTCATCGTTTATCCTTTCCCCAACACTATGCACTTCTCAATGCCACGATGGGATCGAGTTTAGCCGCTTGACGCGCGGGCACCACACCAAAGAACAACCCGATCGCCCCAGAGACACCCACCGCTAAAATCACGGCTGAAGTCGAAACACCTGTTTTTAGAGGAGTCACACTACTCACCAACAACACTCCACCAGACCCGATCGCCGTTCCTACAATCCCTCCGATCGCCGCCAAAATAATCGCTTCAATCATAAACTGCACCAAAATGTCCTGTTGAGAGGCACCGATCGCCTTACGCAAACCAATCTCATGCGTCCGCTCTCGCACCGACACCAGCATGATGTTCATAATGCCGATGCCACCCACGAAGAGAGAGATTCCAGCGATCGCCGCCAACATTAACGTCAACGCCCCGGTCACATTACCGACGATTTCTAACGCATCTTTTTGAGTTCGCACGGTAAAATCATCTTCGTTCACAACCTTGTGGCGCAACCGCAATAGATTAGTAATTTGAAACTGAGCGGCACCTACCGACGCCTCATCTTTAGCGGTCGCTGAAATAAACGTTACTTCAGTGCCAAAGGGAGAAGAGTTTCCCGTCAACCGACTTGACATCGTCGTCAGCGGAATGAACACTACATCATCCTGGTTGTTCCCCAAAAATGCGCCTTTTGCCTCCATCACCCCAATCACCTCAAAACTGAGGTTTCTAATGCGAATTTGTTGTCCGATTGGGTCTGAGTTGCCAAATAAACTGTTTGCAATATCCGCCCCAATTGCCGCGACTCGGTTATTGCGTTCTAAATCCAACTCTGTGAAAAAGCGACCTTGTCCAACTTCAAAACTGCGAACTGTCGTGAAATTAGGAGTCGTGCCTGTGACCAGGGTACTCGCCGTTTGACTGCGATATGTGACTGGATATTGGCTTTGCAACTGGGGAGACACCGCTTCGACCGAGGGGACTTGAGAAGCGATCGCCTGTGAGTCTTCTAAGGTCAGGTTGCGAGGCACATTTAACGTCCGTTGTCGTGACTCGTCACTACCCGGAATGATAAACAACACGTTTGGCCCCAGCGACTCAAACTGCTCAGAGGCATATTGCTTTGCTCCTTCACCCACACCCACCATCGTGATCACCGACGCATTGCCAATGATAATACCCAACATGGTCAACGTGCTTCTCAATTTATTGGCAGTGAGTGTTTTAACTGCCATTCCAACGCTTTCAAGGAGATCCATAAAGAGAAAAGAAGAAGAGGAAAAAAAGAAAAAAGAAGCAGGATACAAGAGAAGAAACAAAGAATGAAACATGACTAAAAAGCTGAGCTAATTCGCTCTTCATGATTCACGCTTCATTCTTTTATTCCTCCTGCTGAATCCATTCCTGTTTTTGGTCAGGGGGAAGATCAATGAAGACTCGCTCACCGGGTTGCAATCCCTCTAAAACTTGGGTTTGATCGCCAACGGCTGTACCCAGTTGCACAGGGCGAAATTCGGCCCGGTTATTTGCACCCGGCACCAGCACACCCGTTTCCCCTTCTTTAGTGACGATCGCCACAGTGGGAACCGTAATAGCATTATTCAGGCGATCGCCTAAAAAGGTCAGATCCACATTCATGCCCGATAACAACTTGTCTTGTCCAGTGGTTAGATCGATCCGCACTTGGAAGGAGGTGACGTTTTGCTCAACAACGGCCTCAGGTGCCACGAGGCGGACTCGACCTTGAAACACCTGATCGGGGTATGCATCCGCAACGACTTCCACGGTTTGACCCGGTCGAATGGCGTTAATGTCTACTTCAGGGATCTCGGCTAACACCTCTAAACCACTGGCGACTGCCACAATGGCCGTTGAGGTCGCTGAGCTTGCTTCTGAGGCAGACGTAGTAGGCGTTACAAACGCCCCTTCAGTCGCATATTTTTGGGTGATTACCCCATCAAAGGGTGCCCGAATAACGGTATCTTCCAGTTGCACATTCACCGCCTGGAGTCGTCCTCGCGCCTCGGCCAACTCTGCCTCAGCCGCCGCAATCTCTTCGACCCGACTCCCACTCCGGGTCAATGCCAACTGTTGCTCTGCTTCACGCACCCCCGCTCGATTTTGTTCTAGGGTTGCTTGTGCCGTAGCCGCATCTCGCAAAATCGCATCAAACTCATCTTGAGAAATAGCTCCTTCCTGCAACAACATGCGGTTACGCTCAACTCGATCACTTTCCCGATCAAGCCGCGCCTGAGCCTCAACTACCCGTGCCTGAGACTGCTCAACCGCCGCTTGTTTTTGGGCAATTTCTTGAGGACGGCTGCCCGCTCGCAACTCTGCCAAACGGGCTTGAGATTGTGCCACCCTCGCTTGCGCCTGCAACATCTCTGCTTGAGTACTGTCACTCTCCATGCGAGCAATAATTTGCCCTTGACGGACGCGATCGCCCTGTTCAACATATAGCTCAGCTAAAATTCCTGTCGATTTAGGACTGAGGTTCACTGTTTGAAAAGGCTGCACCGTTCCACTGGCGGTAATGCGAACCGTCAAAGGCTGAGACTGAACCGTTTCTGTCAAGGCAGTGATATCGGGCACAGCCGAGCGTTGACGCACGATGCCAACGGTGGTTGCACCTGCACCAATAATGCCAACGGCGAGCAATGCCAATACCCAAGGAGCAGGTTGACGAACTTTGCCAATAAACGGGACTTGCATAACCACTGTCCTCTAGGGAACTAAAAGTAAAAGAGTGAATAAAGAGCGAACCGTTACCAATCGAACGTGAAGGGGCAACCAAACATCAGGAATTACGGCGGTGGATGCGATTGACAGTCAATGCTCTTTGTTTTTCGTCTTGTTCTTGCTGCCATCGTTGATAGAGCAAAGGCAATTCCCGTTCCCAAAACGCATGAATGTCATGCATCTCTTGTAAGCGTTGTTGTTGTGAGGGAGGTGCACCTTCGAGCAGTTTTAGTCCTTGTTCAGCTAATTTGCGAAAGGCAGTCACTCGCACCACTTGCTGCTGAGTAATCTGAGACCAGGCATTGGGCTTGATTTGAAAATAATCGCGGCGATCGCCCGGAAAGATGACTCGCTCAATCAAACTAAGTTGAATCAGTAAACGGGTCATCATGCTGATGGAGCCTTTACTGGCTTGCAGCACTTCAGCCAACTCATTATGAGACTGATGAGACGGCTGCGAGATCAACAACCACCCAAAAATGCGACCTGCCATGCGGGGCAACCCGACTTGCTCAAACATCAAGCCGACTTCCTCTACAAAGTGTTGCTGTTCAAAAAGATGCTCTGAAATCAAGGGTTTGTAAAATGAATGAGATTACTTAACATAGCGTTACCTTAATACTAGCAAATTTTAAACGTTCAGTCAGTACTGAACATACTGAACCAACTCCATCAATAGGCTTATCTTAATGCGATCGCCCCTGATGAGGCATGGGACAGAAGTCACGAATATGGGGGCATTGTTCTAGGACAATGGTCACTTCTACAACGGTTTTTAGGCGAGTGCTGAGCCATGATTCCTTTGCCCTCTTTGCAACCCCCTCTCTTCAAGACATAGTCCTACTTATAAGACTTAAAACATAGAAAAAACTCCCCCAGATGACCTGTCCGGAAGAGTGATTTTTGGTCGTCTTAATCATGTGTTGTATAGCAATCCCAAACGGGGTGCGCCTCTTACAACTCCCTAATCTCACAACTGATTTGGGACAGCTATAGCTGAGAAGTAAACAGCGGGCTATTGCAAAATGACTGGCATCAGCACCGTGTCGATCGAATGAATCACTCCGTTCTCTGCCAAAATATCCATCTGTAAGACTTTTGCACCATTCACCCGAACCCCATCTTGAGCTTGCTCAATGGCAAGAATTCCACCTTCAACGCTCGGTGCCTCGTCAATTTGCAGCAAATCGTCTGAGCGCACATCACCCGACACGACATGATAAAGCAGGATTTGTTTGAGCTTGTGAGTGTCTTCTAGCAAAGAATCCAGCACACCCGACGGTAACTGATCAAAGGCGTTGTCAGTGGGTGCCAAAACTGTGTAAGGACCAGGACTATTCAAAATTTCTTCTAGCTCAGCCACTTTGAGAGCTGTCAGCAGCGTCTTAAATGAGCCTGCACTATTTGCTGTTGCTATCAAATCAGCCATAACCCTTCTCCGATTGAAGTTTCTCTCTGTTTAAGGGATAGGCTAAAAGCCCTAACCAATCATCTTACGTAGGGATGAGACCCTCTTCTCTCAACTCTTTTGGGGTGGGTTAATCTTGCACCCCTGACAACAAATTTCTGCACCTGAAGTGTGGCTAACCTGTCCAGTCCATCTGTGAAAGTTAAGGAAATAATTCGGCAATTCCACACTCTGAGCATCTTGCCCGCGAGCGAGCCGATCGCACTTCGTTTTTAGCCTTCAGCTTTTAGCCTTTTGAGGTGTCGCTCTGTGTCAAAATGAGAAACAGTGGTTAATGTTTTTTAGCGTTTAGGTAGTTCTGTGAGTTCTTCTACTTCCGTCAGTCTTGCTAACCCCTCCCTGACCCGGCGTCCAGTCTTTCCATTTACGGCAATCGTTGGTCAAAAAGAGATGAAACTGGCGTTGATGTTAAATGTGATCGACCCCAAAATTGGTGGAGTCATGATTATGGGCGATCGCGGCACTGGAAAATCAACCACGATTCGGGCGTTGGCAGACTTGCTTCCTGAGATCGAGATCGTGGCAGATGATCCGTTCAGTAGCCATCCCAGTGATCCTGATTTGATGAGCGATGAGGTCAAGCAACAACTAGAGCAGGGTCATCCGCTTCCAGTGGCGCGTAAAAAGGTGCAGATGGTTGACCTGCCGTTGGGTGCAACTGAAGATCGAGTGTGCGGCACGATCGATATTGAAAAAGCGTTGTCAGAAGGGGTCAAGGCATTTGAGCCAGGCTTGCTCGCGAAAGCTAATCGGGGCATTCTCTATGTTGATGAAGTCAACCTGTTAGATGACCACTTGGTGGATGTACTGCTGGATTCGGCGGCTTCGGGTTGGAACACGGTTGAACGGGAAGGTATTTCGATTCGTCACCCAGCTCGATTTGTCTTAGTTGGCTCTGGCAACCCTGAAGAAGGAGAACTGCGACCTCAACTCCTCGATCGCTTTGGCATGCACGCTGAGATTCGCACTGTCAAAGAACCCACTTTGCGAGTTCAAATTGTCGAACAACGCACTGAGTTTGACCAAGAACCTAGACCCTTTTTAGAGAAATATCAGGCTCAACAAGATGCCCTACAAGAAAAGCTAGTGGGTGCTCAAAACCGCCTGTCTGAGGTATCGATCGATTACGATTTGCGCGTCAAGATTTCTCAAGTGTGCGCTGAGTTAGATGTGGATGGCTTGCGCGGCGATATTGTAACCAATCGCGCTTCAAAGGCGATCGCGGCCCTTGAGGGACGCACTGAAGTCACTGTTGACGATATTCGTCGGGTGATTGGTCTGTGTTTGCGGCATCGGCTCCGCAAAGACCCACTAGAATCTATTGACTCTGGTTACAAAGTGGATAAGGTGTTTAGTCAAGTGTTTGGGCTGGCAGAAACCGAGGAACCGACCCAAAACGGAGCCAGTGTGCGATCGCGCTAAACCAGCTAAACCCGTTTCAGGGTAATAGTTAAGCTACGTTGGCTCGTGCTCCACACTGAGCAGCATAGGCGATCGCTAACCCATCGGCACTGTCATCTGGCGTCGGGGGTTTGGGCAACCCAAAAATTTGCATGACGGCTTGCTTGATCTCATACTTATTGGCCCCATATTGAGCAACGGCAGCTTTGACTTGAGATTGGTGCAGATAGATCAAATCGATGAGTCCGCAATCGCCTAATGCCAGCTCAATCACACCCAGTGCCCGCATTACTTTAGTTGCATTTGTGTTTTCGCGTCCAAAAAATGGCATTTCTAAAGCTGCAATATCAGGCTTGACCATCTGACACAGCTCTTGAATATCAGCTCGAATCTGGCTAAGACGCTCATACATGGGGGCATTGGCTGGAGTGGTAATGACACCATACTCCAACGCCACATCACCCTGGATCACCCCAAACCCAATACTGGCGATCGCGGGATCGATGCCCAGAATGATGCAATTGTTCAAGTCGAGGGGGGCATGCATACAGCCAGAGCCGAATCAGTTCTGTAGAGCAATCGTACTACTGATTGGTGCGATCGTCCAAGGGATTCAGTAATCTCAACAATTGGTCAACTGGCTCCTTAAAAGGTGCATCTAGTGATTGGGGGACTGAACTCTACTCTGAGTCTGCTTGAGCAGACTTTATACTATTAGCCCGTAACTTTAGTCGCGGGCGAAATGGAGCCAAGGCAAAGCCTGTCTTGACCCAAAAATCTGGGACATACCCTATGGGGCGATCGCTCACATTGACAGCTTCACCAGTTCCTGTTCCAACATTTGTAACAAACCGATCGCCACTTGAATCAGCGGCCACCCCAATAAACAAATGAAAATGGCCCGTCGGGTTGTAATATCCAATCCCTGACGCACCGCCACAATCACCGCTAACAAGCTCCAAACGGCGAGTATCAACTCGATTGGTCGCCCCAACAAAGGAATCAACGTCAAAAAGTTGAGGACTTGAGGGGCATAGGCAAACCCAATGGGACTCAGCAAATCTCCATAGGTCGGATCGATCGGCTTCATCCACTGTCCAACCTTCCAAATGGTAAAAGTCCAGAAGTAATATCCCGCTACTACTCCCACCCCATCTAAGCCAAGAGCCAGCCCGAAAATCGGAATGGGGGCACGGTTGATCAATAAAATTACTGCACTTCCTAAGACATGCGAAAGAGCCGCCAGAGTCACAATAGTGAGTGCTAACCGACGAATTCGATGGGTATTACGAGCACTTTCATAAAAATCTGCATTCAAAACCAGAGCGTTTTTTAGAGTCTTTAAAACTCCTCCTGTTGGTTGCTCAATAACCATGTTTTTTAAATCTCAAGATAGATGACCTGACTTCTTTAAATCTGATTCGATGCAACACGGTGCCTCCTAAAAACAAACCCTAAAAACAATCAGAACACTATTAATAACACTATGTTTCAAACTCAATTCTGGTTTTACCGTTTGAATGACGGCTATCACTCATGCGATTAATCCTAAACATGATTTGGCGTGCTCTGCTATGGGTCAGAGGCGAAACACTCAAATTATTGCTCCTTGCGGGAATATTATTGCTAATTTGGGGCATCTTTTCACCCGTCGGAACGTTGGTTTGGTGGTTGAGTCACGAAGCAGAACGGTCTGGTGTGACATCTTCCCCTGCGGTGCGATCGCCTCCCTCCATCAATCCAGCATCGGCTCCAACCTCAGCCGTCAGTTGTTACATTGTTTTTTTACCGGGAGTCGGCGATTTTTCAGCCAACCAACTCACACCCGGTGAAGAGTTTTTTCTCGATCGCCTCGTACAACTCCACCCTGATTGTGTTAGTGTCTCTGACGTCTTCCCCTATTCCGTAGCAAATCAAAGTTTAGGAGCACGACAGCGAGTATTAGCCCCTTTTTGGGATGCCATTGACTCCGCAGAAGGTTGGCTAGATAGCTTTGGGGTATTGATCAAAATTCGCAATCTGTGGCGATTTGCAATTTCGGCTGATGATCGCTATGGAGTTGTTTACAACCAGGGGATTGCCACAGCCATTCTCGATCGCATGAATGCGGCTCAACCGATTCCAACTGACCATCCTCAACCCCTGAAGGTGATTCTGTTAGGAACCAGTGGCGGGGCTCAGGTATCGCTCGGAGCCGCGCATTATCTCAAGCAGTGGCTCAATTCTCGTTTAATTGTGGTCTCAGTAGGAGGGGTGTTTGACGGAACGGCGGGTTTTGATCAGGTTGAGCACGTTTATCATCTCCAGGGCAAGCGAGATTGGGTCGAAGATATCGGTCGCATTGTCTTTGCCTCGCGTTGGTATTGGGTCGCAGGCTCTCCGTTTAACCGTGCTCGTCTACAAAACCGCTATTCTGTCTTGGTCAGTGGGCCTCATACCCACGATGGAGAGGAAGGATATTTTGGTCAGGCATGGGTCAACGAGAGTCAAACTACCTATGTGCAGTTAACGGTGCAACAGGTGGATCAACTACCAATTTGGTCTACTGCCTCTACCTCCCCCTAAGCCCCATCGGTATCAAATTTTGGAACAAGGGCGATCGCCCCCTTTGATCCCGTTAGTATCGTTTTACAAGCCCCTAAACCCGATCATCAGAGGACAAATTTTAAAGGATGACTATGATTAAGCGTGGATTAGTGTTGGCGATCGCCCTGTTATCGTGTGCTTCTAGTGCGGCTGCTCAAGTTTTGACCCCACCCACAGGTACAACTGGTTTGACTCCCATTGAAGGCAGCGTGACTAACGTTGAGCCAGTTCGGGTTCCGTTAGGTGATGCGGTAACAGGGTCTGAGACTCGCGTTACACTTCAATTTCAATTGCAAGGATGTCTCGACTCACTCATGCCTCTCATTACTCACTATGAAGTGCGTGGAAGACGAGTAAATGTGTATGTCACCGCGTTAAATGCCCATAATGAACAGTCAATGGTTGCTCGTTGCGTCGCCATGCCCCAAGTATCAGAACAAGTCCGCATTCCAGGTCTCTTTCAACGTAATCAAATTCGGGTTGTATTTATGGGACAACTGCCTGAAACAAGACCTGAATAATCCGTCGTTCGATCAGGTGAAGGATCAGATGAAGGATCAGATGAAGGCGCAGCAATCCTCCAATGTTTACATCAAACCCTTAACCTGATTCCTCAAGTCTTTGTCTAATCTTCCGCTGGGATGAAGTCAAACCTGCAATTAATCTACGTCCGTAGGTACAATATTTCTCTCTCCGTAGATAGTCCTGAGTTTATTGTTCCACTTGATAATCTGTAAGAGTAAATAACTGCACTGAAAGAACTTACACCGCTGTAAGTCTTGCCTGTGATTTGAATAGCGACCTTCAATCGCAGCAGTGTGTATGAAACGCCGATCCGAATGGTGTAGAGATACTGTCGCCGCTCTACTTTATTACATCAAATATGAGGTCATTCCTCAATCAAAGCGGTTTGAAATGTAAACGTTTGGGGTCATAAAAAGCAACGAATTTTGATTTAACAACGAAGGAGAAAGGAACAATGAATATCTTGGCATGGATTGTATTGGGTCTTATTGCAGGTGCGATCGCCAAAGCTATTTATCCCGGTCAACAAGGCGGTAGCATCCTCGGCACATTGATTCTAGGTATCATCGGTGCATTCGTTGGCGGTAGCTTGTACGCACTGCTCACCACTGGAAGCATCACATTAGCATCAGCAGGTTTGAGCTTGGGCGGCATCTTGGTTTCAGTGATCGGCGCAATCATTGCATTGTGGGTTTACTACGCCTTCATGTCTCGTCGTCGGGTTTACTAAATTAGGTCTTGATTAGCTCAACAGTTAATCAAAACAGACATTAAATGCTTGAGTGCTTTAGCATTCTCATAAATTTCAATAAACTATCGCCAAAGCACATATAGCTCTTAAAGAAACCTCCATTACTACATGGAGGTTTCTTTGCTGACGGCCTGACAAATCTTTATGCTTGGCGATTGAAATCGTAGTTACTAGGAGCAAAACCCCGCCGACGCGGGTTACAGAAAATATTGATGTATCCAGACTTCGATCGGATAGGCGCGAATCAATTCGCCAGTCACAGCACGGAATATTAAGGGCTTCAGAACTTTTGTCAGTCAATCAGGGTTTCTTTTTTACATCAACTGGATAATTAGTCGGGATGGGGCTAGTCGTGAGCAGTTAAGTGGGTAGGTGTTAGATGCAAAATGGGTGCAGGTTAGCTCAAAACATGAAACCCACGTTCGTATGGGGTTCGCGATCGCTAACCTATCCTACAAATAATTGTGCCTTCCTACTTAGAATTTGCGTTATTGCTGAAACTTAGAAGGGCGTGAAAAGCTATGAGGGAATGAGGCTTTTCTGCCAGTTAGAAGGTGCTGCACTTGATTTAAAAGTTCCTCTGCTGACATATTTTTGTCAAGATGAGCATCTGCTTCAGGACAAAACTCAACTACCTGAGGCAACACTTGTTTCGTAAAAAAAGCAGAGATCAAAACCAGCACAGGTGGAGTTTTTATACTCTTTTTAATTAAATGAATTAACTCACAACCATCAATCTCTTTTTGATAGCTTCGAGATGGCATTGAGAAGTCGATCAGTGCTAAATCAAAATGTTTAGCGTCTTCAAGAAATGCATGGGCATTCGTAAAAGTTGCTACAGCATAGCCTGGTCGATGGAGCAGGTATGCGATCGCCAAGCACCAAGCTTCACTGTCGTCTACTACAGCTATCTTGTACATAATTAAACAAGTTTATTATGAATAGAATGTTCTATACTTTGTTGTACTGCAAAACCAAATGCCAATCGAACTACCTTAAGTGTTACGTGAAGGAAATCAAAAGTTGTAAACTCCAACTTTATGTTTTGTGAACATGCTTCTGTAGTCAGGCTGTAGATCTAATGTTTAACAGACACTGACATTGAGTAAACAAAGCGATCGCAGGGTTTAACCTGATTTGATTACTTTAAGCAATGGAAAGAATAGTCAAACTCACTTTAATGCGTTCAGCCCAACCTTATTAAAGTGTCTTCATCCTGACTATCTGACAAATCTTTGATGCTCGCGCTTGAAATCGCAGCAGGTCTCAGACAACCTTGATCAGGAGTTGGGTGAAATTAAATATAGCAATCCCAAATGAGATGTGCCTCTCACAACCCATTTAGGATTGCTATAGATGTAGGTTGGTTACTGAAACGCGCCTTATTTGCCTTCAAACAAATTCATCTGACCACGATATCCTGTAACGATGCGGCTCCCATCTTTAAGCACATGAATTTCAACTTGATCACTTGCCCACGTTAAGCGATCGCTCAAAGCAGGATTAAAGACATGCACTCGTTGGTTAAGTGACGAGACACAAGAGGTTGATGAATGGATCGCCAATGATTCGATGTAAGGACCATCAATTAAAACATCCAGTTCATCTAACAACGATTGAGCACCCGCTGGCGCATAAGCCCCCTGGAGTTGCTCTAGGGTAAAGCCACTAAAAGACATCACATTCAAGCCAGCCGCTTTAACCCGATGAGCCAATGTTGTCAGAGCAGGGGCTTGCCAAAAAGGTTCTCCACCTGAAAAGGTGACTCCTTCATTGCGATGATTACTAAGAATTCGATCAACCAACGTATCAACGGCAATCAGCTGATTCATTTCAAAAGACCAGGAATCAGGATTGAAACAACCAGCGCACTGCCGCAAGCATCCCTGCACCCAGATGACAGCTCGACATCCTGGACCATTCACCTCTGATTCATCCACATATCCCATGATATTGAGATACCCCGGAGGAATTTCAAATAGCTTTTCGTAGGATTGATGATTAACGTGTGTCATAGTTTTTTTCTACAGTTTTTTCTATGTTTTTTCTAGGAGTGATGCTCTAAAAGTCATGTTTGGGAGAAACGGCTACCTTGTCTATTTAAGGTTGGTGACTCGTGTCAAGAGGATAACGAACTGGAACACCAACCACACTCTGAATGCGATCGCCAAATTGTTTCAATACTGTTGCATCAACTGTCTTGAGCATCCGAGTTGGGTAAGTGCGATCTAAGGAATGATTACCCCTGGCATTGAGTTGATAGGTGAGAGGTTTGGGGCGAGTTGGCGTATTAAGTTGAATCTCATCCGGTAGCAGCGTTTGCATCCAACGCACATATCGCTCTTGTAAGGCTTCATCCCAAGGGGTGAGCAGCATGGTTTGAACAGCGAGATGCCCTTGATAGTCTTGACGAAACAAATACAATCCCGTCCAAATCTCTGGCAAGCTCATCTCTGCCGTAGGACGGTTGACACGCCGAAACTGATCAGAAGAAATAGCATCTAATTTAATGGATACCTGATTGGCGATCGCCAGCTCAGCCCGCACGGTTGCATCATTGAGCAAACTGCCATTGGTAAGTACCCCTACTGGCTTGGCTGTCAGGGTCTTTGCCATTTGCAGGATGTCACCTAAGTTCAGTGCCAATGTGGGTTCACCACTTCCACTCAGGGTAATCACATCCACATCCCAAGGAGCAACTGATACCAGATCTTGCTGAATCTGCTGAGTCGAAACAAAAACCCGGCGATCGCCCTGTTGATGCTTAATCTCACCTAACTGGCAATACACACAATTAAATGAGCAAGTAGAGACTGCGCCAATGGGGTCAATGCCGAGCGATCGCCCAAATCGCCAGGAGGTGACAGGCCCGTAAACCGAAGCAACGGATTGCATCGCTGTAGATTGAATCACGTAAATTTCCCTCTCTTGAAGATTGACGTTTTTCTCTAAGCTGTCGTTGACTACACCACGCTTATTGGAGAACTCTAGAGTTGTTTTGACCTGAAAGTAGTGCCACCCAAATTTGCAATTTAAAGGTACTGAACTGGAAGTCCCTCAACATTAGCCACAAAAAATGAGGAACTTGTGATGATGGTGGCGTCATCAGAGCCAATTTAGAAAGCTTGACTGCTTAACCCTCGCCGAAGAATGAACGAGATTTGGGGAGAGCTATAGGTCATGCAAAAGGTTGTGAAGTTTCTATGAACTCTTAGAACCGTTTCATGTTTTTTCATAAATGGAACAAATCGTCATTTAGTTTTGTTTGCCCCAAAGCGGTATAACAAAGATGTGTACATCATTAACCCCGTGTTTTCACGGTTGTCATCTTCTAAAAAGGCAAGTTAACGACACATCAGGTATTCATTTACGGACTACTTCATATCAATCAAAGTTATTCAACGTAGCTTTTTTTAAGTCGCTGACATGAGGGTCTTCTCATTTAAGATCCGGGTTCATTCACAAAATATTTGATGGATTAAACCCTGCCAACTCTACTCGCGGACTGGTTTGGGATTGCCTATTCAAACGTTTGGTTTTATATCGCCCCCATTTTCAACCATGAGCGCTAACTTATCCCCCCGTTCTATTCGCAATCTAGCCAATCGATCGTTAAACGCATCTCAACAAGCATCCGCGTTTAACGAGCCATCTCACCAACAGCAAGTAACCACACTGCGACGCAGCAGCAACCCAACCTCTCTGGGGCGATCGCGCGATGACAGCCACATTGGCATTGCCGAGTTATTTCGACGCGACCCCCTCAGCATTAACAATCTCAATGAATACGTTGGCGATGTTGTCGATTTATTGACTGACAATGATGCGCCTGTTCTTTTAAACAATCGTGAGTTGACATTGACGCAGGGTGATCAAAAAGTGATTACGCGATCGCTCCTGCGAGTGACAGATACAGATAATACTTCATCAGAATTAACCTTTACGCTCCGGCAGGTGCCCCGCTATGGCAACTTGTTAATTGGCAACAGGGCATTAGAGGTAGGGCAACGCTTTACACAAACAGATATCGATCGTGGACGACTACGCTATTTCAACAACGGCAGGTCAATATCTCCAGACTCCTTTCGGTTTATCGTCTCCGATGGTGTCAACTCACTTGGCGTGAGAGCCTTTGGCATCAGGGTCAATCCGCTTCCACCTCCGCCCCCCATTAATCGACCGCCAGTTTTAAATGTCAACCAAGGATTAACCCTTAATGCGGGTGAAACCGGTGTTATTAATAGCTCTTTTTTGACTGCCACCGATCCTGAGAGTGACCCATCTCAGGTCATATACCGATTAGAAACAACGACCAGTAATGGAACGGTATTTTTAAATGGCACGGCGATCAGCTCTAGTCAAACGTTTACCCAAGCTGATATCAACACAGGGTTGCTGACCTATCAACACAACGGCACGCGCACCAACCAGGATGGTTTCCGTTTTTCTCTAACGGATGGCAATACAACGATTCGCAGTCTCTCGTTTAATATCGGCATCATTTTGCCCAACCTACCGCCCACATTGGCAGTTAACACAGGCTTAACAGTGACAGAAGGGGCGATCGCCCCCATCTCCAATACTGCCCTACAAACCACAGATGCTGAAAATGGGTCTAATTTCCTGTTTTATCAAATCAATCAAGGGGTAACTCATGGCACTTTGCTGTTGAACAACATTCCGTTAACAGTCGGTCAAACGTTCACTCAAGCTGACATTGACAATAACCAACTACGATATCAACACGATGGCACCGAAACGAATCAAGATAGTTTTGGGTTTGTCGTGACTGACGGCGCAGCAACGATCACAGGTTCTTTTGCACTGAACATCAATTTGGTGAATGATGCACCCGTGTTAATCAACAACACCGGGTTAACCCTCACCCCAGGGACATCACCCGTTATTGGCAGAAACCAATTACTGGCGACCGATGAAGAACAGGACACATCAGAACTCATTTATACCGTTACTGAATTGCCCATTAATGGGTTTGTGCGCCGCAATGGCACAGCATTACAAGTGGGAGATACTTTCACGCAAAATGACATTGATGCTGGGCGCATCACTTATCGTAATCTTGGGGGAGTGAGACGGTTGACTGGTAATGGCGTGGAAGAGGCGCAACCTCAAACTTCCGGTCTACATGTGGCATGGCGAGGATTTGATGGCAACGATTATGAGATCTATTTTCATGATCTGGCAACAGGAACGACTAGACGACTGAGCAACAATCTCTTTTTAGATATCGATCCTCAAATCTCTGGTTCAAACTTGATCTGGCACACAGACGACGGTGAAAATGATGTGTACTTCTTCAACGGGTCAACGGGTCAGGTTCGCAATATAACAAATGGAGCGTATACAGCGGTTCGCAATGCTGAAATTTCTCGCTCTGCCTCAGAACCATCAGGGACTAAAGTGGTCTTTCAAGGTAAAAACCTTGGCGAAAACGATTTAGATATCTTCCTCTATGACGCTATTACAAATCAAATTACTCAATTAAGTAATAGTACTCGCGACGACATTAACCCTCAGGTCAACGATCGCTACGCCATCTGGCAAGAGTTTGATGGCAACGATTACGAGATTGTTTATTTGGATCTCGTCACCGGAGTCAAGACTCAGTTGACCAATAACGACTTTGAAGATCGAAATCCCAAAATTTCGGCGAGTGGAGCTATTTTCTTGGGCTTAGATGCCACTCAACAGGATGTCTTTTTCTACGATCGCCTTCAAGGAACGGTGACAAATCTCTCCAATAATCCCTTTATTGACACTGACCGTGAGGTTGATCGGGAAGGGCCAGGAGTAAGTGTCACTTGGCGATCGCAGGTTAACAACCAGGACTTCGAGGTGTTCCTGCGAAACGGAACTACAGGACAACTCCTCCGTCTCACGGATGATTCCTCTGCTGATGACGACCCCCACACCTCGCTAACTAATGTCGCATGGACTAGCAACAACGACGGAGATAATGAGATCTTCTTCTACAACGGCATCACAGGCGACATTACTCAACTGAGCAACAACGCTGTAGATGACATCGACTCTCAAATCTCTCGCTATAGCGTTGTCTGGCGAGGTCAGAATGGGGCAGATTATGATGTCTTTTTTGCTAACACCGGTACCAGCGATCGCTTTGGCTTTACTCTCTCTGATAGCGCAGGGGGAGTGCTCACCAGCACCTTCAATTTCACCATTGGCTAGTTCTAAATCAAGCCACGGGTGAAGATGAGACCCCTCTTCTCACCCACTTGCAGGATTACGGAACCCTCACAACACGAGACACTGATGAGATTGTTGTCGGTCTTATGCCAGATTAGCCCCTTACTCCATGTCCTTGCGCCCCAAATTTTTAAGCCCACGCTGGGTTGACTCCTATCGCCATGAGTTTGGCTTTGCGGCGATCGCACTGGCTGCAACTCTGTGGGCGATTGCGGCGATCGCTGCTAGTCAACTGTTTGCGGCTGGGGTGACGCCCTTACAGTTAGCCATGAGCCGTGCAGTAATTGCGGCGATCGGGCTAGGGGTGATCAACCGTTGGACTAAGCAATCTCAACATTGGCGAGACTGGCGCATTGGCATCCTGGGTCTGTCTCTGGCACTGGTGACTCTGTGTTATTACATTGCCATTGAGCGGTTATCTGTGGCGATCGCGGTCGTTATTCAATACACGGCTCCAGCGTTAATCGTGCTGATCAGTGCGATGCGGTTGGGGCGGTTGCCATCCTGGGCAACTACAATCGCGGCAGGCATTGCTTTATTAGGGGTGGTGTTTGTCTCTGGGTTAGGCACTGATGACTTGCGGTTAGACACCATAGGGCTAATCGCGGCTGGATTAAGTGCCATCTTCTTTGCCAGTTACACCTTATTGAGTGAGGCCCTGGTCGATCGATATGGCGCGATCGGGGTGATGTTTCGCGGCTTTGCTGTCTCTAGTGGACTGTGGATCTTGATTCAACTGCCTCAAGGAGTGCCATCAGCAGTTTTTCAACTCCATACCCTACCCGGCATCTTATTTGTCGGCATTGGAGGAACGCTAGTGCCGTTTAGCCTGTTGTGTTGGGGCATTCAACAGGTGCGGGTAGAACGAGGGGCGATCGCCGCCACTCTAGAACCTGTCATGGCAGCAGGGTTAGCCTGGATCGGCTTAGGGCAGTCGCTCACACTTCTGCAACTGCTAGGAGGTACCTTGGTGATCATAGCCGTCACACTGTTGCAAGTTCAAAAGGGCGATCGCCCGATGCAACCAGGGCTTTGATACCCCATTCAACAACAACAGCGATATCATCTCTCCCCACCCTATCCCCATACCCCTCTCCTGTTTCAGCCAAAACCGAACCGCTAGAGGTGACATATAGCAACGGTCAAGACAGCTGATATAGCCCAACCCTTATGCGTAACGTCAGTTCGGTTTAAGAGCATAGCGAATAAATTCGCAGCTATCAGAGCGAAGTTTGCCTTCGCGAACTACGGAGAATCACGGGTTGAGTGAACCGACGCAGGTCGGTTTTGCTCCTGTAGCTGCGGTTTCAACCGCCAAAATCCTTATCCCGAATTCACGTTATGCGTAGGGTATCCCCAGACAAAGATTCCACCATTTGGCTGAGCTTACTGCATCCAGTCTTAATCTGAACTCGTATTGCTATAGAAGACTTTCAAAGATGCTTTGACTAGCATTAGTCAAATCCAAAAGAGTTTTGATTCAAACAGTTGACACATAGACAATGGCTTGTTATCTTATAAATAACAGATTGTTTGAATCAAAACAATCACACATCAAATAGAATCGCTTCAAACAATTCACTGAAACACTCCAAGGAGATTCACCATGAAACGCCTCATACTTGCTAGTTTGTCTGCTTTAGTTTTGAGCACCTATGCTGGAACCGCTAACTCAGCCACTCCCCCATCAGGTGACTCTAACCCCAGCGATCTACGTAACTCTACTGTTGATACCAGTGAAGTGATTCGCCCCAATACTAAGGCTCGCCCTGTCTCTGGCGACTCTAACCCCAGCGATCTACGTAACTCTACTGTTGATACCAGTGAAGTGATTCGCCCCAATACTAAAGCTCGTCCTGTCTCTGGCGACTCCAACCCTAGCGATCTGCGTAACTCTACTGTTGATACCAGTGAAGTGATTCGCCCCAGTACTAAGGCTCGCCCTGTCTCTGGCGACTCCAACCCTAGCGATCTGCGCAACTCTACCGTTGATACTCGTGACGTAATTCGCCCCAATACTAAAGCTCGTCCTGTCTCTGGCGACTCCAACCCTAGCGATCTACGCAACTCTACCGTTGATACTCGTGACGTAATTCGCCCTAACGTCAAATAATTAAACGCTTCAGGTTCTATTTTTTTCGTCAATTGTTTGCATCAAAACTATAACGACGCAAACAAAGGAGGTACTATGACAACCCGTTTAATGTTTACAGGTTTAATGAGTTTGATTGTTGTTTTGGCATCACCTCAAGCTATCCATGCCTATCCAACAGTTTCAACATCAACCGAGCCGACCAATCCCTCGCCTAATCTACCTGAATTAACACCAGGATTTCCCATGATTAGTGTGAGCTAAGTTATTGCAAACAGGGAGTAGACTGAGTTATTAACCCCAACATCTGGTCTAATTGTTACCCAGTATTCTCTCCCTGTTTGTCTCAGTCATGTTGTACCCAATATTTGGCGATCGCTCCTATGCAATTGCCTCAACGCAGACATCTACAAAAGATGTCTGTTTTTTATGCAGGGGTTACACTATTTCTATTCACGACTAATTGGAACATGAATCATAAATTCTGAACCTCCACTAGAGCGAGGTTGGTAACTCAAATGCCCTTTGTGCAGTTTGGTAATAATCTGATAACTGGTAAACAACCCTAAACCAACCCCTTGTCCAATGGGTTTAGTTGTGAAAAACGGTTCAAACAAATGACTCTCGTCTGCCTGTGAAATTCCCACCCCATTATCTTTAATACACAGTTGAATTTCATTTTTATCAGTCAACAACGTATCAATCCAAATCATCGGTTGAAATGACTTCTGCACCCTTTGATTTGTTTTTAATGCCAATGCATCGATCGCATTTTGCAATAAATTGAGTAAAGCTTGATTGAACAAACTAGCATGACCTAAAAAGAGTGGAATTTCTTTATAGTTCTTGAAAACTCTAATCTCAACCAAACCATCTTCTAATTGCAATTGATATTGCAAAAGTGTCAAAACACTATCAACACTCTCACACACATTTATAGGCTTAATTCCTGATTCATCTAACCGTGAAAAGATCCGCAACGCATCAACCACTGAGCGAATGCGATCGGCACCTGTTTGAATCGATTGCAGCAGTTTTATAAAGTCTGGAACTAGAAAATCTAAATCAATATCTTCTATAAAATCTTTGATTTCAGGAGACGCATCTGGAAAATGTTTTTGATAGAGTCTAATTAAGGTAACGAGTTTTTGATTGTAATCAGCCGCTGGAACCAAGTTACACACAATAAAGCTGAGAGGATTATTGATTTCATGAAAAATTCCGGCTGCAATCCGATTGGCGTTCACCAATTTCTCTTTTTGCACTAACTCCGCTTGAGTATTTTGTAGAGTCAACAACATCTCTTGTAACTGCTCGTTGCGAGTTTTTAGCTCTTTTTGTAAATTTTGCACCATGAGTTGAGTTTGCACTCTTGCCAACACCTCTTCTAGCTGAAAAGGTTTGGTAATGTAGTCAATTCCCCCAACCTGAAATGCCCGCATCTTATCTGCGATGTCATTACCAGCACTCAAAAAAATCACAGGAATTGAACAAGTTTTAGGGTCACTTTTTAAGTATTCACACACCTCATATCCACCCATTCCTGGCATATTTACATCTAACAAAATGAGATCAGGAGGCAAAACCTGAGCTGCCATTAAAGCAGCTTGACCATTAACCGCTTTGCGAACTTGATAATTTTGTTTTGATAAAAAATCAGACAGAAAACGGATGTTCTCAAGCTTGTCATCAACAATGAGAATATCTGCTAGAGATGTATCGTTTTCTAAGCACATATCTATATCATTTAATACTTATTTGTGGATTTTTAATTAAAGCAATTCAAACTAATTGGGTGGGTATTATTAACTATAAGATGCGTTTCGACTCCCATTCGGCTCGCTCAGGACAAGTCACTCAACGTTCTAAATCTCTTTGGCAGCCGATTTCAACTCCGCTCAACCCGAAATCTCAATTGAGTTTAATAAGGTTCTCCTACTGAATTGGATAAATATAGCAACAGTCCTGCTGGTTAGAACAGGGCATTGAGGTGAAACCCTTAATGGGGGACACTCTCTTTACACTTTTTTCCAATCCATCCTCTTCAGCGATAGGGCACCAGTTCTATAATTCCCTCACCAGTGTTAAATTAACTCAGGGCTTGAGTAACGAGTGATCAGGTCTGCCTTGATGGCTCATCCTGTTATTTTTAGAGATCGTTTGAATAACTGGGTTGAGTCAGGGTTAGCAGTTGGTCAAATTGATAGTTTTCAACTAGCTGGGTGAGGATTGCAATCAACGCTGCGTGCTCACGTGGAATTTGGGCAATCAGTTTGAGACTGAGAGAATCACTACCCTGGGCGATCGCCAAGTGAAATTGATTGAGCCACGCGGTTGGCATGAATGCCAGTGCACCTGCCTTGAGAGCAGCAGCAGATCCTGTGGGCACCGCAAGTGTATTCATCACCGAGGGTTGCTGGATGAACTGAACTCCCAACTGTTCTGATAGAGCTTTAAAGATGGTCTCTCGTCGAAACGGCTTACTGATAAACGTGTCACATCCTGCCGTTAAACTATCTTGTCGCTGTTCTGCAAAGGCACTGGCAGTCAAAGCGACAATCTTAGTGAGGTGAGCATTAGACCCTTGTATGGCGTGATTTGCTGCTTCTTTTGCTCGAATCTGTCGAGTGGCCTCATATCCATCGACAATCGGCATGTGCATATCCATAAAGACTAAGTGGGGTTGCCATTGCTCCCAGAGGGCGATCGCCACCTGACCATTCGTGGCTTCTTGAACCTCAAGGCCCAAATAGCTTAGAAGTTTGTTCAACAACAGCCGATTATCCACGTTGTCTTCTACCACTAAAATGCGGTAATGGGCATATTCAGGAGCAACACTGATGACCTGCTCAACAGACATCGCCGTTGCAGGTAAAGGGGTTTTGACCAAACCTGCATCAATCAAAAAGCTAAAGCAACTCCCCCGTCCTAGTGTGCTGCGGACGGTGATTTCACCGCCCATCAAATGCACAAACCCCTGGCTAATTCGCAATCCTAATCCAGTTCCTTCTTGAGATTGCTGCCCTGAGCGAGTTTGTTGAAACGCTTGAAAGAGATGGTTAAGTTCATTCACGGCAATCCCCACACCCGTGTCTTCAATTTCAAACATCAGTTGGCAAGGAGCCAACGCTTTAGGAATACCTGACTTAGCAGATCCGGGTAAAAACGATGCTTCTCGTCCTACGCTGACTCGCAAGGTGACACTGCCCTGCTCGGTAAATTTAATGGCATTTCCCAACAGGTTGATGAGCACCTGACGCAATTTATTCTCGTCTGTTTTGATGTATTTAGGAACATTGGGAGCACAGTTAAAGCTGAGCTGTAGACCTTTAGATTGGGCTTTTAGTTGCAGCATCGATTCCAGTCCACGCAGCAAGTTATGTAAGTCAAACTCTGTTTCATGGAGTTTTGATTGACCTGCCTCAATCTTGGATAGCTCCAACACATCGCTAATTAAGCTCAGCAAATGCTCACCACTCTGATTGATGATCTCGATATAGCGTTGATGATTGCCCGTAAGGGACGAATCTTGCTGCATCAACTGAGTAAAACCTAGAATAGCGTTGAGAGGCGTACGGAGTTCATGACTCATATTTGCCAAAAACTCACTCTTCGCCCGATTGGCTGCATCAGCGGATTCTTTTGCGTGTTGCAGTTCTTTGGCTTGCTGTTGAGTTTGAGCTAACAACTCGGCTTGTTGCACCGCTATGCCCAATTGATTGCCAATTTGGGTGACAATTTGAATTTCTGTCTCTTGCCACGATCGCGGCCCATCACTTTGATAGCTAGATAACAAACCCCAAAGTTTGTTGCCACAAAAGATAGGAGTCGTGACATAAGCGCGGGCTTGCAATTGTTCTAATAGATCCAAATAACAGCGATCAAACCCCGCCTCATAAATATCTGTGATACAGCAATACGTGTTTTTTTGACGATAAATACCACCCTTCTGCTCTTGCAAATAGGTGTCTTTAATTAAAACTTCTGAGCTATTGAGTTGAGGGATGAGGCAATCAGGTTGATCGATCGCAACTTGAGTCAACTGAGTGTGGCTGGCTTGCTCTAACAACAACTGACGCCAACCCTCTGCGACCGATTCGGCGATAATCTCACCACTCCAATCGGGTTTAAATTGATAAATCAAGACCCGATCACAAGCGATCGCCTGACGCAATTCAGCAGTTGTCACTTTAAAGATCGACTCTAGATCCAGGGTCTGTCGCATTTGCAACACTACCCGATTAATAGCCTGTTCTCGCTCCGCCATGATCCGCAGAGCCGCTTCCGCTAAAGTTCTCTCTCGAATCTCAGTTTGCAGAGCCGCATTAGTTGCTACTAGCTCAGTTGTCCGCTCTTCTACCCGAAACTCTAATTGCTCATAGGCCCGACGTTTTTCATCCTCTGCCCATTTGCGTTGTAACTCTGTGGTAGCTCTGGCTGCAAACACACTCATCAGGGTCTTGGTGCGAAGATTTGATTGAAATGGCTTGACGTCTATCATGGCGAGTGTGCCAATCACCTCGTGATCAGCATCTAACAAGGGCACCCCCATATAACTTTCAGCATTAATTACTTTAAAAATTGACGCATCTGGAAACTGTTGCTGTAAACCGCTAGCACACTCAATCAACACCTGCTGTTGAATGATCTGTTCACAGGCGGTGTCTGCGACCTCATAGACAAAATTGTCCGCCAAGTGATCAACCGACCAAAACGCAAGGGTTTGCAACTTGTCAGAGGCAGAGTTCTTGACCCTTTCAGACACGAGGGCATAGCCAACCCCCAAAGCATTTGCCAAATCTTTGACCAACACTGGAAAAAAGTCTTGCCCAGTGACAGAAGCAGTGCCAGTGACAATGGTTTGCAGCGTTTCTTCGGTTTGCTGTCGCTCCATGATCTGCTTTTCAAGGCTCTGATTGATCGCTTCAAGTTGCTCTGGCGATCGCATTGCCAAAAACTGCGGCAACAGTTCTGCAAGGCGCAAGGCTGTGTAGAGTGACACTAACGCCGTTGCAGCTCGCTCAACCCCTGAAACCCAATAGTTTGGATGCCACAGCGTCCAAATATCCAACACATGCCCAACCCCACACAAGATGATAAATGCCCCAAACAGAGTAAAAACATTTGAAAAGGGAACATCTCTTCGTTGGCGAACGAAATAGATGAGCATGGTGGGAATGGAGAAATAGGCGATCGCAATCAAGGCATCACTGACCAGATGCAACATCACGAGGGGAGTTTGCCAAAGATAGCAGTGCCCATGAGGAATATAAGGGTTTAGCAATGAAAGAGCCTGGAGCAGTGTGAACATTACATCTAGGGAAGGTAGAAATCACATCTAGAAACGTTACAAATCTTGGAAGGGGAAATGCTTGTATGCAGTTTTTCAGGAGGTAGATTTACTGCGCTCATGGATCAGGCTTATAACCGTCAGTCAGGCAACTGTCACAAAAGCGGCCTTAAATCAGGGTGTCTCGAATTGAAATAAGCTATTCGCATCTCATTCGCTTCAAACCTGAGCGGAGCAACCTGATCAACTTTCCATGCTTTAAAGCCTTATAAAATCAGGCTAAAACAAAAGGGTGTGGAAGCTGTGCCCCCAACCAACGATTAAATCCATACATCCCATCCTCATCTCAATTCATGCTGCTATGCATAGAAAAAGGAGGGAGAAAAGAATAAATATTTACGCCGATAAGGTCAGTTGCACTTAGCTGGGTTAATGCAGATTAAAGTATGAGTGCAAGTTACCCTGTTATCAACTGATCCCTACATTACAAGTGTCGATAGGTACTGGGCGTTTGTAAGCTTGAGTGATGCAAGGCTCAAACTAGAGGGAGAAACTCCTTTTGCACTTTTTCAAATTCAAACCTCAGCGCACCCCTCGCTGTATTAATTGTATTTAAGTCTTACATAGAATTAAAAGACATACCACCAAAGATGGATTTTAAGCTCGTAACTTAAACAGAGAGGGTTTTTAACGAGCATCGCAGAGGTCTAAAAGGGCAAAGCAAGGGTTAGTTTTACTCTCACTAATCAATTTCTTGCAACCTCTCAGATTTGGTTTGCCCCTTACTCCTCAATCCGAACTTCAATCTTCATGCGTTGCAACTTTTCTACTGCCCATTGATCAAAGAGTTCGGTTTGCAGCGTTTGTTGAATTTGAGGATCATCCAGTGAGGCAGGCAGCGATCGCTCATAGCGAAACAGGTTCCAAACTCCATCCAATTCTAACGGCCCCAACAGATCACCCAGATTGGCCAGGTCAATGAGCGATCGCAAGTTATCGGGCAACTCTCCTCGACTCACCAGACCCATCATGCCGTTAAAGATATTATCCTCGGCGGTTGAATACTCACTAGCAAGCTGCTCAAAACTAGCTCCTTCTTCGATCTGATGCTTTAACTCTTCTGCTAACTCTGGAGAGGCCACAGCAATGCGCGACAAAACAACCTGATCAAGATAGAGCTTGCGTTCGATAAAGTATTCTTGCAGTCTGGGTTGCACCACTTGAGTTCTCAACTGCCCCAGTCGCAAATCTTGCTGAATTCGGTGTCTGAATTGAGTTTCATCAAACCCTTGCTCTGTCAGCCATGCTTGAAACTGAGCCGGGGTAGCCAGTTGATTTTGCAGCCGAAACTCTGCTGCGACTTGCTCAACGGTTGCCGGGGTTACGTCTAAATCGGTGCGGTTTTGTAGTTCTTGTTCAACCACATATTGACGCAAGATCGCTCCAATAAAACCATCCATCTTGCCCGTTATTTGAAGGTATTGCAGGGCTTTTGAGACTGGGATGGGTTGATCATCCACAAACAAGAATGTATTAGATGCCATTTGCTTTACCCTAGTTCAGCCAAGATTTGACTGGCAGTCTGACACAATTCCTGATGATATTTGCCGTTGCTAGCAATCAAACATCCCCACTGGTTGACATCACCCGTGTTGTATTGCAAAGGAGTGCCATCAGCGTGGGTAAAGGCTCCGCCTGCCTCAGTCAAGATTAGCTCTGGAGCTGCCATATCCCAATCTTTGGGGGCTGATTTGCCTGAGAGAGAGAGATAAACATCAGCACGTTGATCGACGATCGCCGCGATTTTGCCACCGACACTGCCGACAAACAACTGGTTTTGACAGGGTAATTGCTTCAACAGGGCATTAAACCGATCATCCCGATGGGTGCGACTCGCCACAACCACTAGATCGGCAGGGTTCTCTCGATCTGACACGTAGATTTGTTTTACAACCCCATCGGGTGTTTCAACAAAGGCACCTCCACCCAATGTCGCGTAATAGAGTTTGTCTAACTCAGGGCAAGCAACGACCGTGAGTACCGGACGCCCATGATGCGTTAGAGCCAGGTGAAAGGCATATTCTCCGGTTTTATCAATAAAGTCACGGGTGCCATCGAGCGGGTCAAGAATCCACACCCAATCATGGGCGATCGCCGCAGACTTAGCTTTATAGGTTTCCTCACTGAGATAGCCAAAGGCATCCCCCAAGATGGCGTGTAATTTGTCGAGAACATAGCGGTTGACAGCTAAATCAGCAGCGGTGACAGGCCCATCTTTTTTGTCTTGTCCTTCAGCTTCAACTTGGGCAGTGTTTTGCCACGGCTCCCCCCGATAGTATGACCGCAAAATTTTAGCAGCACCCCACCCCAATGACCGGGCGATCGCCAAAATATCCTCGACTGGCGTGCCAATAATGGTTTGCAACGTTTCCACTCTGACTATCCTCAACCGCTAAACAATTAGCCTAATTCACCAGCAATTATAGGAGAGATCGTAGATCGTAGTAGTAGTAGAGACGCGATTAATCGCGTCTCTACTACTACTACGATCTATTGCGTCTCTACGATCTATCGCGTCTCTACGATTCACGCTATCACCCCTCTACCATCCAACCGCGGGTGCCAAAGTGCTGACAGGCTTGAGCGGCAACGGTAGCTGCCTGAGATAGTGCTTCTGCAAAGGGCGATCGCCCTATGTAATAGCAAAACGCCCCATGAAAGATGTCACCTGCACCCAGCGTATCAACGGCTTGAATTGGGGGAACGGGCAGTTCGATCAGATCAGCATGAAGGGATGGGGAATAGCGAATGGGTTGCTCTCCGTGGGTGATGGCGATCTGGGGAATGCCCAAAGCTTTGAGGTAAGCAACCACATCGGTTTCGGTAGTGCAACCAGGAGGATAAAAGTTAGCGGAACAAATGGCGTAGTCTGTCGAACGCAAGACTTGCTCAAATCCAGGCTTCCAACTGCCACCATCCACCACAACAGGAATGTCATTGGCTCTGGCGTGTTGGGCGATCGCCACTCCTACGTTCATCTGATGTCCATCGATCAATACAACGTCAAAGGTTTTGTGAGTTATCGCTGTCCAAATGGAGACGGGAATTGCCTCAACCTCCACCTGTTGCTTGACTGCGTTCAGGGAAACGACCGACCGTTCTCCTGTCGCCTGAGTCACCAGAATGGATGAAACAGGGGGAACGGAAGCTCGCTCTGGCACTAGATCGGCGATCGCCACTCCTTCAGATTCCACATCGGCCCGAATCAGGTGACTGATAGGATGCACTCCCAATGCGGTTAACAGAGTTGTGCAATTGCCCCTCTCTGGATCAGATCGACTCAAATAAGCAAATGTCACAGCGGCATTGGTCGCAGGCCCTCCTGCTGCCACAACCGAGTCGAGGGCAACGATCTTTTGGTTAGAGGTTGGCACCTGTTCTACTCGATAAATTAGATCCAGGGTTGTGATTCCAACAAATAATCCACTCCGTGTCATACTTTGGCGTGTATCATGCCTTGAATTTGAGTAATCTGATAGGTAATGGACGTTAAATCCGGTACTCTCTACGTCGTCGCCACCCCCATTGGCAACCTGGAAGACATGACCTTTCGGGCGGTTTCTGTGTTGCAACAGGTGGATGCGATCGCCGCCGAAGACACCCGTCATACCGGAAAGTTGTTGCACCACTTTCAGATTACAACCCCACAAATCAGCTATCACGAACATAATCGCACCAGTCGCCTGCCTGATCTGTTGAGCCGCTTGCAGCAAGGAAAAGCGATCGCCATTGTCACAGATGCCGGGGTTCCCGGAATTTCTGATCCTGGCTATGACCTAGTCAAAGCTTGTGTAGAGGAAGGTATTCTCGTAGTACCCATTCCTGGAGCCAGTGCAGTGATTACAGCGTTGAGTGCAGCAGGATTGCCCACTGATCGCTTTGTGTTTGAGGGATTTTTGCCCGCCAAGGGTAACGAACGGCGCGATCGCCTGGAAGCCTTGCAAACAGAGTCGCGTACCCTCGTTCTTTATGAGTCACCCCATCGGTTGCGGCAGACGCTAGACGATTTTGCTGCGATTCTAGGAGGCGATCGCCCTATTGTGTTGGCACGAGAGTTAACAAAGCTGCATGAGGAGTTCTGGCGCGGTACTGTAGAAGAGGCGATCGCCCACTACACGACCCATGAGCCGCAGGGTGAGTTTACCATTGTGCTGACAGGGGCAGAAACCAGCCAACCCTTGCTTTCAGAAACGGCTCTCGTCAACGAATTGCAACAGTTGTTGCAGCAGGGGCTATCGCGATCGCAGGCCAGTCGGCAATTGGCACAGCAAACCTCCCTTTCTCGTCGTCAAATTTATCAGTTGTCGCTATCGATCTCCGATGACACTATTTCTCAAATCGAATCCTAACTCTATTGCCTCTCAGCCCCTTAAATCTCTGGTTTTGGAAGACTTTGAGGTTCGTCAGTCTGCCAAAGTTGGAAAGTTGCAGGGCAAAACCCAGTACTTGAACCGCGCGATCGCCCTTCTAGGATTAGTCGTCATAGCCAGTTGCAATGCCGCTCCTAAGTTAGCCTCATCGCCAGAGTCGTCGCCCGCATCGCCTACAATTGAGGCAACCCCAACGACCACTCCCACCCCGACAGCCTCTCCATCTGCAACAGCCGCCAACCCCAACTTGATTTCAGAGCAGGGCATTGGTCAGGCGCGTCTGGGCATGACTCTGGGCGCGTTAAAACAACAATTGGGCACATCGGCTGAGTTTGAGACAAAATCACCTTTTATTGTTGATTTTGATGCGATCGCGGTTAGTCAATCCGGTGAGGTGAAATATTACATTTTGCATCTAGCCGGTCAACCGTTGGGTGATGCAGATGTGATTCAAGGGCTATTCACCGAAAACCCCGACTTTAAAACCGCAGCAGGGATAGGGCCTGGAAGCTCGCTCCAACAGGCAGAGGCCGCCTATGGCAAGGTCACTCTGTCTTATAGCACCTCAAACGAGTCTAGGGAATATGCTCGCTTTGATGATCAACCCGCTTCTAACATTTCCTTTGCGACGGGCAATGGCAACGCCGAGACGGCAGGGGTCTATCCCTCTCCCAGTGGTGAATTTAACGAAACTCAAACCTTTCGAGATGGGGCTAAAATTCAATCGGTTTTAGTGGTTTGCCTCTCCGAAAACTGTGCTCAATAGTAAAGAGGAAAGGGGAATATCATTAACGACTGACCTTTGATCATGGCATTGGCTATCAACACTTCATGAGTGAAACTCCGTCCATTCAATTTGGAACCGATGGTTGGCGCGGCATCATTGCTGCTGATTTTACCTTTGCCAATGTCTGTCGAGTTACTCGTGCGATCGCCCATTACCTCTCCGCCACCTATCCCCTCGATCAGCCCGTTTTAGTGGCATATGACACTCGTTTTTTGGCTGACCAGTTTGCCCAAACAGCCGCTCAGGTCTTAGCCGAGGCAGGTTGGCACGTCAAAATGGCAGATCGAGATTGCCCTACACCCGCGATCGCCTACCACGCCAAGCATCTCACATCGGCTGGAGCGTTGATGTTTACCGCCAGTCACAATCCGGCTTCTTACTGCGGCATCAAATACATTCCTGATTATGCGGGGCCTGCGACAACCGACATTACCGATGCGATCGCCTTAGCAATTCCTCACATGTCGGCGATCGCTCCCACAAACCCTAACCCTCATCACATCACTTCCTTTGATCCCAAACCCGATTACCTGCAATCGATCTACCAGTTTCTCGACCTCGAGCGGATTCGTCGAGCGCAACTCTCGGTCAAATATGATGCCCTCTATTCCACCTCACGCGGCTATCTTGATACAGCTCTCAAGCACTGCGAATGCACTGTGGAAGTACTGCACGCTCACCGGGATGTGCTGTTTGGTGGGAGCATGCCTGATCCCAAAGGCGATCGCCTGAGTCAGTTAATTGCAGCCGTGCGGCGAGATGGTGCCGCTGTCGGGTTAGCCACCGATGGAGATAGCGATCGCTATGGCATCGTGGATGAGCAAGGCAATGTTCTTCCTCCCAATGCCGTGATGCTCTTGCTGGCACGACATCTGATCAAGCACAAAGGCAAAACAGGGGCGATCGTTCGTACCGTCGCCACAACTCGCCTGTTGGATACCTTTGCCCAACAACATGGGCTAGAGCTATACGAAACTCCGGTCGGCTTTAAGTACATTGGGCAAAAGATGCGGGAGATCCCAGTTCTGATTGGGGGCGAAGAATCGGGAGGATTAAGTGTCTTGGGTCATATCCCCGAAAAAGATGGAATTCTCGCCAACCTGCTGGTACTAGAGGCGATCGCTTATGAAAACAAGCCGTTGAGTCAGTTGGTAAATGACGTGATTGCCGAAGTTGGTGGCCCCTTGCTAAACCACCGTATTGACTTGCAGTTAAACCCAATCCAGCGATCGACTATTTTGCAAAGTTTTGTGCAATCCCCTCCGACCCAGATTGCAGGCATCTCCGTCAAAGCAGTGGGCTATAAGGACGGCATCAAACTTTACCTGGATAATGGAGATTGGATCTTGTTACGGTTGTCAGGCACTGAACCCCTGCTGCGCGTTTACATGGAAACAGCAACCCTCGATCAGCAAAAGCGCATCACTAAAGCTATGCAAGAGCTCATTCAAGCGATCGAGTAGCTCCCCCATTTACCACTGAGTTAATCGTCAATTTTCAATCGCCACTATACCCTGTTTCTTGAGTCCCTTGTCTTGCGTCCTTATGACAAACTTCCTCGTCTCACTCATCGTCGCCTTTTGGATCAGTGCGATCGCCCTACTCTCAGTCCAAAATGCGGCTCCTGTTACCCTCCGGTTTCTCACCTTTCAGTCGGTGCAAATGCCACTAGGCATTGTCGTTGCCTTTGGGGCAGCGTTTGGCACGGTTGGCATGGCTCTCGTATTACCGTCACTCAAGCCCAGTCGTTCTACTCAACGAGAAGATTTTGAGGAGTAGTTAACGCGAATTCGAGACCAGAATTTTGGTGTTTAAACCCGCAAACTTCAGCGTAATACCAGATTGACGTTAGTTATAACGAATAAATTCGCCCATCGATTAACAAACGAGTAATTCCCTTAGCTTGCAGATAGGAACTGGTTTTTTGCAACATCTTGCCATCTGGCACTTTCACCACCCGCTGCATGCGGCGTAAGAACCGCTTTGCAACCCGATGGTTGTCAAAAATAGGTAACGTCTTCTCCTGAGTCTCTTCATCGGGGATCTGCCCCAACTCCGCAAAATCTTTGAGCGGACGAGTGATCAGTTCAGAAGCGCGATCGACGACGAGATAAAAGGTTTTAGGAATCGATGCCTCTGACAAAGGCAACACTTGAATTAACCCCTCACTTTGAACCTGCAACGCTGCAACTTCACCTAACCCTCCCTCAAGAGAGTCTTCATCATCCAGATCGTCGTCCTCATCTTCGTCGTCCAGGTCGTCATCCTCTAGATCATCTTCAAAATCCTCTTCGGGATCAATAATCTCTTCTTCCAAAATTTCCTGGAGAGGGCTTTCTGCAACAAAGGAAGTTTCAACCACTTCAGGTGGGGCTGGGGGAGGAGGCTCAACCAACTCTAACGGCAACTGAGCCTGAGTGACGGGTTCATCAGAGAGCGTCGTTGCAACCGTCGAGCGTTTGCGTTGACGGCGAAAGGGAGTACTTTGAGTCGAAGGCAAGTCCACAGGTGAAACGTCTGTCTCATTCACTGAGACAATGACCTGATTAGAGGAAGCCGACTCGGTTAAGGGAGTGTCGAGGTCTAATGGCAGAGTATCATCTGACGCTCCAGAAACCTCTCCACCACTTTTGCCCGTGATCCGCTTTTGCTGAATCAGGGATTCATATTCATCATCCGATAAGGTTTGCTTCAGAATTCGGCTAATCGTCGTATTACTCACCCCATATCGACTGGCCAGGGTAGATGTCGTCTCCTGGGTTTCGCGATAGAGCGTAAGAATCTCTTGTTTATCGGAATCAGATAGTCTTTTAGGAGCCATACCGCGAACTAGAAACAATCAGTAATCGCCACAGCGAATGAATCTGCCACCCAGGAGAGTTAACTCAATATCATTCGCTTTGCCAGAGATCTATTCTGGCAGGTTAGAGAGCCGCAATCAATCTAACGCTTAATCGAGTTAATTGTCAGCCTCTGCGACGACTGGTGCGACGAGAACGAGTTGATAGGTCATATTCCAAAGCGGCCCCAATCGCAAATAGACAAGCACTAAAGATAAAGAACACTTCAGGAAGTGCCCCCGTCTGATAGTCCTCAATATTGTAGACCGCGTAGAGAAACCACAAATCAGCAATATAGAAGCACAGAGCCGCCGCCGCAATAAATCGCCAAGAGAGCGAAAATCGCCCTCCCCAAAACGCCAATAACAGGGTCGTTGCCATGACCACCAGTGAAATGTCACCAACAACATAGAATAACAACACAACTGAGGCAAAGGGGGCTAAAAACTCTTCAATGGCGATCGCCCAAGCGGGAGAATTATCAGGTTCTTCAGCAGGAACAGCGTCCGCAGGAGCGGCTTCAACAGGGGCAGGGGCCACCGGAGGAGCAGCCACCGGAGGAGCAGCCACCGGAGGCGACGAAGAAGACGCAGGGGGTGGGGAGGCAAAGGCAGGTTGTTCTAAGGGAGGTACACTGCCTAACGCGGCTGACGGCTTTAAAACCAGGAAATAGGCAAGGGCAACACTGCCCACTAAAATGCCCAGCACAATGACCCATTGAGGTGGGGTGAGGGTCAATTGTCTCGACAACACCGCTAGCAGCATCCCCCAACCCAACAACACATAAGTCAAGAGGAAGAAAAAGTCACCAGGAGTCACATCTGGCTCTTTTCCTAACCCTAATTCCCAATATCCCAAAACCAGGTTTCCCACAAAGTAGGAAAGCATACCTAAGCCAATTAACAACCAGACCGATCGTCCGCTGACAATTTGGGGACTGCGCCAATTGCGGAGACAGAGCAACGAGGCTCCTAAAAATGCCACATTCTCAAGAATGTAGGTCGTGATGCCATACCACTCAGGACGCTCTTGCCCTGGCAATGGAACGCTGAATAACAGAAAAAACAGGAGGGCAAAAATTGCCCACGCGCTGGCGGCGAGGACAAGCGTTTGCACAGATAGGAAAGACTCTAAGGAAGAGGTTTTTTTGCTCAACGGGGCTGCTCCTCAAAGTGTAATTGAGGTCAAATAATAAATTTAGAGGCAGAACCTAGCCGGTAACAGCCTCAAATCGTCTACAGTCCTCAATATTACGTCTGTTCGACAAATATGCATATTAAGCATTGCATATTAAGACAAATTGAGACTGAGTGATCAATTTTATAGATCAAATTTATAGATCAAAAAATTTGGTCTAATTTCTCAGGGGGTCTGGCTCAGGCTTGCCAGACCTTACCCGTGGGAGATTGTTTTAACCACGTGACAAACTGGTTGCGATCGCCACTGGGCATATCTTGCAATACATCCATCACACGTCCCGTAAAGCTGGCATTGCCAAAATGCTGTTTACCGATTCGATACAACTCCTGCAACAGGGTATTGAGATGATGCTCTTCCCAGGGGGGCACTTGCAACGAGGCTAACGGGTCAACCGTTAACAATTGACTAACCGCATCGGGGGTGTCAGCTTGAGGAAAACGCCATTTTTGAAAGACGCCTTCAATCTCCTTCTGAAAGGAACCTGCCTGTCTTGATCCTAATAAATCTTCAATATCGATATAAACCGCCTGTAACAACAACAGGCTCGCTTGAATAAAGGATGGAGTCGTAGTATCACCCGTCGCTTGGGGATCACCACCATCACCCGCCAATTGGTCAAGGCGAACCTTGCCCCAGACGCTATAACGGTCAGGCTCTTCGAGCAACACGCAAGCCTTGCCCCGGTTGTCGGTTAAATCACGCCAAAAAGCTTTGGCGTCATCTTCTTGAGCAGCACCAAATACACTAATCAGACGAAAAGTCTGCCCCTGGTATTGGAGAATAGGAATCTGTTGATCCTTTTTGGGATGCTGCACACTTGTAATTTCAACATCCTGTCTCTTTAAGATAAACATGACGCTGCCAATTAACTCCTATCAGGGCAGGGGGTTGAGCCAAACTGGGGATTTAGAATTCCCCTCCAACAAAATTGTTTCACTAAATGCCGAATTGGACTGCTCTTCAGTGTACATCTCTTGATAACTATCAGCTTCAAGGATGTCTAACAATACAGGAAAAAATCAGGAAAAACCGTTTCATTTGCTAATTCATGTCTAAGGGGAGTCAGCATAACACAATGTTGTACTTGTCCTGATACTATATATTGGTTCATGATGGGCATAAAAGCATATTGGTTTTTATTCTTCCCATAAATTCTCAAGAGAGTTAACCTTTATCGTTTAGGTTACGCTTTTGATGCAATAGGCTCCAGTAGCTCAGCTGGATAGAGCATCTGCCTTCTAAGCAGATGGTCGCAGGTTCGAGTCCTGCCTGGGGCGTTCCTAAGCAATGTTTGCTTGGAGATTAGAGCTACAACCAGGGTGAACCATTGATATGATTGAAGTCCTCGCTGCCCTATCTCTGTCAGCAGCAGCAGGAGTAAGAATCGCCCTACCTCTGCTTTTGATTGGGCTGCTTTATAGCGACAATCTTTGGGCTAATGTCCCTATTTTGTCTCAATTTTCTCCTCAGCTAGTATTAGGGGTTTTAGTCAGTTGGTCTTTGATCGAGTTGTTGATCTCTAAAGAGCCGGTCGGACAACGGTTTTTACAAATTATTCAACTTTTTTTTAGTCCCATTGTTGGGGCGATCGCAGGTATTACTGTAGCGGTTACTGCCGAGTTAGAACCGTGGCTAACGGGTGTCTTAGGGATTGTCGGAGGGCTTTTAGCACTCGTCTTACAACTGGTGCAGGTGGGTTGGTTTTATCGGTTACAGCGAATGCCACTCTGGGCCATTTTTTTGCAAGATTTTTTATGTGTTTCGCTGGTGTTGTTTGCCTTGGATGCCCCCCGTCAGGGTGGACTAATTGCTCTGCTATTACTGTGGTTAGCCATTCGCAGCTCTAAAGAGTGGCAACGGTGGTATCAAGCTCAGGCTGGGGAAAACCATGATTCTCAAGGAAAAACGGCTTCGTCTCGTGCCCATCCTCGACAAGGCAAACAAGATCCTGATTGATGGATGTCACTCAATTGCAAACTCATCCCGATAAAATTGGCGACACATCACAATTGGAGAATCCACAACTCCGTGCATGGGGCAACTTTGGCTGCCACACAGAGCACAGTTGGCTTGGATTGGCAAAATTAGATCAGTGGCACTATAGAGGCTGATCCCCTGACTCATAAACCCTTGAGCTTCTAGGTCGGTCAACGAGTTACAAATTAAAATCGCCTTTTCTGTGTTGCAATGTTCTCTAGAGTAATTAATTTTTTCTAGAGTTTTGCTGAAGCTTTCTAGTTGTGGCTTGATCTCTACGAGCACCTTCTGAGCCTGACTGCTGAAACAGGCAGGTTTTTCCTGCGAATAGTAGTCTTTATATTGCAGGGTAAAGGTTCCGTCTGGATAGCGCAGCGTGCGGATAAAGCGTAGAAACGGGATGGTGAAATTTCCGTCGGCATCGCGGGTAGACCACCAAGTCTTGTGCCACGCCTCATAGGGTAGATTCAAAATATCTTCAACTTGGCGGGCTGAAAATCCTGAGCGAGCCAGTAGGGCGATCGCCTGTGCCATCGGAATCGTTTGACCCAGGGTTTGTAGTTCAGATTCACAGTGGGTCAGATTAGACTGGCGCGATCGCGGCAAATATCCCAAGGTGACCTCTGAGCGTGGCAGATCACTCTCAACCGGAGCATCACTCAAGACGCATTGCAGCGACTCAAACTGGATGATGCCATCAATGGTTTTTTTGGCCGTGATGGGCACCCCGATTGTGGAGGAGATTGAACCAATCTGGTGATATTGCACAATTGGCGGCGTGCAGTTTACCAACAGCGATTTTAGAACGTGTTCTTCAGCGATCGCCAAGGCAATTTGGACGTGATCATGGGCTGAAATTCGTCGATCACGGTCTTGAATCGGATACGTTAATGCGCGGCTCAGCATGGCTCAATACCCCATCAACTTGGGTTAGCGATCGCAACTCCATTGCAACCATCAAAGTAGATGACGGCAATGCAACAAAGCCAAAAAATAGTTTTTTTTAATTCTGATCGGTTTAACGAGATTTGGGGGCAATGCAAATGCTCTCTTAACGAAGATGTAATGAAGCCTCACGTTTGCCAATTAAAGTTTGTCGATCGTTAACAAACTTAATTTCAGCTAGAGTAGCTGGAGCGATCCTTGTTCCTCAAAATTTATATTATTAGACCTCTTATGTGAATTCAGTTTAGATTTCCAGCATCTTGCAGATGCCGGAGATCTGAGTTAATTACAAATGCCGAATCACTAACATTTGATTGCCTCCTTTCTGCAATTCATAGTCCACGGTGACAACGTCCACTCGATAATTTTGGGCTTTAAAGTGGTTTATCAATGAATCTAAAAAGGGTGGGCGTTCTAACATCAACGTTATCAATGGGAAGAGCCTCACTTCTTGGCTCACCCTCAGCATTTCAGTGATGGAATCTTGGTGAAATTGTTGATCAAACTGATCGGCATACAGAAATAGGAAGTGGGAACACAACGCCAGATCAAATTGTTGATTAGAAAACTCCATTTTCGGTAGTTCACCAATTTGATATCTCCCTGCTTTTTTGCCAATCTCATAATCCTCAACAAAGGTGTGAATGACCTTTACTCGGTTCCACTTTAAATCCTCTGGAGACTTGTGATAAGACCAGACCCAATCATCTGGGGTATTCCTGACTTGCTGAATAATATCTTCTAAAACTTGGTTAAACCGCTCTAAAATCTCTAAACCACTGAACTGATAAATCGGATCAACCGAGATAACTGATTTACCGCGTCGTGTCATCTCAGCATTAAAACTGGCTGGGCCATCTCCCACGCCTAGAATGCGGCGATCGCGGTCTGCCCCAGTCAGGTTAAACATTTTGACATACTCGTTGAGCGATCGCCCAAACGGAACGACCTGTTTTAACACCATTGTCATAACGGAAAAAGGATAAAGGCTGAAGGATAAGAAGGAAGAGAAGAAAGTTAAGGACACCAGCAATCAACCAGTGACTAGTGACCAGTGACTCAATTCTCTTCTTTTTTACTCTTTCTTATCCTAATTAAACGGTGTCTAACCGCAATAAATTTAACGAACTAACCGCTTTAAAGCTCAGGGATATTCCTGCCAGGATGAGTTACAAACGCTATTTCTTTCACAAAAAATAGTTACAACCTATCCTTACTTTACATTTTTAATTTAATCGAGAAAAAGACTATAGTTCTATTAAAGAACGATGACCTGGTCTTCCACTGAAAAATGTTAAGAATAAAACTACTTTCAAGCTTGGGATTAAGCTGTTTAATTCTCGGTAGCATCGCTGCACTTCCAGCAATGGCAGGACGCTATGTGTTAGACCAAACGCCCCAAACTGTTGAACGCTATTTTGGACGCTATTGGACTCGGCTCACTACAACCAATACCAGCGGAAATACAGTCGTAACCTATACTTATTCTCCTCGTCCCTTACAACGTCTATTTACAGGCACTGAAAACAGTACGTTTAAGGTTGTTTTTGTAGATAACCGTGCCCAACAAATTACGCTCGAAAATATGTGGACTCACGACTTTGATATATCAGATGCAGCACGTTTCTTTGAGTATGTGTTTGGGTATAGTCCCCCTCAATCTGAATACCGAGAGTTAGGAATTGAAAACACATTTACCGGCTATGGAGAATACGTGACGTGTCTTGGAGATGGGGTTTTGGCTCGTTATAACGACACTGGCGCAAACATCACCTTTTTTGTCACGTTGTCGTATGACCAGCGGTGTGAACCAGCGACTCCTCAACCCGTGAGTCCCTAGTTTGAGCTTCTACTAGTTTGAGCTTCTAAATGAGAACCCAGAATTTTAGTAGATGGGCAGTGACGCAACGCATTGACTAAAATTCTGGGTTCAACAAACTCGCGATCGCTGTTAGCTGCCTTCTCGCAGCTTATCTAGCACACTCCGGTCTTCGAGGGTTGAGGTGTCTCCAGCAACCTCTTCACCTGCTGCCAAAGAGCGCAGCAAACGCCGCATGATTTTGCCCGATCGCGTTTTGGGCAAAGCATCACTAAAGCGAATTTCACCAGGACGGGCGATCGCTCCAATTTCTTGAACCACGTGCTTCTTTAACTCAGTCTTCAACTCCTCTGAGGGGCTAAATGTGCCCTCTAAGGTGACAAACGCTACAATCTCATTCCCCTTAACCTCATCGGGTTTGCCAACTACGGCAGCTTCTGCAACAGCAGGATGGGAGACCAGAGCAGACTCAACCTCCATTGTGCCCAGACGGTGTCCGGCAACATTGATGACATCATCTACCCGACCCATCACCCAAAAGTAGCCATCCGCATCGCAACGGGCACCATCCCCAGCAAAGTACAGATATTGCCCATCGCGTGGGGGAATATGCTCCCAGTAAGTCCGACGGAAGCGATCGGGATCACCAAACACCGTCCGCATCATACCGGGCCAGGGATATTTAACCGCCAAATATCCACCCTCATCCGCAGGCACCGAATTGCCATCCAGATCAACCACCTCTGCCACAATCCCTGGGAAGGGGCGAGTGGCCGATCCTGGCTTGGTCGGAATCGCACCCGGAAGGGGCGTAATCATGATGCCACCTGTCTCGGTTTGCCACCAGGTATCGACAATTGGGCAGCGATCGCCACCAATCACACGGTAATACCACATCCAAGCTTCGGGGTTGATCGGTTCTCCCACTGTGCCCAAAAGCCGTAACGACGAGAGATCACGAGCATTTGGCAAATGTTCGCCCATCTTGATAAACGCCCGGATGGCGGTTGGTGCTGTGTAAAAAATATTGACCCCGTGCTTTTCGATCACATCCCAAAAACAACCCGGGTTAGAGGGACGAGGTGCCCCCTCATACATCAGCGTGGTAGCTCCGTTAGATAGAGGACCATAGACAATATAGCTGTGTCCCGTGATCCAACCCACGTCTGCCGTACACCAATAGACATCGTTGTCTTGAATGTCAAAGATCCACTTGGTGGTCATGTGGGTATAGAGGTTATAACCACCTGTCGTATGAACCACTCCTTTGGGTTTGCCAGTACTGCCAGAGGTATAGAGAATGAACAGCATATCTTCGCTGTCCATTGGCTCTGCTGGACAATCTCCAGAAACACCCTTTTGCAGGTCATGCCACCAATGATCGCGTCCCGGCTCCATGTGAAGCGTTTGAGCGGTACGCTTGACCACCAACACGTTTTCAACGGTGGGAACAGCTCCCTCTGCCAGGGCTTTATCGACCTGATCTTTAAGCGGAACAATCACATCTTTGCGCCAACCCCCATCGGCTGTAATCACCAGTTTGGCTTTGCCGTCGATCAAGCGATCGCGCAATGCTTCTGCGCTAAAACCACCAAACACAACGGTATGGGGAGCACCAATACGAGCACACGCCAACATGGCGATCGCCGCTTCAGGAATCATAGGCATATAAATTCCCACGACATCGCCTTTTTGAACCCCCAGTTGCTTTAACACATTGGCAAACTGACAGACTTCTCGATGCAATTGAGCATAGGTCAGGGTACGCGAGTCACCCGGTTCACCTTCCCAAATCAATGCAGCTTTGTTGCGACGCCAGGTCGTCAGGTGTCGATCCAAACAGTTATAAGAAATATTAATTTTGCCGCCATCAAACCACTTGGCAAAGGGAGGTTGCCAATCCAGCACGGTGTGCCATTTTTCAAACCAGTGCAACTCTTGAGTGGCTAGATCTGCCCAAAATTTTTGAGGATCGGCCTTGGCTCGTTCATACAATTGTTCATACTCTTCCAAACTTTTAATCCGCGCCTGTTGCGAAAAAGCGGAGGGGGGGTGAAACAAACGGTTTTCCTGAAGAATAGATTCAATCGTGGATTCTGACATGGTGCTTTGTTTACCTGTAGGGAAGGGGAATATATCGCTGTATTTACCCTTTCAAAACGATACTTTTTTTCATCCTCGCCTTGTAGAGAGTAGTAGCTTTTCTTTAACTTCTGGGTAGGGTTTATTAAAACCATCCTGTCATCTATAGCAATCCCAAATGGGTTGTGAGAGGCGCACCCCCGAGGGGTGCGCCACTCACAACCTACCAATATCACAAATAATTTAGGACTGCTATATGTGTCATTGTGATTGATCGCGTTTTCCCTTGGAGCAACCCATGACAACCGATTCTCAACCATCACCCCGATCCGACAAACTTTGGCTAATTCCCTTAGGGTGTGGCTGTGGATGCCTTAGTTTAGTCGTGGGAATAGTGCTGTTTGGCATTGGCGGCATTACTACGCTGTTTGCGGGGTTAGTCAAATCGAGCGGCCCTTACCAAACCTATCAAATTGCGGCTGAACGCCTCAAAACCGATCCAGTCGCGATCGCTGCCTTAGGTGAACCCATATCCCCAGGGTGGATTAGCCGGTCTACCAGCAACGAAACCCCAACCACGGGCACAACCTGCATCCGCTTTAGCGTCAACGGCTCTAGAACCAGCGGCACAGCCTATGTAGAAGCAGAAAAAATAGCAGGAGCCTGGAATTATTACCAATTTACGCTAAGTGTAAATGGTCAACCTCAACCCTTGGTGCTCGTGAAACCTCCTGCCAACCGTCCTGCTTTTTTGTGTCCTGATTTTGATGCACCCCCCTCTACCGCCCCTGGGTCTGACAGCGTGTACAAAAATGCGCCGATCGCCCCGCTAACTTGATGCGGGTAATGGGAGTCATACACACCCGACAGGGTTCTCCCTCGCGGTCATAGACCCACGCCACCTGCCCATAGTTGCCGTTAATGCCCTTGACATCTCGAAAGTCACTAAAGGTGGTTCCCCGTGCCTCGATCGCCGTTTGCAAAACCTGCACAATGGCAGCATGAAGTCGTTTGATATGACGGGGTTTTAGTTTGGCACAAAGCGTCTTGGGTTGAATCTGGCTCAAAAACAGAGCTTCATCAGCATAGATATTGCCAATGCCTGCCACAATAGCCTGATCGAGCAGAGCGTTTTTGATGGGGCGATCGCGTCCCCGTAGTTGTTGCGCCAGATAGTCCACTGAAAAAGCGGCGGACAGAGGTTCTGGTCCCAATCGACTCAGCCCCAACATGACCTGGTTAGGGGCCAACGTTGGCGGCACCCACCACACTTGCCCAAAGGTGCGCTGATCCACAAAGCGCAATTCTTGAGCATCTTCAAAAAATAACCGAACCCTGCAATGTTTTTGTACTGGTGAGGCTTGGGGCACCCACAATAACTGCCCAGTCATGCGCAGATGAACCCCCAACCAGCCACCAGAAGAATGGGTTGACGCAAGATCGAGGTCAGTTGAGGTTTGATCGTCGCCCCCCGGCAACGCACGATTAGGGGGTTTGTGAATCTCAAAATTCCCGAAGGTTGGGCGATTTAGAGAGTTAATTCCGTCAGCCAGTGGCATCACCTTCACGGCTGTTTCGACAGACACCAACTCTGCTAGCAGATATTTGCCTCGTCGATGCCATTGGGCGATCGCTGTTCCCCTGATTCCTTCTAGAAACGCCTCTAAAGAAAGTGGGTGGGCGATGGTGCGATCGAGCAACACATCCCCACCCATAATGCTTTGACCGAGGGTGACTTGGTTTAAACCTCGTCTAACAGTTTCAACCTCAGGTAATTCGGGCACAACTTACAACACAATAACGAACCTTAGCGAGACTCAGTTCCCTGGTTAGGTGAACCTTCTTTCGCAGTAGAGTCTACACCGGGTGCTTCTGCTTCAGCACCAGGTCTAGTGTCTTGCTTGATGGCTCCCTGACCAGTTCTACGAGTCATAGGGTCAATTGTAGTTTGCTTCCCACCAGAAGGGGTTTTCTTGGCGACAGGTGCGCCAACCTCTTCCACTTCAGCGAGTGCAAAATTGTTGGTATTAACGCCTGCGTAATTAACTTTGTCAAAACGAACAATAACGGGGTACTTGATGCCACTTTGGTCGATAGAAGCGACAGTGCCCGTGTCTTTAAACCAGTAGGACTCTTTGCGGAGAATCCGAACCTTAGAACCGCGTTGAACCATGAGTGTTTTCCTTTCGGGTTATTAAGCTTGAACTCATAACGGTATGTTGTCTTTCAGAGTACTACTCAAGCTGGACAATTTATTTATCTTCAGCTTTAAGTTTTATTGCTAGTTGTGACTATCTTGGTTACTTGCTGAGAAGCTCAACCCAACGCACCTGAACAAAGTGGACTGGACGACCCCAGCGATCGCGACTACTGCTAATTTCCTCAATTGCCAAATTAAACGGGATCGAAGTCGTAACATATTGTTGCACTATCGCCCCTAAGTCAGGAGCCAATTGAGCACCCGCGATCGCCGCAATCCCTAAACCTGCCAACTGCTCAATCGGACCTTTAGGAATCAGCCAGGTAATGCCAACTGCCAATCCAGCAGTCAACAACATGCCCACTGACAAGTTCGTTCCACAACGCGGGTGCACCGCTAAATCCCACTCCCCTTGAGTCAACCGCTTCAAGGCAAGGTGAGCCGCCCGATGTAGCTCTGTCACATCAACTGCGCCATACAGATAAAATCCCTGATCGGTAGACATTCCACCCATTAACCCACTGGCAGCTGCTGTTTGAGCTGAAGACGATTCATCCAACATCCAAACCGTGGCGTGCTCTAACGCGTGTACCTGGCGCAGCATTAACAGCTCTTTTAAGCCAGGCACAAAGCTAAGTTGCTGAAGCAGCTCTGTATCTTGAGCAAGATGGGGTGAAAAGTCGAAGGGTAATGAACTGGATGGGGAGTTGGCAGAATAAACCATGACACCACTCCTATGACAACACTAGAGGTTAGATAGCAAAGACTCACTAGAATGACGCTCAACTGCATCGCAAACATTCCAGCAATCGTTGCATCTTTCAACTCTAGCGAAGCTCTAGAGTTGTGCTTACTTTGTCACAATTATTCAAAGCCAATATTTAGCCAATAACTAAAGCCAGCAGACTCCGTTCAAACAGGGCCTACTGGCAGAATTATTAATTGGCAGTATTGATTGGCAGAATTATTTACTGGCGAGATGAGGCGATCGCCGCCGCCGCTGGCACACCAGGAGCAGAAGGCGCGCCCCCTGACCCAACGGATGTCACCACTTCAATTCCGTTTTCCTCAAAAACCACTACAGGCTCAGCCTGATTCATGTCGATTCGCTTCACTAAAATCTGTCCATTTGACAGATACTGTCCTGCTCTGACATAGCGACTGGTTGGCTCATTCGGGGCTTGGACGATGGCGTGTACCGTATTGCCAATCTGCACTACTCCTGTCACCTGCACGGCTCGTGCCAAGTCAGCTTGAGGAGGAGGGGGAACTATCTCAGCAGGCTCTAGTGAAGAAGGAGGAAGGGAACCACCATTAGAACTAGAGTTGCTACCTGGGGCAAGCGGTGCTGGAGGAGCCACAGGTGATTGCTCATTCGTTGTAGCCGTCCGCTCAACGACAGGGGTGGTAGGCAACAGTGCAAAAGGGTCAGGACGATTGCGTTGAATTCCGCGGAGACGCTGATCAGGATCAGTAGAGCTGATCAGATCTGGAGGAAGGGTTCCGGTTGGCGAATTAGGTGACGCGGCTGTTGTGGGTTGCCCAAAAGGTTGCGCCCCTGGTGCTTGGGCGGCTGGAGGTTGTGCCCCCGGAACAGGACTGGCAGGAATCGGAACCGCACTTGGAGGTTGCCCAACAGACGGGTCGGTCGGAGCACCGCCACATCCCCCGATCCATAGGGCTAGTAGTCCTGCTGTTGCAAACAATGAAACGTGACGCATAACCAGTCCCCCCCACAAAAAAGATAGCTATAGAATAATCCAGATCCGTACAAATGATCTCAGGAGACTACGGAATCCACATATCATAACTGATACTGGTTGACAATACACACAATTTAGAGCCACCCAGATGATTTTATGGTCATCCCATCGTCCTTCAAGTCATTTTTGAGTTATTAACCAACACCATCAAGGCTATTCATTACCATGCTGATTGTCATGAGTGACCCATAGTGTTGGTTTGATGGTTGAGTTTGATCACTTGGCTTGTTCGATCGACTTGTTCAACCTAATCGTATGGTGCCCTATCAACCTTTTCCATCAAAACACTTAATCCATCAAGAACAACACCCTGTTCATCCAAATTTTTATAAATCATTTTATAGCTGTTCTAAAAAGAGCAAGCCCTTTCATCACATTATTTAGAATCGCACTATAGAGAAATGATCACGAGTTATGATGCCAGCCCATTATGTTCTAACTCTTCTGACTGATTTTGGCGATCGCGATGTCTATGTAGGAGTCATGAAAGGGGCGATCGCTCACGTTAACCCTCAACTCACTGTGATTGATTTAACCCATCACATTCCTCCTCAAAATTTGGCCGCTGCTCGGTTTAATTTAATGAATGCTTACCCCTATTTCCCGGTTCCCACCGTTCATGTTGCAGTGGTTGATCCAGGAGTAGGAAGCCAGCGTCGAGCGATCGCCATTCAATTAGCTAATGGTTTCTTGGTGGGGCCTGACAACGGCATTTTCAGCGGAGTTCTCGATCATTTTCCGGCGATCGCCGCAATCGAGTTAAGCAATACTGACTACTGGCGCACTGCATCACCCAGTGCAACTTTTCAGGGTCGCGATATCTTTGCACCCGTTGGTGCTCATCTGGCAAGTGGCATTCCCCTAAAAAACTTAGGAAGCCCCATTGATCCCGCGACTCTGGTTTATTTACCCATTGCCCCTGCCACAAAAACGTCCTTTGGGTTCCAAGGCTCTATCCAATACGTGGATCACTTTGGCAATTCAGTCACTAATATCTCTGCAAACTGCCTCCAAAATCAGCCCTGGTTTCTCCGCATCCACTCGCAAACAATTCCCAGTCATCAGACCTATACCGATGTTGAGCCGGGGCATTCGTTAGCACTGATTGGCAGTCATAATTGGGTGGAAATTGCTATCAATCGAGGTAACGCCGCCGCCCAACTACACCTTCAAGTAGGCGATCGCGTCGAAATCTATTTTACAACTCTTGCATCAGATGCAAGCCTGATTTAAGACAACGCTCTAAATAAATTCGAGCCACTTTGTCGTGGGGGTTCTGGTCTAAGCAAGTCTCCAACAAACGGGTGGCATCCCGATATCGTCTTTCATTAAAGAGTGACAGTGCTTCCGTTAAAAGTTTTGCTGTTAACAGTTTGCCATCCCGCAATTCAGGAGGGTCTGCGTCAAACACTTCATAAACAGTAACTGGTTCTAGTTTGCCTTTGACCTTGACCTGATCAATCATGCGAATAGAGTACTGTTCAGGATTATGTAATCGGGTCAGAGTCTGTTGACTAATCAACAATGTCACTTCATATTCACGAGTCAATTTTTCAATGCGAGCTGACAAATTAACGGCATCACTGATGACGGTGCTATCCATTCGATTAGCCCCGCCTACCGTCCCTAACATGAGTGAGCCTGTATTAATGCCAATACCAATTTTGATTTGAGGTTGACCAAAACTGACCCGATCTTGATTGTATTCTGTCAGTCTTTGAACCATTGCGATCGCCGCATTGACTGCATCATTCACCTCTCCATTAAATAACGCCATAATGGAGTCACCAATATATTTATCAATAAAGCCATTATTCTCAGTAATAGCCGACTCCATGTGACTGAAATAGGAGTTAATAAACTTAAAATTCTCCTTAGGAGTCATCTGCTCTGATAGTGTTGTAAAGTCACAGATATCGGCAAACAAAACTGACATTTCTAGTTGAATTTGATCTCCCAATTCAACGTCTACAATGCTAGTTTTTCCTAAAAACTGGAGAAATTCTTTTGGCACAAATCGACTATAGGCTTGTGTTAGTTCAATTTGGTTTTGTAGTAATTTCTCTAAATGCTGAGAGTTTTTTGATTCTGTTGTGAATTGAGCAATCAGATCAGCATATTTTTGTTCTAATTGATCGACTTTAGCCGTTGCTCCCCACTGCGAATAGGTAGAGTAAGCATCAGCCATGTAAGTCTTAGCAACTTTAGTTCTCCCTAGACTCAAATAAAACTTAGCCGCTAATTCATTAGCGAGAGCTTGGTCTTTCACAAATCCATCATCTTGGGCAGAGGCGATCGCCTGGTCATACAATTCCATCGACTCCAATGCATTTCCTGAGAAGCGATTCATCTCAGCAGAAATTAGCAAATACTTATGATAACAACCCTCCACCTGATCATCTGATAACTGCTTAAAATAGTTTAGATTTCGTGATAAATTAACTTGATATTCTTTCCTTATCTCTTCTGTCGCTTCTAAATAAAGAGCAGCCAAACTCAACGAATAATAGAAATAATATTCTGCTAGTTCTAAGATATTTGAAAGTGATTGGACAGTCTCCTTTAGAACTTCTGCTATTTCTAATGCATGCGCATACTCTTCGAGTAAATAAAAACGTTGTAACTCAGTAATGTGATAGAGATAAAAAGCATCATTAGGCGATTTTCTAGTCGCCAATTCAACTGGATCTAGAGACCAATCATCACTATTGAAATCCATTGCAGAATTATCTAATCCCTTTAAAGCAAGAATCGCTCTTTGAAGCATGAGACGGATTTCATTATCAGCTCTACTAACAAAATTGTCTTTCGCTTGGGCAAAGCAAGAATTCACCTCTTTAGATTGCTCATAGAGTATGTCTAAATTACTGCTTTTAATGAACATTTCTGATGTTAAAACATCACTCGTGTTTGCAGAAGATTGAGATTTGTTAGAGGTGTTGCCACTCAAAAATTTTTCCTTAAAATTAATCTCTTCTGGACATCGTTAATCAACAAAAGCCCTAGACTTAGACGCAAATTTTTGCTTGAAAGCCATTCTAATGGGAGGCTAAGAACCCTAAACCCGTGTCACTCAAGATCAAACTCTCATAAAACCATGACTAAAGCACCTAAAACATTGCAGGTTTAATTTTGAGTTGACGTCATACTGTGAAATTTGTAGGGACTTTCACAACCCATTTAAATTAGGCATGAAGTTACCTAATCCATACAGATATGGTTTACAAAAATCCGGGCAACCCTGGAAAAGCCAGTCGTTGAAAACACAGGTTGAAGATGCAGAACGATCGCTTCTCTAAAACATCCCTGATATCTGAAGAGAAGCCAAAATCAGGACGCAAGACGATTGACTATACGTTAAAGAGTAACTGATCCAACGTTAAGTTCAACAGGTCTTGACTCAAAAATTACCTTAGACTGGCTCACATCATTGTTACCCAAATAGCCAAATCAAGATAGTGCCTTGAGACTAAAGACACAACTGCTCAAGCAGGACTGCTCAAGCTTAAATAGGAAGGCAGAATGGTTGGTATAGCAACTGTTAAGACGGTTGATACAAGGGGTGAGGGATACAAGGGGTGAAGACAGGATGCAGCCCTCACCCACTCTTCAGTTGCTATCCCTGTATTCAGCAACGCCGATAAGAGCTATGGTTTGGGTTTTGCAACCGTAGCAATATGCAATTCTTTGAGTTGCTTATCATCTACACTAGAGGGCGCATTGGTCATCAAACACCGAGCTTGTTGAGTTTTGGGGAAGGCGATCGCATCTCGAATCGATTCTTCCCCTGCCAACAACATTACCCACCGATCTAACCCATAAGCGATCCCACCATGAGGGGGAGTGCCATATTCAAACGCCTCTAGCAAAAAGCCAAATTTGTTACGGGCTTCTTCAGGAGTCAACCCAATCAAATCAAATACCTGCTGTTGTAGTTCGGGTTGATAAATTCGCATACTGCCACCTGCCACTTCAAATCCGTTAAATACAAGATCATGGGCAAGAGCACGAGCCGTTTTGATATCACTTAAATCTTCTGGGCGAGGAGATGTAAAGGGGTGATGCAGCGGTTCAAGTCGGTTCTCATCGGCATTCCACTCAAACATGGGAAAGTCGATAACCCACAATAAATTAATCTGATCAGAGTTAATTAACCCCAACTCTCGTCCTAGCACCTGACGTAAGCGATCGAGGGTCTTGTTAACGGTTGCGGTATCACCTGCACCAAACAACAGCAGATGTCCAGGTTGAGCACCCGTTCGCACCAACAATTCTTGCTTTTGGGCGTCGGTCAGGTTGTCTTTAATCGCACCAATGGTATCGATTTCACCATCCTCTCGCACTCGGATATAGGCCAGTCCTTTGGCACCCGCCTCCGTTGCTTCTTTAAATAAGTCACCACCTGGCTTAATGCGAACATTTGAGATAGCGTCATTGCCACCTGGGATCGGCAAAATCTTGACAATACCGCCTGCTGCGATCGCCCCCGAAAAGACCTTAAATCCAGAGTCTTTCATCAGGTCAGACACATCGACTAATTCCAACCCAAAGCGTGTATCTGGCTTATCGCTGCCATAGCGATCCATCACTTCAGCATAGGATAGCCGAGGAAAGGGACGAGGAATTTCAATCCCTTTGACGTTTTTGAACAGGTAACAGACCAACCTTTCATTCAGGTCAATCAACTCATCCTGCGTCATAAAGCTCATCTCCAGGTCAAGCTGAGTAAACTCAGGTTGACGGTCTGCCCGCAAGTCTTCATCTCGGAAACACCGAGCCAGTTGATAGTAGCGATCAAACCCTGCCACCATCAAAATCTGCTTAAATAACTGAGGAGATTGGGGCAGTGCATAAAACTCACCAGGGTTAACTCGACTGGGCACCAGATAATCGCGTGCACCTTCAGGCGTCGAACGAGTCAGCATGGGAGTCTCAATTTCAATAAACTCGCCCTCATCCTCTAAAAAGCGGCGCATTGTCTTGATCACTTCGTGGCGCAGTTGCAGGTTACGGCTCATGCGCTCTCGCCGCAAATCGAGATAGCGATATCTAAGACGCAAATCTTCTCGCACAGACTCAGTCTCAGCGGCTGAAACCTGAAATGGCAACGGCTTACGAACGGCATTTAACAGCTCTATTTGGTCGGCGTATACTTCTACCTCGCCAGTTGCCAGACGCGGATTGGAGGATTCTTCAGGTCGATGGGTAACCCGACCTGTGATTTTAACCACATATTCATTTCGCAACTCTCCCGCCGTTTGATAAGAGTCTGGAGTGCGTTCAGGATCGCTAACGATTTGAGCAATACCGCTGCGATCGCGCAAATCCAAAAAAATGACCCCTCCATGATCGCGGCGACGATCAACCCATCCATAGAGCGTGACCGTCTCTCCAATATGTTCAGGTCGGAGTTGACCGCAATAGTGAGTTCGCATAACAGTGTGTCAGATCTTAAAACCCTTTCATTATCCAATATCCTCTGCCACAGGTTACAGGTCGTCTGTGAATTGCTGTTTATCTCATTGGTATTAAAACTGGCATTAAAAAGGAGGATTAAACAGGGAGACCCTACTTTTATTCAGCCACCTCAGAAAAATACTGCTTTGATTTGACAAGGGTTTCAATCTGTTTAAACCCTTGTTCAATCCTAGAAAAAAGATAAGCCAAATTTTCAAACTGTTGTCGTCGCGCTTGCAGCTCAAGTTGTTCTACAAGGGCTTGCAGCGATTTTGCCCCAATACTGGTAGTCGAGCCTTTAATATAGTGGGCTTCTCGCTCAATGGCTAAAAAATCCTGTGCAGCGATGTAATTATGTAGGGTTTCCAGGTGAGGAGGCAAAGACTCAATCAGGGTTTGCAACAGCTCTTGCTCAAACGCTTCATTGCCATCTGACAACTCGTGCAAATAATCCCAATCGATCAGATTATGTAAGGTCATGTCCATAGAGTCTGACGTGCGGCTGAAACTGAATACAGAGTTGTCTAATGAATTTTCGGTTGTCATGAGTTGTTGACTCCAATAGGCTAATTTGGCTGCCAGTTCTTTTTGACGAACCGGTTTACTGAGGTAATCATCCATCCCAACGTTCATACAGCGATCGCGATCGTCTTTCATAGCATTGGCAGTCATCGCAATAATGATCGGGGGATGCAACCCATTTCGTTCTAGACGCCGAATTTCTTGAGTGGTGCCATACCCATCTAGAATGGGCATTTGACAATCCATAAGAACAATGTCGTAACGAATTTTTGTTAACAGGTCGAGCACTTCCTGCCCATTGGCTGCCACATCGGCTGTGCACCCTAACTGCTTAAGTTGATTGAGGGCAACCTTTTGATTCACAAGACTATCTTCTGCCAGCAAGATCTTGAGTCGGGATGCTTGCTCTGGTGAGATTAACTGAGAAGGCTCAGCCTGAGATTGCATCAAACCATCCGTCAGAGGTGGTTTGTTAGATCCAGCACGAGTCACCGTCAGTAAACAATTCAAGAGTCTAGATTGTCTGACGGGTTTTAGCAGGCATGCTGCAAACCCCAAATCTAGTAGGTTAGCCGCCGTTCCCTGTTGGTGCAACGACGTTAGCATGACTAATTGAGTCTGCTTGAGCCGGGGATCGGCCTTGATTTGACACCCCAGGGTTTTGCCATCCATATCCGGCATCTGCATGTCTAGAATGGCGAGGTCATAGGGACGATTTTGCTCTACTTGATGACGCAGTTGTTGAAGGGCGATCGCCCCACTTTCTGCCTCATCAACCTGCATTTCCCAGTACAAGGCTTGATGACGAATCACTTTACGATTAGTTGCATTGTCATCTACTATCAACAGCCGTAATCCTTTGAGATCGTCCGC
>JANRJA010000006.1:0-47319 GCA_033764315.1 Oculatellaceae cyanobacterium bins.114
GAACCGAAGGAAAACTCGGTGTACAAGCGGTCGTGCCTGGAGTCGCTGGAACCTGGAAAGACTTGACCGACAACGTAAACTCAATGGCAGGCAACCTCACCGCTCAGGTACGGAACATTGCCGAAGTTGCCACCGCGATCGCCAATGGCGACCTCTCGAAGAAAATCACCGTCGATGTCAAAGGCGAAATCCTGGAGTTGAAAAACACCATCAACATCATGGTGGATCAGCTCAACTCCTTTGCCTCCGAGGTGACGCGGGTTGCTCGTGAGGTGGGCGCAGAAGGAAAACTAGGGGGACAGGCGCAAGTGCCGGGGGTTGCCGGAACCTGGAAAGACTTGACCGACTCAGTGAACTTCATGGCGGGTTCCTTAACGGCGCAAGTACGGAACATCGCGGAAGTGACGACAGCGGTGGCAAATGGCGACCTGTCTAAGAAGATCACGGTGGATGTAAAAGGCGAGATTTTAGAGCTAAAAAATACCATCAACATCATGGTGGATCAGCTCAACTCCTTTGCCTCTGAGGTGACGCGGGTCGCTCGTGAGGTGGGAACGGAAGGAAAACTGGGGGTACAGGCTGAGGTGCGTGGAGTGGCTGGCACCTGGAAAGACTTGACGGATTCGGTGAACTCAATGGCGGGTAACCTGACGGGGCAGGTGCGAAACATCGCGGAAGTAACCACGGCGGTGGCAAACGGCGACTTGTCTAAGAAGATTACGGTGGATGTCAAAGGCGAGATTCTCGAACTGAAAAACACGATCAACACGATGGTGGATCAACTCAGTTCCTTTGCCTCTGAGGTAACGCGGGTTGCCCGTGAGGTGGGAACGGAAGGAAAACTGGGGGTACAAGCGGAGGTACGGGGCGTTGCCGGAACCTGGAAAGACCTGACCGACAATGTGAACTCGATGGCCGGTAACTTGACCGCCCAGGTGCGGAATATTGCCGAGGTATCAACGGCGATCGCCAACGGGGATCTGTCTAAGAAAATTACGGTACAGGTCAAAGGCGAGATTCTTGAACTGAAAAACACGATCAACACAATGGTGGATCAGCTCAGTGCCTTTGCCTCTGAGGTAACACGGGTGGCACGAGAAGTAGGCTCTGAAGGAAAACTGGGGGTACAAGCCGATGTACGGGGGGTGGCTGGCACCTGGAAAGACCTGACGGACTCGGTGAACTTCATGGCAGGGTCGTTGACCGCGCAAGTGCGGAACATTGCGGCAGTTACCACGGCAGTAGCAAATGGCGACCTCTCCAAGAAGATTACGGTAGACGTCAAAGGCGAGATTTTGGAATTGAAGAACACGATCAACACGATGGTGGATCAGCTCAACTCCTTTGCTTCTGAGGTGACGCGGGTAGCGCGAGAAGTGGGAACGGAAGGAAAACTGGGGGTGCAAGCTGAGGTGCGGGGGGTGGCTGGCACCTGGAAAGACTTGACCGACTCGGTGAACTCGATGGCAGGCTCCCTCACCGCCCAGGTACGGAACATTGCTGAAGTGACGACAGCGGTAGCCAACGGCGACCTCTCCAAAAAGATTACGGTGGATGTTAAAGGCGAGATCCTTGAACTGAAAAACACGATCAATACGATGGTGGATCAGCTCAGTGCCTTTGCCTCTGAGGTGACGCGGGTGGCCCGCGAAGTAGGAACGGAAGGAAAACTGGGGGCACAAGCCTATGTGCGGGGGGTTGCGGGCATTTGGAAAGACCTCACCGACAACGTGAACTCGATGGCCGGTAACTTGACCGCTCAGGTGCGAAACATTGCCGAAGTGACCAAGGCGGTAGCCAATGGCGACCTCTCGAAACAAATCACAGTAGACGTTAAGGGCGAAATTCTTGAACTGAAGAATACCATCAACGTCATGGTGGATCAGCTCAACTCCTTTGCCTCTGAGGTGACACGGGTAGCGCGAGAAGTAGGAACAGAAGGCATTCTCGGTGGGCAAGCCAATGTCAAGGGGGTCGCCGGAACCTGGAAAGACCTGACCGACTCGGTGAACTCGATGGCCGGTAACTTGACCGCCCAGGTACGAGGCATCGCGAAGGTTGTGACCGCTGTGGCAAACGGCGACCTGAAACGCAAGTTGATGTTGGAGGCCAAGGGTGAAATTGAGACCCTGGCGGAAACCATCAACGAGATGATCGACACACTGGCAACCTTTGCTGACCAGGTAACCACGGTCGCCCGTGAGGTAGGAATCGAAGGAAAACTGGGTGGTCAGGCGAAAGTGCCGGGCGCATCGGGAACGTGGCGTGACTTGACCGACAACGTCAACGAACTGGCGGCAACACTCACGACTCAGCTAAGAACCATTGCTGAGGTGGCAACGGCGGTGACAAAGGGCGACCTGACGCGATCGATTTCCGTCGAAGCCCAGGGCGAGGTAGCCGTCTTGAAGGACAACATCAACCAGATGATTGCCAACTTGCGCGAAACCACCCAAAAGAACACCGAACAAGACTGGCTCAAGACCAACCTGGCGAAGTTTACCCGCATGTTGCAGGGGCAACGCGACCTGGAGACAGTGTCGAAGTTGATCTTGTCCGAGTTGGCTCCATTGGTGTCAGCCCAACATGGGGTGTTTTACCTGATGGAAACCACCGAAATGCATCCGTCTTATCTAAAGTTGCTTAGCACCTATGCCTACCGCGAACGCAAGCACTTGGCAAACCGCTTCCATTTGGGTGAAGGCATTGTGGGTCAGTGTGCATTAGAGAAAGAGCGGATCTTATTAACAGAAGTGCCGAATGACTACATCAAGATTGCTTCTGGCTTAGGAGAAGCAACGCCCTTGAATGTGGTCGTTTTGCCAGTGCTATTTGAGGGACAGGTAACAGCCGTCATTGAACTAGCGTCCTTCCGACGCTTTAGCGAAATTCACCTGACCTTCTTTGATCAGTTGACAGAAAGTATCGCGATCGTCTTAAACACGATCGCCGCCAGTATGAGAACGGAGGAACTGCTGAAGCAATCGCAATCTCTCGCAGAGGAACTGCAAACACAACAAAAAGAGTTAACGGAAACCAACAAGCGATTAGAGCAACAAGCCCAATCCTTGAAGGCGTCTGAAGAACTGTTGAAAAATCAGCAAGAACAGTTGCAACAAACCAACGAAGAGTTGGAAGAAAAAGCCGAACTGTTGGCACTGCAAAACCGCGAAGTAGAGCGCAAGAACCGAGAGATCGAACAAGCCAAGCGATCGCTCGAAGAAAAAGCCGAGCAGCTCTCTCTGACCTCCAAATACAAGTCTGAGTTTCTGGCTAACATGTCGCACGAGTTGCGAACGCCGCTCAATAGTTTGTTGATCTTGGCACGGTTATTGTCTGATAACCCTGAAACCAACTTGACCGACAAACAGGTGGAGTATGCTCGCACGATCTACTCCTCTGGTAACGATCTGTTAGGACTGATTAACGATATTTTGGATCTTGCCAAGATCGAGTCTGGAACCATGTCAGTCCAGATTGATCAGACGCTGTTTAGCACATTGCGACAACACATGGAACGCACCTTCCAACAAGTCGCTCAAGATCGTAAACTCGATTTTGTGGTGCAGTTAGATGAGACCTTGCCGCGTGCCATTTACACTGACTCAAAACGACTGCAACAAGTTCTCAAAAACCTGTTAGCCAATGCGTTCAAATTTACTGAACAGGGACAAGTTCGATTAGATATAACAACCGCGATCGAAGGATGGAGTTCTGAAAATAACACGTTAAACCAAGCTGCAACGGTCATTGCTTTTACGGTGATTGATACGGGTATTGGCATTCCCTCAGATAAGCAAAAAATTATTTTTGAAGCCTTCCAACAAGCCGATGGCACCACATCTCGTAAATATGGCGGCACTGGATTGGGGCTATCCATTAGCCGAGAAATTGCTCGGTTGTTGGGAGGTGAAATCACCCTGCATAGCGAGCTAGGCCAAGGCAGTACCTTTACCCTCTATCTGCCGTTGACCTATGTGCCCCTTGTAACAAATGGCTCTGGCTCTGAAGTCAGTCTCAGAGATGAACACCGCTATCGCAGTCAAGGTGAGATGGATTTGTTTATGCCATCCTCCCACTCCCTCTTTTTGCCTCAATCTCTAACCACATCACCCGAAGTCGAGGACGATCGCGAAACTATTCAAACGGGCGATCGCACTCTGTTGATTATTGAAGATGACGTTCCATTTGCCCGACTATTACTCGACATGGCGCGTCAGCAAGGGTTTAAGGGATTGGTCGCCATTCGCAGTGATGTCGGTTTAGCCCTGGCACAGGAATATAAACCTACCGCCATCACCTTAGACATTCGTCTACCAATTATGGATGGATGGACCGTGCTCGATCGCCTCAAACACAATCCTGAAACCCGACACATCCCCGTTCACATTATGTCGGTCGAAGAAGTGCGACAACGCAGTTTGCATCAAGGGGCGATCGCTTATTTGCAGAAACCAATTGATGCCGAAGCCTTATCCAAAGCTCTGAGTGACATCAAACAATATGCTGAGCGAGCCGTCAAAAACCTGCTTGTGGTCGAGGATGACGAACTGCAACGACAGGGTATCGTCAATTTGATTGGCAACAGTGATGTCAGCACAACGACCGTTAGCACGGGGGCAACCGCACTAGAGCATCTGCAAACTGGAAACTTTGATTGTCTGGTGCTCGACCTGACATTGCCCGATATGAGCGGCGTGGATCTGATTCAACGGATTCAACAAGATCCTGAGTTGCGGCAGATTCCCATCATTGTTTACACCGGGCAAGATCTGACCTCGCAACAAGAATCAGAACTTCAAAAAGTTTCCACATCGCTGGTGGTTAAAAGTGCGCGATCGCCTGAGCACCTGCTCGACGAAACGTCTCTATTTTTACATCGGGTGCAGTCCAACTTGCCCAATGAGCAACAACAAATGTTAGAGCGACTGCGACAACGTGATCCAGTTTTAGCTGACAAAAAGATCTTGATTGTAGATGACGATGTTCGCAATATCTTTGCTCTGACCAGTTTGTTAGAGCGATATCAAATGGAGGTGCTCTATGCCGAAAACGGACGCGATGGCATCAACGTCTTGCAAACCACACCTGACATTCACATTGTTCTCATGGACGTGATGATGCCAGAAATGGACGGCTATGAAACGATGTATGCCATTCGACAGATTAGCCAGTTTAAATCTCTGCCTATGATTGCACTAACTGCAAAAGCCATGAAGGGCGATCGTGAGAAATGTATTGATGCCGGAGCGTCTGATTACATCACCAAACCCGTTGATCAAGAACAATTACTGTCACTGCTACGAGTGTGGCTATACCAATAGGAACTCGTGTGTATGACCTCAGACGTTAACATTTTGCTCGTGGATGACCATCCCGAAAACTTGGTGGCCTTAGAAGCCATCTTGAGCGGGTTAGGAAATCTGGTCATGGCGCACTCTGGAGCAGAGGCTTTGAAGTATCTGCTCAATCAGGAATTTGCTGTGGTTTTGTTGGATGTACAAATGCCTGGAATCAATGGTTTTGAAACGGCCTCTCTGATTCGACAGCGGCAACGGTCAAGCCACACCCCCATCATCTTTCTCACGGCCTTTAGCACCAGCGACATCATGATGTTTAAGGGCTATTCACTGGGTGCCGTTGATTATTTGCTCAAGCCTATTGATCCGGTGGTGTTGACCTCTAAAGTTTCAGTTTTTGTCGATCTGTATAAAAAGAATGCTGAGATTCAACGGCAGGCCACTCAACTTGCTGTCATGAATACTGAGTTACAGCAAAGTGAAGAGCGATTTCGTCGGCTGAGTACGTGTTCTCCAGTGGGCATCTTTTTAGCCGATTTAGAACGGGGTTGTTTTTACACAAATCCTCGTTGTCAGAGCATTTGTGGGTTCACATTTGAAGAAAGTTTGGGTGACGGTTGGATCGATTTTATATATGCAGACGATCGCGATCGCGCCGTTCACAACTGGTTGAACTACATTCATGCCAACGCTCAAACGGAGTTCTCTGATGAATATCGCTATCAAACCAAAGATGGCACAATTCGGTGGATCACCCTGCGAGCCTCACCCCTGTTTTCAGATAACGGTAAGTTAATGGGGCATGTTGGCACCGTTGAAGACATTACAGAGCGCAAACAAGCCGAAGCCGCACGACTGCAAATTATTCAAGAACAGGTAGCCCGTCAAGAAGCAGAACGGGCTAACCGCATGAAAGATGAGTTTTTAGCGGTGTTATCGCACGAATTGCGGACTCCCTTAAATGCCATTTTGGGGTGGTCAAAACTGCTGTTGACCCGTGAATTAGACTCCGCCATGATGGAGCGAGCACTTGAGACCATTGAGCGCAATGCTAAATCTCAAGCAAAGTTAGTCGAAGATATTTTAGACGTGTCGTTGATTGTTCAAGGCAAATTACGGCTTAATCCATGCCAGATCAATCTGATTCCATTGCTTGAAAGCATTCTCGAAACCTTTCAACCGATCGCCCTCGAACAACAAGTCCAACTCAAGTTCATTACACCAGCGGGCACAGCTCATCTGGCTTCTAATGACGTTGATTTGAGTTCTAGCTTGACCGTCAATGGCGACCCAGAGAGGTTACGACAGGTGATTCGCAATTTGCTCTCAAACGCGATTAAATTTACCCCAGAGCATGGCCTGGTTGAAGTGCGTGTGTCGGTCGTCGATCATCCGGTTTCAACGAATGGTCAATGGTCAATTGTCAGTGGCGAAGAACTGCTGCTCAATGACAAGGAACGACTGACCCACGACAATTCACCGGTTCATTATGCTCAAATTCAAGTGAAAGACACGGGCATTGGGATTGACCCTGACTTTCTGCCCTATGTGTTTGATCGTTTTCGGCAAGCCGATAGCACAACTACCCGTTCTTATAGTGGGCTAGGGCTAGGTTTGGCGATCGTTCACCACATCATCAAGTTACACAATGGCACCATTCACGCCGAGAGTGAAGGAGTGGGTCAAGGGGCAATGTTTACGGTCACACTGCCCTTGGTTCAGCCCCAAGACCAGTCTCAGTGCGAGATTAAGCTTGAGGAAACGAGTCAGTTGTCGATCGTCAACGGTCAATAGGGCGTCAACGGTCAATAGGGAGCATTTGAGAATCCTATGAGAATCCCAGATTCGGCGAGAATTCAAGGATCTCAAACTGGTTATGCCGGTTGCTCTACCCCGGCTCGTTTTTGCAACAGTTGAACGATCGAGGCTTTTTCGATCAACCCCACTAGCACATTATTATCTTTCAACACTGCCAGCACTGGAGTGGTCTGATCATCCAACAGATTGATCACTTCTAAGAGGGGTTTGTCAGAGGGTACTGTGGGCAGTTGCTCCAACGGTTGAGTCAACGCTTGCACTTGAATATCCCACCAGTCGTTTGTTGGAATGGTTTTTAAGTCATCGACTCTGACTTCACCCACCAGTTGACCGTCTGCATTGGTGACTAAAAACTTTTGCCACTGGCGATCGCTGCCAATGATGTGGTTATTAACAAACTCACGCAGCGAACTCGTTGCCACAATGATCGGGCTATCCGGATAGACCGCATCAGCAGCCGTCAAACCACTTAACTGCTCTTGAATTGTGGCCGTTTGAGCCGAACGCCCCGCATTTTGTAGTAAAAACAAACCGATGAGCAACGTCCAGAAACTACCGACATTGGTAAAGCCCAAGATCGAAGCTAGACCTAAGCCAATTCCTAGCCAACCAAAAACCTGACCGACTGCACTCGCAAAGGCGACCCCTTTGTAAGGTTTGCCTGTGATCTTCCAGACGATAGACTTGAGAACATTGCCCCCATCTAACGGCAATCCTGGAATTAAGTTGAACAGTCCCAATGCCAGGTTGATGTAAGCCAGCGTTCCTAAAATAGAGGCGATCGGCCCTGAGATCGGGGTGAAATAGGCGATCGCATTAAACAGTCCAAAGAAAAAGAAGCTCACTAATGGCCCCGCGATCGCCACTTGAAAGGCTGCACCCGGAGTTTTTGACTCTTCGCCCAGACTTGCTAAACCGCCAAAGATAAACAGCGTGATAGAGTTCACCGGAATTCCCTGACGAATGGCCACTAGACTATGCCCCAACTCATGGGCTAGCACCGAGGAAAACAACAACAGCGCGGTCGCTAACCCTAACACCCAGGCAATTACCCCCAATTGCGGAAATTGCACCGCTAACCCCCGACCAAAATCCCAGGTCACGAGTGCTAGCACCAGAAACCAGGAGGGGTTAATAAAGAAGGGGATGCCAAACAAGTTGCCGACGCGTAAGTTGCCGTCCATGCCATTACCTCAAATTCGGCTTGATTAATTTTGTCTCTATCAGACTATATCCCGATCGTAACGGAGTATTGCCCATGCCTTTATCCACCTAGTGGATGTAAATACCGCCCTACTAAGGTCGGTATTCTTCCTGATCTAAAGTGGTATAGCACCTGAAGAGCGGGTCAGAACGGGGTGCAAGGGTTTTATCCCTTAGCTGGGGGCAAAGCTCCACAACCCCTTGTATCACCTGTTAAGACAGTTGCTATAGAGGCATTTGCTGCTTGAGAGTACCTTACTAGAGCAAGGAACACAAGAGAGACAGGTTTTAATCCTGATAAGTTTGGTGAATTAGGGGGCAAGGGGGCGATCGCCTCCCGTGAGATAGGGCTTATCAAGAACTAAAGATTGACTCTAACAGTTGACCGAGCATGACAATAAACACTCGTGTCCAGCCTTCGCTGAGCCACACGGCAGTTTGGGGTTGTTGCAGGAAAACACAGTAAGCACTCAAAGCGGTTCCCGCAACTAATCCATAGATCCAGAGTCTCAGTTTGAGTTCAAAAGCTTGAGTATAGAGCCAATAAAAAACGGCTATTGCGATGACCATACCTAAAACCCCGGTCATATGAACCGCGATCGCATACTCTGTTGAGGCTTCTAGCGTTGAGGAGTGAACCAAATGAGCCGCATATCCGGCATACCAGATCTGAATCAATAGGGCTGGCAGACAGCCGACCCACTCAATCTTAAAGACCTGGATCATCTGTCCCATGCCATCAAAACACCCTAAAATCCATTTCCACTCCTCAGTGCGGCCTGTCATCTTGTTCCATATCTGGTTGCTCACGACGACCAGGGCAAACGCTAATAGCCAAGGCGTAAAACAAAGTAACGCGACACCCCAATACATCACCACACTGCCCAGGGCACAGCCCAATAACTTTAGAAATACCATTCGCATTCCTCCTGCACTAAGCGATGGTTGTGTAACGGTGAGTGAGTTTGTCGTATACAGCCCATAATGAATCAACATTAACCCATCACATTAACCCATCAGTTGATGTGCTAATCGGTTGTGTTTTTCCACTAATGTTTCCAGTTCAAGCGTGGTTAGTCGTCCTTGATCCACCACTTTTCGACCGTTGATAAAACTGTAATCTACCGTGTTCACCTGACAAAAGATCAGGGCAGCCACGGGATCATGGAGGGCACCTGCAAGAGCAGGGCGATCGAGGTTAATGGCAATAAAATCTGCCGACATTCCTGGAGCCAGGTAGCCAATATCATCTCGTCCTAAGACCTTTGCCCCTCCCAGTGTCGCCAATTCTAAAACGTCGCGAGCCGTCATCGCCGCTGCCTCGAGTTCACGCACCCGTGCCATAAGAAAGGCAGTGCGGGCTTCATTCAACAAGTTTGATGTGTCATTCGAGGCTGAGCCATCCACCCCTAACCCCACTGGGACTTTGTGACTGAGCATCTGACGAATGGGAGCCATGCCACTGGCCAGACGCATATTACTACAGGGACAATGGGCTACCCCAGTGCCTGTCTTGCCAAAGGCTTGAATGGCGCGATCGTCTAACTGCACACAGTGGGCGTGCCAGACATCCTCGCCTAGCCAACCTACTGATTCTGCATAGTCACCGGGTGTCATGCCAAAGGTAGCTAAGCTGTACTCGATATCTGACTTATTCTCGGCAAGGTGCGTATGTAAACGAATACCAGGGTGCGATCGCGCTAATGCCGCCGATTCTCGCATTAAATCAGGTGACACCGAAAAAGGAGAGCAGGGAGCCAGCGTGATGCGTAGCATGGCATGGCGCGAATTGTCATGATATTGCTCAATTAGCCGTTGGCTATCTTGCAACACATGGGCTTCTTTCTCAACAACGGTGTCGGGGGGCAGTCCTCCCTGGCTCTGACCCACACTCATACTGCCTCGACTAGCATGAAACCGCAGCCCGATCGCTTGCACCGCTTCAATTTCATCATCTAACGTGGTGCCATTGGGGAAAATATACAGATGATCACTTGCAGTTGTGCAACCTGACAACATTAACTCGGCGGCTGCCATCTGAGCACTGATAAACACCGACTCTGGCGTAAGATTTGCCCAAATCGGATAAAGCGTTTGCAGCCAGTGGAATAAGTCGCAATTTTGAGCCGCAGGAACTGCACGGGTGAGAGTCTGATAAAAGTGATGGTGAGTGTTGACCAAACCAGGAAGGACGACATACCGACCCTGTAGATCTAGCACATCGTCTGCAGTTTGAGGCAACTCAGCGGTTGTTCCAACCTGCTCAACAATGTTGTCTCGCACGAACAACCCCCCATTTAGGATTTCTCGCCGGGATGCATCCATCGTTACTAGAGTATGAATATTTTTAATCAACAAAGTAGACATAGCAACCTAAACATCAGGGATGTGCTTGGTCTACAGCATTAACAGATGGTTTGATGTATTAAGGTGCACCGTTTTGCCCTCAACTTCAATGAGAGCAGGTGAAATCAGACGCTCGACAGCCAATATACAGAGGTGATGTGAAGACTGCTGGAATGATGGCTGACTAACTCCCTATCGACCATCTGCATTATTCACCACTCACCCGTTGATAGTGCTCTAAAGTGCTCTCAAAGTAATGACTTTGACTGGATATCACGTCAGCTACAGTGCACTTTGATGCATTCATCTTATTTGTCAAACTGTTGGATAGCACTCTATTTGTCTTGGATCTGGGTGATAAGCTAACGACGGCAAAACTCGTTGTTGTAAGTCCCCTTGTTATGAATGCAAACCATGCCCTTGAAAAGCTTATTGCTGGTAATCAACGCTATGTCACGAGTCAATTGGTTCATCATCACCAGTCTGCTAGTCGAATGCGGGCGATCGCTGTGGGTCAACACCCCTTTGCCATCATCTTGGGCTGTGCTGATTCGCGTGTACCACCAGAGATTATTTTTGATCAGGGTTTGGGTGATTTGTTTGTGATCCGAGTTGCAGGAAACATCTTAGATGATGCTATTTTGGGCAGTATTGAGTATGCTGTCGCAGAACTGGGTACAGCTCTCGTTTTAGTATTGGGACACGAACGCTGTGGTGCTGTTGCGGCAACCGTCAATCACGCACAAATTTTAGGACACATCAGCACTCTGCTGAGTGCGATCCAACCGGCTATAGACCGAGCTAAAACCGAACCGGGTGACCTGCTGGATAATGCAGTACGGGCAAATATTGAATTGGTGGTTGAACAGCTAAAGTCGTCTATGCCAGTGGCTGAGTTGGTGCAGCACAACCGATTAAAAGTAGTGGGGGCACAATATAATCTCAATTGTGGTGAGGTTGAGATTATTGCTTAAAAGTAGCGGTGGCGATCGCCCTTTAGGACTGCCGATATACTAATTTGTTAGACTGCTTTTAAAAGCTAAAAATCTTTAACAGTATTGGTTAGGCTACGCTACCTTATCCTACAAAAAATCAGCAATTTTTAGGGTTGCTGCGCTACTGCTTTGAAGAAAACCAAAATTCAATTTCAGAGGTTGGTTCATCAAAACGAGCGGCATGAGTGGCTTGAGCAGGCACATGATACCACTCTCCAGCTTTATACCGAGTTTCGGCACCATCCATGATGAGAATTAGCTCTCCCTGAGTAATCACCCCCACATTATCAGTGTTATGGGTGTGGGGTGGAATGATTGTTCCCGCTGGGTAGGATGCAAACAATACATCGCAATTTTTGGCTTCTAACTTGAAGGCATCAAACGGGCCATCAAATTGAGGGAGCGATCGCAATTGCTGAGGAAAGTGAGTCATGATCTATATCCTTGTGAGAGTTTATAAGGTAGGCTTTGACAACTGTTGCAGGGGCTGAGATCGCTTTGAGAGGATGTCTTAACAGACTAGGTTTTGGCAGCATTTAGGCGGCATTAGCGACCAACGTTGCAGACGTTCGGCGATTCTCAGACGTTCGGCGAAGCTCAGTTGAGCTGTCAAACCATCGAACGCTACAAAGGCAAAAACCTGCCTTCGCAAGTTGCAGAAAGCCTGGATTGACTTGAGTCTGCAACGGCAGACTTGGTTTTTGTAGTCGCGGTTTTAACCGCCAAAAACGTCTCAGACTACAATAGACAAAATTGGGAAAGCAAATCTTTCAAATTTCAATCTTTCAAAATCTTGCAGCATCAACTTGCAGCATCACTATTAGAACGATGGAAGATGCTAGATCGATGGCCGTAGATCCTCTCAACCCGCTCTCTCTTGACGATGCTGTCTTGCCGATCGCTCCTCCTGTGTGGGGACGACGATTTGAGAGCGATCGCCTGTTTATTGAGTTGTGCCCCAAGCAACCCTATCAAGTGCGCTATCAACCCGATTGGCACATCTTAGGATTTTCATTGGAATCTCAAACTGGCTCTCATGCTTTTGCCAGCGATCGCATTACGGCCTATCACGCCCCTGCCAATACGTTTGCCTTTACCCCAGCCACCTGTGAAACGTTTTCAGAGTCTATCCAGGGAGGTGCTTATCTGATCTGTGCGGTGTCTCCAGGTTTATTTGACACCTATGTGGATGACATAGGTGATCACAGGTTGGCTCACCCATCCCTTGCGTTGCGTCGGCTCTCCCATTGTCGTAATCGACATGTCACGGCGATCGCACGAGCGACTCAGCAGTTTATGCAAACCCATCCATCCGGGGGGCGGCTCTATTTGGAGGCGTTGGCAGGGCAATTTGTGACTCATGTGATTCTTGCTCTGTTAGCAAAGTCTGAGGTCACAACACCTCCCGATCACCTGAATGGGCTTGCATTCGATCAACTGCTCGAATTTGTTGAAACTCATCTCTGTGAAGATTTATCCCTCGCAGTTCTAGCTGAGGTAGTAGGCATGTCTCCGTCTCAGTTTGTGCGCTCATTTAAGGCAACCGTTGGTCAGTCTCCCCATGCTTGGGTAATTATGCGTCGTCTCGGTCGGGCCAAAGCGTTATTAGCTCAGTCTAAGCAGTCGATTACACAAATTGCTCTTGATTGTGGTTTTAGTAGTCAGAGCCACATGACAATGCTATTTTCCAAACAGTTGGGTGTAACCCCCCGACAATATCGGACTGAGGTTAGGGAGTAGATCATTAGTAATAATTAATACAATCTTGAGGGCCATCCTCATGCGTATATGATATTGAGCATTCCACTGGCTCAATGGATCGAATACCTTAATTTGAATACCTTATAAAAGTAAAATTAATTCCCATTCTTAGAAATGACCACTTGAGGTCAAACAGTAAAATAACTATCGCCTCTAGGGTTCCGGCTGAGCATCAATGTTGGCAGTGCTGGTCCGAGAGAGGCAAGCTGGTTAAAATCGCTATCCGTGATTTAAACAAGCTACACGGCGGGATAAAAGCCCGGGAGAAGTCAGCCATCTGGTTTAAAGGTGGGGCTTTCCTGGGCTTTGTTGTATTGCATGTGCCCAATTTTTCTTTTTGTTGAGGGATTGCCAATGACTGCATCGATTCAAGCGAACACTGTTGAGCCAATTAACTTTGTGATCAATCAACCCGCACCGGGCAATCTCGATGTTCGTTGGATTCACGGCTCCATCTCAGCCAAGCACAACACGGATCCTGACATTCAAGTTCACGCCTATAACGACCATACCTACATCTTGCGTCAAAACATGGCGGTGCATTACGAAGCACCGTTTATGTTTCTCTTATTTGGCAACGATCGCGCCATTTTACTCGATACAGGATCAACGCGATCGCCTGAGTTCTTTCCATTGCGTCAAACGGTGGATGACTTGATAGATCAATGGTTAATCAAAAATCCGCGTGACAATTACTCCCTGGTGGTTGCCCACACCCACCTGCATCGGGATCACTTTGAGGGCGATCCTCAGTTTTTTGACCGCCCCAATACCCAGATCGTCGGTCACAGCTTGGCTGAAACGATCGAGTTTTATGGGTTTCAAGATTGGGCAAATGAAGTTGTGCCATTTGACTTGGGGGGGCGAGTCTTGCAAGTGATGGGCACTCCCGGTCATGAGGATGCAGAAGTGTCGATTTATGACCCCTATACGCAAATCTTTTTCACAGGAGACTTGCTCTACCCGGGTCGCCTCTACATTCGTGACTGGAATGCCTTCCGCAACAGTATCGATCGAATCGTTGCCTTTACAGATACCCACCCAATCACGCACCTACTCGGATGCCATGTGGAGATGTCGATCTATCCTCGGTTGGACTACTTAATTCGCACCAACTATCAACCCTATGAACGTCCCTTAGAAATGACTGTGGCACAGTTGCATTCGGTCAAAGCGGCGATCGCCCAGGTTAATGGTCAACCGGGAATCCATGTCTTTGACGACTACATCCTCTACAACGGCGTCCCTGATCGCTACTTTAGTTACGAAAATATGGACCCCAATGCGGCCCCCGGCGATCTTCGACCTGCTTAACTGGTTTTCAAAAAGTCAAGATGATGCCCGTCAGCGTGTATTTACCAACTCAGGAATTTGTATTATGAACCCATCTCGTCGTCTGATTTTGCCTCGTCGAAGTGTGATTCGCGGGTTACTTTCCTTGGGAGCCTTTGGTGTCACTTCCCAGTTCTGGACAGGATGTACGGCTCCCTCGTCTACCTCCTCTTCTGGCGAATCCGCTAGTCCATCCACCGCTAGCATCGAACCCATGACCATCGGGTTTATCTACGTCGGCCCTAAAGATGACTATGGTTATAACCAGGCGCACGCAGAAGCCGCTGCCCGCATGGCAAGTGCATTTCCCTGGATTAAGCTCGTTGAGGAAGCCAGCGTTCCTGAAACAACCGCCGTTCAGGAGACCATGCGGAACATGATTGAGCAAGATGGAGCCAAGGTTATCTTTCCAACCTCTTGGGGTTATTTTGACCCCCATAGTCTAAAGCTGGCCGCAGAATATCCAGAGGTGCAGTTTTTCCACCCCAACCATCCATTAGAGCCGTCCCATCCTAAAAATGTCGGCACCTACTTTAGTGCACTGATGGAGCCTGCTTATCTAACAGGCATTGTGGCAGCCTCGATGTCTAAAACGGGTAAGCTCGGATTTGTGATTCCCAAACCGATTCCAGTGGTCTTACAAGAAGTGAATAGTTTCACGTTAGGGGCAAAAAGCATAAATCCTGACATCACCGTTCAAGCCATCTTTACCGGAGATTGGTCACTGCCGCTCAAAGAGGCAGAGGCCACTAATAGCCTGATAGACCAACAAGTGGATGTTGTAATTACACGAGTAGACAGCCCAAAGACGGTGATCACAACCGCTGAACAACGGGGGATCTATAGCTGTGGCTATCATGTCAATGAGCAAAGTATTGCCCCTAAGGGATTTTTGACTGGGGTTGAATGGAACTGGGAGCAGATCTATAAAAACTATGCTGAGTTGTTTCAAAATGGCAAAACGTTGACTAATGGAGGGGTTCCTCAGGTTGTTGCGGGGGGGCTGAAGGAATCATTTTCCAAGATTTCTGACTATGGCGTAGCTGTGAGTCCTGAGGCAAAGGCGGCTGTGGATCAAGCTAAACAGCAACTCATCTCTGGAGAATTGACCATCTTTAAAGGTGAGCTAAAAGATAACAAAGGTAATGTGGTTATTCCATCTGGAGAGGCTTATCAACCAGGAGATGCTCGCCTCAACTCGATTGATTGGTTGGTTGAGGGTATAGAAGGACAACCGACTAGTTAATCAGAGGTTCAATCCAGTGCGGATATGCAGGCTGGGTGGCAAAGTAGCTTTATAAAACGTACCCCTCCCAACCTGCCCTTAACTAAGGAGAGGTGCCGTTTACTGTCGTTTAAGGAAATGGAGGGGCGGATAGACTATTTCCTTAAACGGTTTGCCACACCTGATTTTGAACCGCTAGATCTGATTAAAATTTGCAGGGCAAGTAAACTGACCCCTGATCAGTCTTGGTTCAGGAGGTTTAGCCGTTGTGGGCTGCTCAGACTCACACAGAATTGAAATATATTCACCGTTATGAAAAGCCGTTACACCCACGATGCTTCTAAACTTGAGTGTCCGCAATCCCAGGTGAAACCGATCGATCACTGTTGTTTCTGAGAGAGGGATTGCGTCAATAACAGCTCTCTCAGAATTGGCTTCGACTGAGAACTGAAACGATTGGGTGTAGCTGGAGGGAATCTGAAGAGCAGTGGTTTGCTGCAACATCGGAAGCGATTCGGCAAACGTGCCATACTTCTCACGATACTCGATCTGCATCGCTCGGATGAGCACAATTCCATATCGACCGCGATCGCTAGGACTGCCACAAGCACACCCTGACTCTGACTCAAAAAGCATCTGCAAGCCAACCAGACTGAGTGGCAGTAGAACGATTGCCAAACCTAACCGAGTAGAAATAACTCTTTTTGGGGTGCGATCGCTGGGAACAGCCATTGACTCAGAACTCTTGTGCTTTCAAGCAGCTACCGTTGACCAGGCATGATTGACATCCTCGGCTCTATTATCTCTCTACATGACAACGATTTTAAACAGATTTTTGGGCAGATCGAAGTTTAGAAGGGGTTTGGCATTGCCCAGCCTGTACCAGGATTGGTCGTGTTTTCAATTCAAATCAATTCAGAAACTTAGCGATTCGCGGCTTCAATTTGTCGCACAACAGTTAATGCCGAATAGCTGACGCCTGCGGTGCCTTCGCCGGGGTGGGTAGAGTCGCCAACGAGCCAGAGGTGTTGAATTGGCGTGCGATTCGCAAAACCAAACGGGCCAAACGTGGGGATGCGTTGTCCGACACCGCCGACGACACCGCGATCGCGCCCTGTGAAGTGGGCAAAGGTTCGGGGGGTGGCGGCTTCCTGGTGCACCAATGTGTTAGGAGTCAGATCAAAGAATTGAGATAGACGGGCGATCGCTTCCTGAGTATAGTGTTGCTTCAGATCTTCGTAGTCTTGGCATTGCCACCACAGCGTTGGATCAGTGAAAGAGGAGGCAGTAATCGTTGCTTTTCCCGCTGGGGCACGACCATCACCGGGGTGGCTAACAGAGACAAACAGGGAGTTGTTTTCACAGATGGGGCCGTTGTAGTCATAGAGAAATTGCAAATGGGGCGGGCAGTCAATCGGAATGGCCGCTTGCTCAACACCGAGATAGACGACAAACGCACCCGACGAGGGGGGCAATTGATCGACTCGGCGTTGATAGCCGATGGGAGCCGCTTCTCCCAGGAGTTGCATCAGGTTTTGCACAGTGACATTAGCCACGACCTGATCCGCCTGTTCTGTCCAGATTTCCCCTGTGTTTTGATTACAGATGGTTACGGCGGTGGCTTTGCCGTTTTCAGTGTGGATCCGCTGCACTGTGTGACGCATTAATAATTTGCCCCCATCCCGCTCAAGCGCATCTACGAGGCGATCGCTCAACACTTGCATACTTCCCTGCAAATGCCATAGCCCTTGGGGTGCCTGAGAGACTCCCAGAGCCGTTGCGGCATACAGTAAGGCGGTTTCCTCTGCATTCACTTGTGAGTAAAGCTTAAGTTGCAAATCGAGGAATGTTTTGAGGCGGCGATCGCCCGCTAGCCCATAATCCCGCAGCACTTGACCCACGGTTGAAAAGGTGTGGGGTAAGGTCAGCAATGTGTCGGGACGAACCGCTTGAGTTAGTTGCCAGAAATCCCAGATGTTACGGGGCGGCAAGACTGGATCTCGTGCTTGAAAAGCCCAACTGTGGCGAAATAAATTTGCCATCAGTTGCCAAAAGGCTTCACTTCCAGGAAACTGCTGCTGTCGTTCAGCTTGCCATTGCAGGGGGTTACGCCAAACCCGAATCGGATCAGTTTCACCGGGCAAGTAAACAGCACACGCCGGATCGCAGGGAGTCGCGTCAGGGGGGGCAATGCCTAGCTCTGAAAAGATGCGGTGATGAATGCCACCCGGTTCTAATCCTGCCACTTGGGTGGCACCCACATCAAAGGTAAAGCCCCGACGCTTAAAGGTAGAAGCACATCCTCCTGGGGCGATCGCTTGATCGAGCACCAAGACCGAATAGCCCCGACGTGCCAATAAAGCCGCTGTGGTCAATCCACCAATCCCGGCCCCGATCACCACAACGGTTTGAGGTGACATATTGGTTGCAATAACTGGTGGTTGGCTAGGTAATGGACTTGGTCGTTGATTGGGGATCGGACTGGGGGTGCGTTGGCTTTGCCGTGCCTCAAAGGAGTAATCGCGGGTCATGAGTGCTTTCTAAATGAAAGAAAAACTTTTTTACAATTCTTAATATTCCTATCATAGAGTGCTTTTTGACACGAGTGTTGCCTTGCGGACGAATCAGACTCTGGCGCGTTCGGTGACCTCAGCGGAACCGTGAGCTGAGTCAAACGGTGCTCATCCCACCCATGTCAGCCGATTAAGGCGATAGTCTTAAGGCCATAAATTCAATAAAATCCGTCAGTCTGGCATAAAGACAAAGCATTTGGAAAGCAACTCTTGTTCAATGTCGCAATATTAAGTCTGAATGCGTTGCCCTGCCTCCATCTTTTGCAGCTTAAAGGCTAAAAAAGTGACTGAATTGTAGCTTACGACCCCTGAGAGACGAGCAGTAATAGTTAAGATAGGTGAAGATCGGTCAATTCATTTGGTTTCATGACCCCAACTCTTCTTCCCTCCTCCGCTACATTTTGTTTAAATTCCCCTACGGTTCATCGGCTTCCCAATGGATTGACCATTGTTGCTGAGCAGATGCCTGTTGAGGCGGTTAACCTCAGCCTCTGGTTGGGTATTGGCTCTGCGATCGAGTCAGATGCGATCAATGGCATGGCTCATTTCTTAGAACACATGATTTTTAAGGGCACTCAACGGTTAAAGTTGGGTGAGTTTGAACGCCACATTGAGCAGCGTGGGGCAGTGACCAACGCCGCCACTAGTCAAGACTATACCCACTACTACATCACAACGGCTCCGCGCGATTTTGCTGAATTAGCACCCTTACAAATTGAAGTGGCACTCAATGCTGCCATTCCAGATGAAGAGTTTGAGCGAGAGCGATCGGTCATTCTTGAAGAAATTCGTCGAGCCAATGACAATCCTCGTCGGCGCACGTTTTATCGATCTATGGAAATGGCGTTCGATCGCCTGCCCTATCGTCGCCCAGTGTTGGGTTTGTCTGAAGTGGTGGAACGGTTGACACCGCAACAAATGCGTGATTTTCATGCGACCTGGTATAAGCCCCAATCCATGACTGCTGTTGCGGTGGGCAATCTGCCCGTAGAGCAGTTGATAGAGATCGTGGCAGAGAGCTTTGAGACGGCACAAGCCCACCGAGCTATGCGATCGGATGCTCCTTTGCCAGCGTTGCCGACCCATGAACTAGAGCAACCGTTTGATCGCATTTTGCGCCAAGAATATGTAGACGAGAGCTTGCAACAAGCCCGGATGGTCATGACCTGGCGAGTTCCGGGTATGGAGGATGTGGCACAAACCTATGCTCTGGATGCGCTGGCCTCTATTTTGAGTCAAGGACGTACGGCTCGCCTGGTGCGTGAGTTGCGCGAAGACCAACAGTTGGTGACAGGTATCTCGGTCAGTAACATGACTTACACTACACAAGGGGTGTTTTATATCGTGGCTCAGTTGCCCCTTGAGAATGTGCCTGCGGTGGAAGCCGCGATCGCCCGTCATCTGCACCAATTGCAAACTGAGTTAGTCACTGATGCTGAGATTGACCGAGTGCGGACGGTGGTTGCCAATCGGTATATTTTTGCCAGTGAAACTCCAAGCGATCGCGCTGGATTGTATGGCTATTACCATGCGGTGATGGGTGATTTAGATCCAGCGTTGAACTATCCGACTTATATCCAAGCGTTGACTGCCCTAGATTTGCAAAGTGCAGCCCAGCGTTATTTGTCTCCAAATGCCTATGCCATGCTGGTGATGAAGCCTTCAATATAGGCTTGAGTCAAGGTTGTCAAGACGCTGTTTTGGTCACTTGCCCTTGAGATGCCACAATGAGCAGTTGATCCCTAACCCTACCCTAGCCATGTGGAATCAGATTGCTGTACACATTCGTCAGGCAACTCAACACGATTTTCAGATCACCCATCGTCGTCCGGTGGGGGGTGGCAGCATCAACCAAGCCTATGCTTTGGTAGGTGGAGACAGGGCATATTTCGTCAAAGTCAATGACGCTAGCCGTGTGAGGATGTTTGAGACAGAGGCGATCGCCCTCCGGCAAATCACTAAAACTCAGACGATCCGAGTCCCTCAGCCGATTGTGTGGGGTACGGCTAATGGGGTCTCTTATCTGGTGATGGAGTGGCTTGATCTCGGTTATGGCACCCATCAGTCCTGGCAAGAGATGGGGCAACGGTTGGCCGCCCTGCACCGGGTTACCAATTCACAAGGGTTTGGTTGGGATCAAGACAACGTCATTGGAGCCACCCCCCAACCCAATCCCTGGATGACTGACTGGGTAGAGTTTTTTACCGAACATCGGATTCGACATCAACTGCAACTGGCACGACGCCGCGGCGGACACTTTCCTAAACAAGATCAACTCCTGGCTACGATTCCTCAGATCTTGGCAGACCACAACCCTCAACCATCGCTGGTGCATGGCGATTTGTGGTCGGGCAATGCTGTTGTCACTCAGCTCGGAGAACCTGTGATCGTTGACCCTGCAACTTATTTTGGCGATCGCGAAGTAGACCTTGCCATGACTGAGCTATTTGGCAGCTTCCCCAATGACTTCTACCGTGCTTACAATGACGCCTTTCCATTAGAACCGGGCTATCAACAGCGCAAAATTCTCTACAACCTTTATCACATCCTCAACCATTTCAACCTGTTTGGCGGGGGATATGAATCGCAAGCCAATCGAATGATTGAGTCGTTAGTTTAAAGGCAAGGCAAGGAGAGACGCGATTAATCGCGTCTCTCCCTCCTGTATAGTCGCGTCTCTCCTTGCTGTATGGTCACGTCTCCCCTTCCCAACAATCGCCTCTCTCCTATCCATTACGTGTTATGCTGAAATCTGACTCGGACCTACGCGATTACAACGCCCAAATCTTGTCAGGACCGGAAGGTAGCAGCAATACGGGATGCTTGGAATAGGCGTGGACTCCGGGTCTCTTTTTTGGTAGGCAGTAGGATAAATTTACTCCTATGCTAGAGCTAATACCCTACCGCCAACCGTATTAAGGAGTGGTTTTAGCAATGCCTGGATTTGGAGATTTGGTGCAAAAGGCGTTTTACCTCGGAGTCGGCATCGCTTCCTATGCGGGTGAAAAAGCAAGCAGCACCCTGACAGAATTGCGATCGCAGGCTCAAAAGTTAGCCGATGAAATGGTGGCTCGTGGTGAGATCACCGCCGACGAAGCCAAGCGGATGGTTGACGAGATGGTCAGTCGAGCACAACAACCTCCGACCTCCTCAAGCCCATCATCGAGTGAGAAATCAGAGCCACGTCGCATTGAGATTCTCTCAGATGATGAACCCCCGGTCGAAACTAAATCTGAGACTAAGCCTGAAGCTGTTGATGATTTGCGTCAACAAGTGCTTAACTTGCAAGAAGAATTGCGCCGACTAAAGCGAGACTAGTTATAGCAAATAGCCATGTCTTGTAGGAATGGGTTGGGTGCTCAATGTTCCACCCATTCTGATCAAGATTGACCTATGACCGAAATCTACATGTTGCCGGAATTTACATGTTGCGGGAATCTGAAGGTTACGGAAACCGAACACGTAAAGCGAGAAGGGGCAGATATGGAGGATTGGCAGCGGGAGTTTTATAAGGTGCTAGATGAAATGACTGAAACTGTCGATGAGTTTGTTCAAACCTTGATGCGAGACGTTAACAAAGCCGCCGATGAGTTTGTTGATTTCTCAGAGAGCATTGCCGAGCAGATTGAGCAAACGATCGCCTCAGAAATCGACAAGTTTGACGAACAAATGGATGATTGGGTTGAGCCAATGTTGCAGGCGATCGCCCTATTTGAGTCAGTCTTGGGGCAAACGACCGAACCCGTTAGCCAAACCCTTGAACCGATGCTAAATGAGCATTCTGTCTGTATCGGATGCCGTCATTATCATGGTCAGAGTTACAACGGAGTGATGTTTGTCTGCGCTATGCACCCCTATGGAGTGGCTGAGGGAGATTTGACCTGCCCTGATAAAGAGAGCCATCCCTGGATTCCTAAAAGCACTGATTTCTTTGACGATCATCATTAACGATCATTAACGTCAGTTCGGTTTAAGCAGCCCAGCGAATAAATTCGCGGCTACCAGAACGAAGTCTGCCTTCGCAGACTGGCAAAATCAAAGGTTTACTGAACCGACGTAGGTCGGTTTTGTCCCTATAGCAGCGGTTTCAACCGCCAAAATCTTTATCCCAAACTCAGGTGATCATTAAAAACGTCCCTTTGCTAAATCCAGGTAAGATTTATGGACGCTGATTTTTACAGCAGAGGGTTTCGCAAAATGCCCTGACAAAATTCATACAGCGATCAGCAACACCAAACTGTTTATTCACATGAGCCACCTGATCCATCCTCAAGACCTTAAGGTTGCTGATGTTTTAGATAGACTGAGTTGGCTGTAGAGGCTTTGTCGGTTTAATCACGGTCTATTGTTCACGTACAATTTGCTCTTGCACAAAAGGCTCTTGCACAAAAGGGTTTCCTATAACGCCATCTAACTCGACCGACTGCAACAGCGATCGCCAATCATTTAAAATCTCTGCATTCTCTGGCGAGTCTTGTCGAGCCTGGGCTAAAGTGGCGATCGCTTCAACCCAAATTCCGGCATTGGCGTAACGGCTAGCCAACTGGTGAGGAGTGGCCTGTTCGCTCAGCGTCGAGAGGTCTGCTGGAGGCTCCACTCGTCGGACTATGCCATACACCCCAATGGGGTGATCGTCGTCACAAATGAGGCTAAACCCCCACTCGTAATCTTTGCCCATTTGCAAAGCGGGTAGATCCGCAGACAACGGAAGTCGCAGAATTCCTGCCTGTTCTGGCAATGGCAAGCGAACTAAATAGAGGAGCTCTTGGGTATCACTATCGCTCAGCCAAAACTCTGTCCAAATCTCTCCTTCGGGGCGATCGCTGATGTCTGACAAAGCGGGTACAGCGACAAAAAAGTCAGGGTGGGTTGAGACGGTCAGGACAGCTTCATGTTCAGGCACCAAAGCTAACAGACGCGATCGCCGACAACCACACGGACACCCAGCATAATTAGGTTCTTGTCGTCGTTGTTGATATTCATGCGACAACCTGGTGTGTGGGTTAGCTCTAAACTCAACCTCTGCCTGGACTGGGGTAACAAGTACTAGAGAGACCGCAAACAAAAGAAAACCCGATAGCGAGTGATAAAAGCGCAGCATAAAGTGGAATCATTCAACGCATCACCCTATTCTTCAGCGTGTCTTTAAGCAGTTCCCCAGAAAAGCAGTACTGCGTTTTAACTAGATTGATAACTTTTATACCTATTCTCTAAAGTAGTCTTAATTCCCAGGAAGGGTCTGGGGGAAGGAGGCCATGATCAGCTCAGAAATTGAGGTTGGAGCGAGTGAACATCGAAGCAATCAACCTTTCAAAACTTTTGTCAGTCAACTCAGTACACGGTTAGCCCTTAAAGAGAAATTGGTAGTTTTCTGAAAGTAATGATTTTTGAGTAAGGATTACCGAGAAATTTAGGGTGAGGGATAAAATCTACAGTTTGCAACCTGGAGTCGGGGGATGTGAGTAAATGAGCTGTCTTTACAAAAGTTTACTAAGACCGATATTGCTTAATCAGATGTGATTCATGGACGCTAATCCTTACAGCAGGAGCGTTTTGCGAAATGCCTCGACGAAATTCATGGAGTCGATCAGCAGGGCATGGCTAAAACCGGCCAAAGGGTATTTGAGCCTATCCATCTGTTTCCCAAATCTCTGACAGATCCCCCAATCCTTTGCAGCGAGAGGTGTTCACGGCATTTGCCAGACGCTACTTCTAATTGATAAGTAATTCTTTACCTTTTGAATAGCAACTTCGTATCAAATTCCATATTGATTTTTTCCCATTAAACGTTAGACTTTTTTAAGATAGATTTTTAGCTATCCTAAGTCACTCATCTATAGACTTTTATAGATGCTTTTCCAAAGCTACTCGACGCTTTTTGTTGGTGTAGTTTCAAGTCTCGATTTTTCCCAAGATGGGCTAAAAAGCGGCTGGTTATCACCCTAAGTAGCTGATTCAGTTCAACCTGAGCAGAGACTTCAGCCATTTTTGCCCCCTGCAATATTGCGTGTTGATGCAACCCCGATTGGGCTGTTAGGAGGTTTTATGTCTAATTTTTCACATTTGACTCGTCGTAAGTTTTTGGCAACCGCTGGAGCCTCAGCCACAGGAGCTATTCTCTTGCAAGGCTGTTTAGGCAATCCCCCTGCGTCTATGGTTGGGGCAGTTGAGACTACAGCGGCTCCTGCATCCCCTGTGGCGGCTGGAGATACACCTGAAACGACTGCCGTTAAATTGGGCTATATCCCCATTGTGGAATCGGCTCCTCTAATCGTCGCTCAAGTTAAAGGCTTCTTTGCAAAATATGGCATGACACAGGTTGAAGTGTCGAAGCAAGCCAGTTGGGCGGCTGCACGAGACAACGTCATTATTGGGTCTCAAGGAGGCGGGATTGATGGTGGACAATGGCAAATGCCCATGCCTCATTTGATTACTGAGGGCATCATCAGTAATGGAAATAAGGTGCCGATGTATGTTTTAGCTCAGTTAAATACTCAGGGAAATGGCATCGCGATCGCCAATGTCCACACGGGCAAAGAGATGGGCTTGAATCTGTCTAATGCAGCGGATTATGTTAAGGGATTTCAGGCTACCAACGGTCGTAAGTTTAAGGCAGCGTATACCTTTCCCAATGCCAATCAAGATTTCTGGATTCGTTATTGGTTTGCGGCAGGTGGCATTGACCCTGATCAAGATATCGATTTGTTGGCAGTTCCCTCAGCTGAAACTGTGCAAGGGATGCGGAATGGCACGATGGATGCCTTTAGCACAGGCGACCCTTGGCCCTACCGGATCATCACCGATGGCATTGGCTTTTTGGCAGCGTTGACGGCTGAGATGTGGAAGTTTCACCCTGAGGAATATTTGGCAATTCGGGCAGATTGGGTGGATGCTAACCCCAAAGCCACTAAAGCATTGCTCAAAGGCGTTATGGAAGCTCAGCAGTGGTGTGATAAACCCGAAAACCGGGCAGAACTGGTTCAAATCGTGGCAGGACGCAACTTCTTCAACATTCCCAAAGAGGTTTTAGAGTCTCCCTACAACGGCAAATACACAATGGGAGATGGCAAGCCCGAAGTCAATGATTTCAAGCTAGGAGCTTTGTATTGGGCAGATGATTTGGGCAGCGTGTCCTATCCCTATAAGAGCCATGATCTGTGGTTCTTGACAGAAACCCTGCGCTGGAATTTTCACAATGGGGCGATCGCTGATATTGACACCGCTAAGAAATTAATCGATCGCGTCAACCGTGAAGATCTCTGGCGCGAAGCGGCTCAGGAAGCAGGTTTCTCAGGTATTCCTAGTGGTACTTCTAGAGGGATTGAAACCTTCTTTGATGGCATCAAGTTTGATCCAGAAAACCCAGAAGCATACTTAAACAGCTTGCAGATTAAGCGGGTATGAGGCTTGGTCATTTTTCTCTTCTTTTTTCCTTCTTTTTATTTACGGAGTAACTATGGTTGCAAACGCTAAGACTCAAACTGGTAATAGTGCGCTGATTACCAACCTCCAAGCCTATTGGAAGAAAAATTCTGAAAATATTGTGTTGCCGCTGGTGGGTATCTTAGGGTTCCTCGCGATTTGGCAATTAGTCTCATCGGCGGGTCTCACGAAACTGCCAGGACCCTTGAGCATCTGGACCGATGAGCGAACTCGCGTGCTTTTGTTGTATCCCTTTTATGACTTTGGTGGACTAGATAAAGGATTGTTTTGGCAAACCCTGGCGAGTTTAGGTCGCGTTGCCCAGGGGTACTCCGCTGCGGCGATCGTGGGGATTGGGTTAGGGGTGCTCGTCGGCACTAATCGCATCCTCAACAAAGCCCTTGATCCTATTTTTCAATTTCTGCGAATGGTTGCTCCTCTAGCGTGGGTGCCGATCGCCCTTGTTGCACTGCAACAAAACCAGCCCGCCGCTATCTTCGTGATTTTTATCACCGCTCTGTGGCCCATCTTAATTAACACCGCTGAAGGCGTCCGTCAGGTTCCTCAAGACTACATTAACGTGGCTCGTGTATTGCGGATTTCTCGCTGGAAGTACTTCTCTAAAGTGCTCATGCCCTCTGCATTGCCCTACATCTTCACCGGATTGAGAATTGCAATTGGTCTGGCATGGTTGGCGATTATTGCAGCTGAAATTGTGATGTCTGGTATCGTTGGCATCGGTTTCTTTATCTGGGATGCATACCAACAAAACTACGTCAGTGAAATTATTCTTGCTGTGGTTTATATCGGGGCAGTCGGTCTGTTGTTAGACAAACTTATAGTCTTCATTCAACGACTTATTTTGCCACAAGGATAACCGAGTCCTGAGTAGGGAGCGATGAGTAGATGGGTGAATGGGCTGGTGGGTGCATGAAATAACGCAATGATGAGCTTCACCCTCTTACGCCCTAACCATCTTTTCGCACAGGTGTTTTTGCACAGGTATTGTCATACAGACGTTTTCACACAGACGTTTTCACACAGACGTTCTTGCGTAAACGCGATTAATTGTGCCTCTCCCTACCTGCTCTCTCGCTTCTTTGTATTCTTTTCTCTTCCTTCTTTTTCCCTTCTTCTATTTTTTTTCACCTATGTCTACTTTTGTTGCTGTTGATCAAATCGAAAAAGTCTTCCCCCTTACAGGAGGCGGTCAATACATCGCTCTCAAAGGCATTGATTTAGAAATCAAACAAGGCGAATTTATCTCCTTAATTGGTCACTCTGGTTGTGGCAAATCGACCCTGCTAAACATGATTGCTGGGCTTGATTTACCAACCGATGGACTAGTGACATTAGAGGGCAAACGTATTGATAGCCCTGGCCCCGATCGGATGGTGGTGTTTCAAAACTACTCGCTGTTGCCCTGGTTAACTGTGCGAGAAAATATTGCACTGGCCGTGGATGAGGTCTGTAAAGGCTTACCTAAATCAGAGCGGCGTGATCTGATTGAAGAACATATCGATTTGGTAGGTTTACGTCATGCGGCAGATCGGCAACCGGGGCATCTATCGGGTGGTATGAAACAACGGGTGGCGATCGCCCGGGCGTTAGCAACTCGTCCAAAACTGCTGCTGCTGGATGAACCGTTTGGGGCATTAGATGCTTTGACTCGCGGTAATCTGCAAGAACAACTGATGCGGATTTGCGAACAATATCATGTCACCTCCGTGATGGTGACACACGATGTGGATGAAGCAGTGCTGTTATCCGATCGCATTGTCATGTTGACCAATGGGCCCGCCTCTAAAATTGGTGGCATTCTGGATGTAGATATTCCTCGTCCCCGTAAACGCATGGATGTGGTCAGTCACCCCAGCTATTACAGCTTGCGATCGGAGTTGATCTACTTCCTCAACCAACAAAAGCGCATCAAAAAATTGCAAGCCCGCAAACAAGTGGCGATCGCCCATCACGGCTTAGAAAAAGTCAATCTCGAAATTGGTTTTGTGCCTCTGACTGCCTGTGCACCAGTGGTTGTTGCCAAAGAAAAAGGCTTCTTCACAAAGCATGGATTAGACGATGTGCATCTCGTGCGCGAAACCAGTTGGCGCGGCATTGTCGATGGCATCACAGGGAAGTATCTAGATGCGGCTCAAATGCCTGCGGGAATGCCTGTTTGGCTCTCAGCCGGAGGACACCAGGAAACGCCAACGCCAGTAGTGAGTGCCTTAACGATGACTCGCAATGGCAACGCCATCACCCTCGATCGCAAGTTTTACGACCAGGGCATTTATTCCGCCAAAGATATCAAGCGCATGTTGCTAGAGTCAGTCGATCGGCAACACACCTTTGGTATTGTTCACCCCTCTTCTATGCACAACCTGTTGTTGCGCTATTGGTTGGCGGCGGGCGGCATTGACCCCGATCGCGATGTGACTCTCAAAAATCTGCCTCCGGCTCAAATGATTGTAGATTTAAAGGCAGGCAGCATTGATGGTTATTGCGTGGGTGAACCCTGGAATCTGCGGGCAGCGATCGAAGGGATTGGTTTTACCGTTGCCACCGATCTAGAGATTTGGGAAGGACACCCCGGCAAGGTGTTAGGCGTTCGGGAGGAGTGGGCAAACCAATATCCCAATACTCACATTGCTCTAGTCAAAGCGTTGCTGGAAGCGTGCCGCTATTGCGCCGATGAAGCTAATGCAGAAGAAATTCGTACCATTTTGGCACAACGGGAATATATTGGCACCAGCGTCGATTACATTCATTTAGGCGACCCCAATCGACTGGTCTGCAACTTAGAAAGCCCCATGCGGGAATATGCTCACCACTTGTTCTATGGTCAGGGAGTCAATCGCCCCAGCCGTAGCGAACATTTGTGGATGATGACCCAAATGGCTCGCTGGTCAGATATTCCTTTCCCACGCAACTGGTTAGAGGTGCTAGAGCGGGTTTGTCGGGTTGATGTGTTTAGCACTGCCGCACGGGAGATTGGCATTCTCGATGTGAAATATCATCGGGGACCGATTCAACTGTTTGATGGTATTCCTTTTGACTCTGATGAACCGATCGCCTATCTCAATAGCTTGTCGATTAAACGCGATTTTAGCGTGGCAGAAGTGGCGATCGGCTCTCGTCGAATAGCGGCATAGTTCATCAAGCAGCGTCTCTTTGAGAGAGCAAATTAGGCGGGTGACGTGGTGCGAGCACCTCGCTCGTGGGCAAGATGCCCGCACTACAACCATCCACGAATTGTACTAACTTAAGAATGGTGAGCAACGCCCACCCTAAAGTTACTCCAAGGTTCTTGGCGATTGATGAACGCTTGTTTCGGTACTCTTCATTTGCACATTGATGTATTCACCTCTGACCACTGAGGTTTTGATCCTATCCCTCCTAGTTTTTTTACCGTGATACTCAGCCTATGTCTACGCTATTTGACTTGATTGTAAAAGGGGGTCCGATCATGATTCCGATTATGGGATTGTCTGTCGGAACCATTGCCTGTGCGTTTGATCGGGCCTGGTTTTGGTATCGTCTACTCAGCCAAGAAAAACAAATTGTTCATGATGTGCTGACAGCCGCCAAAACTGATTTAGAGGAAGCTGCTGCGATCGCTGAAAATGCTCAAAACTTACCGATTGGTCGCTTTCTCTTAGCCCCCTTGCGATTGCAAACTCCTAGCCCTGAAACATTTCGACTGGCAATGGAAACCACGGCAGATGAGGAATTTATGCAAATGTCAAAGGGCAACACCATGCTAGAAGCAGGCATTACCATTGCACCTTTGTTAGGGTTGCTCGGTACTGTAACCGGGTTAATTATCACCTTCAACAACATTAATATTGGCGGCGGAGGGGGTGCCAATGTTGACCTCTCTAAAGCTGCCGCTGGTATTGCAGAAGCGTTAATTACAACTGCAGGGGGAATGATTGTTGCGATCATTGCTGCTTCTTTATTGCGGGTGTTTTTAAGATTGCAACAACAACAGGTTGATTACTTCGCCCAAGTTGGAGGCAAGTTAGAGCTGGTGTATCGCCAACATTGGTATGAACCGCTCTTTCAACACAGCCAGTATGCAACACCTGATTCAAATGAATCTGAATTGTTAGCCAGTTCTGGGCAAAAATAACACGCCTAACCCATTGGTGCGGCTGATGTATTGTCGTTCATTCATTTCACCATTTCTATGTTGTCGTCTAACCCTCCCACCCAAATGTCTACAGCTACTATTCCACAATCCGTCTCAGACCAATTTTCTACAAGTCCTTCGTTTCTCACGTTGAGCAACGTCACTAAAGTCTACCCAACGCCATCGGGTATGAATGTGGTGATCAAAGACATTGACCTGACGGTGCAAGAAGGGGAGTTTATCTGCATCATTGGACACTCAGGCTGTGGCAAATCAACTTTGTTAAACACAATTTCTGGATTTGCTTTGCCTGATGCAGGAGAAGTGTTGTTGCGGGGTAAAAAAGTCACCCAGCCTGGGCCCGATCGCATGGTGGTGTTTCAAAACTATGCCCTATTACCGTGGTTGACTGCCTTTGAGAACGTCTACATCGCGATCGACTCGGTGCACCCTCGTAAACTCGAAGCCGAAAAACGGGCGATCGCTCGTGATCATTTGGCAATGGTGGGGTTGGGTGATGCAATGGATAAGAAACCTCCGCAACTCTCTGGGGGAATGAAGCAACGGGTCGCGATCGCCCGAGCATTAGCTATTCAACCCGAAGTGCTGATCTTAGATGAACCCTTTGGGGCACTGGATGCCATCACCAAAGAAGAACTACAAGAGGAACTCTTGAAAATCTGGCAAGAGCATCGCTGCACTGTGTTGATGATCACTCACGACATTGATGAGGCTCTGTTCCTTGCCGATCGCTTGGTGATGATGACCAACGGACCTGCGGCAGGGATTGGGGAAATTCTCGATATTTCATTCCCTCGTCCTCGCGATCGCGCCCAAATTATGGAAGATCCGCACTACTATGATTTGCGAAACCATGCCCTCGACTTTCTCTATAATCGCTTTGCTCACGATGACACAGCCGATTAGGATCGTGGATTTAATAACTCCGAATTCTTGCGTAGGATGGATTAGCATAGCATAACCCACGCGGTTCGCGGGATTGATGCGTTACGGCTAACGCCTAAAACATCCTACAAAAGCCAATGTTATAGCCGTAGCCACATTCGATGGAGCGGAGGCGAGTCAGAAAGCTTTCCCAGCATCAGGATTTGAGCCATTGCCTTTGCCTTAAGCTTTCTGACCAAAGCTATATTTAATTCTCATTTCTAAACAAGTAAGGATATGCCGCGCAGGGCGCGGCATATCCTTACTCAAAAATCATTACTTTTAGAGGACTACTCGGTAATATAGGTATTGGTGAAAACCATCTTATGGTTTGCCAACTGCTGCGTCCTTACGACGGTTGACCGTTACCTTTTTTTCTCTCTTTGCTTCTTTCTGCTATGTCATCAGATCGCTTTCGAGGGCGAGTTGGAGTGATTGCCACGATGCATGGCAAAGAGGCGGTCATGGCTCCCCTGTTAGAGCAGGAGTTGGGGATTCGCGCGACGGTTCCCAAAGATTTTAATACCGATGTGTGGGGGACATTTACTCGCGATGTTAAGCGTCCGGGTGATCAGCTGCAAACGGTCTGGCTCAAAGCTCAAGAGGCGATCGCCCGCACTGGTATCACACTTGCCTTTGCCAGCGAGGGCAGCTTTGGACCTCATCCGGTGTTGCCATTTGTGGGGTGCGATCGCGAAATTGTGATGCTAGTCGATCGCGACCATGACCTCAAAATTGTGGGTCAAGCGATTTCTACAGACACCAACTATGCCCAAAAACGGGTCGATAACCTGGAGACTGCCCTGGCATTTGCAACTCAGGTTGGCTTTCCTCAGCATGGGTTGATTGCTATGCCCGATCCCCATACAACAGATCCTTCGATAATAATTAAAGGCATTGCCACCAATACCCAATTAGAGGAAGTAGTCACAACATTACTTCAGCAGTTTGGACAGGCTCACCTCGAAACTGACATGCGAGCGATGCATAACCCGACTCGCATGAAGGTGATTGCCGAGGCGACTCAAGACTTACTCAATAAGATCAGCCAGACCTGCCCCCAGTGTGGTACTCCTGGTTTTAATGTTGTGAATCACAAACTGGGTTTGCCCTGTGCGTTGTGTGCCTTCCCAACCGGATTAACTCTAGCTGACATCCAACAGTGTTCTAAGTGCGGTTTTACAAACACTGTGTATTTTCCTAAAGGGCAAGAAACGGCTGATCCGGCTCAATGCGGGTATTGTAATCCGTAGGGAGGAATGTAGGGGGTGGGGATTGGGGCGATCGCCCCAACTAATGCTTTTTGGTCAATCGGTTTCGCTAAAAAGAATTGATAGCTCGCTGTCCACTTTCTTTATCAACCATCGCAGTGATGGCGATCGCCGTTAGTGCGCCCCCTCGATCTCAGCCACTACTTCTAATCTGGTGTATCAACTGATAGCCATCCGTTTCAGGCATAGCAATGTCACTCAGCAGAATATCCGGTTTTGCCGCTCTAAAATCTCTAGAGCTTCAGTGGCAGAGGCGATAGATGTTACGTTTGCCCCCTCCTGTTCAAGGATGTAAGTCAGAAGAAAGCGAGTATTCCAGTCATCATCTACAATCAGCAGTGAAAGTCTGCCTAGAACTGTCATCCACACCCCCATTTACTGGAACATTACGCTACTATTTCTCTAAAGCTGTCAACAGGGTAAAATCAGCCGAACAAAAATAGAGTTGTGGCTTCCAAGACACTCCAGTTTGCTCGACAAGCTTTATATTCTTTAAATAACTACCATAAGGCAGAATTTGTGGTCGCGTTTCCAATTTTGATTTAGACAAATCGTCCTAAAATCGGTCATAGCTACCCCCATTAACCGCATTAACCCTGCTGCCTGAACGTCTTATTAGGAAAGCCCCCTCTACGCCTTCGAAGATCCACTTCAAGGTGTCAACGTCTGAGTGATCATCTCTCCATAGTCCACTTGTAGCAAAGCCCCCATAATCATGACTGCATCATTCGCTTCCGAACAACCCGTTCCCCAGTGGTTTCGTTATTGCTTATACCTTTCAGCCATCATTAGTTTTTTAGGAGCGGTCTTCTTCTCGCCGCCCATCTATTTCACCCGTGGCGTCAAAATTGGATTGCCTGCGGATGCCGCTCCGTTTTGCCTATGGATCATTACCGCCTGGATTTTTATTTTGGGCGTGGGCTATGCCTATGTCGCTTGGACTAATCAGATGCAAAAATTCTTTCTTGCAGTATCGGCTGCATTTAAGTTGTCGATTGGCGTCATCTTGTTGGTGTACTGGTTCAATGGAACGCTGCCCTGGATCTCCGGTTTAGTGGGTTCCAGTGATGTATTTTTTGGTCTTGTTTTTATCTTTGTGCTGTTGCAAGCTTCTACTAGTCGGCGATCGCAACCTAGCGTTACATGATCATTCGCGTGTTTGATCCAGCGGATGAGTCTGCCGTGATTGCGTTATGGCAACAATGCGGTTTGACTCGTCCCTGGAACGATCCTCACAAAGATATTCAGCGCAAACGGCAGATACAACCCCATCTGTTTTTGGTTGGTGTTGCCGAATCAGCGATCGCCGCAACGGTGATGGCAGGCTATGATGGACACCGGGGGTGGATCAATTATCTGGCGGTGGCTCCTCAATATCAGCGTCAAGGGTTTGGCAAAACAATGCTGGCAGAAGCTGAGCAACGGCTATGCGAAATGGGTTGCCCTAAAATAAGCTTGTTGGTGCGATCAAGCAATCGCGAGGTGATTGAGTTTTATCAACGCTTGGGGTTCACGCTTGATGATGCAGTGAGCCTAGGCAAACGGTTAGAACACGACGATCGCTAATGCCGTTTCATATGAGCTTGCACACATAAACGATATGAAAAAGGGGCTTAAGCCCTTTGTCTAGTGCAGCTTCATCATATTGAATAAGCGTCTATAGCTGCGTTTCAACCTCCCCCAAATCGTCATCCCAAAATCAGGTTAACTAATCGATGGCTCTCAAAACTTGACAGGGATTGCCTACTGCAACGACATTCGCAGGAATATCTTTGGTGACGACACTCCCTGCGCCAATGACTGTGTTATCGCCAATGGTGACTCCAGGACAGACGATCGCCCCACCCCCAATCCACACTTGATCGCCGATGTAAATCGGTGCAGCGAGTTCTTTGCCACTGACGCGAATCGTCGGATCGATTGGGTGATAAGCCGTATATAGTTGCACATTGGGTGCCATCAGCAAATTATTGCCCAAATGCACTTCGTTGCAATCTAAGATGACGCAGCCAAAATTCATATACACGTTGTCTCCGGCATAAATATTGTTGCCGTAATCGCAATAGAACGGTGGAGTAATAAAGATATTGCTGCCCACTCGCCCAAATAGTTCTGTAATCAGAGTGGTGCGTTTGTCTAATTCGTCTTCTGTCGTGTTGTTATAGAGCCGCATAAATTGCGTTGCTCGTCGTCGTTCTGCAACTAGCTCGTCATCAAAGGAGAGATACAACTCCCCTGCCAACATCTTTTGTTTTTCAGTTTTGAATGGGTCTGTCATTTGTGTTTTTCTGAACTAATGCTTTGTCGATCAATACCTGAATGTCTGCCCATCCAAAAGCAATTTCGATCAGATCTTTACCTCCAATGTTAATCCGTTGTTGTCGGATGGGTTGTCCCCCTAATGCTTGATAAAATTTACACGCCGGATTGTTAATCAACGCCCATACTAACGTGGATGCAAACCCTGATTGCTTCAGTTGAGAGGCGATCGCCCCTGCTAACTGGCGTCCATATCCCTGGCGTTGGTAAGCTTGTAAAATATAGATAGCATACACCTCGCCCCAACAGGTTGGTAGTTGGGTGCGCTCTGCTCCCCCGTTGGCAAATCCAATCACCTCTCCTGTTTGATCTTGAGCCACAAAAATATGGTGATAGTTGCCCTTGATTGCGAGCCACTTTTGCCAACGGGCTTCTGACTGCTCATATGACATTTGATCTAGATATTGATCAGGCACGATGCCGCGATAGGTTGTGCGCCAGGAATCCACATGGACACGGGCGATCGCAGGAATATCATCTAGCGTGGCAGGGCGGATCATTCAAAAAAGAAGAAAGAAGAGAAAAAAAGATGCAGGGTAAAAAGTGAAGGTTACGTGTCATGTGTTGTTGACTCACAATCAATGACGAATAACCAATGACTCCCCATTCAAGACTTATCATCACTCAAAACACCCTTGCGCCAATGTGAATAGCAGTTGCCTGCATGGGCAACGTTGAAATCGTTACCTGCCCCTGTGCATTGACCGTTAGCATTTGAGTGCGATCGCCACAGCTAGGCTGCCTGAATGTGGTTTCTCCTTTAAGCGTATTGCAATAGTTTCCTTCAGGCAAATCAGTTTGAAAGGTGCGTGTCAAGAGCTGATCTTCGCGATTAATCACGACAAAGCCTTTGTCTCCTCGACCAAAGGCAATCTGATTGTTGCCGTTGCTCCACCAGTGGTTGATGGGGGTGTCGGTTGTGATATTGCGGAACTGAATCATCGGGGCGATCGCGTCACGTCGATGTTCGCAAACCCATTCCCCAAAACAAACAGCTTGTTCACCTCGATAAACCCTGTGGGTGTTGCCGTTAGCATCGGCGGGTGGGCCTTGATCACTATCGTTAAAGCGATAACTCGACATCACCTGGGGGTAGCCATAGGGAAACGCCAACATAAACACGTTTGCCAAATCATATAAGTCAGGGTCTTGGTGAGTTAGATAGGTGCCGCCACCCCCGTGTCCGCGTTGTTTGTCGTGGTTATCGATAAACACGATCGCCTTGTCACTGGGCATTAACCCCCAGCTTTCGCCCAAGGTTTCTAACTGAGCGATCGCCTGTCCATCAATTCCCAAAAACTTAGCACCAACCTGTTTACCATATTCAAACTCAATCACATTGCCGTTGTCGTAATACTCACTTTTTTTGATGGCTTCATTACCCGGATCGATCACCTCTTGATAAATGTAGGGTTCTTGTGTGGTTTGGTGATCGAGCAATGTCAAAATCTCTGCGATATCGCGACTCTCTATATGTTTCGCTGCATCAATGCGAAATCCATCTACGCCCAAGTCCAGCAAGCTGGTCAAATAATCCACAATGTGTTGTTGCACCTGAGGTGAACTGGTGTTGAGATCGGGCAATCCGACTAGTTGACAGTTAATCACCTCATCCCGATTGGTGTAGTCGGTGATGTTGCGCTTGCAAGGATGGAAATCAGAGGGTTGATAGAGGTTGGGATAATGATAAGGCGTGAAGTGTGTGCCCGCACTGCCTACCCCTGGCTCTTGGGCTGACATGTGGTTAATCACCGCATCAGCGTATATTTTGACGCCTGCACGATGACACCGTTGAATCATGTTGGCAAGCTGAGTGCGATCGCCACTGCGGCTCTGTAATTTATAACTAACAGGTTGATAACGCTGCCACCAGGGAAACCTGAATTCAGCAATCACGGCATGCTCGTTAGGAGGTGAAATCTGGACTGCTGCAAACCCATGTGGCCCTAAAAACGTTTCACATTCTTGGGCAATGTCATCCCATTTCCACTCAAATAAATGGACAAATGCAGTACGAGGGAGCGTTTTTGATGTGCCCATCAGGTCGCTTCGCAGCGATAATCCAATAACGAGTACAGATAGCAGTGAAAGAATAAACGCCATCCACGAGAAGCGATTGCCCATAAGGTCAGGAACTCAAAAACTGTGTGATTTTAGTTTCTATAGCCACTGAAGAGTTGGTTAGGACGAGGTACAGGGGTTTTGCCCCTTGTATCAACCTTGACAGTTGCTATCGCAATCAATATAAATGGTCAGACTTTAGGAAAGTGTCAGGGGTTGATGGTTATGGTGAATGGTCAAGGGTCAATAGTCAATGGTTAATGAGTCGATGGTTGATGCTGAATGGGGATGTAGGCTTGACGATTGACAAAGTTAACAGCGATTGATACTAGATCGCCAACAATTTTAGATCGCTAACAATCGACGATGAATGATTTACGGATAATATAGTAAACCTGCCCATCTCACAGTTGATTTAAGACGGCAATAGTATGGCTAATATATTGATGATTAACGATTAATCGATCAATAACTACCTTATCTTTTACCTATCCTTCCCTGTTTTGTTTCATTTTTCATCTTTCATTCTTTAAATTCCCTCTTCCCTCTTCCCTCTTCCCGTGGCACATTGATTAAAGTCATGAGGATCACATTGTGTATCTGTTAATTCCAGCGGCAGGATCAGGGCGACGGATGGGGAGCGATCGCAACAAATTGCTCTTGCCACTCTTAAATCGACCGCTACTGGCATGGACATTGTTAGCCGCTAAACAATCGCAGCACATCCACTGGATTGGCATCATCGGTCAACCCAATGATTGGCAAGACTTTAAGGATATTGTTACCAGTTTGGAATTGACAAAAATGGTGCATTTTATTCCAGGAGGGGCAACGCGCCAAGAATCGGTTTATCGCGGTTTACAAGGGCTTCCGGCGATCGCCGAGCGGGTGTTGATTCACGATGGGGCACGCTGTCTCGCCACACCAGAGTTGTTCGATCGCTGTACCGAGGCGTTGATGAACTGTTCAGGACTGATTGCAGCCATTCCTGTAAAAGACACGATTAAGGTGGTTTCCTCAAGTAGCCGCTTGATCGAAGACACCCCTGATCGCAGTCGCTTGTGGGCGGCTCAAACCCCTCAAGGGTTTGCCGTTGAGCCGCTGTTGCGCTGTCACAAAGAGGGAATTCGTCAGCAGTGGGAAGTTACTGATGATGCTGCTTTGTTTGAGCAGTGCGGTTTGCCCGTGCAGATTGTTGAGGGTGAAGAAACCAACCTCAAAGTAACGACTCCTGTTGATTTGGCGATCGCTGAGTTTATTTTACGTCAGCGTCTTCAGCCTTCGGCATGATCCACGGTTGACTGGCTAAAAAGCGAATTGGGCTTCCTTTTACCATCATCTCGATCTCGGTTTTGATCACCTCATCTGAGAGAAATGGGCTGGCAGTCAACAAAAATTTGAGAATTTGAAAGGATCGGGTTTGGGTTTGAAAATAACCCCCGTGAATATCCAGACGATTGATGCCTGTTGTAGTGCCTAAGCCAAACCAGGCCATGTTGAGCGCATCGATCAGCAATCCGTTAATCCCATTTAGTTTGAGGGGCACGCTATTGACCCCACCATCTCTGCCAGAGCCACCCATCTCAGAGCAGTCTAGATAGTTGAACTTGCGAAACAGATCATAAGACGATGTAGGTTGCACTGCCTTTTCTGAGTGCAGCATGATCCGAATGTAGGGGAGATATTCTGGAATCGTGGGCTGCTCAAGACTGGCACCATTTCCGCGCCTAAAAGAATTGCGTTTCCGTCGTTTTCCGGGTTTGACGTTAGAGACTTCTCGCAAATAGACATTGCCCAATCGTAGCCCTGCCATTTGAATGCTCGGTTCAATAAACCAGTTTGCCAGGGTTGAGAGATAGCGTAAAACAAAGTCGCGATCGCTTGACATCAAATAAATCCGCCGACATCGGTGCATTGCTGATCGCACGTAGTTGTTTCGCCCCTCGCGCAAAAACTCTAAGGGAATGTCAGGGGATGCCAAGATCAGCTTATCGAGTTCCAGATGCTTGCCAATATCGTCGGTTTCGTCTTCATTGAAGCTCAAGATAGAGTCAGGTTTGAGGATGCCATGCTCATCTTTGCCAAAACGGTCAGACAAAATTCGCAACATGTTGACAACCACCAGTGCCCCCATGCTGTGTCCTAAAAGATTGACTTTGATGCGCCGCTCTCGATCAGATTTGCCATTTTGGTCAGGTTTCACGGCCCAGTTTTCAGGTTTATCTAAGGCTGTGTCGAGTCGCCAAAAAAACTCTGCTAGATCGGGTGCGCCATAGTGAATCGCCCGATAGCGATCGCGCTGATAGACCACAATGCGAAGCAACAAAAACAGCAGCAACCACAGCATAAAAATGGTAGGAATCAGCCAATGCAATTGCACGGCATATTCAGCTACCGTGCCCATATGACTCCATCGCCAGAGTGGAGCCAAAGGTGGAAATCGCTCTGGCAACATCAAAATAGGAAGACCAACAATCCACAAAAACAAGTAAAGCAGCGTGCCAAAGATGCCTGACAACGCACTTAGCACCAGCAAAAACTTTAAGACAATGCCGGGTGCTTTGCGATAGTCTTTCCACAAACCGGGGCTAGTGATGGGTTGTTCACTGGGCCAATGATAGCCAACGTAAAAGTGATCAGAGGTTAGAGGTGGAGTCCCTGTTTGATTGGGGTCTGAGTTCAGCCCATTGGCCTCATCTCTAAAGATCTGATAAAACCCAGCCGCAGGGTTGGAATAACCGTGAGTACGCAGGGTTAACCGCTTAACGTCATGAGCATGAACAATTTTGGCAAGTTCATCCACATTAAATAGAGGCCGAAAGCGATCGCTCGGTGGTAAGACCCGATCGACGTCTAAAGAAATGGGTGCGGTGCTGACGACTAAGAATGTGTTGGAGAGAGTGCGATCGGCATAGACATCAAAGTTGCGACTGATAGCTTGGGCAAACTGTTTAGCTTTCCAAGCATTCAGAGTGTTGATAACAAAGGATTCAGTCACCTGACGGTCAAAATCAGGATGCTGTGTTAAATCGACCCCATCTCTCAAAAAACGGACAATTTCGGCTTCGGATAGCCCTGCATAGGTAAGCTTACCCTCTGTCGTTAAGCTCTCTGCACCGGGTGGAGGCAAATAGGCAAGTTGAACAATCCGAGCTTTAGCCCACCCGTCGGATAGCGGAGCAGAATTTCGAGTAATGGATTCTAGCCAGTTGCGATCGTTTTGAATGGTTTGCTCTGACTTGCCCTGCCAAGAGAAGGGAGGACGATCGTAAAGGCGTTTAGTATCCATAAGGTAATCCCAAAACGATATGGAGTGAAAGGCTCATACGAGTGTCTGTAGGTTAGATTAGTAACCTTTTAACAGGTATTGTCAATCACAGCCACATAGAAATTAAAGGTCTCGCAAAATTGCCTCGACGGTATCTACTCCTTCAGTGTTCTGTTGTTGTCGATATAAATCGCGGGCTGTTTCTAACGCTGCCACGGCCTCTTGGTTGCGTTCTCGTCCCTGTAGGGCTAAGCCTAAGTGGTAATAACCATCTGGATCTTGGGGGGCTAACTCAACCACTCGGCGATAAGCGACGATCGCCCGTAAATAGTCTTGTTGTTCCAGCAATATTTCACCAATCAGTTCATGCGCTTGCACCGAGGTAGCATCCGCAGAAATTGCCTGTTGATAATATTGAATGGCGCGATCGACATCTCCTTGAGACCGCAAAATATTCCCGATTTGCAGATGAATTTGAGCATTTCTCGGTTCTAAATCAGCGGCCCGTTTGAGAGCCACCAATCCTTCATCCACATCTCCTAGGCTCAATAGAGCCACACCCAAATTGATTTGAATGCTGCCTCGTCGAGGTGCCAGATCAGCCGCTTGTTTCAGAATATTGACGGCCTCTTGAAAGCGTCCCTGCTGAATATAGACGGCTCCCATAAACTCAAAGACCTGAGTGTTGTTGGGACGGAGTGAAATCACTTGTTGATAAGCTCGCAACGCGCCATCATAGTCTCCTTCACGGGTCAACACAACCCCCAATCCCAAAAATGCTTCAACATTGTTGGGATCTAACTCAGTGGCACGACGATAGGCACTAGCTGCCGCTTCATAGTCCCCTAAATTTGCCAAGCTAAAGCCAAGGGCATATTGAAAATTGGCATTTCGATTATCTAGAGCGATCGCCCGCTGATAGGCATCAACCGCCTCTGGAAAATTGCTCTGACGCGCGTAGCAAAACCCGATGGCTGAAAAAATGCGGGCGTTGTCTGAGTCTAAAGCGGCGGCTTCGCGGTAAGTGATGATTGCTCCTGCACAATCATTGGCATCAACTAACTCACGCCCACGCCGCAGCAGGTCATTGATTTGTTGAGTACTGTTTTGAGCAATGTTTTCTGCCAGAGAAGGATCTGGACTTGCCGTTGGAGTTTGGGCGATCGCGACTGGTGGAACGAGTGTTGCCACTCCTCCCATCACGCAGAGGCTCACCATCAGAAGGAATCTATTCACGGTTAACTGTCCTGTGCTCTCCTTTATCCTTTGTGATGTTTTCTGAAATAGCTCAGATTGTCAATGCATTACACAAATCCGCATTTGAAATCAGGGAAATTATTGAACTTTATTTTCTCTCATGTTGATTTTTTAGCCTTATAAGCACAAAATCTATGAGATTGTAAGGGTTGTAAGCATTGATGGAGGTTAGAAAATTGATTTGGTTAAACAAGTATGAGTATCTTGTCCGCAAGCGAGACGCCCGCATTACGGAATTGCCAAATTATTTCCTTAATCGCCATCAACGCTTGTTATGGCGACTGTCAAGCCGGTTAATGCGAGGGGGTGTGGGGGCAAAACCCCCGTACCTCGTTCTAACCAACTCTTGAGTTGCTACAAGTACTCACATTGATGTAGGAGTCAAGGCATGATTTTATCAACAACTGATGTAATTCAGGGAGCAATCGTCGAAACCTATTTAGGAGTCGTCACCGCTGAGGTCGTCTACGGCAGCAATGCCCTACGTGACTTTTTTGCCGGAATTCGAGATATTGTGGGTGGTCGCACTGCCAGTTATGAGCACGTGTTTGAACGGGGACAACGAGAAGCCTTGGAAGAACTGGCCGACCGAGCTAATCGTTTGGGTGCTAACGCAGTAATCGGCATCGAAGTAGACACTGGCACGATCAACGTCGATCAAGCGGGAGTGCTCTTGCTCATCACCGCCACAGGAACGGCTGTGAAACTGCAAGGTAATTATTAAGAGCTTGAGGGAGGAGGAGGGTAAAGGGTCATCATAGCTCTACCGCATCAGGGCATAGCATTTGAAAACGTTGATGGCGATCAAAGGCTACACCCCAAAACCCCTAACCTTCTCCACCCAAATAACCTCTGACCCATCACCTAGTGACAAATGACCATTAGCCAGTGACCCATGACTAATGACAATTGCCCCGTGACAGACTCCTGACACGATTAACCCCAACTACTAACTTTTACGTTTAACTCTTACGTTCAGCAGGTTTGCTAGAGGTAGAGGGGCGAGGTGCAACAGTGGGGGCGGTCTTCGGGGGGGTGGTCTTCGGGGGGATAGGAGACTCAACCTGGAGTTGTTGACGACCGTTGCGAATAACTCGCATCATTTCAGCTAATTGTTGCTCCATGTCACGCAAGACACTGTCAGCGTAAGCATCTGCCCCGGCTTGAATTTCTTCAGCCTCAGCGATCGCCCGTCGTCGAATTTCCTCTAAATCCTGTTGAGCTTGTCGCCGCATTCGCTCAATTTCAGCCAGGGTTTGGTCTTGAGCCGCCTCACATTCCTGTTTCATCTGTTGGCGAATCTGATTAACCTCTAACTCTGCCTGCCTGACCAAATTGGTCTCATCTAAAATTTGAGCGGCTCGCCGTTCAGCCGTCTCAATAATTTCCTGGGCATATTGCTCTGCCTCTAAGAGAATTTCCTCTTTTTGACGTACTAGCTCAACGGCTTCTTGAAAGGCGGGTGGAAGGTTGATCCGAATTAGATCTAATTGATCTAAAAACTGCTCCTCATCCACCAGTGTTCGCCGGCTCAGTGGAATCCGAGGACTGTCCAAGATCATCTCTTCCAGTTTGTTGAGTTCACGCGCAATATCTACACCCCCGACTCGTGTTGCCTCTCCATAGGAAACGGAGTTGGAGGATGCTCCTGCAATAGGGTTGGTTCCATTGCGATCGGGGGTGATACTGGGGGATTCTTGGCGTAGCATCGGTGAATATCCAAAGCAACAGGTTGAGGAACGAGGTGATCAACGGGACCTCCAAACTTGGCAATCTCCTTAACAAGACTGCTGCTAAGGAAACTGTATTCGTTTGAGGTCGCTAGGAAAACAGTTTCGACATCGTCAGAAAGGGTCTTATTAGTGTGCGCCATTTGCAGCTCTTTCTCAAAATCTGAGAGAACTCTCAGGCCCCGCAATAACACCCCTGCTTTCCGCATTCTTGCATAGGTTACAGTCAAGCCGTCAAAGCTGTCTACCTCCACATTAGAGAGATGACTGGTTGACAGGCGAATCTGCTCTAACCGTTTTTGAATTGTGAATAAGGGGGTCTTACTCACATTTCGAGATACAACGACGATCACGGTGTCATAAAGGCGACAACCGCGCTCAATGACATCTAAATGCCCCAATGTAATTGGGTCAAAGCTACCTGGGTAGACTGCAATCACAGCGGTGTGAGTTAAATTTCTAACTGGCTGAAGCGATCATTATACCGAATGCCCTGACCCTCATTCTGGAGGTGTCAAGTCATTATACAGGGAAGCCTATTTGTTCACGCAACGTTTTTATAGCCTACACCTCCAGGGTAATGGTTTGGATGGCGGGGATCGCTCGATTTACAAGAGTTAGCAGGGGGCCATTTTGTTCTTGTCCATTGGTTGCCAGGTCACTATGGCAGAGATAGAGTCGATGACTGACCCGTCCCAGCAAGTCTAGCAACTGTCGGTGCAACCGTTGCTGATCAAAGTCCAACGCATCACTAGCCGTCCATGCCCGCCCTGACCACTGTTGTAAAAATAAGGGTGCCCCAAACAAGGCTCCTCCCCCGGTTAACCATAGCGATGAGCCTGCATCTAGCCAAAACTGCCAGCGGTGAGCCCGCCGATTAGAGCGATATTGAAAGATCGTTGCCAAGGTTACTGCCTGACTCGTGAACCCTACAGGACGAGCGGGATAAGGATCTGCTGTAATCGTGCCATTGCGTAAAAGTTGGACGAATTGACCCACGGCGACACTGGTTGGCAACTCCGATCGCTCTTGAGTCCCCCATCGAGCGGTGCTTTGGCGGAGTCGCCGATCAACATCCCAATAGTGCTGAGCCGTTTCCATTAACTCCCGCAGGGCGGCTAATTGGTCGTAGGGTAAATGGCTACCGCCATAGAGAAATTGTTGAATAGCGCGATCGAGCAACGTTACCGGACTGGGGATTAGCCGTTGCTGCTGTTGCAGGATTTGTGCCTCTAACCATTGCAAGATCTCAGCATAGGATTGAGCGGCTCGATAACCCAGGCGATCCCACCGAGGAAAATGGGTCGCCGATAACAACTGGGGGCGATCGCGATCGGGAACAAAGCAATGGTCAGTCAACAACCCTGCCCGCGCCGGATCAATAGCGGCTAACTCTAACCCTGTTTGCCCCTCAAATACAGCAGGTTGGCTTAAGACCACTAACATTTCAGCGATCGCATCTTGCGTCAGTAGGTGCCCCAAACCAGGGTAGACGAGGGCTAACAGAGTTAACAGGGCGCGCACCATCGCTGAACTGACCAAGGGCTGTTGATCGCTGAGGGACTCAACCGCAATCCCCCGATTCATCAAAATTTCCTTAAGAGTGTAGCGGGCGATCGCATCCACACCCGGACCAATCACGGCAACATCTTGGGGTTGCACCTGCCGCGAATGAATGGCATGAACGATCGTCTCAGCAGTTTGACGCAGCAATTGTGCTCTAGAGGTTGTTTGAATACCTTGAATAGCCTCTGGTAAATCGGGCAGCAAAAATGGCTCACCGACCCAACCCACGATCTCAGTGCCCCATTGTGATCCCAAAGAGTTGTCTGCCGTCTGAGTACACAGTTCAACTTGACAGCGTTCAGCTAAGGTCGCCAGATGCTCTGGATCGGCTCCTAACCCCAATCGCAAGGCCCCATCTGGGTTGAAGGTAAAGCACCCTGGAATACCGTGGTCGAGCAACGTTGTAAACAGAGTCTGAGCGATCGCCGGATATTCATCGACATCATCGGCAAAAAGGGTGTTGTAGCGGCGCAACAAGTGCTGCTGATAGGTGGCATCGGGTAACAGATGACGCCCATACAACTCGGTGATAATGCCATAGGTCAGCAACCCCCGCTCTAAGCACCAACCTCGCCAGTGCAGTAATGCCTCGCCAATGCACTCCCACAAGTCGTCAGAGCCACCCTCTTGCCCCGCAAACCCCTCTTTGAGAAGGGTGGCAATATCTTCAGTCGGCACCTCCCCTAACGCTGCAAGTTGCAACAAATCAAGCGATCGCCGCACTAAATAATATTCTGGGACTCCTTCTTGGCGTAGTCTGCCATTGTCCAGTTCATCGCGCCATAACTGAGTAGCCAGTTCCTGCTCGGTTTCAGGACGGAGTCGCAGGGGAAACTGGGCAGGAAGACCCAACTTTTCAACTAACAAGGGATAAAACAAGACCACTTCATCCTGAAAAAAACCTAAAGGAGTAGTCGAGTCAAAAGGCACTTTCCCCTGCGTTGCCTCTGCCAAGCGATCGGCTAATTCAAGGCGATTGTCCCCGTTGGCCGCAAAGACCAGGGCGATCGCGGCAGATATTGACTGGGGCGCGATCTGGGGTGCGATTGGGGGAGGTTGTGCCCGATCACAAAACCGCTCAACCAGGCGCGTTGTTTTGCCACTCTGGGCAGGACCACTCATCCAAATAGAATCAAGAGACACCAATTTCACTTTGATACACTTGTTATGATCCTAACTACTAGATTCTTAAAATTTTAGGAGTAGTGTCATATCTTGCCGTTCTTTGAGAAAAAACTTTAGCGGCATCTCCATCTCATCCACCTGGTTAAAGATACATATTGAGACATATTAATGAATGCCGCTTGATTAACTTATGAGAAGTCCCATTTTTTCAGCCCTTAGGGAGTATTTTCAAACTGCAAATCAATGGCTTTTAAAAACCCCTGAGCGGGCATTAGATGAAGCCTATGAAGCTGCTTTAATGATTAAGGCAATCGAAGATGCTCATTTTGGTGGAGGCAGAATATCACTTGATTTTGGGAGCTATAGTCAAAGTGAGCGTGCCGTTTTTCAAGAAGACCTTAAAACAAATTTAAGTATTGTCAAAGTTAGATTGGCAGAATTTAGACTCAGTCGTTTAATCACGCGCATCTCAAACAGACCCATCACTGAGGTAGAAGAAGTCGAAGATGAAGAAGAAGGCTTGAGAATTAGCGTTATTGACAAGCAAGCCGTCATTCTCAGAAAACTCAGAATTATTGATGAGGTCATTGCTCGATATGAGAATGTTCCCTCTACTTCTTCCTTAATTGTGGTTCCAGAGTCAAGCCAGCTTGAACTCAATGGTCAAACTCCCCGCACGCCCAAAAGCCAATCGACAATGGTGAGAGCACAAACAGGGGCCGACGATACTGCATCCATTGTAGACAAAACAGGAGTTTTACCTCGCTCCATTCTCAAAACCGTTGATCGGATCAAACGAGAATTGGATCCCAAAGCTGAAGAAGAAGTGGTTGAAAATTTCCGCAACTCAAAAGCGAGAACGGTGATCTCGCTCAGACTTGTTTTGTTGCTGATCATTGCGCCCTTATTGGCGCAACAAATGACTAAAAACTTTTTAGTTGGTCCTATTGTGGATCACTTTAGAAATAATGAGAAAACAGAAATCTTTTTGAATGTTGAGATGGAGGAAGAAGCCTTAAGTGAGCTTCATCGGTTTGAGGAACGATTAAAGTTTAGCTCATTGATTGGGCAGGCTCCAGCATTAACCGAAGAAGAAACTGAGGCTCAAGTCCGAGAAAAAGCGGCTGAAATTAGAGAAGAATTTCGTTATCAAAGTAATGATGCTGTTAAGAATGTTTTTTCAGACCTTTTCTCTGTAATTGCGTTTGCAGCCATTATTCTGACCAGCAAACGAGAAATAGCTGTCCTTAAATCATTTATTGATGAATTAGTGTATGGCTTAAGCGACAGTGCAAAAGCATTTATTATTATTTTGTTTACTGATACATTTGTTGGATTTCATTCTCCTCACGGTTGGGAGGTGTTATTAGAAGGCATTGCTAAACACTTGGGATTGCCTGCTAATCGCAGCTTTATCTTTTTGTTTATTGCAACCTTCCCTGTTATTTTGGACACCATCTTTAAATATTGGATCTTCCGGTATTTGAACCGAATTTCACCCTCAGCCGTTGCCACTTATCGCAATATGAATGAGTAGATGAAGAGCGAAAAAGGGCTGAGTTTGGTAAGGCGTGCCGAATACTCTGACTGACCAAATCTTCTCATCTATAGCAGTCCTAAATCATTTGTGAGATTAGCAGGTTGTGAGAGGCGCACCCTGGAGGGGTGCG
>JANRJA010000009.1:0-12510 GCA_033764315.1 Oculatellaceae cyanobacterium bins.114
CTTGGCGAAAAGAACCCACTATCGTGTCAAATAATCCCCGTTTTTTCAACGGTTCTGGCTCTCTTGGGTGATTTAGATGTCCTTACAATACCGACATTTCAGAAGATTGAACAGCTCTTCGCCATAATGAGAATTGCTGCAAGATAACACGAGCCTTTGGAGGGTTAGGATTGGGCTTGGGGATTGTCCGTAACTTAGTAGAGTTACATGGGGGTACAGTTTGGGCAGAAAGCAAAGGCGAGGGATTGGGATCAACCTTTAAAGTCAGGCTACCCCTGCGATCGCTGCAAGAGCCAATCAGTCTTCAAATCAGTCCAAATGCTCCTGCTAAACCAGAGTTGGTCAAGCCTGTTAGTCAACCGCTAGCCGATCTCCGTCATCTGCAAGTTTTGGTCGTAGATGATGAGCAAGATTCCAAAGATTTCATTGCGTTTGTGCTACAACAACAAGGGGCAATTGTGACGACTGCTGCCTCTGCCAGTGAAGCATCATCTATATTGTCACGGTCTAAACCAGACGTATTGGTCAGTGATATTGCTATGCCTCGACAAGATGGCTATACCTTGTTGCGCCAGGTGAGAGCTTTGACATCGGACATAAAAACCATTCCAGCGATCGCTCTAACAGCCTATGCTAGCTTTTTTGATCAGCAACAGGCCCTCTCTGCCGGATTTCAGCGACACTTAGCAAAACCAGTTGAGGCATCTGAACTGATTGCGGCCATTTTAGAGGTGACATAACCGCTTGATAGGTTAACGGGTTGATAGGTTAACAGGGCTTCAAATCACGCTCTACACGCCTGCTTTTTGTTTTGACCAAACTCCGTGTTCATCCTCGTCAAACTGTTGATGCACTGCATCCCAAGCAACATGCTCTGCTTGTCGTTCGTCATTTTGTTCTGTTAGAGCGGCATTATAGCGGTCGATATACACCTGTTGGGCAGCGGTTGACAGGTGCGATCGCACTTCAGGAGATAAATCATTTGGCTCACGAATCTGACCCGATTGCTGACGAGGTAAGGGAGTATTAATGATCGAAATTTCCTCGCCACCTGCTCCTTGCAACAAGGTCTGCACCTCCTGCACGCGGCTAGAACTTGTTTCTACCATTATTAGAAAATGACCCGCCTCAACATGAGTCTGATAAAGGGTAGCTTTGTCTTCTGGCAGTCCAAGTGCAACAAAAGCTGATACTAAGCCTGCTCCAGCGGCTCCAGCGATCGCCCCAGTAGCCGCACCCAGTAACACAGCCCCAATAGGACCTGCGGCAACAACTGTTCCAACAAACGGAATAAAAAGAACGCCTACCCCAGTCAGCAGTCCTAAAACAGAGCCAGCCAGAGATCCAAAAATTCCTCCCTGTCTTAGCCCACCCAAGATCAAGTCTTTACGAGTCAGAAAACCAGAAATTCGAGTTTCGCTATGAAAGTTTTTGCCGATGACCGAAATGTGATCGCGTGAAATGCCTTGATCGAGTAAACGGCGAATAACGCTATCAACCTGCTCCCGATTGTGCAGAATGGTGGTGACAGTTCGTTCAAGGGCAGCCACGTTTGAGGGGATCATTCGTTACTCCTTAGTTCTGCATCATCTTATACCAAAGGAGAATAACAACATTCACAGGGGTAAACTATCCATCTGAGGAATTATTCTGCAATATCTAACTCCGACAGTTCCTGGTTGCTGACTGGTTTATGAGAGATAAACAGTGAAAATTAACAGAAAAACCTTTTGTGTCAACCTATAGTCGTAGTTTTACAGCCTTCATTTCAATAAAAATTAAAGTAAACTACATATATCTTAATTTTCTGTCTTTAAGCAGATTGGAGTCAAAGGGTTTAAACAGGATGCTCTACTAAGTTCTACTCTGTGCTTTATCGTTAATGACAATAATTAAATCTAAGTACAATTACTTATCTTGAAGTGTGAACACTACCCACAAAATAGCCAAACGATGCACTCGTTGTGAGGGGTTGCCCTGTCGAGTTAAGGAAACTAAGCAACTTCATTTATGGTTTTCATCCAGTCATACTCTAAAAAAAGTTGTGACTTATTTAGACCAGCTTGACCTTGACTATCAGGTGATGAAGCATCGACGCGGGCTAACTATTTCATGTAACCCTGCTCTCGTTGAAACTATATTGACGGGGTTGCTTACGGTGTTAACGTCGCTGGAGATCCAAGATGCTCAAGCTTTGCTGATGCCCCATACTGAGATGCCTCAATTGCACGATTTGGGTGACATGATGCCCTTGCAGCGTTTGATTCAGCTTAACCAATCTGAGTGGCTAATAGATATGTTGGCAGCGGATCAGTTCACAACTCACTTTCAACCACTAGTCTGTGCAAATGATACCTCGCAAATTTATGGCTATGAAGCCCTATTACGCGGCACGGATCGCCAGGGCAATATGGTGATGCCAGGGTCTATGTTTGAGGCGGCTCATTCAGCAGGTTTGTTGTCACAACTCGATTTGGCGGCGCGGCGGAGTGCGATTCGAGGGGCAGATCATTACAACTTAAAAGCTCACCTCTTTATCAACTTTATGCCAGTTGCTATTTACGATCCGATCTCTTGTTTAAAGACAACGGTTCAGGCGATCGACAACGCTAAAATTCCTCATCATCAAGTAGTGTTTGAGGTGGTCGAGTCCAATCATCCTCAGGATCTAGACCACCTGATGCTGATTTTAAAGTATTACCGTGAGGCTGGTTTTTTAGTTGCGTTAGATGATTTTGGAGCAGGTTGTTCTAGCCTCAATTTATTGCATCAATTGCGTCCAGACTTCATCAAACTAGATATGGAACTGATTCGACGGGTTCATCAGGATGCCTATAAAGCATTGATTACAGAAAAGATTTTAGAGATTGCTCAGCAATTAAATATCAAAACGGTTGCTGAGGGCATTGAGTCATTTGAGGAGTTGAGTTGGGTCTGCGATCGCGGAGTCGATTTTGTGCAAGGGCGATTGATTGCTAAACCCTGCAATCCTCCAGTGCTCTCTACACCCGACTTGAGAATGCCAGGGTTATTAAACGCTTGATGTAGATCCCGTACCTATTTCCCCTGGCAGCCCAAATGCGTTGCAAATAACGTCAATTTGGGCTGAGCAGCCTAGCGAATAAATTCGCGGCTACCAGAACGAAGTCTGCGGCTCGACTGAGCTTCGCCGAACGTCCTTCGCGGACTGGCAAAATCCTTATCCCGAACTCAGGTTAAATAAATAAGCTTTTGATATGAATTGGGTCTTTGGATTCAAGGATTATTATTGGGGCAGACAAAGCCCCTTTTGATTGGTAGAGTGTTTTGATGGTGAATTAATTATGTTGCAATAGCTACAAAAAAACCCAGCGATCGCCGGGTTAGACGCTTCTCATTAGGTTTCCTTATTGTCCTTAGGTAATGAGTGATCCCCTCTCAGCCTTAAGGCAGATTCTTTGTGAATTAGCTTTACTCAATTTTGCCGATCGCTTTGCTAACGTCAGCTGGGGTTTCAAATTCTTCATCCTCTAGCTGCTCTAGCACCGATAGAGCATTTTTGTCGGCTCCGTTCTTTTTAGCATGCTGAACCAGATCCTGTTTGCTGGCGGGGTAGTCCATTCCTTTGAGATGCTTTTGCATTTGAATCGGATTAATAGTAGCCATTGATATGCTCCTTAAAGAGTGATAGGGCATTGCCAGTTATCCTAAGCATCCTAAAGTCACCTCTATTTGAGAACGTCGCACTGGGGGCTTAGCTTAGAATTTTGCCCATTCTGCCAAAGGAAGGATTGTCGCTCTGCTTGACTTGAAGGAATAACACGGGGACTCGCTATCCATTGCGTTAATGGCATTGGGGGTGCGATCGCGGCAATGTTCCAAACTTAGGCGACCAAAATCCGTCTCGTCCTTCAAAAAAAGCGACATCCTTACATTTACTCCGCCGATTGTCTAATAAAGAACATCGCAGCATTACTTTTTCTTTTCCCTCTTTGCTATAGCGATATTGCTCTAACAACGCCCCACACACAGGGCAGGGAAAGTTGGTAAAGGAGTCTGGATCAGGGCTACGCTGAGCATAGGGCAACTCATATTGTTTTCCTTTGGCATTCCAAAACATCACTGTTCCACATCCGCTTGATGTACATCGAAGAAAGTGATCGGCTTTCATTTTTTTTGATTTAGACGGAATTTTGTTCATGTCTCCGCTACATTTTGGGCACTGAAACTTTGTTTTACTGGCTCTTGATGATGACCTTTTAGGATCGCTTGTTGGGTCTTGGGGTTTTCTGTCAAAAGACTTGAGCAATTGACCTGCTTTTTCTAGAGCAGGCGCGAAATAGGATTGATGCCACTGGGTTAAATAGGTTTGCCACTCTTGCTGCCCCTGAGCGATCTGATCGAGTGCGGCTTCCATTTGGGCTGTAAATTCTGGTTGGATTAAGTCGGGCAACAATTTCTCCAAGGCTGTATCGAGATCCAGTCCTAAGGTTGTTGGTTGCAATTTACCTTTTTCAACCTGAACATAGCCTCGCTCTTTCAATGTCTTGATCGTAGGTGCATAGGTGCTGGGTCGTCCGATTCCCCGTCGTTCCATCAATTGCACCAGTTTAGGCTCGGTATAACGAGGTGGGGGTTGAGTTTGCTTTTGCTCACTATCAGCCCGCTTGAGTTGCAGGGCTTGTCCAGGTTGGAGTGGGGGCAATTGGGTGTCTGCGCTGAGGTTGTTCCAATAACGGGTATAACCCGCAAACTCAACTACTTGTCCTTTTGCTTCCCAATAGACAGACCCTGATTGAGACACCACTCGTGTTTTTTGGAGTCGTGCTGGACAACATTGAGAAGCGATCGCCCGATTCCAAATCAACTCATACAGGTTAGCTTCATCTCGGCCAACGTGAGTTTTTAAGGTGTCTGGTAAGCGGTTAACATCGGTTGGACGAATGGCTTCGTGTGCTTCTTGTGCTCCTTTGACGGCTCGGTGTCGGGTGGTTTTGCCAGGAAGATTGGTCGGATCGTGTCGTTCTAGATAGTGGCGCACAGCCTCACAAAAAGGAGCCGCCAGCATCACCGAATCGGTTCGCATATAAGTGATATAGCCCGCTTCATAGAGGGTCTGCGCCACTTTCATCGTTTTATCGGGACTAAATTTCAATTTGGCACCTCCAGCCTGTTGCAAAGTCGAGGTGATAAAGGGAGGAGGTGGTGATTGATGGGTGGTTTTTCCCTCGATGGTTTTAATATGATGCTGAGTAGAACAGGCGATCGCCACTAAACGGTCTGCTTCTGCCTGACTGGTGACGCGATCAGATTCTTGCTTTTCGGTACTATCCGCTGCATCATCGGGCTGTTCTCCAGTAGTTTTGGTACCTGAGTTTAATTTAGCGCGATAAAACGCCTTAAACCCTTCCTGATAATCCACCCAAACGCTCCAATAGTCTTGGGGTTTGAAACCTTGAATCTCTTTTTCTCTCACGCATAGGAGATGCAACGTTGCACTTTGCACTCGCCCCATCGACTTTGCCCCGATGTTGAGTGGCCATACCACATGCTTGCTACCCTTATATCCCACCAGCTTATCCAGGCAGTCTCGTGCTCGTCCGGCGGCGATCAGAGATTGGTTGAGGGATCTGGGTTGGGCGATCGCTGCTTTGACCGCTTGGGGAGTGATCTCGCTGTAAACAACCCGTTGCGGATTTTTTAGTCGTAACTCTTGCTGTAAATGCCAGCCAATCGTTTCACCTTCGCGATCGGGGTCGGTCGCAATATAAACCGTACTCGCTTGTTTGACTGCTTGTCGCAGGTCTGTCAACACCTGTTTTCCTCTGGTTCCTCTGGGGATATAACGACATTCAATGTGGTTCTTTAGCAGGTCAAACCCAAGAGCATCTTCACCATCATCGGCCAACTCCCGCACGTGACCCATGCTGGCTTTGACGACCCAACCGGGTCCTAGAATTTGGCTGAGTTTCTTCGATTTTCCGGGACTTTCAATCAATAAGAGGTTGACCATCTGATCACCGTTAGTTCGGTGATACTATAGTACACTTGATCCAGCATAAGTATTCAGCCTACTACTCATTGGTTAGGGACTATTAGTTAGGGACTTAGTAAAGTGGTTGCAATTGATTCGTAGATAGCCGTAGTGTGAGTGTGGCGATCGCGAAGAAGATATCCCACACTATGGGCGCATCTAGTGGTTGGGGGGACTGAACCCAGCGCATGAGTTACGGCTACTGGAACGAAGTCTGCCTCGCGGACTGAGGGCTTTGTTCTGGTATGTGCGGTTTCAACCGCCACTTCCTTGACCGTCAGACCTTCTTTCTGCCTTGCGAGAGATAGCTATCTACAAAAGGGATCAGTATCTTTTTGATAACTCCGTGCTGTTCCTAATGCAAGTTCAGATGCCTTAAGGTGTTTCTCTAGCGCAATTTCTTATAAGCATTCTTCAGTTAATTCTCATTTAGGATCTACCTATGTTTACTGCGCTTTGGCCTGGGAGTGTTTATCCTCTAGGTGCTCATTGGGATGGAAAAGGAACAAACTTTGCTCTGTTTTCAGAGAATGCGACGGGTGTTGAGATTTGTTTGTTCGATCGCAATGATCAAGAGACTCGCGTTGCACTAAAAGAAGTCAGCAACTTTGTCTGGCACGGTTATTTACCTGGAATTGGACCCGGTCAACGCTACGGCTATCGAGTACATGGGCCTTGGCAACCTCAAAAGGGATTCCGCTTTAACCCCAACAAGCTCTTGATTGACCCCTATGCCAAGGCGATCGATGGAGATAGCGGTAATGGTTCAGAGTTATTTGCTTACGATTGGAGTGACCCAGCAAAAGATCTCTCGTTTTCAGAGTTAGATAGTGCAGCGTTGATACCCAAGTCAGTCGTGATTGATGAGACATTTGACTGGGAAGGAGATACTCTACTGCGCACCCCCTGGCACGAAACAATCATCTACGAAGTCCACGTCAAAGGCTTTACTAAACTGCATCCTGATATTCCTGAAGAGTTGCGTGGTACCTATGCTGGAATTGGGCACCCTGTCGCGATCGAGCATCTTCAGCGATTGGGCATCACCGCAGTTGAACTCATGCCTGTACACCATTTTCTGGCTCATCCAGGTCATCTCAAAGACAAGGGATTAAAAAACTACTGGGGTTACGATTCCATCAATTACCTGGCTCCCTACGCGGGTTACAGTTCCAGCGGCACGTTAGGGCAGCAAGTGACTGAGTTCAAAGAGATGGTCAAAGCCCTCCATCGAGCTGGCATTGAGGTCATTCTAGATGTGGTCTACAACCACACAGGTGAAGGCAACCATCTTGGGCCGACTCTCTCCCTAAGAGGCATTGACAACAGCAATTACTATCGGCTAGTAGAAGGCAACGAACGGTACTACATGGACTTTACAGGGTGCGGTAACTCACTCTATGTTCGCCATCCTCAGGTACTCAAGCTGATTATGGATAGCTTGCGCTATTGGGTGCTTGAGATGCACGTAGACGGTTTCCGTTTTGATCTAGCATCTGCCCTTGCACGCGAACTATACGAAGTGAATAGTCTATCTGCCTTTTTTGACATCATTCACCAAGACCCTGTGTTGGCAGATGTGAAATTGATTGCAGAACCTTGGGATATCGGCGATGGCGGTTATCAGGTAGGTAACTTTCCAGTACTGTGGTCTGAGTGGAACGGTAAATATCGTGATTGTGTCCGAGACTTTTGGCGGGGCGAAGATGAAACCCTGGGCGAGTTTGCCTACCGACTGACAGGTAGCCCTGATTTATATTTTCAACAAAACGGACGACGACCCAATGCCAGTATTAATTTTGTCACCGCTCATGATGGTTTTACGCTCAACGATTTAGTTAGCTACAACGAAAAACACAACGAAGCCAATGGAGAAAACAGTCAGGATGGCGAAAGCCATAATCGCTCTTGGAACTGCGGTGTTGAAGGAGTCACTGATGACCCAGAGATTTTGGCGTTACGAGAGCGGCAGCGGCGCAATTTTCTCACAACTTTGATGTTGTCTCAAGGCATTCCTATGTTGTTGGGAGGCGATGAATTGGGGCGAACTCAGCAAGGGAATAACAACGGTTACTGTCAAGATAGTGAGATTTCTTGGTTTAACTGGGAGCTAGTGCAGGGCAATGAAGATTTGGTCAACTTCTGTCGAGAATTAATCTATTTCCGCCGACAGCACCCCGCATTTCGCCGTCGCAAGTGGTTTCAGGGGCAAGCCATTCGTGGTGTACCTGATATCAGCTGGTTTAACCCAGATGGCAGCGAGATGACTCAAGAGCAGTGGGATATTGGCTATGCCAAATCGATCGCACTTTTTTTGAATGGCAACTTAATTCCCAGCCCAGGACAACAAGGTCAAAAGGTCAGTGATGATAGTTTTCTCCTGTTCTTTAATGCTCACTGGGAAACAATTGAGTTTGCGCTGCCGAGTGGGTTTCCAGACGATGAGTGGCAACTGGTGATTGACACGAAAGAACCACGCTTTGTTCAGGATGAGCGCATTTTTACAGGCGGTCAAGCTGTACCTGTAACAGGGCGATCGATTGTGGTGCTGCGCCAGTTGGTTTAAGTACTTGTGTGAGATTTCTCATATTTATCAAATATAAATACTATGCGTATCCCAGTAGCAACTTATCGAATTCAATTTAACGCTGCCTATCAGTTCAACGATGCTCAAAAGATTGTGGATTATTTGGCTCAGTTGGGCATTTCGGATCTCTATGCATCTCCTATTTTTCAGGCACGAACAGGGAGTACGCATGGTTACGATGTCACCAATCCCAATCAGATCAACCCTGAGTTGGGTACTCAAGCAGATTTTGATGCATTAGTTGAGCAGTTACAACGCCATGACATGGGTTGGTTGCAAGATATTGTGCCAAATCACATGGCGTATGACAGTCAAAATCAGTGGTTGATGGATGTTTTGGAGAATGGGCCGAGTTCTCGCTACGTTGAGTATTTTGATATTGCCTGGAATTCTCCCTTTGAAGCAAGTCAAGAGCCTATTCTGGTGCCGCTCTTGGGTAACTTTTATGGAGACTGTCTAGAAAACGGTGAGATTCAACTGCAATATAGTGAACAGGGCCTAAATATTAACTATTACAGCCTGTCTATTCCACTTAATCTAGAGTCATATGCCACTTTTTTGGCATATCATTTAGGACAATTAGCCAGAAATTTAGGACGGAAGCATCCCTACTTTATTCGATTATTAGGAATTCTCTATCTACTTAAGACTCTCTCCTCTGAGGTGGCTGGTCAACAGCGTGAAGATCAGGCGGCCTTTGTAAAAGGCATGATGTGGGATCTGTATTCTGATAGCCCAGAAATCAAAGATTTTATTGATGAAAATCTGCGAATCTTTAACGGTGAGCCTGGTAAACCCGAAAGCTTTAATCTATTGGACTCACTGTTATCAGAACAGTTCTTTCGTCTATCGTACTGGAAAGTTGGGGCAGAAGAAATCAACTACCGCCGGTTCTTTACAGTGAATGAGTTGATCTCAGTCAAAGTTGAAGAGTTAAAAGTCTTTAACCATACTCATGACTTAATCGTTAAGTTGGTCAAGGAAGGCAAATTTACGGGCTTACGCATTGATCATATTGATGGGTTATATGATCCAACTCAATACCTAGAACGGTTGCAAGAAAAAGTGAGTGATACTTACATCACTGTTGAAAAGATTTTGCAACCCGGTGAAGATCTTCCATCTATTTGGAAGATTGAAGGCACCTCTGGATATGACTACATGAACTATGTCAATAGTCTCTTTTGTAAGACTGATAAACAGGAGGCGTTTGATCAGATTTATTTTGACTTGACAGGTAGTGATACTCCCTTTGAAGAATTGGGCGCTGAGAAGAAACATTTGATCATTGATAAAAACCTGGCAGGAGATATTGAGAATCTGACAGTCTTAATAAAGAAAATTGCCAGTCACTATAGATATGGTAATGACTTCACGGTAAATGGACTAAAACGATCGTTGGCAGAGGTTTTGACTCGGTTTCCAATTTATCGGACTTATACCAACTCAGCCGGACTTTTAGAGAGCGATCGTCCCTATATTGAAACCGTAATTCAATCAGCAAAGGAACACACCACTTTGCTCATTAATGAGTTGAACTTCATTGAGAAGTTGATGCTGTTGCAATATGAAGACACTCTAACTCAAACTACAAAAGACCAGTGGCTCTATCTGGTCATGCGAATTCAGCAATATACGGGACCTTTGATGGCAAAAGGGGTTGAAGATACGGCTCTCTATGTCTATAATCGACTGCTCTCACTGAATGAAGTGGGGGGCAATCCAGAACGGTTTGGCATCTCAGCGACTGAATTCCACGCATTTAACCAAGAACGGCAAAACCGTTGGCCCAACGCCATGAGTGCTACTGCGACCCATGACACTAAACGGGGTGAAGATGTGCGAGCACGGCTCAACGTTTTGTCAGAGATTCCGGATGAGTGGCATCAGCAGGTTCGTCGTTGGAGCAGCATCAACCGCAAATATAAAACAAGATTAAAGGGCGCACAAATGCCCGATCGCAATGATGAGTATGCTTTTTATCAATCACTAGTGGGTGCGCTGCCGTTTGCAGAGGCTGAGTATGATAGCTTTGTTGAGCGGGTCAAAGATTACATGCTCAAGGCGATTCGTGAGTCAAAAGTCTACACAGCGTGGTTACGGCAAAATAGTGCTTATGAAGAAGCCTGTACTAACTTTGTCAAATCTGTTTTGGGTACGGCTGAAGACAATGAATTTCTCAAAGAACTATTGCCATTTCAAAAACGAGTTGCCTATTACGGCATTTTTAATTCCTTAGCACAGACTTTGATCAAAGTGACGTCTCCAGGCATTCCTGACTTTTATCAGGGTACAGAACTATGGGATTTAAGCCTGGTTGACCCTGACAATCGTCGTCCAGTTGATTTTGAGCAACGGCGAGTGTTTCTGACAACGCTGCAAGAGCAGATTGAAGCTGATCCTCTTACCTTAATTGAGGAACTCCTAACCCATTTAGAAGATGGTCGGAGCAAGCTGTTTTTAACAGTACAGACGCTCAAGGCACGCAGAGCTTATTTACCCGTGTTTCAAACAGGAGCTTATCAACCTCTGGAAGTTGGTGGGCAGTGGCGAGATCACATCCTTGCCTTTAGTAGACAGGCAGGAGATATCACAGTGATTACAGTCGTTCCTCGTTTTTTGACGAGTATGATTCAACCGGGTCAGCTTCCTTTAGGAGAAGAGGTGTGGAAAGATACGTATCTCAAACTCCCATTTGCGGGTTCCTCAACTTGGGATAATCTCATTACCCATCAAACAGTTGAGGCTGATACAACAATGGCGATCGCCACATCATTGCAATCTTTTCCAGTTGCCCTATTGGTGCACCAAGGCACGGTCTCTACACCCCCCGCAAATTAAGTGCTTTAAACCGTGTGACTAGAGGTAAGTAGCTAGGACTAATTAAATATAAGATGGGATAGACCCTCTAAACCGAGCTTTCCATCTTTATTCCTGCTCCCATTCGGATTGTCTTAAGTGAAGCAGAAGACTCGATGTTGAGTGAGTTGCGCGTTGCCCAAACGGTGCCGCAACGGACGCGAGATCGCGCCCATATGATCCGCCTCAATGCCCAAGGGTGGAACGTCCCTGCGATTGCTGAGATTTATCAGTGTCATGAGCATACCGTGAGAGCCACGTTGCGACGCTGGCAAGCAGGAGGGTTAAGCGGGTTATGGGAAGCACCAGGGCGAGGAGCAAAAGCCAGTTGGAGTGAAGCCGACAAGCAACTGGTGGAAACCTGGGTTGAGAGCGACCCTCAAACCTATAACAGCACACAACTTGCTTGTAAACTGCAACAACAACGGCAAATTAAGCTCTCACCCGATTGGATTCGACGGGTGATGAAAAAAAGGGCTTCCGCTGGAAGCGCACCCGCCACAGCCAGCGAAACAAACAGGACTTGCTCAACAAGCAATCCAAGCAAGCAGACCTAGAACTATTGCAACAAGCCGCACAAGATCAATATATTGAGCTGAAGTATTTGGATGAATCGGGCTTTTGTCTGTGGAGTCCTGTGAGCTACAGCTACAGCCGCATCGGCACACAGAAATGCATCGAGCAGACCCAGCAACGCTATGGTAGCCGGATTAGCATTCTGGGGCTTTGGCAACCCGATGAACACTTCGAGTATGCACTAGTGCAGGGCGGCTTTAAGAGCGCAAGCTACATCCGTGTGATGGATTGGGTTGCGGCAACGGCGGCTCAAACACTTGAACGAACCGGAAGGCTTACCGTTATCGTTCAAGACAATGGACCCATTCACACCAGTAAAGTGGTTCGTCAACACTAAACTTAATCGGAAATAGCTAGATTAGTAGAAAAAGGTTGAGGGTAAACTGCGGGGCTTAGAATGCTGTCTTACGAGCAAGTTCAAAACAAACCACAAGTACTACAAAGCTTAACAGGACTGAAAGCGAGCGAATTTGAA
>JANRJA010000022.1:0-2326 GCA_033764315.1 Oculatellaceae cyanobacterium bins.114
CTTCCCCTAGCCTTCAATCCAGCGCTATACTCTGACCAGTTGCGGATGCGATATTGAGGTTTCATGGCAGGTTTTATGTGTGGTAACTGAAATCTACCATGCCTCCCCCGCCCGCAACCCCTCTTTCATGCAACAACGCCATCCAGGACTATCGTTCTTGAAAGGGAACTCATCAGCCCCTGAAGTTGCTTTGGCAGTGTTGAATGAAAAGCCACTATCCCCTACATAGAGGAAGTCATCGCCGTCTCCGCCAATCATGCGATCGTGCCCTTGAGTTCCGTTGAGTTGCCCATCACCCCGCTGATTTTTGAACCCAAGTTCCTTGAGATTGTTGAGGCTTTGATTTGCCTCTGAGGTGTTTGTTGCAAAGTTGCTCTCAGTCACATCGGATGCTTTGGTAAATGTGAGGGCAGCCAATAAATGTCCTGACTTTTTGTCGATGATCAGGGTGTTGTTGACGGAATCAAAAGGCTGATCCAATCCACCCTTACCAGGATTCTTCCCTTGAGCAATCACGATATTCTTGGGATTAATGCCTGACAGCACAAAGCGATCGTTGGCTGGATCAAAGTCAAAAATTCGGTTTGTGGTTTCTTTACCCAAAATAATGGTGTCTTTGCCCGTACCAGTGGTAATGGTGTTCACGCCCCGCCCCGTTGCCCGAATGACATCACTGTCACCTGATCCAATGACGGTATTGTTACCGCCTTTGGGATTCAGGTAGTCGCCCTTAGACCCTAGATTATCTCGAAATGAAGTCTCCTTAGTCACTTTGCTCAAGTCGAGACCTTTTGCAGAAGCCACATTATTCAAATCAACGTGAGTCAGGGCATTACCCACGGTTGATGGTGCGTGATCATGGTCATCCGATCCAACAGCTTGTCTTTCATCAGGTGCAAGTGCCTGATTCAAGGCATTTTCCAGATTAGCATCCTGGATTGAAGCACCTTTAGAACCACTGGCAGAGATGCCAGAATTCGTTGGGCTAACCAGCGGATCTGCGATTCCAGTCGCATTGAGTGGTTGTTGCTGGGTTTTGTTGTCAAATCCTTCCATGATTAACTCCTTGGAGTAAGAGATAGAATGTAGAGAGTTTTGGACATCAATACTAAGAAACAGGTTTCAAAGCAGGTTTTAGCGATTAGACCTACAACGTAAAGAGCTATCCTTGACGCTAAAGTCTTTCGAGCTAACCGATACATCACTCGAAGACTAAATCAGTACATATCAAGATTGAATTTTGGTAGATGGAAAACTACAACCCGATCGCCAAGATTAGTAACGTCAGGCGATGAACACGTTGAAAGGCTCTAAACGGTTGCACACATTAAGAAGTGGGCTAGACCTGTTGGAAACTACAAATTTTCTCCAGTTGATAGTCAGCGCCTCTAGACACAAAGTAAGATAGACATTGGATTAAGAACGGTTTCCTAGACCAATTTTAAAACTGTCTCCTTAACTGGAACCAATTTATCGAGTAGTTCTAGTTAGAGGCTTAACAAGCATGAGATGCTGACGCAAACCGTTTACTCAAAATGCACCAGACTTGTAAGCATCAAAGGTACGTAGCAAAATATTTTGAGGCTGGATGCAAAATTTTCACGTTGTTTTCATTCCCTTCCTCTAGATTGGGAATTGGTGTTTAAAGCGGCAGAAAAACTTTAGGGCGCAACTCGCACTCTGAAAATCTCCTGGCAAACCCAGCCCAATCCCTCAGCCTCTTAGTGTGGAGTCGTTGTATCAGGTTAATTTTATGCAAATGTTCCGTTGTGTGGTGATGATTAGTATTGGTGCAGCAATTCCACTTACTAGGGTTGGAGCTGCACTCGCTCAATCGACCCCTTCCCCAGCCAATCCTGCCTCAAGCTCAACACCTGCGACCACTCAACCCAATTCTTCCCTTGACCCTGACCCCAATCCGTTGCAACTGCCGACTAAACCGGATGAGATTAGGCTTCAAGGAACCCAGCCCATTACATTACAAGCGGCGATCGCCCTGGCAGAGCGAAACAATCGCGATCTTCAGGTAGCAGAACTGACGCTCAGGCGAAGTCATGCGGCATTACGGCAGGCACGAGCCGCACTGTACCCAACATTGGCAGGCGACACCGAGATTGGTTACGAACGCAATTCTAGGGATCGGTTAGATGACCTTAAATATCTAGTCGAGGATGCCTCTCCGACAGGAATTTTGAGCGGTAAGGTGGAAATCAACTACGAGCTATTCACCTTTGGTCGCAGACCTGCCCGCATTCGAGCCGCACAAGCACAGGTACAGCTAGATCAGTTTGAGGTTGATCGGGTACAAAGACAAATTCGGCAAGAT
>JANRJA010000026.1:0-10881 GCA_033764315.1 Oculatellaceae cyanobacterium bins.114
GCTTCACACTCTCTGGGGTTTTGTCCCAGTCCGTTTGGCTGATCTCACTGATGGAGTTGGGCGAGTTCTCTTCCATCCTGTTAGCCTAACAGCACCTTGCCATTTTCTCAATTCCTTGCTTCAACCCCTTGAACGATTACCCAATTTCATCGATCCGTTCTAGTTCAACCACTTTTTCCCACCGACCTCTGGCGATCTCTTGCGCGGTTGAGTTGAGTTGCAATAAAGGACGGGTCAGCCATTGAGTCGTGAGTAGCCCAATCACAATCGCACCTAACAAAGCAATGACACACGATAAAAGAGTCAATTGGGTATTCTCATGGATTTGCTCCATAAAGTCACTCTCAGGAATCACCAACACCACAATCCAATCCAGCCCATGTTCATCTTGAAAGCGCACGGTTTCCAGGAATTGTTGTTTGTTGTTTAACATGAACCCTGCTTGAGAGGTTTGAATCTGACTAAACCCACCAAAGCGATCGCTTAAATAGTGAGTTGCCCCTCGAATTAGAGGATTGCTGCTCTGACTACCCGCTAGTAATTCGGTGTCTTCACCACTGCCAACTGTAATGGGCTCAGGTGTGGAACTGGCAATCAGCGAGCCGTCAGGTTGCGCAATGAAAGCAATTCCAGAACGACCAATTTTCAACGTTCTCAAAAACCCATTTAATTCCTCAGATAAAATAATATCGGTCGCACAAACCCCCAATAACTGACCATCGCCACTGCTATATACAGGAACAGCCGCTGTAATCGTAGGCAACATGACATCAAAATCAAGATATACATCACTCCAGGTTGGCCTGCCACTTGCCTGTGCCGCGCGATACCAGGGACGCAAACGAGGATCATAGCGGCGGTTGCCTTTGCTGCGCAGCAAACCACGCTGACCTGTGGAATCAATGTCGTAATAGCGAAAATGATAATCAGTCGCGGCGTTAGAGGTCTGCACAATCAACGTATCGCCAATGCCTCCATCCGATCGCCCCACGCCTAAAAATGCACCGTTCCGTTCGCTGCCACAATAAATCAAGTTAGTAGAAGGAAAGACCTTTGCCTGTTGCCAAAACTGATATTCTCCCTTACCCGTTAAAATATCCAAATCATTTCGCAACAGCAAGTTGGCGTTGAGTTGGTTAATCACATGAGGCCGCTCAACCGTCGCTTCCAGTTGTTGCAGGATGCGAGCGGTGAGTTCTTGGCGCAATTGAGAGGCAAGATCATTGACAGCGGCTTGCCCATTTTTAAAGGAGAGGTAGCCAACCACTCCAACAACAGCTACTAGTTGTAGTACAAAAGGAACTGTCAGAACCGTCTGCAATGAGAGTCGATTCAAAAACTTAAAACATTGAAACCGCATCGCTCAGTCGCATCACTTCAGTGGAGTACTACCCATATAGTTCCCGTTTCTGAGAGGTGATAAATGGAATTGGGCGATCGCAGGTTAACTATTTTGAGAGATTTGAGAAATCTGCTTGGATTGCGAATCTTAGTGTTCTAATTCAGCGATCGCCTTGGGCACTCCCTCCGTCAAAACCTCATGTCCGGCAGAGGTGACTAACACGTCATCTTCGATGCGAATGCCAATCCCACGCCAACGCGGATCAACTTCTGGCTGTCCCTCGACAGGTTTGATATCTGGAGCAATATAGATGCCAGGTTCAACCGTGGTGATCTGACCAGGCTCTAACGTATGGGCTGTCTCACCGTGTTGATACACCCCCACATCATGCACATCTAGCCCTAACCAGTGCCCCGTTTTGTGCATGTAAAAGGGCTTGTATTTTTCTTCTTTGATGATCTCCTCAATGTCACCCTGCAACAACTTTAAATCCAACAATCCTTCAACAATGACTCGCACTGCCGTGTCGTGAATTTGGTTATAGGGGTTGCCAGGATGCACTTGGGCGATCGCCTGCAATTGCGCTTCTAAGACGATTTCGTAGAGGGCTTTTTGCTCAGGAGTAAACTGACCACTCACCGGAAAGGTGCGGGTGATATCAGAGTTGTAATAGCCATAGGCACATCCAGCATCGATCAGCAGCAACTCATCCGCTTGCATCTGTCGAGTATTTTCGGTGTAGTGCAAAATGCAAGCATTCGCACCAGACGCCACAATGGAGGGATAGGCAGGCCCCGCCGCCCCTCGCAGACGAAAAGTATGTTCAATTTCTGCTTGTACCTCATACTCATATCGCCCCGGTTGAGCAAAAGCACGGGCTCGCTCATGAGCATCAATGGCGATCGCCGCTGCTGTTCGCATTAGCTCTATTTCACTGGCACTTTTGAGCTGACGCATCGAGTGCAGCGTTGGAGCGGGATCTTCTAAAGCGATCGGACCTGTTCCCCGTTTGGGATAGGTTCTCATCAACTGCTGCCACTGATTCAAAATGGTGTCGTTAAATGAGCGATCGCGCCCCAACCGATAATAGATGCGATCGGCTTTTTCTAAATATTGCGGCAGCTTCTCCTGCAACTCTTCAATCGGGTAGACCACATCTGCCCCAAACTGCTCTTTTGCCGCCTCGACCCCGACTCGATACCCTGTCCAGGTTTCCCGTTCAGGATCTTTAGGCTGCACAAATAAAATAAACCGATGCTCCTCGTGATGAGGAGCCAATACGGCCACGGCACTGGGTTCGTTAAACCCCGTCAAATAGAAAAAGTCGCTGTCTTGCCGAAAGTTATACTCAACATCGTTGTGCATGACGGCCATCGGTGCACTGCGAAATATGGCGGTGCCTTTGCCAATTTTTGTCATGAGGGTTTCACGACGTTGAGCATACTCGGTTTGCATAGTGCAGCTAAGAATTCAAGTCAAAGGATAGATAGGCACAATACCAATTCCCTAAAGTAGTCTTACAGATATCCCCTGTGACTAGGCTCAGGGGACGCTGACTGAGCGCAGTCGCAGGCAGCCTGATCAGTAGCTCCAATTTGGAGAATTGGTATAACTCCTTAACAGAAACAGAGATAGCAGTCGAAACAACTGCAAACCTGATTCACCAAGGTCTTAAGCCTTACCTTAAAACCTGTAGCTAAAAATTTCAATCTTTACACCCGTCTCAGGCAAATCAGATCGACGGAATGACACCGAATCTCCATTGCGCCGCACAGGGGCTTCTGGCATGAGTGCTAAAAATTCATCCAATGCTCCAATATCGCAAGCGTTAGCATCTGCCGCCTGAGTTCGATAATGCGTGGGAATGACAATTCTAGGATTTAACGCTTGAATGGCTTGTTTGGCTTCTTGAGGCGTGTAGGCTTTAGCACCCCCCCCAACAGGAACCAACAACACATCTGGGCGACCCATGAGAATTTGTTGCTCCACTGAAATTGGGGAGGCTGCCCCCCCTAAATGCAGAATGGTCAACCCTGACTGAGTCCAACGCCACGCCACATTTTGCCCAAATCGGCGACCTCCGAGGCGATCGTGCTCCATCCGGATGCCCTGGATTTGCAGGCCCCGGTATGCGTAGACCCCTGGTTCAGCCAACACTCTAGGGTTACCTGGCAAACCCTCGGTGACGCCTTCATCAAACAATCGGCTACTGATCATTACCAACTCTGCCTCGGTTCGGGGAGTCCGGTAGCCAGCGGTACACCCAATCGCGCGAAACGGATTAACGAGAATGCGACGTCCATCGCCAGAAAACAAGAAACAAGTGTGCCCCAGCCATTGAACCGAAACCGAACCACCACTCTGAGCCTGGGCAGTTTGCAGGGCAACAGTGCCTAACCCTGCGGTTGTTAGTAAACTTGCCCCAGCATATTGAATAAACTGTCGTCGCTTCATAATCTCCTCAACCGCAACTCACAAATCAAACAACGACGTCTCCAAGAGTCTCAAGTTCCTGGAGTAAGCGGTGACTGACCACAGGGAGGGCACCCGCATCAGACCTCATCCAGTTGCCAAAGAAACAAATCCGACCGTTGATGAATTTGCAATTCTTAGCTTACAGCGATTTCAGCAACACGTTAACCGAACCTATTAACTGACAGATGCCAGGGTGCGATCGCCAATCGTCAACAAAAAGTTTTTGAGTAATGCCTTTCCTGCATTCGTGAAGATGCTTTCAGGATGGAATTGCACCCCTTGCACTTGAGGATAGTCGCGATGGCGCACTGCCATAATCGTGCCATCGTCTACCCAAGCTGTAATTTCGAGCACCTCTGGGCAGGTCTGGCGATCGATCACAAGGCTGTGATAGCGAGTTGCCGTAAAGGGATTATCGATTCCCTCAAAAACTCCCTTGCCCGTGTGGTGAATCTCAGAAGTTTTACCGTGCATCAATTCTGGAGCCGAGGTAATGTTGCCGCCAAACACATACCCAATACCCTGATGCCCTAGACATACCCCAAGAATCGGGGTTGTTGAGCCAAGGGAGTGAATCACGGCTGTAGAGATGCCTGCCTCTTCTGGGCGACCTGGCCCTGGTGAGATGACGATGCCATCAGGTTGCATCTGCCGGATCTCATCTAACGAAATTTGGTCGTTGCGATAAACCCGAATATCGGCGGCAATGGGCATCTCACGCCCCAATTCCCCTAGATATTGCACCAGGTTATAGGTAAAGCTGTCGTAATTATCAATAACGAGAATCATAATCCCTCAAGCTTATACGCCAAAATGCGCTCTCAACACTGTGATCAAAGGAGGCAGCAACAGCGAACCTGCTACTAACACGGCTGCTAAGGCAGAGATGAGAACCGCGCCTGCTGCACAGTCTTTGGCGATTTTAGCAAGTTCGTGATACGTCTGTTTAACGGTTAAATCGACAACTGATTCGAGGGCAGTATTCAGCAACTCCATCGTCAGAACAGCACCGACGGTCAAGCCAATAATGGCAATTTCAACGCGAGTCAAGTTTAGAAAAACACCAAGGGCGATCGCCATCGTTCCCACGATCACATGAATCCGAAAATTTCGTTGGGTTTGAAACGCGTATTGAACCCCTGCCCAGGCATATTTGAAGCTGATAAAAAGGCTGGTTGCCACTCGCCACGCATACTCACGGTTTGGTTGCAGCAGCTTAGTCGGGCGCGGAGGGGTCTCTGTTGAGAGTTCTGGAGGCATAGCCAAAGCAATGTGGAGAGTAATAATGACATCGCAACAAGCATCTAAAGACCTGCTAATCACTTTTTAGCCAATTCAAAAGTGAGGCAGAGACTCTAAAGGGAAAATGCTGATAAAACGGCACGAGCTAACCTATGGTACAACCAACATTGCCAAGATTATTTTTTTTGCATCATATTTCTGGCAAATTTCCGTATTGATTAGATGAAGTTGCCCTATCTTACTCACTTCCTAAGCCAACTGTCTCCAGTAAAACCGCTTGTTGGTGCAACATTTGCGCCAAACTATCATCGTCGGGGTGATCCCACCCCAGCAGATGCAGCAATCCATGAGCGGCTAACCACGCCAGTTCTTGGTTAAGCGAGTGCTGCTGAGCGATCGCCTGTTGCTGAGCGGTCTCGACCGAGATCACAATGTCCCCTAAATAAAGGGGCGCAGTCTCCAACTCATCCAGCTCTGGATAGTCCGTCTCAAGGGCTGCAAACGCCAACACATCCGTGGGTTGGTCGATCTGACGATATTGAGCGTTAAAGGTTTGAATCTCAGCATCATTTGTCAAACGCAGGCTCAGTTCATATTGGTTATGCGCTACCAGGTTGGGCTTTAGGTGATTGAGCCATATCTGGAACCACTCTTGCCAAGTGGCGATCGCAATCGGAGGTTGGGCGTCTTCAAAAAAATAGTCTTGTATATTAATCTCAGCCTGGACAGCGGTTTCTAGAGTCATATTGATGGTTTAACCGATGGATAAAGGCTGTAAAGCAGAAAACAGATGACCAAAAGCACCTGAACAGGTGACTAAACAATTGACCACTAGCCATTGACGATTCCATTGCTTAGTACTGCTTTTCACAGATAGGGTTTGGAAATAAAACCAAGGGGGTGTGGGGGCTGCGCCCCCAGCCAGAGGTTTCACCCCTGCACCCCCAATTCTCACCCCTATTTACGACGAGTTGTACTTAGCGAGTCAAATAGGCTAGACCCACCAAAACCCCTAACAACCCTAAGGTCGTGAGAGTGAAGTGGTAAATAGATGTGCCTCGTTTGCGAACCATATTCCGCATTGCCAGTTTGACATAGCTGGGTTGTGGCTCAGTCGCGAGTGGAGGGTCAACTATCACAGCTTCTGGGCTTTCGGGATGGGGTTGGGATTCAGTAGGGGCAGGAGCTTCGCCTTCTACACCCTCAAAGCTTTCAATAGATTGAGATTCAGGGGGTTGAGTGCTCATAAGTTATCTAATTCACGATACTAAACACTCGCCGTTTCAACGAGTTGATTTTCCTGCCGCAGATAGGACTGGATAAAAGGATCGAGATCACCATCCATTACGTCGGCGATCGCCGTGGTCTCAATGTTGGTGCGCAGGTCTTTGACCAACTGATAGGGGTGAAACACATAGTTTCGGATCTGGTTTCCCCAGGCTGCCTCTACCATATCGCCCCGAATGTCAGCGATTTCTTTAGCCCGCTGTTCCTGAGCAATAATCAACAGTTTAGCTTTAAGAATAGCGAGTGCTTTTTCTTTGTTTTGTAACTGCGATCGCTCTTGAGTACATCGCACTGCCAACCCTGTTGGCAAATGAACGATTCGCACTGCCGTTTCTACCTTGTTGACGTTTTGCCCACCTTTCCCACCAGCACGGGTAGTTGTAATTTCCAGATCCTTCTCTGGAATGTTTAACTCCACCGACTTATCTAGAATAGGCATCACCTCTACACCCGCAAAACTCGTCTGTCGCTTGCCATTGGCGTTAAATGGAGAGATTCGGACTAGCCGATGGGTTCCCTTCTCTGCTTTGAGATAGCCATAGGCATAACGCCCATCAATTTCTAACGTGACAGATTTAACCCCTGCCTCATCTCCTTCTGAAATTTCGGCTAAATGTACTTTATAGCCGTGGCTTTCACCCCATCGCGTATACATTCTTAGTAACATCTCTGCCCAATCTTGGGCGTCTGTTCCCCCTGCCCCAGCGTTAATCGTTAGCACTGCCCCATCCTGGTCATAAGGGCCGGATAACAACTGCTGTAGCTCCCACTGGTCGAGTGCACGGCTCAGCTGGTTCAAATTGGTCTGAGCCTCCTGGAGTAAGGCTTCATCTGCTTCCATTTCTAAAAGCTCTAGAATGGCTCTCGCATCTTCGAGATTGTTTTGCCACTGCTTTAGCTGATCCAGGTGCGACTTCAGATCGTTCAACTCCTGCATCGTGCGTTGAGCGATCGCTTGGTCATCCCAAAACTGGGGTTGAGCCGCCACTTGTTCTAAATCTTCAATTTTGGCAGTCAGAGCAGGAACGTCAAAGATAGTCCTGGGTTTTACCCAGGCGCTCAGACAACAATTCGATATCGTGTTTGATATCTAACGCTTCAATCATAGGGGAAACGACTCAATCAATGTATGGCTTCAGTACTGCATCTAATTTTAATACTGATTTTAATTGAAAGGTCAGACAGCAAAAGGCAAAGCGAAAAGGGTTAAATGATCTGTGACCCGTATGGGATGAATGGGTATAACGCAACCCAAAAAATCAAAAGACGCAAAGGGTCAACCTTTACGCCTTTTGATCTAGGCTAGCCATCTCTTAATAGCGATCGCCTTAGAAAGGTGTTAGAAAGGACGTTGACTAGGGTTAGTCAAACCAGGGCGGGTAGGGCTGGTAGAATTAGGGCTGATTGCACTAGGAGTACCATAGTTAGGCACTAAACCCAATTCTCCTAGCTCAGATTGCACCCCAGTTGGCAGAATGACTTGATCAATGGGGACGATGGTACCATTGCTTGCTTGAATGTTGGAGCCAATAACGCGAGCATTGTTTACCATCATGCTGCCACTGGCGCGATCAGTCCGCATTGTAGGAAACTCGCTAGACTCATTGACAAATGAGCTAGTTGAGTCTGAAAGCTGTGAGGGTGAATCAACTTCATCTACTGCAGGAGCGGCTTGCTCAGCATTGCTAGACGCTTCACCTGAGGTGGAAGCTGGAACATCTTCAGATGCCTTATCCTCAGGCACGATGTGATAAGAGAGCAGTTCGACCAACAAATCACGGTTCTCAGGTTGCACCAGAGTTCTGATTGTGTCTGGGGGCAGAGCCGCAAAGGCTTCATCGGTTGGGGCATAGACCACATAGGAATCGTCTCCAGCCAGACTTTCAACTAATCCCTGATCTTCTATGTTTGCCACTCGCAGCAAAGCATTAAACAATTCAAAAGAAGGACTTTCACTGACGATCTCGTCAATGCTCATTGAATCGGAAGAACTAGGAGCCTCGATTCGAGATTGAGGCGTATTGCGTTGATCATTCAGACGCTGGTTGCTGGGCTGTTGATTGTAAGAAGGATCGTTGGTTGTGCCAGGAGTGCTACCAGGGCGATCGGTTCTGGTGGAATCCGTGTTGCCAGTGTTGTTGTCAAGGTTTTCGCCAACCCGGTTAGGGGTATTGGGACGCTGGTTGCTGGGCTGTTGATTGTAAGAGGGATCGTTGGTTGTACCAGGAGTGCTACCAGGGCGATCGGTTCTGGTGGAATCCGTGTTACCAGTATTGTTGTCAAGGTTTTCGCCAACTCGACTGGGGGTGTTTGGATTGCCATTAGCAGGCCCAATCACCGCATCGGGGTTGGGGCTGATGCTAGGGTTCTGATTGGTTGGGCGATCGCCAGGATTTTGATAAGGAGAGGAAGAGTTGCTGTTGCCAGGGGTTCGGTTGCCAAGAGAGTCAACAGAGCTGGTTTGAGCAGATGCAGAGTATCCAGCTCCAACAACAAAACTTGCAGCACTAATTAAGCCAATAAATAGCTTAAGGGACAATTTCATAAATTCGACTCCGTAAAGACTAGTTCTGAACTAGTCTCTAAGCTTAGGTCGCCCTTACTTGAGATACCTCCCCCAAGTGAAATAACTCTAGAGGAGCAAATTCGAGTTGTTTTTGCTCTCTAAAGGTCTACCTTTTCAAGGATGGAAAAAGCGAAGGAATCTTGCAAAATATCCCTTAATCTTCCGAAGTTATGGATAAAAACTCAATTGGGGCAGTCCCAAGGTTTCACCCCAACCCATCATCAGATTGAGACATTGAATGGCTTGACTGGCTTGACCTTTCATCAAGTTGTCGATCGCCGACATAGCAATCACTCGTCCGGTCCGGGGATCAACTTCTAAACCGATGTAGCAAAGGTTAGTTCCCGTTGCCCATTTAGTTTGAGGATAAACACCGCTTGGCAGTACTTTGACCCAGGGAGAGGTGCGATAAAAAGCCTGGTAGATCGTTAACAAGTCATCTCGTACTAGCCCAGGATCACGCATCATGGCATAAACTGTGGCCAGAATCCCCCTCACCATCGGCACTAAATGTGGAGTAAATTGCACCATGACCTCATGCCCTGCCAAGTCACTACAGACCTGCTCAATTTCAGGGGTGTGCCGATGGCGGGCAACATTATAAGCTCCTAAGGATTGGTCTGCCTCTGCCAGCAACATATTTGTTTTAGCTTGCCGCCCCCCTCCTGACGTACCTGTTTTGCTATCAATAATGGCAGTTTCAGGAATGATCAACCCTTGCTTGAGTAAGGGAGAGAGGGCTAGCAAACTAGCCGTGCAGTGACAACCAGCACAGCCAATCAATTGTGCTTCAGCAATGCGATCGCGATAGAGTTCTGGTAACCCATATACAGCCGTAGCTGCAATCTCGTGATCCGTGCGATCGCCCCCATACCAGTCTTTATAAATTTGCAGATCAGCAAACCGATAATCAGCCGACAAGTCCAGCACTCGGCAACCCTTTTTAAGCAGAGTGGGTGCAAGTTGATGGGCTAATCCGTTGGGCAGAGATAAAAATACAGCTTCACAGCGATCGCCAATGCGGTCGAGGTCAATTTCCTCAACCACTAAATCAGTGGAGTAACTCAAATGAGGATAAATATCAGAAAATGCCTTTCCAGCACTACTCTCGCCGCCTAGATAAGTCAGTTTGACATTTGGATGCTCTAGCAAGAGGCGGACAAGCTGAACTCCTCCATATCCTGACGCTCCCACAATTCCAACTGGCACGCGTCCTAAATCACCCATGATGTCTAACCTTATAAAGAGTACGTCGAGTAGAAATAACCACGTTAACGAAGAACTATTTTCTAAAAAGTTCGCATTGGATCAAACCGCCCTAATGCGTTAATTTATGCTGAATTGTAGTACCAAAAGTCTCAGTTTTGATACATTAAATTTTCTAAGTTTGCGAACCCTCTATATCCAGGTTCCTAGAGCTTAGAGGTTCGTCGATGTCGCGTCTTCATCCAATCCTGCTTGCTTCCTACTCAATGCATCGGGTTACGTCATTCTCTCCACTCTTTTTTTGATCAGTTTAGAATCTTGGATTAAATAAGTACGGCGAAACTCAGATGTTCAGCGATGCTTAGCTGAGCCGTCGAGCTGTTGAACCACAGGTTTTGCGCTGATAGCGTTTGGCTGAGGCTTACACGGAAGTTTGCGATTTCAATCGCCACGCATCAAAGACGTGGCAGTCAGTCAGTGGGTAAGGCTTTGGCGTCGGCTCTCGAACGATGCCCCCAAACAATGCCTCAAACAATGCCCCCAAACAATGCCCCCAAACAATGCCCAAATTCACCTGTCCCAAAAGCGGTCTCTGAAGCATCATCCTACGCAACACCCCCCTCCTGATTGGTAGTAGAACAAGCTAAAATTAATGCTTAAGTTACTTTAGATAACTTTACAATTGTTACTTATTGGGCGATTTAACTGTGGAACCGCTTCATCATAGTGAGGGAACTGACCCCATTTCTGCCAGTCCAGTATT
>JANRJA010000041.1:0-75049 GCA_033764315.1 Oculatellaceae cyanobacterium bins.114
ACACCGTTCGTCTTCGCTTAATCGGACAATGTATTTCTTCTGCATAAAGCACCCTCGCGCTTTATACACCGTCGCCGATCTAGACGCAGTTGCCAACCCTAATTCTTAAAGTTGACGCAGCACTAGCTATCGTTGCGACGGAGGCGATGAACGCTGCGACCCAAATTAGTGACGAGTTATTAGGAGCAGCTACTCAAGCCATCAGTATTTTGAAAGAGGAAGTTCTCAAGGAACTCAACAGGCAAAGAAACGAATTAAACAAGTGGCAGTTAATTATTCAGATGCCAACTGGGTTAACAACAATTCGACCGGAGAGACATGAACCGCCTTTAGGTTCAAAATCCTTTATTGTGAGAGAATATAATGGCGATAGGATGAGAATCTTAGGTGCGAGGCTTAAGCAGAAAAATGGTCCTATTAATGAATTGATTGCCAGAGTAGATTATCATCCCTTACCAGAATTTCCTGGTTATCCACATACTTTGCATTATCATCTCGGACCTAATGCTAATGCAGGTCGTCACTATGTACTATATCCAGAAAATAAAATTATTGACTAATTTCAACATAATGAAAATCTCTAGTAGAAGACATGGTTTAGAGAACTTATTATGTCAAATAGTGCAACTTTTGAGTTAAAAACAGATGTAGATGAGCAGATTGTAGTTGAGCGGATTGCTGAGTTGTGGAGCGGATTTGGCTATAATGCTAATGTCTATAGCTATCCCCAATATGGGAGTGAGATTTTTTGCAATCTAGAATACGTATTTGGGCTTCCTAAGGAAGAAAAGATGCTTAGAGAAGTTGTAGATTATTTATTGGGAATAGCTTTTAGTCATCAAATTTACTACTATCGCTGTGCTGACTTTGCTCCATTACGTGATGGTTATATCCCAATTTTGGAAATTCAAGTAGACGATTTATTTTCTGAAGAATTTAGACCATCAATAGGTGCTTCAATCGAGGCAAAATACCTGATTTCTGAAGCTAAAGATTCAGACTGACTGCTCTATACTTGAAGCTGCGATCGCCCTCAAACTACGCCTCATCGTCGTCTATCACAGACTGTGAAGCAAGCGTTATCTCCGCAACTGAAATCTCTATTTCAATTGGAATGTGGAGAGCAATCGCCAATAGCGGTTGAATAATACGCCCTTCACACCTCTTCTTAAGAGTCATACAGGAGCATTGCTCGTCATCAGTATAGGTAACTGTCATGCTAATAGTTGCGATCGCCTTGAGCAATGAACGATAGAAGGGCGATCGCCCTTAACATCTCTTCTTGGGAATCATACAGGGCATTGCCTTGCATCAGTGCAGGTGACTGTTATGCCAATGGTTGCGATCGCTTGGACTGATAAGAGGAAAGATAGAGGGCGATGCGAAGTAGTTTTTCTAAGGGGCGATTGCCCTTCAAGAATTTGAGATCTTGCTCAAGGAAGTCTTTAAATCTAGAATTTCCTTGCTGACTGCTTCATACTCTTCATCTCCTGAATACATAAAACGGATGTTTTCGAGATTTGTATCAAACCGACCAAATATCTCTCTTAGAACTGAAGCCCTAGCGGTATCAATCTCAATTGCTGATGCATTTCCCTCAATGGTTATTTGTAAGTCAGGTAGTGTATAAACACCATTAAGGTAATTCTGACAAGCAATGTTAATCGAATCTAGTAGTCGTAAAAGATGATCTTCCATAGTCTTTTCAATTCATTCTTCTGCTGAAATAAAGTACAACCAGTTCACCTAGCTCTATCGACAGTTCTATCTGTCTTACTTTGCAACATGTCTTATAGTCGTTACAACTTCTTGCCCTGTTGGACCTATGATTTCGGTCACTACTGTAACATCTCCTAAAGTTCGGCTTACTCTCAATGCACCTCTCTCATACCTTGTTCCAGTGACTACACCATTAGCTAAAATCTCTTCTACAACAAGATTTAGTGGGTATCCACGCCCCACAACTCCCCCTCTTCTGGCTGCTACACCTAAACCTCGAGGTAGCATTCGTTCAATCGCATGTTGAGTAAAGAGTCGTCCATTAATGGAAGCATAGGATATACCGTTGACTTCAACCTTCAAAAGATGATCCCAAAAATTCCAGTTAGTAAAACTTCCTCTAGGAAACGCTCTTGCTAAATCATCTGGTTGAATGCCACCTATTAAAAGTACTACTGCTAATTCGGAAGATGCTCTACTAAGTGGTTTAGAATGTGAGTCATCAGCATTTATTGGAGCTTGAACTGGCATTGCTGAAATCACATCTTGGAGAACAGCGAGTGCTGTCAAAATTGCAATCTGTTGCCCAACTCCAATAGAAACTTTACCGCTGGGATCAACATAATTAATAGGGTTACTGTTTGCATACAAATATTTATGCAATGTTAGTGGGTTATTAAGCGTACCTTCGTAGGTATCTCTTCTGGTAAACCGTCCAGTTGCAGTGTCATAGTAACGCTGCCTCAAGTAATACTCACCCAAGCTCTCATCAAACTGCTCTCCAGCAAACTGGTAGCTGTTCTCTGTGCTGCCAGTCTGACCGCTGGTGCTACCGAACGCCGCATAAGTATAGCTATGGCGTATTCAGATAGCAGCTAATACTTCTCGATATTTCTACCTCAACACAAGTGCAATCAACAACGACAATTTTGGCACTCCCCATCAACTGACTTGGCGAATCTGGAACAGAAGTTTCTCCAGCTATCTTTGCCACCCTAGAAAAAAACAGTCGAACAAGTTGTCCAGCAACACCAACATTACCTGATTGCGCTCAAAGCAAATCAACCAAAGCTTTATCGTTACCTGCGAGCAGTTGCATCGCGGTAAGGCTCCCGCAATTTGGGCAATCCTCGTTTTCTCATCACTATGATTTGCCAACTCGCCCCAGGGCGTGCGGACGCTCACCAACGAACTCAAGCAAGGCGATGCGATCCTAATCCGAGGGTTTCCTCCAACTAAACAAAACCGCTCTGCCCATCCTGTTTGCGACACTATCCTTAACCTGACAATACCTGTTCTGCCGCAACACCATAAACCGTATTGGCATAGATTGCGAGTTGAGCCCGATTCCGCAGATTAAGCCGACTCAGCAGATGAGTCACATGAGTTTTAACGGTGCCTTCTGAGATGTAAAGGGATTGAGCAATATCTCGATTGGTATAGCCCAAACCCACGAGTTGTAAAACTTCCTGCTCTCTTGGAGTGAGGTTTGGCACAGTGGGAGGGGTTCCTTTTGCAATGGGTTCTGAAGACGTGATCGCTTCAGCAAACTTTTGGAGTAAACCAGGGCCAAGTTGGGCATATCCCTGATGAACAGCTCGAATGGCCTGCGCTAGCTCCTCAGAGGGCATATCTTTGAGCAAATACCCTTTTGCACCGGCACGAATGGTGTCAGCGATGTACTGTGAATCATCAAAGGTGCTGAGCACCAAGACTTTTATCTGGGGATACTGCTGACAAATTTTGCGAGTTGCTTCTCGTCCATCCATGACTGGCATTCGCACATCCATGAGAACGACATCTGGGCGCAAGGCTTCTACTTGCGCCAACGCTTGTTCGCCATCATTTGCAATGCCAACCACTTCCAGGTCATCTTCCAGGGAAAGCATGGCTTTAAGCCCTTGGCAAATGAGGCTTTGATCATCCACCAACAACAGACGAATCATGGGCAATTATCCTGGGAGACAAGTTGTCATTTGTCATTGGTTATTAGTCATTTGTGAATAGCCATTGACCAATCACTCATAACCAATGACTGTTTTAATTTTATCTCATCGTTAATTGTGCTTACTTAGCTAATTGTTAAGTGGCAGGGTAATTGTAATCTGACATCCCTGCCCTGGGCTTGTTTGCAGATGAAAGTCGCCGTTCATTGCTGCAACACGCTCTCTCATACCCTGCAAGCCGTAGCCAGAAGTGATTTGATTGTAGGAGAAACCTTTGCCGTTATCAGCAATCTCTAAATAAACTTTATCAAGCTCGGTTCTCAAATCTATTCGAGTTTCTGTAGCTTCAGCATATTTGCAGATGTTAGTTAACGCCTCCTGGGTCAGCCGATACAACGTGTGGTTGACTTCAGTTGACAATGTTGTAGTCAGGTGAATGCACGACTGAATGGAGATCCCTGTATTTTGACGAAACTCCTGGAGTAGGGTGGCGATCGCCTCCTGGATGGGCGGGTCTTGTCGCTCATCTGCCCGCAGCGTACTGACAGATTGGCGCACCTCCTGCATTGCCATCGTTCCTAATTTTTGCGCTTGTGCGAGAAAGGTGTAAGCTTCGTCCGGGTTATGCTTCCACAGTTTCAACCCCGTTTGAATTTGCACATTCAGACTTGTTAACGCATGTCCCAGAGAATCATGAATTTCACGAGCAATGCGATTGCGCTCCTGTACAGCTGCGAGTTCTTCAACTTGCAGAGAATATTGCCGCAATTGGTTGTGTGCCTGGGTCAGTTTTTCCTGGGTTCTCCGTTCTGCAATCAAAGTTGTGACCAATTGCAACACTAGAAATAAACTCAACCCAAACATCAAAAATTCAGCAATTTGATGCATCCAGATCCGTTGTTCTTCAACCGTTGGCAAACGCAACGGCATAACTGTGGTCAAATACTGTACCTGATGTACCGCAAAGAAAAGAAAAGATAACCCCGCTACAACCAATCGCCCTAGCGGTTGCAATAGAAAACAACTGCGGATCATCACAATCAAGTAAAGCGTCGGCAGAATGTGGAGATATCCCAGAGTGGTTCCCAGCAAAATCAAGCTCATCTGTAAAGCCGTGTAGAGGTAAACCAGAGACGGCTTTACTTTGGGAAGTACGAGTCCCATGAGTAGCAATGTCAGCAAGATTAGAAGGTGGGCGACTGGAATTCGCTGAGTTTGCCATGCTTCAATGATTGCCAGAACACCACAACTACCCAACATGATCCATTCGGTGTACAGCAAAAATCGGAACGGCATGGACTGAGTGTTTAGTGTTGTGTTCATGGCTCTAGAAACATCAGGTGAGAGATAGGGATGCAGGTTTAACGAGGTATCTACCTACTAATACTGCGAGATTCCTGAAATTGGCTACTCTATTCGACTAAATTCCAACTTTCGCTGATAAACGAAGACCGATCGCATCAACGAAAGTTAGAGACGAGGCAATCAAACTCAGCGATCGCTGACCTCAAAGCTATTTCTTTCGTTGAAGGGAATTTGAGACGTTCTTCAGATGGGTTGAGGGGTGCTCAATTCATAAGATAGGTAGCAACGGTTACAAAAACCGAATTTGAATACCGTCTCAAAAACGGCTATTCCATTCCGAACCCTACTCATGAATCAGTTACAAGCCCCTATGATTTCAACTCACCCAGATTCTAGCGATCGCCCTCATGCACTCGTATTCATTGATGGGTCTGTCGAAGATGCTGAGCAGCTAGCCCAATCGACCCTTTCAGGTGTAGAAGCGATTCTGCTCGACCCCACTCAAGACGGCATTGCTCAAATCACCGCAACATTAGCAGGTCGCAGCAATATCAGCAGTGTTCACTTAATTGGACATGGATCATCCGGTAGTTTGCGCCTGGGCAGTACGGTTCTAAATCAGGAGGCGATCGCCCAATACGCTGACTCGCTCAAGCAGTGGAAAACAGCATTGACTAACGATGCCGACCTGCTGCTTTATAACTGCAACGTTGCCTCAGATTCTGCTGGTCAGGCATTTGTGAATCAGTTGAGCCAGTTGACCGAAGCAGATGTAGCCGCTTCCAATGACCTGACGGGCAATGCGGCTCTGGGTGGCGACTGGCTGCTGGAATATGCAACGGGCTTAATTGAAGCACCACTGGCATTGCAGTTACAGGCAATGCAGGCGTATCAAGAAGTACTCGCTGATTTTCAAGTCAGTACTGCTGAGCAATTAGCGAATGCCATTAACGAGGCAAACAAAACTCCGTCACGCGATCGCATCTTTGTCACGGGCAACATCACCTTGACAACGACACTTCCAACGATTACCAGCATCGTTGAGGTCATCGGCACTGGAACCGGGGCAACCATCAATGGTGCAAGTGGGGTAAATCGAATCTTTAAGGTTTCCAGTACCACCGCCAACTTCAGGAATTTGACCTTGCAGAACGGCATTGCTCAGGGAGAAACGGGCATCAGTGGCGGCGGTGGAGGATTAGGCGCGGGTGGCGCACTGTTTGCTGAGTTCTCCAGTGTCGAAATTGATGATGTTGAGTTTCGCAATAACACTGCCCGAGGCGGCAATTCAACTGGCACTGCCGGACGAGGCGGCAATGGCGGCAACCTCGGCTTTGGTGGCGACAATGGCGGTGCGGGGGGCAATGGTGGCGGATTTGAGGGCAGTCCAAGACCTGCTGGCGGTGCAGGCGGACTCAATGGTTTCCAGGCAAACCTGGGGCAGAGAGGCGGATCTGGTCAGAACGGAACCGATGGGAGGTTTGGTGAAGGCGGCGGTGGCGGTGGCGGCGGTGGCGGCGGACAAAGCTTTTTCTTCTTTTTGAGCGATGCTCCCGGTCCTGGTGGTTTGGGTGGACGAGGTGGATTAGGTGGTTTTGGCGGCGGGGCTGGCGGCGGTGGCGGTGGCGGCGGCGGTGCCGACTCCACGTTTCTTTTGGCGACCGGTGGACTTGGTACTGTTCGATCTCTAGGGGGTGACTTCGCTGGCAATAGTGCTGGGGGAGCCGCTGGTCTTTCTGGCGGTGCCGATGCAGATGTATTGGGAGGAGCAGGCGGACAGGGCGGACGTGGCGGTGGTGGTGCAGGTTTGGGTGGGGCAATCTTTGCTCGCAGGAGCGGCGTGACGATCCGCAATAGCCTGTTTAGCAATAACCGCGCGATTGGTGGAACTGGGGCAAACTCTGGACAAGGTAGAGCAAACAGCATCTTTAGCTTTGAGAGTCAGATTCGCTTGCAGAACAACCAGTTGTTGGACTCTCTCAACAACGCCACTGTAGCGTTTGGTAGTGACACTGGATTTGTCAACCTCATTCCCACCATCGATATCCTAGCGATAACCCCAACGGTTCAAGAAGGTGGCACCGCACAATTTTCCTTGTCGCTGGATGAGCCAGCCCCAGCAAATGGGCTGAGGATCGATTTTCAGGTTGAAGGCTCTGCTACTGCTGCTGGCCCTAATGCAGACCATCCCTTGCAGCCATTAGATTCTGTTACAGTTCCGGGTGGGCAGCGCAACGTCATCTTGCGGGTGCCGATCCTTGACGATGCACTACCCGAACTGACGGAAACACTGACGCTCCAACTGCTTTCCAGTAGCGAATACAGGCTTAGCTCACGGAGCACCGCATCAACGCAAATTCAAGAGAGTGACTTGCTCTTCATCAACGGTACGCCCGGCGACGATCGCCTGACCGGAACCGCAGCGGGTGAAAAATTTAGCAGCGGTGCAGGTAACGACACGATCGATGGCAACGGCGGCATTGACTTTATTTTTGCAGCAGAGGGCGACGATCGCATCATTTGGGATAGCGGCGACGGCAACGATATCATCGACGGCGGTGCAGGCACCGATACGCTGGTGTTCAACTGCTCCAATCAGGGCGATCGCCTCATCGTCCAACAAGCCCCTAACAACACGCTGCAACTGCTTCGCAATCGCCCGGTTGCGGTGGATTTGAAAGCAACGAATATCGAACGCCTGGAAATTAACTGCTTAAACGGCAGTGACGGGGTCGAAATTCGCGATACCTCCAGCACAGGTGTGACCTTTATCCGCGTCACGGGTGGCGGCGGACGGGATGGGATTACAGGTATCGGTGCAACCGCAGAACTCGAACTGGTGGGCAACAGCGGAGATGATGCATTGACCGGAGGCAGACGCAATGACCAGCTTCGCGGTGGTCTTGGACGTGACTCGTTTATCTTTAACAGCAACCGCGTGTTTAACACCGCAGATTTAGGAGTCGATCGCATCCTTGATTTTGTAGTGGGGAGCGATCGCATCGTCCTCGACCAAACCACCTTCGGCAACATCAACACCAGTCAGATTGCGATCGTGGCTGATGACACCGTCGCTGCAACGATCGCCGGATTAATTACCTACAGCCGTGCCACGGGCAATCTGTTCTTCAACCAAAACGGGGCCGCTAACGGATTCGGCACAGGCGGACAGTTTGCCATTGTCCAGAACAATCCAGCCCTAACGGTAAACGACTTTCAAGTTGTGGCTTAGAGAACGGATAACGTTCATAAGCTCTCAGGAAATTCAACGGGTGACCTTGATCTAGACAGGATCTAGACAGGATCTAGACAACCCGGATTTCAGTACTGCACCTCGTTGGCTCATGCAGCCAAAGCAAACCATTTGCAGTCACGATAACGTGTCGCGGTTGTGCTTATTTCAGCTTGTCCTACAGCAAAAATCACACTAAACAGGAGACAGACAATGGATAATTTACTACCTCGTGTAAGTTTGTCGTTGCTTAATCGGGTTGTTAATGAAAACACGGGTGAACCCATTGTTTATCGATTAAACCGAAGCACAACTACAGATGATTTAACGGTTAATTTAAGCCGCGCTGGTTCGTTTTCAGATGTCACGCTTGCCGCAACCAATGGCGGAATCATTAATTCCACAACGAGTGGGGTTTCTGTAGTGATACCCGCTGGGCAGAGTAGTATCGATATTCAACTCGTTCCAATCAACGATGCGTTTGCCGAGCCTGACGAAGCCATTCGATTGGATTTAGAAAATGGTAGCGGTTACCAATTTGATCCACTCGTCGTTAATGTATCACCGATTATTCGCGATAACGATACTCAGGTTAGCAATACGAATGATAGTGGTGAAGGCTCTCTCCGGCAGGCCATTCTGAATGCCAACGCTAATTTTGGAGCCGATGTGATTACCTTTGCGCCTGAGTTACGCGGACAAACCATTAATCTAACGGGTGGCGCACTTACGGTTACGGATAACCTCACGGTTCAGGGTTTAGGAAGCAGTGATTTGACGATTGATGCGGGTGGGCGATCGGGCATTTTTGTCGTCAACAATAACAGCATCAATGTGATGAACTTCACCGTGCAAGATCTGACGTTGGCGAATGGGAATGCAGGGACGAACGCCGATGGGGGAGCGATCGCCAGCCAGGAAAACCTGACGGTCAACAACGCCATCTTTCAGGGCAACCGGGCACGCGACGGGGGAGCCATTTTCACGCTTGGAACCAACACCACGACGACCACCACCATCAACAACTCCACCTTTAGCAACAACTCCGCCTTTCCCAATGGGGGGGCGATCGCCAACGTCAATTCCGCGTTAAGTGTCACCAACAGCACATTTAACGGCAATCGGGCTGGTAGCGGTGGAGCCATTTTTAACAACTCTCCCCAACAGATCAGTACATTGCGGAACATAACCATCAGCGGCAACTTTGCCAGCAGCGGTGGTGCCATTCACAATGCAGGTGGGACGCTTGCTATCAGCAACAGCACCATCACGAACAATTCAACCACCTTGGCTGGTAGTGGAGCCGTTTTCACCAGTGCTGCCACCGCACCGATCACCCTTGTTACCTCCAGTATCATCGCTGCCAATGTAAATGGTGATGTTCAGGTGACGAACCCAGGTACAACCAATGCCATCCGTTTTGGCAGCGGAGGCAATAATTTGATTGGCTTTGGAAATGCGACCAGTGTCTTTAATCGAGGGGGCGATCGCATTAATATTCTGAACCCTGGTTTAGAACCGTTGGCAAACAATGGTGGCCCCACTCAAACGCACGCGCTCAGACTCGACAGTTTTGCTATTAATGCAGGCAGTAATTTGTTTAACCGTAGCACTGACCAGCGTGGCTTGAATCGCATCTCTGGTAGTGCGCCTGATATCGGTGCCTTTGAGTTTGCACTCAATCTGATCAATGGAACAGATGCAGCCGATACCCTCAACGGAACGACTGGCAACGATGAGATCAACGGTAGAGCGGGAGCCGATGTCATTACTGCTGGGGTTGGAAACGACCTGGTCAACGGCAACGATGGCAACGACCTGATCATCTGGCGACCCAGAGACGGTAGCGATCGCATCAGCGGTGGTAACGGCACTGACACCCTGCGGTTTAACTGTTCTCCAAATAGTGGCGACCAGATTGTGCTGGGTGGCACCCCGATCAACGGCACCCGCTTTTTAGAAATTACCCGCAATCAGCCTGCTCCTCCGGCCAGGTTGTTAGTGGATACAGTAGAAGTGTTAGAGTTCAACTGCTTGAGCGGCAATGATCGAGTCCTGATCAACAACCTGGACAACACAGGTGTAACCGAAATCAGAGTGTCTGGAGGACAGGGGAACGATCGCCTGAATGGACAAAATTCTGGGGTTACGCTGGCTCTCAACGGCAATGGAGGTGATGATCGCTTGATTGGCGGTCGAGCCAACGATACGCTGACGGGGGGTGCAGGTAGTGATGCTTTCGTGTTCACGTCTGGCCGAGGCTTTAACAGGGCTGACTTCGGTATTGATACGATCACGGATTTCGTTAGGGGCACTGATAAGATTCAACTGAACAGCAATACCTTCATCACCTTCATAGCAAGCGACAGTCGCCTTACTTTTGTCGATAACGATGCTGCTGCGTCCACGACGAGTGCTGGAATTGTCTACAGTCGTGCTACGGGCAACCTGTTTTTTAATCAGAACGGAGGCAGTGCCGGATTCGGCGCAGGTGGACAGTTTGCTACCGTTCAGGGTGCCCCAGCACTCACATCAACTGATTTTCAATTCGCCTAATTCACCCAACAAACATGTGGCACTTCTAAGACAACCCTGACGGTGTATTTGAAACAAGACACAACTCCAGTTGAGCAGAAGGAAGAATAAGAGCGTCTGTTGACGTGGCAGTCTCAATCAGCCAGAGAAATCTAGCTCTTAGCTACGTAGAGTACAAATCTAACTTTCGTTGATAAACGAGTACCGATCGCATCAACGAAAGTTAGAGACTAAGGTCAAGAACTCAGCGATCGCTGACCCTAGAGCTATGCTTATATGATGAATCGCCTACAAGCCTCTAGGCTTTTGCCTCAGGTGGTATCTATGCAACCAGTTCCAAGCACAGGAACGGTCAAAGCCAAACAACACACTCAGCAAATCAAAGGTGAAATAGCATTTGCAGTACAACAAGATATAGAACAGCTTTTCACCAGAGTCCGTAATGTTGCTTTTTGCCCGACGCCAATGGCTCGTAGCAGACGTTTCTGTTGGGAAATGCGCCTAGTTCTTGTCCTTTATTTCCCAACAACTCTAATGTGTCCATGTTTAATGACGTATTTACGGGATGACCGGGTCGCGATCGCTTCTGGAATTGAATCCGCCGCCAGGACAACGAAATCCGCGATCGCTCCCTCTTGTAATCCGTACTTCTCTACGCCTAAAACCGTTGCCCCACCAGTCGTGATCATTTCAAAAGCAGTCATGAGATCAGCATCCGTTAAAAAGTTAGAACGGTAGGCAATCAGCATGGCTCGTTCTAACATATCGGCGTTACTGAAAGGACACCAGGCATTACGCACATCATCTGATCCTGAAAAGACCGTAATCCCTGCTTGCCGTAAACGAGAAATGGAAGGAAACGGGTGATGTCCCGGTGCATTGGTCATGATGGCGATCGCAGCCGTTGCCAATCGTTCAGTCGTTGTATCTGCTAAATCTGGAGACACCATTCCTAAACAGTAGGCATGGCTGACCGCAACGCGCCCTTGCATCCCCGTTGCAATCGTCCGTTGGGCAATCTGTTCAAGTTCGTAAATGCCTAAATGTCCGGGATCGTGCAAGTGGATATCAATGCTAACGCCGTGCTTTTCTGCTAGACGAAAAATCTCATGAAGATGCCCATTCACATCTTGATCAATGCCTGCGGGGTCAAGTCCACCAATTAAATCAGCCCCCTCAAAGAGCGCAGCATCTAACAATTCCAGTGTTCCTGGACAAGAGAGTAATCCACTCTGAGGAAACGCAACGATTTGAATATCAACAAAGTCTCGATAGCGATCGCGAACGTTGAGGACTCCTTCTAAATTGCGTAAGCCAACTTCAGGGTAAATGTCTACATGCGTGCGAATCAGCGTTGTCCCTTGTTGAATGGCTCGTTCTATCAAATGGGAAGCCCGTTCCTCGACAGGGGTTTTGATTTCTCGAAGCATTTGTTTTTCGATTTCAACCCGTTGCCGCACGGTGTCTCCCGGAATGTGAGATTGCCAGGGAGTGCCCCAAAAGGTTTTGTCGAGGTGGATGTGTCCATCGACCAAGCCAGGACAAAGCAAGTTGCCCTGGATATCGAGCACCTCTTTAGCCGTGCCGAGTGTCTGATCAAGAGGCGCGATCGCAGAGATACATCCGTCTTTAACCGCAACTTGAGCCAATGATCCATCCGGCAACTTAGCTTGCTGGATCAGCAGGTCGAAAGTATCCAGTCCCATGTCTACTATCTACTTTTAACTACTCATATGCATCGAACCGCCCCCCTAGCCCCCCCAATTTTGGGGGGAATCTCTCCGGAAGTCCCCCAGAATTGGGGGATTTAGGGGGCAACAAGGCTTAAACGAAGTCAGTCTGGACTTGTGTGTACACAGCCGTTTGCTATTCACTGAGTTTGCCTAAGGACTCTGGCGCACCAAGGGAAGCCCTGGTGGGAGAACACGTCAACACCATGACTGCCAATGTCAGCAAATAGGGCACAGAATTGAACACGTAGTAATAGGAATCCACTCCCACCGATTGCAATGCCGGACCTAATCCCTGAGTTCCGCCAAACAAGAGTGCTGCATAGAGACACTGCATCGGATTCCAGCGGGCAAAAATCACCAGCGCGACGGCAATGAGTCCTTGTCCACTGGAAATATTTTCGTTCCAGCTACCCGGAAAGTAGAGGGACAGGTAAGATCCGGCAATTCCCGCTAAGAAACTGCCAAAGACAATGCACAGCGATTGTACCCAACGAACAGGAATCCCCATTGCCTTTGCCGCTGCCGGACTTTCTCCCACCGCTCGCACCATCAAGCCCCATCGCGTAGAGGTAAAGAACCACTGCATTAGAGGGGCGATCGCCAGCCCCAACAACAGCAATGGACTGACCATCAGCGCAGATTGAACTTGCGGTAAATGACTCCAATCTCCAAAATGAAGGGCGGGTAACTGGGGAGCGATCGGTTGAATGTAAGGTTTCCCGATGTAAAACGCTAACCCCCCTCCAAAGATCATCATGGCAATGCCCACCGAAATGTCGTTTACTCTGCGCTGTTGCACCAACCAGGCATGAATGGCACCCAGTCCCATTCCGGCAACTCCGGCACAAACCACGCCTAACCAGGGTGATCCGGTGTGATAAGAAACGGCGTAGGCACTCATCGCGCCCATCAGCAAGGTTCCTTCTAAACCAAGGTTGATCTTGCCGCTTTTTTCCGTCAGGCACTCTCCCAAACTGACAAACAAAAAGGGAACGCTTCCCCGCAGTAAGCCACCCAAAATTGCCACGGGAACGCCCCACCAACCGAGCGATTCAGGGGTCATTGATGAACTCCTTGTACGGTAGAAGAGAGCGGATCGAGGGATGGAACAGGGGCGATCGCATCATCATCGGGAATGGCGGGTTCTTGAAACCAGGGGAACTGCCCATAAAGCGATTCGCTATATAGAATCACCAGAAAGATCAAGCCTTGAAAGACCAGAACTGTTGCATCGGGCATTCCATGAGCACGTTGTAAGATGCTGCCGCTGGTTAAGATACCGCCTAACAGTGTGGAAACTAAAACAACCGCGAGGGGATTTTGTTTCGCCACAAAAGCAACCAAAATTCCCGTATAGCCATAGTTTGAGTGGAGTGCTCCATTGGCGCGACCGTGTACCGCTGCCACTTCTACCATGCCTGCCAAGCCCGCACAGGAGCCTGCCAGAAAGCAAATGGCTAAAGTCAACTTGCCAACCGCGAGTCCAGCAATTCGGGCCGCGCGAATATTTCCCCCAATGGTGCGGATCGCAAAACCAAAAGTGGTTCGCTGGATCAGCACATAGGCGATCGCACACACCACCAAGCCATACAGCAGCCCGTAGTGAATTCGAGAACCCGGAAAATCCCCTAGCTTTAAAGCCTCTGCTAACGGATACGTCGAAGGTTGGTTAAGGGAACTGGGATCTCGCCAGGGACCTTCAACCATGTGGTTGAGAAAGGCGATCGCCACGTAGTTCAACAGCAAACTGCTGATGGTCTCATTCACCCCACGGTAATGACGCAATGCTCCAATCAGCATGATCCACAATCCACCTACGGTAATGCCTGCGATCGCCATTGCCAGCAACGCGATGACAGGAGACACGTTTGCCATGCCTAATCCTGTTACAGCCGCCATTAACCCACCTAAGACCAGTGCACCTTCATTGCCAATCACAATCAATCCTAATCGGGCAGGAAGGACGGTACACAGGGCACTCAGCATCAAAGGCGCAGAGCGAATTAAGGTGTTTTGCCAGGAAAACCAGGAGGCAAAAGCTGCCTTATAGATGGAAGCGTAGATAGCCAGGGGATTATATCCCTGAACGGCACAGAACAAACCAAATAGAAGAAGGGCAATGGCGATCGCCCCAACTGGAATGCAAATCGACTCTAAAACAGAACGCCAACGACGCAACATGGTGAACAATTCCCGTTAAGCGGTGATTTGTCCGATTACCCCTTCAACCAGCCAATCCATTTTTTCAAGTTCAGGATCACCGGGTTTGTATTCCGTTCCAGCAGGGATCACAACTTTACCTGTATTGTCTTTCAGTTCTCCCTTGTAGACCACCAGGGAGCCATCTAACAATCCAGCTTTGGCGGTTTCGGCATCCTGTTTAGCTGCCTCACTGACGGCTGCTCCATAGGGCGACAGCTTGACGAAATTATCCTTCAATCCGCCCAAATACGTATGGGGAATGCCGCCATTCATTAGCGTTTTGCCCCCCTGAATCATCTTGACATAGCTTGAGTAAACGCCCGTCCAATCCCATTCAGCCCCGGTAAGATATCCTTTAGGGGCAACTTCGGACTGGTTCACCGCATTTCCGCTACAAAAGATCGCGCGTTTTTCTGCGGTTTCCATTACCACTTTGGCGTTGTCTACATTGCAGGTAACGACATCTACGCCCTGGTCTGCCATGCTATTCACTGCTTCCGCTTCTTTGACCGGATCAGTCCAGGCACCCGTAATGATCAGTTGAGTGGTGGCATCGGGATTAACCGATTTTGCCCCTAGCATCCAGCTATTGAGCGTTCGCACAATGCGGGGAATCGGTTTTGCCATGACGAAGCCCAGCTTACCTGTCTTGGATGTATGAGCGGCAACCGTTCCAGCAATGTAATAGGCTTGATCGATGAATCCAAAATAGCTGCCCACGTTAGCGGGATGTTTGCCCTCTTCGTACAGCGTGCCACAGTGAAAAAACTGTACCTCTGGGAACTCTTTTGCCATCTCCAAAATATAGGGATCAAAGTAACCAAACGACGTTGGAAACAAAACCTTTGCACCATCCTGAACAATCATGCTTCGCATTGTTTCCGCTACGGCTGTGGTTTCAGGTACACTGGCCTCTTCAACGACTTTGACTCCAGGAACGTTCGCGACTCCAGCGGCTCCTTCAGCATGTGCCTGGTTCCAACCATAGTCGTCTTTTGGCCCCACATAAATGAATCCCATCATCAGTAGTTCTGTCGCACTATCAGGAGACGGGGTGGCGTCTCCACTGGTAGCCGTTGTTTCAGGGGCGGGTGAACACCCTGTCCAGAGATGCGAGGTTGCACCAAAGGCTCCAGTTGCCAGCAGTCCTCGAATGACCTGACGACGGGTAAACGGAAAACGATGTTGAGTCATGGGCGAATCCTCTTAGCAACAACTAGGGCTGACGAAGGGCTTACAAAGCGCAAGTGACCGCATTATCAGGTTGGGCTTGAGGGATGTCGATACCAAAAGTTCAACCTGTTTTTGTAACGTTTTGGATCAAAGTTCCAGGTTTGTTCCATCTACTGCAAAAGGCTGGAACTGAAAAATGTATGATGCAATACCTCAAGTCTTCGCAGTTTCTCTAAAGATGAATGACCAATGGCGCAGTTTTGAATGATGGAATGGTGAGCGACGCTCTAAAAGACGGCAAAGCCGAAAGTACCTTCTTAGGGTTCATAGATGCGCTAGTGTTTGCCAGGACAGGAAGCCATCTAGGGGAAGCACAGCGGGCACTGTTAAGCGCATCTTGGTCAGGGGATCGGCAAAACTATGACCAGATTGCAGCAGCTTGCGGCTATTCCGCGCATTATCTCCGGAAGCACATTGGACCTCATCTCTGGCAAATGTTGTCGGATGTCTTGGGCGAGAAAGTCACTAAAATCAACTGCCGAAGGGTGATTGAACGACACATGATGTTGTTGACCTCATCTCCTAACGCGTTCTCCTACGAAAGAAGGGAAGATGGAAACGTCTCAAAGCTCCCCTCTCCTTCTGGGAGAGGGGTTGGGGGTGAGGGTTCGTCCCCCTATTACGATTGGGGTGAAGCTTCTGACGTAGAGGTATTTTACGGACGACAAATCGAGTTAGATCTTCTCCTACAGTGGATGGCTGCCCACTGTCGGTTGATTGGCGTATTTGGAGTTGGGGGAATTGGTAAAACTCACCTGTCCATTAAGCTGGCTCAGCAGGTGACAGATTTTGATTGTGTCATTTGGCGATCGCTCCGGAATGCCCCACCCTTAACGGAACTACTAGCAGACCTCTTACACGCCATCACGCGATCGCCCCAACCCACCTTACCCGATGCGACCGAAGTTCGATTAACGCTGCTGCTCGAACAGTTGCGATCAATGCGCTGTCTGCTGGTTCTTGATAACGCAGAAACTCTTTTGAAAGGAGAAGAATACAGTGGGCAGTACCGTGAAGGGTATGAAGACTATGGACAGTTCTTTAAGCGAATTGGAGAAACAAACCACTTAAGCACCCTATTACTGACGAGTCGAGAGAAACCGAAAGAATTCGGGGTGATGGAAGGAGAGACATCGCCTGTGCGATCGCTTCCCTTAAAGGGACTCCTTCCTGAAGATGCCCAACAGATCATCTCTGCAAAAGGAATTCAGATCGAATCTGCAACGGTGAGTAGCGAGTTGGTCTATCGCTATGGGGGAAATCCTTTAGCACTGAAGATTGTGACTACAACCATTCAAGAATTGTTTGATGGAGATGTTTCTCAATTTCTTCAGGAGAACACAGCGGTTACTTCAGAAATTAATAACCTGCTCGATCAGCATTTTGTTCGTCTTACGGCAATTGAAAAAACGGCTTTGTATGGGTTAGCCGTTGCCCGTGAACCCCTCTCGCTAACGACCCTCTGTAGCGACTGGATCGCCCCTCCCCCTCGCCATCACATTCTAGATGCGCTGAAATCGCTAGGGCAACGTTCTTTAATTGAAAAACACGACGGATTATTTAGTCTGCAACCTGTCGTAATGGAGTACGTGAGCGATCGCCTAATCACTGCGATCGCGGATGAAATCATTCAAAATTGCGGCAGCTTTGAACACTTGAATCAACACATTTTACTCAAAGCAGAAGCAAAAGACTACATCCGAGAGATACAAAATCGACTGATTCTCAAACCGTTATTAGAGCGGTTGCTACAACACTTTAAAGTAAAACAAACCTTAGAAAGACAGTTAGCAAGTATTTTAGACTGGCAAAGAAACAACTTTCCTCTGGAACCGGGATACCTGGCAGGTAATATCCTCAATCTTCTGTTGCAGTTAGGGACAGATCTCAGCGGTTATGACTGTTCCTACCTCACCATCTGGCAAGCCTATTTAGAAGGGGTCAATCTCAACTACGTTAATTTTGCCTATTCGGATCTCTCTCGCTCCGTTTTAACTGAAACGTTTGCCAGTACGCTTTCAGTCGCTTTCAGTCCAGATGGTCACTTCTTTGCGACAGCAACCACAGATAACGATATCTGTCTCTGGCAAACCAAAGATGGCAAAAAAGTACGAGTCTATCAGGGGCATCGCGGTTGGGTTCACTCCGTTGCCTTTAGCCCAACCGATGCCATCATTGCCAGTGGCAGTGAAGATGAAACGATCCGTTTATGGGACATGCAAACGGGACAGTGTTTAAAAACGCTGAAAGGACATCAGAATTGGGTTTGGGCAGTGGCATTTAGTGCCGATGGACGATGCTTAGCCAGCAGCAGCAATGACCAAACCGTTCGCTTATGGGATGTTCAAACCGGAGTTTGTTTGAGAGTGCTAGAAGGACACCAGAATTGGGTCTGGTCGGTCGCCTTCAGTCCTGATCAAACGCTGCTTGCCAGTGGCAGTAATGATAAGACGATCAAGATTTGGGATGTGGAAACAGGTGAGTGTGTTAAGACGCTGTTAGGACATACTGACTGGGTACAATCGATCGCCTTTAGTCCAGCGACTTCCCTGCTGGCTAGCGGCAGCCGTGACCAAACGATTAAACTATGGGACGTGCAGACGGGAAGGTGTCCTGTAACCCTGCAAGGACACACGAATTGGGTACAGTCTGTCACCTTTGACGGAACGGGAACTCTCCTTGCCAGTGCTAGTAATGACCAGACTGTAAAACTGTGGGATCTTGCAACCCATGCCTGTTTACGAACCTTTCACAGCCCCATTCAAGATATCTGGTCGGTGGCATTCAGTCCTGATGCCACAGCTCTGATTTTAGGGGGAAGCGACCAGACCGTACAAATGTGGGATGTGCAAACCGGGCAGTGCCTTAAAACGCTACGGGGGCACATTAGCGGCATCTTATCTCTAGATAGCAGTTCTGATGGACGTTACCTAGTAACGGGGGGAAGCGATCGCACGGTGCGCCTGTGGGATCTGAACTTAGGACAGTGCATCAAAACCCTGAACGGACATACCAGTTGGGTGCGATCGGTTGCCTTTAACCCACAAAATCAGATGATTGCCAGTGGTAGCAGCGACCATACAATTCGCCTGTGGGATAGTGTGACGGGAGAATGCCTTAAAATTCTCCAGGGGCATGATAGCTGGGTGCGATCGGTCAGGTTCAATGCGGATGGAAAACGGCTGGTCAGCGGCAGTACCGATCACACAATTCGCTTGTGGGATGTACAAACGGGGGAATGTTTACATCGTTTAGACGGACACGACAGTTGGGTCAGGTGCGTTGCCTTTTCACCTGTTCAGTCCATCATTGCCAGCAGTGGCGATGACCAAACCATTCGCCTTTGGGATAGCGATTCTGGGATATGCCTTCGGGTTTTGACCGGACATACCAGTGGCATCTGGTCGGTTGCTTTTAGCCCCGATGGTTCCCTGATTGCTAGTGGTGGAGACGATCGCGTTGTCAAGATCTGGAACGTCCATACAGGAGAGTGTTTGAAGACGCTGCATGGACATGATAATTGGATTCAGGCGATCGCCTTTAGCCCTGATGGAACCTATATCGCCAGTGGCAGCAATGACCAAACTATTCAGTTATGGGACACTGCAACTGGAAAACGGTTGCGCGTTCTCCAAAGCCACCACAATCGAATTTGGGCAGTTGTTTTTAGTCCTCTTAACGAAAGGGGTGATCTTGATTGCGTGTTGATTAGCGGCAGTGAAGACGAAACCATTCGCATCTGGAATCCGTTGACTGGTAACTGCCTTCAAAGTTTGCGATCGCCCTGTCCCTGTGAAGGGATGAACATCTTGGGTATTAAAGGATTAACCAATGCTCAAAAGTTTGCACTTAAAGCGTTAGGCGCGATCGAACTGCATATCGATTCACAAGAAATACATTTGCAGCAGCACTAATTCACTCAACAACTAATTCACTCAACAACTAACGATGCGCTTGTTAAGGAAGGTTAACTGAGATCTTGCACCATTCTCAGTAAGGGTTGCCAAAGGAGCCAAAATTTGAAAGAACGGGCGTAGCTTGAGATAATCGTATCTGATTTTTCATTATTTAAGCAAGTAATAATATGGAATATAAAAGCTTGTATACACGATGGTTCAGGGTGATTTTTATCATTGTATTAGTGCTAGGCATATTATTTCGATTCATTAACTTGAACCAAAAACCCTATTGGCATGATGAAACCTATACCTCACTACACATGTCTGGGTACAGTTATCAAGAAGCAATTCAAAACCTCTATACAGGTCAAGTAATTGAAGCAGAAAACATACTGATCTATCAAAGTCTATCGGATAAGAGAAACGTACTTGACACTATCCATAGATTAGCAACCGACGACTCCCAGCATCCACCTCTGTACTATGTTTTCACCCGATTGTGGACAGGTTGGTTTGGCGATTCCATAGCAACTATCCGACTATTACCAGCGTTAATAAGCTTATTGGCATTACCAGGAATGTACTGGTTATGCCTAGAATTGTTTGCTTCTTCGAGTGTGGGGTGGATGGCAATGACTCTTGTAGCAACCTCTCCTATCTATGTTCGATATGCACAAGAAGCACGGCAGTATAGCTTGTGGATGGTCATCATCCTGCTAGCAAGTGCTACGTTACTTCGGGCAATACGCTTAAAGACAGCTTGGAACTGGAGTATCTATCTATTAACACTCGTAATGGGGCTATATTGTCATGTACTATTTAGTCTTTTGATTTTAGCGCATGGGCTTTATGTAGCTGCAATCGAACGCTTTCGCTTGAGTAAAACGACCATCAGTTATTTACTTGTATCCCTGGTTGCCATCATTGCATTTACGCCTTGGCTTTTGACAATGTGGCAACATAAAGAGACTGTATTACTATCAACAGAATGGACCAAACAGCCCTTGCTGTTTTCAGAATTAGTCAAATATTGGAACATAAACATCTGCCGCCTATTCATAGCATGGCATTTTCGTTATGATGCAATGCTGGTTTACCTGGCAATTCCAATTTTGCTCCTGATAAGTGTTGCAACTTACACGGTTTGTCGCCATTCATCAAAGAGAGTATGGCTATTTATTTTGATTTTAATCAGTACGACAACACTTCCTCTACTGTTACCAGATTTAATTTGGGGAGGAAGACGATCGACGAATGCAAGGTATTTCTTGCCATCCTACATAGGCATTGATTTAATAGTTGCTTATTTTCTTTCCCACCCATTTACTCGAAAATTCACAAATGCAGCCTTTAGCAAGAGATGGCATATTACGGCAATAACGCTCATCACAAGTAGTGTTTTGACCTGTGCGATCGCTGTTCAGTCAAATACATGGTGGGGATGGTCTGAGTTTGATATAGAAATTTCCCGAATTATTAATGATTCTTCAAAGCCACTTATTATTAGTGATCTGCCTTTGGGCTTAATCATGCCGCTTAGTCATCAGCTACATCCAGACACTAAAGTTGTACTTGTGAGTAAACCAGAACTCCTTGTCATTCCTGAAACAGCTGACCGTCTATTTAACTCTGTGTTTGTATACAATCCAAGCGATCGCCTCAAGGTAGTAATTGAGCAGCAGGGCTTTCAACAGGAGGTAGTTTATCAGTTTAAAGATGGCTCTCTAACACTGTCTCTTTATCAACTTCAAATGTTGTAATGACGCAACGGTGGACACACTCTGTTGTAAGCGAACAATCATCAGTCTTGAGCCAGATAGCAATCGCTCGTGAGGTCAAATTTTCTTGGAGGTTGAATGTTGAGGGGTGTTGAGGTGGAGTGCGACCCCTTGTAGGTATCTGCGAAGCATCACACAGTCGAGCCTTTGAGGGGCGATCGGGTGTTTGGCTGCGATCGCGGTCTAACAGGTTTATAAAGCGGATGACTGAGAGATCTTGGTGGTGTTGCCACAGTTATCTGCCGCCGCTTATCTTGGTCGTCAGACAGTTTTTGCAGCAGGGTTACTGAGGGGTTGAGAGGCTGAAGACTCTGGTGTTTCAAGGTTGTCGGTGAGGTGCACGCGGCTTCGCCGTTAACCGCAAGGGTCGCCCCCAAAACCGAAAGGTTGAGTGCATCAAAATTGGCACCCAAGTGACAAGTTTCAGAGTGTTATTAACACAAGTGAAAGTGTAGTTCAACAACGGTAACTGTAGAACGTTCAGAGTTTCAAAAGGTGTCTGGGAGCGATCGCCGAGCGTTATTGCTTTCCAAACTGTGCTTGAAGGGTAACTGTGAGTGTGCGATCGCTCCTATGCCAGTTCTAAAACCTCAGCGTCGAGAGCCGCTGTATCTTGAGTATTGTGGCTTCCTGCGTTATCCGATCGCAGCCCAACAGGACAGACCTGCACCGCACAGGCTTTGAGTTCCGGTTCCAGAGAGTCAGGGCAGGCTTCCGAATGGGTAAGGTTATTAATTTCTGCTCCCTCCGCCCATAAGCTGCCCCAGTGCATCGGCGCAAACACTGTTCCAGGGGCGATCGCCTGGGTTACCTTAGCCGGAAATCGAGCGACTCCCCGGCGCGATCGCACTTCCACCAGATCTCCTTCGACAATGCCCTGTTTCGCTGCATCACGGGGATGAATTTCGAGAAAAGGGGTGGGGTGCATCTGGCGCAATTTCTCAATGCGTCCGGTGCGGCTCTGGGTGTGCCAGTGCCCATACAACCGACCGTTAGTAAACACAAAGGGATAGTCGGTGTCAGACGGCTCTGCTAAGCCACGAGAATGATAGGCACCAAACCGAGCACGCCCATCGAGAGTATGAAAGCGGCGATCGCTATACAACTGCTTAGAAGAAAGAAGATCGAAAGTTGAAGATTGAATTGTTTGGCTGTCCTCTTCTATTTTTTCTTCTTTTTTCTCTATTTTTTCTTCTTTTTTCTTCGGGTTGCTCCATTGCAACGGTCCTTCTGTGCTCAGTCGCTGATGGCTAAACTGGCTGTGGTCACAGGGGCGATCGCGAGTCAGCTGCACAAATTCGGCATACACGTCTGCCGAGTTTTGAAAGGCAAATTGTGTCTCAAAGCCTAAGCGTCGTCCCACGTCAGCAAAGATCTCCCAGTCGGGTCGAGCTTCACCAGGAGGAGTGCGAAAGGCAGGGCAATAAGTCACTACTCGCTCAGAGTTAGTCATGCAGCCTGCTTTTTCGCTCCATTGGGCAGCCGGTAAAAGAATGTGAGCGTAGGCAGTCGTTTCGGTGGGATGGTAGGCATCTTGATAGACGGTCAGGGGCGATCGCCGCAAAGCAGCCTTGGTGCGCTCTAAGTCAGGCAGGCTAACCACAGGATTGGTGGCGGCAATCCAGACAAACTCGACGTCGCCTGTTTCTAATCCAGTGATAATGTCCCAAGTACTACGACCCCGATGAGGCGAGATGCGTCCCGGCGGCAGCTTCCAAAACTGTTCTACTGCGGTGCGATGGTCAGGATTCGTCACAGAGCGATATCCCGGCAGCAGGTGAGATAGACCCCCTGCTTCGCGTCCACCCATCGCATTGGGTTGCCCTGTGAGCGAAAAGGGGCCACTCCCCGGTTTGCCGATCATGCCCGTCATTAAGTGCAGATTGATGATAGTGCGAACTTTGGCAGTGCCCTCGGTAGATTGGTTCACCCCCATCGACCAAAGAGATAAGACGCGATCGCTCTCTGCCCAATAGCGAGCAGCTGTTTCCAGGTCTTCCACTGTAATGCCACACCGCCATGCCACCACCTCAGGAGGATAATGCTGCACTACATCAGCATATTCTGCGAATCCGGTGGTGTGATCTGCGATAAAAGTTTGATCCAGCTTGCCCCACTGCACCAACAAATGAGCAATACCATTGAGCAAATCAATATCTGTGCCGGGGCGAATCGCCAGATGTAAATCTGCTACTTCAGCCGTTTGGGTGCGACGTGGATCAACCACCACCAGCTTAACCTGAGCAGTTTGCTTGTGGTGCTTGCGGAGGCGATTAAACACAATGGGATGGCACTCGGCTGTATTTGTGCCAATCAAAAACGCGCAATCCGTCTGCTCTAAATCGTCATAACAACACGGTGGCCCATCTGCCCCAAAACTTTGCAAATATCCGGCAACAGCAGACGACATGCACAGCCGCGAATTGGCATCAAAGTTATTGGTGCCTAAACAGCCCTTCATCAACTTTTGGGCAACGTAATAATCTTCGGTTTGAAACTGCCCAGAGCCATACATACAAAGGGCATCCGCTCCACTAGTGGAGCATACTTTTTGAACGTGGCACACAATGCGATCAAGTGCCTGATCCCAACTGACCCGCTGAAACGGTTGATCGAGGGACTCGCGCATCATCGGATAAAGCAATCGATCTTTGTCTAATGGCTCAACAGCCGTTGCCCCCTTGACACACACCATACCCTGACTCGATGGATGAGTGCGATCGCCCCTGACCTTCCAGCTAGGGGCTTGATCGGGTTGACCAGGATTTTTGACAGAAACCACTTCTAATCCACAGCCAACCCCACAATAAGGGCAGAGAGTTTTAATGCAGTCAGACACAATGGGAAGGATGAAGGATGAAGGATAAAAAAGAAAAAAAGAAGAAAGAAAAAGAAAAAAAGAGAAAGAAAAAAAGAGTTAAGTAGGTTGGGTCAAAAACATGGAGCCTAACATTTATCAGACAAGTTGAGTTTTGTTAATACTCCACCTAACCTATGGGATTCAGTTTATTTCTTCTTTTTTCTCTCTTCTTTCTTTTCTTACTCGTCATCGTGGGCAAAGCGACGATAGAGAAAGTCGAGGGCATAGTTCCGCAGTTCATAGAATTTGGGGTCTTCCATGATACGGACGCGATCGCGCGGGCGAGCAAAAGGAATGTCGAGGACTTCGCCAATGTGGGCAGCGGGCCCGTTGGTCATCATCACCAAGCGATCGGCAAGGAACAATGCCTCGTCGATGTCATGGGTGATCATCAAAACAGTGGTTTTGTGATCTGTCCAGATTTTTAGCAATTCTTCCTGGAGTTCTTCACGGGTGATAGCATCTAACGCACCAAAGGGTTCGTCTAGGATCAGCATCTTAGGACGAATGGCAAGGGCACGGGCGATCGCCACCCGTTGTTTCATGCCCCCCGAAAGCTGATTGGGGCGTTTGTTTGCTGCTTCGGTCAAGCCCACCATCGCGAGATGGTCGTTGGCGATCGCAATTTTCTCAGCTTTTGATTTGTCTTTGCATGCGGCGTTAACTGCCAGGAAGACGTTCTCAAAGGCGGTTTTCCAGGGCAACAGAGAATAATTTTGAAACACTACCATGCGATCGGGCCCTGGCTCGGTGATGGGTTCTGATTCTAGCAACACCTCGCCGCCTGTAGGTTTGAGAAATCCTGACACCATGTTGAGTAGAGTGGATTTGCCACAGCCCGAGTGACCAATTAAACAGACAAATTCACCCGTTTGAATGGTGAGGTTGACTCCCTCCAGCACCGGATAGTCTCCATTGGCGGTGGGATAGACTTTCGAGACATCTTTGATTTCCAACAAGGGAGTTGATGGCGGCTCAGATGAAGTCAGTTTCGCTTGAGTTTGGTTCAGTGTCTGCATAACAGTTGAGCGTGGGGTAAGAGGTAGTGAGTGGGGAGATAGGGAGCGTAGAGGTGAGAGGGTAGATCTCCGGCTGCTGTTGAAATAGCTCATGTTTTTGGGAAGACCTGTTAGCAGTCGGAGATCTGAGAGAGGTTAAGCGGCACCGACCACAGAATCGATGACGATTTCTTCGATTTGCACCTCGCGTTTGATCGACAAATTGTTGAGGTATTGAATCGGTTCATCGGGGTTAAACACGGTGCCATCAAACAGTTGAATAGGAGTGCGATCGCGTCCAGTATCGGGCAATCCCAGTCCGCGTGCTGCCTCACCGAATACATCTACACGACGGATACGCTCGACAATCTCTACCCAGTTGCGGGGAAAGGGCACCAATCCCCAGCGTGCCATCTGGGTCATCACCCACAGCATCTCGATGCCATTGGGAGCATTTGCCTGATTGACATAAAACTGGTTGTAGGTCAGTAATTGCTTAGGTTCTGCCTCGGTGCCGTAGTGGTAGGGATCAATCAATCCCCAGCGGGTATAGGCAGGGTTAGAACCGACATATTGAGGCTGACACAAGAGAGACAACACTTCTTCTCGGTTGCGGCGATCGTCGCAGTAGGCGCAAGCTTCGAGTAGGGCTTTGACCAGAGCAACGTGAGTTTGGGGATATTGATTTGCCCAGTCTTCGCGCACACCCAACAGTTTTTCGCAGTGCCCCGACCAGATGTCGAGACTGGTGGCCATCACGTAACCAATTCCTTCATGCACCGCATGAGCATTCCAAGGATCACCCGCACAATAACCGTCGATATTTCCGGCTTTGAGGTTTGACACCATCTGTGCCGGGGGAATCACGGTCAAACTGACATCTTGATCAGGATCAATGCCCCCTGACGCTAACCAGTAACGCAGCAACAGATTGTGCATTGAGGTTTTGTGCACCACACCCAGTGTATGCACTTTATCAGGGGTTTGATCGACGATCGCCTTGAAGTCTGACAGCGATCGCACGCCTTGTTCATACAGGTGCTTGTTAAAAGTGATAGCGTTGCCGTTACGCGACAAAGTCAGTGCAGTCACAATCGGCAAGGGAGCCATGCCATCCATTCCCAGGGTCAGTGCCACTGGCATGCCAGTCACCATTTGGGCGGCATCCAATCGACCAGAGACAATCCCTTGAGCGATCGCCTTCCAACCCGGTTCGCGGCTGAGGGTGACGTCTTCTAATCCATGTTTTTGGAAGAAGCCCTTTTCTTTGGCAATCACCAACGGCGCACAATCGGTCAGGGGGATAAAGCCAATCTCTAAGTTGACCTTTTCTAATCCATGACGGGCGATCGCCACTGTCTGCTTGGCTTTGCGCTGTTTGGCTCGTTTTTGTTGGTTCAAGAAGTAGAGAATTTCCCCTCGCAGAGCATAGTAGTTGGGATGGTTCACCACCTCTAAGCGATGGCGCGGACGCTCAAAGGGAATGTCTAGAATCTGCCCAATGTGGGCTTCGGGGCCATTGGTCATCATGACGACGCGATCGGATAACAGCAACGCTTCATCGACATCGTGTGTCACCATGATGCAAGTCACCTGGCTCTCTTCGCAAATTGCCATCAGTTTTTCTTGCAGATTGCCGCGGGTCAATGCATCCAGCGCACCAAACGGTTCGTCTAACAACAGCACTTTAGGGCGAGTTGCCAAGGCACGGGCGATCGCCACCCGTTGTTTCATTCCTCCTGAGAGTTGCCCCGGCAATTTATCAGAGGCCGGACGCAACCCCACTAGGTTAATGTGATGCTCAATCACCTCCTGGCGATCGGCCTTCGTCGCGTTTGCCATCACCCGATTGACTGCTAAGGCGATGTTTTGCCGCACCGTCAACCACGGCAACAACGAATAGTTTTGAAACACCACCATGCGATCGGGACCCGGTTGAGTCACTTGACGCCCTTCTAACACAACCCCCCCTTGAGACGGTTTATCAAGCCCTGCCACAATATTGAGCAGCGTTGATTTGCCACATCCAGAGTGTCCGATGAGAGAGACAAACTCTCCCTTTTGAATTTTTAGATTGATGTTTTTGAGTGCGATGTAACTGCCGCCACTGGGGAGTGGAAACGTGCGATCGACGTGATCTACTTCAACAAAAACAGCCATAAGAAAAAAAGAAGAATGAAGAGTGAAGAGTGAAAGGAAGAAATATAGAAGAGTGAAAAAAGAAAAACCGAAATTATATTCTTTTTCTTTTTTCTTTTTTCTTTTTTTCTATTTCTGCTCTTGTGGCACCATCAACGTTGCCACCCAACCCACGAGGCGATCGAGCAAGAGTCCCACGATGCCGATGTAAAGTAGGGCAATAATAATGTCGCTGATGCGAGAGTTGTTCCAGGCATCCCAGATAAAGAACCCGATACCCACACCCCCAATCAACATCTCAGCTGCCACGATCGCCAACCATGACAGACCGATACCAATGCGTAACCCGGTGAAAATATAGGGCACTGTAGCGGGAATCAGAATAGTGAGGAAATATTCAGGTTTGGATAACCGCAGCACTTTGGCAACGTTGTTGTAATCTTGGGGAATCTGGCGCACCCCTTCAGCAGTGTTGATAATGATGGGCCACACAGCTGTTACAAAGATGACGAAAATGGCAGAGGGTTGCGCTTGTTGAAATGCCGCTAACGAAATCGGCAACCATGCTAATGGAGGAACAGTTCGTAAGACTTGAAAAATAGGGTCTAAGGCTTCGTGCATAAAGCGACTGGTGCCTGTCAAAATGCCCAGGCTAATACCTGCAATAGTCGCCAATGTGAAACCGATGGCAACTCGCCCTAAGCTTGCCCAAATCTGCCGAAATAAACCTTTGTCAGTACCACCATTGTCATACAACGGATTAATGATCAGTTCCCAGGTGTCTTCAAGGGTTTGCGAGGGACTAGGGAGGCTGACAATTCCAGCGGCAGTTAAGGCTTCCCAAATTACCAAAAAGATGGCGATCGCCACAATCGGAGGAATGAGTCTTCTCACCCCTTTACCAATCCAGGGTATTACGGTTTGAGGGTTGAAGCGGCGATCGCTCCGGCTTAATTGTGCAGTCATGGTGCAAACTCCTGTCTCAAAGGCTCGGTTAGAGTGGCGTGGTTAGAACTGTGTTTAGATTTCCTCGTTCCCAGCTTGAACCTAAGAACGAGGAAAAGGGAATCTCAGAGAATCGGAATTAAACTTTTCTGATCTTGAGGCTCTCTAAATAAGCAGCAGGGTTTTCAGGATCAAAGGTGACACCATCAAAGAAGGTTTCTACTCCGCGTGAAGTGCTGGCAGGAATCGCGGCTTCTTGCCCGATCGCTTTTGCCGCTTCCCGCCACAGGTCTTCCCGGTTCACTTTGTCTACTAGAGCCTGAGCATCAGTGCCAGCGGGAATGTAACCCCAGCGCATATCCTCGGTCACAAACCAGAGGTCGTGGCTCTTAAAGGGATAGGACGCTGCATCATTCCAGAACTTCATCACATAAGGACTATTCTCTTCGACCCGACCATCACCAAAATCAATCTTGCCCTTCAAGCGATCTTGAATGTCAGTTGCAGGTACCCCAAACCAAGCCCGCTTCGACACGATTTCCACCATCTCATCTTTGTTTTGCTCACACCAGATTTGGGCTTCCTGCACCGCTTTGATTAAGGCTAGGGCCGCTTTAGGATGTTGGTCTACCCAATCGGCTCGCATGGCAAACGCCTTCTCAGGGTGATCTTTCCAGATCTGACCCGTGGTCAGGGCAGAATAGCCAATGTTTTGGTTGACCAACTGAGCATTCCAGGGTTCACCGACACAGAAGGCATCCATCGTGCCCGTCTTCATGTTGGCGACCATCTGAGGTGGGGGCACCACAATCGTTGACACATCGCTATTAGGGTTAATTCCACCCGCGGCTAACCAATAGCGCATCCACAAGTCGTGCGTTCCACCGGGGAAGGTGACAGCAAACTTCATCTGGTTGCCTCCAGACTTAGCCTCATCCACCTTTGCTCGCAATAGGGAGCTGTCCATTTGAATGCCCAAATCTTTGTAAGCATTCGCGACAGAAATGGCCTGTCCGTTGGTGTTTAACCGTGCCAGAATATACATCGGCACTTTTTTGCCATCGGTAACTAACCCTTCGGTAATCAAGTAGGGCATGGGACTGAGAATGTGTGCCCCATCAATGCCGCCGCCCGCAGAACCCAACACAATATTGTCACGGGTGGTGCCCCAAGAGGCTTGCTTCACCACTTGCACATCGGGCATCCCATACTTCTCAAAAAAGCCCTTTTCTTTAGCAATAATCAAAGGAGCTGAATCGGTGAGGGCGATAAATCCCAAGGTGGCAGTAGTGACTTCAGGAGCATCGGCTGATGCGATCGGAGATGGAGATGCGGCATCTGGAGAAGATGAGGAGGTACTTTCAGAGGGAGTGCTACATCCGTTCATCAGCAGTGTTCCTGCTGCGGTTGCTCCTGCGGTGATGATGAATTGCCGTCTAGAAAATTTAGCCATAATGACGCCCTAAAAATGTTGAGTAACAGTTGAACAATTGAAGATTGTGAGCCGTTTGATTTCACCCAATTGAGTGAATTAAACGTTGAAACAAACGATGTAGCCGAGTGATGCAAACAGTGCTGAGTGAGAGTTGGTCAAGTAAAAGCCAGTCCAGTGAGAGCTATGTGAGCAATAGCCGTTAGAGTAGGGGTAAAGCGATCGCTAGAGAGAGGGTGCTCAAGATCCAAAGCTGATTGCTCGACCGCTTTACCCGTAACCATCTAGGTCATGATGTCAGGGACACAGGTTCCTCCTTCAGTCGTCCATTGAAATGTTGAATCAGCAAATCGCGTAAGACGGGCTTTAACTCATTGCAAGGCACTGCTTTTTGAACACAGGTGCCTAACACCGCTTCTTTGCCGACTTTACCGCCCATGTAGATATCAACCGCTTCTAGCGTTTGCCCATCTTTGCGAGTTTTAGTGCCCATTAAGCCGATATCTGCCACTTGGGGCTGCCCACACGAGTTAGGGCAACCTGTCCAGTGAATTCGCACAGGGCGAGGACAGTGCACTTCTTTTTCCAGTTCTTGAATCAGCGCGATCGCCCGATTTTTGGTTTCAATGAGGGCAAAGTTGCAAAATTGAGCACCTGTACAGGAGACCAGTGCCCGACTCAAGTTGTCTGGATGGGTTGAAAACCGTTGTACCAGCGGTTCCTTTAGCAGGGGCGCAATGCGAGAGTCAGGCACATTAGGAATAATGATGTTTTGTTCAACAGTCAGGCGCAACTCACCACTGCCATAAACATCTGCCATTCGTGCCAGATCAAACATATCGGGGGCATAGAGACGACCCACGGGAACATGGAGTCCAACGTAATTTAACCCTGGTTGTTTTTGAGCGTGGATACCAATGTGATCGCGTTTATCCCACACAATTTCATCTTTGGGTGCAGCGGTTTGGAGGGGATACCCCAACTGTTGCTCCACTGCTGCTCGAAACGGCTCAATACCCCACTCGTCAATTAACCACATCAGTCGCGCTTTTTGCCGATTGGCTCGCAGTCCATGATTGCGATAGACCAGCAAAATGGCTTCGCACAATGCCACTACATCACGAGGGTTGACCCAGGCATTCAGAGGAATAGCTGCTTCGCAGCGTTTGGCAGAGAAAAATCCGCCTACTAAAACGTTGAAGCCTAAGACGCCTTCTTTAAAGGCAGGCACAAAGGCTACATCGTTGATCTCGGCGTGAACAGAGTTATCTCGACATCCAGCGATCGCGATGTTGAACTTGCGCGGTAGGTTAGTAAATGACGGGTTGCCCTCGCCATTGTTGGTGATCATGTCTTGCACTTTGCGGATAATGCCACGAGTATCAAGTAACTCATCCGCATCAATTCCGGCGACGGGGGAGCCTGTGATGTTGCGAACGTTGTCCATGCCCGACTGAATGCTTGTCAATCCGGCCTGCTCAAATTTAGAGAAGATGGTGGGAATATCTTCTAGCCGAATGCCCCGCAGTTGAATGTTTTGGCGAGTAGTAATGTCAGCACTGCCCTCTTCGCCATAGCGTTGCACTACTTCCGCCAGCACTCGCATTTGCCCGCTCGTGAGAATGCCGCTCGGCATCCGCATCCGTAACATGAATTTGCCCGGTGTAACGGGACGAAAAAAGATTCCCATCCATTTCAAACGGTGGTCGCGATCGATCTCATCCATCGCTTCCCAGCCCATCTGGGCAACGGTTTCCAGGTCAGCTTTAAGGGCTAAACCATCCTTCTCCGCTTTAAACTTTTCAAATTTGTTAAGACTTGATGACGTAGGCAGGGTGCTTGTCATAAACTATCCTTAAGCGGACTCAACCAGGAGCCGCTACGACGCTGTACTAAGACTGGGTCTGAAACTTCTATGCCAATCGGGTATGAAGGCAACTGGGTGGGTTGAATTGTGAGTTGCTTTCACCGCGATCGCTTGCTTTATGTTGCTTACGTTAAGCGGATAAACCAGTCAAATTCGTATATTCAGTCACAAAACCGCTTAAATTATGCGTTTTATGCATAGATTAAATGCGTTAAACGCATTTTCATACCCTCTTGAAGCGTTGAGATGGGACGCTCTATAAAAAATTGTTTTTTTACTTGAAAAATTATTCAATGTACGCGATGTGCAATTTAGGGGTTTAGATCCCCGGTTTATAGGGATGTAACAGGCACCTGTTAGTCAACTCCAACAAGAAACCGGGGATCTGGAATATAGATCCCACTAAGCTCTCTAAGAAGGCAAAATCTTTTAATTAGACCGTTGCCGCATGTTTTGACAAGAGCCTTGATCTGGTCAAGAGTGACCAGATGTGACTGACCTGAGTGCCTTACTGAAGATTGTGCAGCTACCTATCTTGCTCTCGCGGGCGAAATGCTGACCAGAGATGGTTGTCAAATCTCAGCTAAAGTCTATAGGCTTGAAACCGTTTCAATAAGGACGATTCAGCCAAATTAGCAGGTGGTTTGGCAATTGGTAGTCCTTAACAAGCAAGGATATGCCCCGTTATGCGAGCACATCCTTACTCCAAGCATCCTTACTCCAAAATCATGTTTTTAGAGCACTAATTAAGAAATGACGATGTCTCGATCACATCGATTGTATCTCAAACCATCGACTGTATCTCAAACCATCGATTGTATCTCAAACCGTCAACTTGCTTTATCAAATACTGTGCTCAATGTAAGCTGATGAGGAATTCACCTTGAAATTGTAATTACTAACATCAGCACGATATCTGCATATTAAATGTAAATCAAACGTATAGGTTGCTGATAGACGATCTTGAGTTCCATAGATCCAGAAGAATAAGTTGCATAAAAAAATAACTCACTTAATTTGATGGATAAAACCTTCATTAAACGTAATACCAATAGCGAGAGTTTTATGAAACTCAATGTCATTCAGGTGCTTTAAATGTATTTGAAGACATTGCTCATGATCTTAAGAATCTCATTAGATTTTTAGGGTTGATTTCAGTGAATCAGCTTCTAAACTCATTTTCAGGGATGTCCAAACGAATTGTCTTTGTGATTATTGGGAGAGCTTTCAATGATGTCGATTGACCTTCAGGTTGCTACTCGTGAAGTATTTGAACGGTTTCGGGAAACCTACCCCGAATTGGGGTCTATCACCGCGATCGCTGCACAGAGTGAAGATAGCTTTGTCAACGCCCATATTGATAAGTTTGAAGGCGGTTCACGAGAGGCCCGACAGGTTTATCGATTAGCGGTCAATCTTAAACAAAAAGCAGATTTTCTCTGGCTCAATATTCAAGATGTTTTTGCGGCTCATCTGCAACAGACACTGTTTAATAACTTACCCACTGATCTACCCGATACATTTATTAGTCACCAGGCTGAAATTCCTGCTTATAAACGGTTATTTGGTGGGTTTGATGTTATTGAGCAAGAGCACTGCCGATCCATTTTTGGTCCGGCTGCTTATTTTGTTGATTTGCTGCGATTTATTGAAGCCAATATCACACAAAAGCTAAGTTCAATTCCGGCTGCTTGTCAGCTCAATTGGCGTCGTCCTGACCTCTCACGCATTCGGTTAGATTGCAATAATGCCCATGAATTAATTCCCTATGTTGAGTTAGTCAATGAGTTATTAGAAACCTTTGTTAAAACGATTGAAACAGCGGATCAAGATGCCTATGAAATCCTCAAAAAAGAGGTGTTTCCGATGCATCTTCCCTATCATTTACCACTTGATGAAATTCGGAGTTATTTAAAGCAACTAAAGACCAGTCTATATCAGATTTATCGCATATTTGAGCGATCGCCTCAGACAGGAAGTAACACCACGTCACCCAACACTGGATTTCAGGAGCGAATGACGGGTGAAGCACTAGAGCTATCTCCAGAAGAATTTAGTTTGTTGGTTTCAGAGCTAGCTGCTCCCTTACAGGTCTATGGGGACGTACCGCTAACGGGCCGTGAGGGTCTAGAAAATATCGATGTATTTTTGGAGCAGACAGAATTAACCCGCAAAGAACTGAATCAATTACTGTTTCAAGATCTCGATCGCCACGAAATCAATGCTGGATTGTCCCGCTTATTTTTCATCAACAATGTTAATGACGGGTTGGGCTATTTAACCATTGCTGTGGCTGACAGTAACGCTGCAATTACTGCTGTAAATGCTGTTGCGAGTACTGCTGAAACCAATGACTATGACAAACTGCTAAACCTCAGTCTGGCAAAGCTCGATCGCATCTATCGGTTTCTCAAACTAGCCCGCAAGCTGAATTGGTCTTTTGCCGATCTTGATTGGGCATTGCGATCGCTCCATACACCTTACATTCCTGAAACTGCCCTCTTGTTTGATGGGGTCAACGATTATGTTGAGTGCCGTGATGTCCACAACCTCGATCTGAGTGAGTTTACCCTTGAAGCGTGGATCAACCCCACTGAGCCAGGGCGCAACGTCATTATCAGCAAGGGTAATGAGGCAGAGCATCAACTCCACTTTATGGTGTGGGTAGACTCGGCAAATCGCTTGGCGTTTTATGGCAAGTTGTCTACCCCAGGAGACATTGAAATTAAAAGTCTCTCGACTATTCCGGTTGGGGTGTTTACTCATGTAGCTGTCGTGGTGGATGAGTATTACGGAACGATTTGCCTGTTCATCAATGGCGACCTGGTTAATATAGACGTCGATATTAACGAACCCCCTGATACTGAGGCTAGCAGCCCGATTGAGCAAAAAGATGTGCAAGTTGCTCGATTAGGAAACCGAAAGATTGTCTCGGTTGGGGATGATCTCTACATTGGGCGAGATCTGTATGACGAACACTTTACAGGCATTATCAAAGAAGTACGCATTTGGTCAAATAGTCGGAGCCAACTGGAAATCCAGGAATATCGGTATCGCCGCCTCACCGGGCAAGAACAGCGTCTGGTCGCCTATTGGGCCTTGACCGAAACCCCCTCTAACACGCTGTTAGATTTGACACCCAATGAAAATCATGGGGTTATGGGAGGCGCACAATTTTCGACACAACCAAAATGGGTGCAACGCGATTTAGTGTTAGATGCTCTTTCGGCAGGTCAGGGATTGCGGCTGAATGGTGTGGATGACTACCTGGCGGCTAAGGGAGTGAACTATGGCGATCTCAAAGAAGTTACCTTAGAAGTCTGGATTAAGCTGGAAGCCCGCTCTGAGAAAAACACGATTTTGTTTAAGGGTAATAAAGCCACAGGGCAGTCTCAGTTTGCCGTGTGGATCAATGCTGATGGCAAACTGGTGTTTCAGAGTGATTCACTGGCAAAACCCTACACCAGTGAAGACTCGATCCCCCTGGGGGAACTGACCCACATTGCCCTTGCGCTTGACCAAGAGGGCACTTCTAGAAAGCAAATTTTGAAAATCTATTTCAATGGCATTTTGGATGTGCAAATTTATGTTGATCCGGCTGACCCAGATATTTTGCCAGTGACGGCTCAAGAGGGCGATCGCGCCAATAGTTATTTGCTAGTAGGGCGCAGCGTTGAGGGAGCATACTTTAACGGTGTCATTCGCGAACTGCGGATCTGGAATCAAGCCCGCACGAAAGACCAAATTGCGTTGTATCTCTATCGTCCGATCTCGGCTGGAGAAGCCGGATTGATTGGCTATTGGCGACTGGATGAGATCGACATTAGCCCAGACAGCATTGCCCCTGATCTGGTGACTGGAGTGCGACATCCGCTCATGTTGGGAGGAATCGCCCCAGATCATGCACCCGATCGCATTACACTGAGCGATCGCCTCTTGCCTCCCTTGCCCATTGCTGTCTCTGGAACGGTACTGCAGTTTGATGGAGATAACGATGTAATCGTAATCCACGAAGCTAAACGAGCTGATCAGCACAATTCAAAACGCTGGGGTTTGGGGCAATACGATCGCTTTACGCTAGAGTTTTGGTTTAATGCTCAAGAACAAGCCCTGAGCGATCGCCAACAGGTGTTGTTTAGTCAGGGTGATGCTGAGGCCGGGTTGAGTGTTTATCTGTTGCAACATCGGCTGCATGTGTTGGTGTGGACTAATAACTTTGAGGGCAATGCCTTACAGCAGTCTCTGTTTAAGTCTGAGCCGATTACCTATCACCAGTGGTATCATTTGGCGATCGCTCAGGATGAGTTTCCCACCCCCAATGGTCCTGATGCCCGACCGTTGCCGCTGGAACCGATCGAACTGCGGGTTTATCTCAATGGCAACCTATTGCCAACTCCCTCTGGCACCCAAACAGCCCTGGGATTTCGCTTGAGTCCAGTGGGGGTTGCCTATCTGGGAGGACTGGGTGAACGGGGCATCACCAAATTTGAAGACGCTTATTCAGCGATCGAAGTTGAACATCTCTATTTCTTTTCAGGGCAAATTACCGATCTGCGGCTGTGGAAGATTGCTAAAACAGCAGCCCAGATTGAGAGCGATCGCCACGTTGCCCCAACAACATCTCCCGATCTGGTTGCTTATTTTCCCACGACAGAGACGCAGGGAAATGAAATAAAGGACTGCACCGAAAATCTGGCTAATGTTGATGTGGGTACTCTGCAATCCCGCAATATTGCCTTTGTGACCAATGGCAGCGGCATCGAGTTAGAAAATACGTTTTCTCATTACGTTACACCAACGGTTTTAACCTGGTCTAACTACATCTACACGGGCAGGATCTACATCGACAGTGAGGCGGCGGCAATTGGGGTGACGTTTTTGAGCCAATATCCCAATCATGAGGCTCGGTTTTATCGATTGCAGCGACATGCCCAGAGACCTCAGTTTCACCTGGTGGCTCACACCTACGGTTTTCAACCCCTCACCCTGGTTAAAGAAGTCGAGGTGATTCCTCAACCCAATACCTGGTATCGCTTCCGAGTTCGAGTAGAGGATATTAACAATCAGACCGAGATTAAGGTACAGATTTGGGAGGATGAGCTAGACAACATTGAGCCTCCGGAAGACGCCTTTCAACTACAGGCGATCGACACCAGTAGCTATCGGTTGACTCAAGGAACGGTTGGAGTGTGGGCCTTTGGCGACGGTAAAAAGCGATTTGATCGGCTCAAGGTAGAGCGCATTGCTCCGATCGGCTTGTTAGGGGAGACGCTGTTAACCGACAGCAATTTTGAGCCGTATGATCCCCCAACTGACCCAAGCGGATGGAATCACACCAGCGATCGCATCGACTTTCAACAGAACGCCCTGTTGTTTAAATCGGTAACGCTGGATGGTAATCAGGTGCTGAGGACAGATCAAACGCTGGAAAACATGCAGTCTTTTTATGATCTGCCAGAGGCGTTGACCTGGAGCAACTATGTCTACACGGGCAAGATTCGCTTTACAGCAACTGACAGTGGAGCCGGGGTGAGTGTGCTGAGTCGCTATCCTGATGGCAAAGACCAGTGCTATCGCTTGCAGCGCGATCGCCTCAAGTCTAAGTTTTACTTAGATGCCCGTCCTTATGGCATACAACCGATAACAGGGACGGTTGAATCAGGGGTCGAGTCGCGTCCAGAGGTGTGGTATCGCTTTCGCATTGAGGTGCGAAATACAGAAACGACTACCTCCATCAAAGCCAGAGTTTGGGAAGCAGGCACCAACGAACCTACGACCTTCCAGATGGATGTGACAGACACCAGCCCAATTCGCATTCAGTCTGGCACAGTGGGGGTGTGGGCAAGTGACAGTGGTTCTAAATACTTTGATGAGTTACAGGTTGTCTTCTTACCCAATATCTTACTAGAGGAAAATTTCGCGCAATATTCCCTGAATCAAGACCCTGACTTTTGGGTAGACACCAGCACTCGCATCAACTTTGACGAAGTGACACCCCTGTTTAAGGCAGTGGCTGATCCGACTGACGCCGGAAACATCGTGTTGGGCTTCACCGAAACGGGCGATCGCGAACTCAACAGTGCCTATTCCCATTACGCCAAACCCACCGAAAATCCAACCGTTCTCACCTGGACAAACTACATCTACACAGGCAGATTCTATGTGGCTGATCTGACTGGCAGTATCGGTGTAACGGTGTTGAGTCAGTTTCCAAATCGGCAAGAGCGGTGTTATCGCTTGGGGTATGACGGCAATTTCTCCACCACGTTCCAGGTTGTCAGCGTCATTCCCGGTGATATTGCCTCCTTGAGTGGCAAAAGTGACTCTGGTGTTGTGGCTCAAGCCAATACCTGGTTCCGTTTTCGCATTGAAGTCGAGAGCAACGACACGGCAAACCAGACTCGGATTCGAGCCCGAATTTGGCAACATGGCACTCCAGAACCACAGGTGTTCCAGATCGATGCCTTTGAGGCGGGCGATCAACGACTCAAAGCTGGCACAGTTGGCATTTGGGTCGCCGACTTGGGGCTAAAACTATTTGATGATCTGCGAGTGCAACGACGCATTCTCTATAGCACTAACTTTGGAACAACCCCCGTCGGGCAGTTGCCGCCCGATTGGCAGATTACTAAAGGCAATCGAGCATTTAAAGTGGTTGAGGTAGCGGGTAATCGGGTACTCAGCACTGAGCAAGGACAGTCAAACGAGATTCATGCTCATTTGAGAAGTCCAGAAACGCTAACTTGGAGCCATTACACTTACACCGGACGGTTCTATATTGATTCTCCCTCTGAAATAGAGGCGGGTAAATCCATTGCCAAAGGAGGGGGGATTGGAGTCTCCTTCTTTAGCCGCTACACCGCGACTGAAACCAATTCACTCAATCGCAATCGCTATTACCGGATGCGAGTGGGAGCCGCCACTGGAGAGAGAACCTTTGGCTTGAGAGCTGACCCAGGAGGTGTGACCAGTGATACAAATCAACGAGATACTAACATCCGAGTTGAAGTCAAAACCTGGTATCGCTTTCAAGTAGAGGTATACAACACGGCAACTCGAACTGAGATGCAAGCCAAAGTTTGGAAAGAAAGCGATCCCATGCCTGAAGCGTTTCAGATGGAGGGGTATGACGACAGCACCCCCAATCTGGCTCAAAAACTGCCGGGACGAGTCACCTCTGGCACGATTGGGGTGTGGGCAGAAGGCGAAGGAATCAAATATTTCGACGATTTGCAGGTGTCTGAAGGCATGATCTTATTTGAAGAGTTTGCCCCGCTGTCGCTCAATCAGCATCCTAACAACTGGGTAGATACCAGCATTCGTCACAGCTTTGTGCCTGAACCCGGTTTATTTAAAACCATTGAGGTCGATGGCAAAACTGTATTTGGCACCACCAGCGAGAAATATAGTGCTCATTCTCACTACACGCTTCCCGGTGAAGTGTTGAACTGGTCAAACTATACCTATATGGGCAAGTTGCGGTTGACCGATGCTAACGGTGGAATTGGGGTGACGGTTTTGAGCCGTTATCCTGAAGACCGAGACACCTATTATCGGTTGAGCTATGGCAGAACAACCCAGTTCAATACGTTTCATCTGGTGGCCTATCCCTACACTCCTGTTCGATTAATGGGAGACACGGATTCGGGGATCACACCGGCTCTTAATGTTTGGTATCGCTTCCGAATGACGGTGCAAGATGCAGGCGATCGCACCACTATCAAAGCCAAGATCTGGCAAGACGGACACGACGAACCCGTTGAGTATTCGATCGATGCGTATGACAACAGTGGCAACCCTGGCGGTAACGGCACCGCACGCCTCACCAGTGGCACCGTCGGTGTTTGGGGAGCAGGTCAGGGCAGCAAGTTCTTTGACGAATTGGCTGTGTTTCGTCACATCACAGTGTTAGAAGATTTTGGCAATGATGCGTCTGACACGAACCCTCCTCAATGGAGAAATGTTAGTGCCCGTAGCCTATTCGCCACCGATCTAACTCTGTTTGCAACGGCTGATGTCTCTGACAATACGCTGCACTGGACTGCAGTAGACAACTACCCGTTGCTATTGCGCCCACTCAATCAACAGGCACTACGATTTGACGGTCGCGGTGAATATGTGGCTGGGGCATTGCAGCAACCGCTGGAGTTGACGCAATTTACTGTTGCTGCCTGGATTCAATTGACGGGTTCTCCCAATCCTCTGGTTGAGCAAGAAAACCCTATTGTGGGACTGGGTGGGTTGACCCTGGCTGGGCAAGCAGTGAAGTTGTGGTTTGGCATCACCGTTGGTACTGAAGGCCAGCAACACTTTAAGCTGAGTGTGTCGCAGGTTCAAGATCAGACTCGACTGATCGATCAAACCCATCCTATTCCTCTGGGTGAATTTGTCTATGTGGCGGTTCAAGTGGATGGCGATCGCGTGACCTTTTATCTGGCTGGAGAACAAGACTTTGCTAACGAAGCCAATGTTCGCAAGTTGCAAACACCGCTGGCGTTGCGGGTCAACCGCATCGAAATTGGCAGAGATCTGGGCACCCGCTATTTTGCTGGACAAATTAAAGAACTGCGGTTGTGGAATGTTGCCCGTCCGTTAGATGGGGCGATCGCTGACCGCTATCAACGTCCGGTTGTGTCTCGTGAGTTAGTCGGCTATTGGGCATTTAACGAAACGCAGGGCACGGAAACCAGAGATGCCTCGATGAGTGGCAACACCCTCTGGTTAGGGGATAGTGTGGGGGCACGCCAACCAGACCTGGTCGATTTGACAGAAGCCGATCGAGGATTTTGGCGATCGCAGCGACAAGTGTTGGGCTTTAATGGCACTGACCAACGAGTTACGTTGTCAGATCAAGGTAGTGGCAGTGCTCGTCTGCGACGCACGATTGAGGTGTGGTTCAGGGTAGAGGACAAAGGCATTGGCGATCGCAAGCAAGTGATCTATCACGAAGGCGATGACCAGCGAGGGCTAAATATTTACCTGTTTGATGGCTGTCTTTACTTTGGTGGATACAACGTTTCACCTATCGAAAGCGACTGGCAGGGCACCTGGATCAAAACTGACCGCATCCAGTCGGGTAAATGGCATCATGTGGCATTGGTCTTAGATGGCAGAGCCGAAGTGCGTCCAGCCTCTTTTCGTGCCTTTTTAGATGGCCGATCGATTGATGTCAGCCCTGGATCACAGCTCTGGGGCGATCGCCCACCTTCCTCAATGGGGGGTGTCAGTAGCAAAGTACGCTTCCACGATGGCGTCTCTCTAGACCGACCGGGACACTTCTTCCGGGGGCAAATTTTGGAATTGCGGGTGTGGAACACCGTTCGCACTGCCACACAAATTGCCACCTATCGCATGGCAGAGTTACAAGGCGACGAGCCATTTCTGGCTTTGTGGTGGGTGTTTGATGGACTCACCAGCACCCCCAATGGCGTCGAAATTCTCGATATGAGTGGCAACCGTCACACAGCAATTGTGGAATCGGGACAGATCCAACCAATCATCTTGCCCCAACGGGCAACTCTCCCTGAAACCGATCTGACTGCACCTGTGCTCGATGGACTCGCCACCATCAAACAACTGCAAGACCAGAGTAACCTGTCGATCGATCGCCTGGTGGCCCTGTGGTATCGCATCAAGCACATGGGTCGAGAAGACAAAACCACTCTGTTTGACCAGGTGTTTAACCCCAAGGGCATTGCGGGTGACGCTCGACGTAACAGCGAAGCGGCACGCTGGGAAGCTTATCCTATCGTGCGCTGGGGCAGATTGGGACAAGAAAATCTCAACCGCGATCGCCAGATTCGGACTCGTTTAATGGGGGCACTGCAAACCTCTGATGCCGATCTCAACACGATCGTAGAATCTCTCAGTGGTTTAGACCCGATCATCGATCTGGATAGTGCCTATCTCAACCAACTCTATCGGCTAGCGCGGTTGTCGCGTTTGTTGGGGTTGGGCGTCAATGACTTGTTGCGTTTGATGGACTGGATGCAACTTCAGTCAGTGAATAGTCTCAGTGATGTGGTGCAACTGGTGGAACGTGCCGATTGGTTGAAACTGACAGGCATTACTGTTGCTGACCTGGAGTTTTTTGCCAGCCCTGTCGGGGGCGATCGCCTACTGGGGATCACTGAAGCCACCATACGGGATGTCGCGGATAGCCTGATTCGCCAATCGCGTGACTTTTTGGTGAATGGTGACTCCTTTGTCTCAAACGAGATCAGTCAAGCTCAAGCGATCGCTCTCTTTGCAGCACTCACCACCAGCGGGTTTCTCAGCCCCACAGACTTTGTGGATGGCAAACGGGCTGTCACTGAGCAATATCAGGGATTGAATGATCTGAGTAACCTCAATTTGAGTGATCTGGAGTTGCAAGAGCAGTTACGTCCTCACTGGGTTCAGGTTGATGCTCTATTAACTCGTTTGCGAGATGAACACAAAAATGCCCTGTTGGTTGAACTGGCTACCCTGTTTGACACTCAACCCGACGTGATGCAGGTGGTGTTTGCAGAATATGAGTCACTGATGCAGCCGATTCAGTTCCTCACTGAAATGCAAACCTTGCAAACGCCAGGTTCAATCCTCTCAAACAACCTGATTGTCTATCTCAACACCCTGACCAAAGTGCTGACACTGGCAACTCGCTTTGGGTTGACGGCGGCTGAGTTAGCTGTGTTGTTCGATCATCCTGACTATTTTTCAGTCAACAGTGTGTTACAACCAGCGATCGCCGATCTTAATAGTCTTTACCAGTTCAAAACGTTTAAAACCCTATACAGTGATACCCAGGGCAACCTGGTGCAACTGTTGCAAACGACCACCGCTTTAGATGCGACGCAGGCGATCGTGACGCTCACCGGGTGGGATGAGGAACAATTGCGCCGCTTACAAGTCTACTTTGGGTCAACTCGACTGTATAACCGTCTAGCGGATCTAGCACAACTCCAGCCCAGCATCGATCTGGCGCAGTCATTGCAAGTCGATGTTGACCTCTTGATTCAGTTGGTGTTGCCCCAGCAAACCTTCCAGGGCTTCCAACAGTTAGCAGCGGCACTGCTCAAGGTGCTTCAAGCTCAATATTCGACCGAGGATTGGCAAACGGTTTACAAGCCTATTCGCAATCAAATCTCCGTCAGACGACGGGATGCTCTGCTAGGGTTGGCATTGCGGAAACTGGCTCAAAAAACAGGAGACAGACGCGATGCGGATCTGTTGTATGAATATTTTTTGGTTGATCCGCAAGTGGGCAGCGAAGTAGAAACATCGCGTATTCTCCAAGCGACTGCCAGCCTGCAACTGTATGTGCAGCGATGTCTGATGAATCTGGAAAAAGGGGTTGATCCGTCCAAAGTTCCCCTCAAGGAATGGGAGTGGATGAAAAACTATCGGGTGTGGGAGGCAAATCGCAAGGTCTTCTTATATCCCGAAAACTATATTGAGCCAGAGTTGCGTGATACTAAAACACCCCTGTTTGAAGAACTTGAGCAAGAGTTATTGCAATCAGATATCAACCAGCGATCCGTCGAGCGAGCTTACACTAATTACCTCGATAAGTTTGCTGAACTGGCAAACCTGCGGATTGTCGGCAGTTATCTCCGTAAGCTGTCAGACACCGAAAAAATTCTCTATCTGATTGGACGCACCGATACTCAACCCCGCATTTACTACTACCGAGAGTTACATCTAGTAGACGAACAGCCCTCCCGCTGGCTCCCGTGGTACAAGATCGATCTGACGATCAACTCTGATTACGTCACTCCTGTCTATGCCTTCGATCGCCTCTTTTTGTTTTGGGCGGAGATCACCAAAACCACGGAATCTTTTGATGTGGATGGGACGCAACAGAGCCGCGATGTCTATGAACCGACGGTCAAATACTCGTACTACAACTTTAGTGAAGCCTGGGCACAACCCCAAACCTATCTCCAACTGGGGCGCAAGCTTGATCAAGCTACTATTCAGTTGCAACAGTGGCAACGGGTCAACGTGCAACGGGGCATCGTGCCGCGATCGCCCGATTCTTTAGGCAATAATTCCGGTGACGATAACACTGCTCAGCCTGTCAATGTTCTCAAAGTGGCCCGCAAGAACAACCAGGCAAACTTTGCGCTAGAGCGATCGGTTTATTTTGACTCCAGTGACTCCACATGGAGCATTTGGGCGAAGTTGATCGACCAAGGGGTAGTATCTTCAAGTCTCCAATCAACAACCCTGGAGCTGTTTACTTACACCAATGGTCAACTCGCTATTGCTGTCCTCGCGCAGCAAGCCGTGATCTCTTTACCAACCGCTAGCCTGACTCAAAAGGCGATCGAAAAGCCGCTGCTTGACAAGCTAAATCCAGTGTTTTTGCAAGCACGTCGGCTACTGAAAGCGTCAGAAGCTGCCATAGCTTTCATTGAAACTCGTCCTTCACTAGAGCGATCGTTTAATGAACTGAACTCGTTAGACCAGGCAACGACCCTGCTGAGAGAGGCCAACCAGCAATTTAGTCAAACCTTAAATGAGCTCCAGGTTGAGTTAGGAACCACTCGAACTGAGGTATTGAGACGGATTGAGACAGAAATCACGTCTCTGGCTACAGGAATCGCCACTATGGCTCAACAAGTTCGACTACTCGTGACGGTTTCTTCTGAAGAAATTGATATCACTCGTCAAATTGTTTGGGTTGGTGAACAAACCAATCGACAGGTAGTGAAAATTTTACAAAACGTAGAAGATCAGCCCACCAAAGCACAGTTTGTCTGGGGAACTCCATCCCTGACTCTGCAAGTCATACTGGGTGGTCGCCTCGTCCTTGAATCTCCAATGGAGTTTGGGAAATGGACTCATATTGCCTTAACGTTTCAACCCCAATCCGATCGCTCAACTCTATGGCTCTGCACCACCAAACTGGGAGAACTATCCACAACCCAGGCTTGTGAAGTGTTTCTAGACCGATTGCCCACCACCGGATTACTCACCGTGGGCATACCCAATAAACCTGACCTCAGCTCAAGTGAGTTGGTCACGGCTCAACTGAGCGAGTTTCAACTGTGGTCTTATGCCCGAGATCAGGCCACCATTGTCGATGAGATGAGCCAGCGCAAAGACGGCAATGAGTTGGGTTTAATTTTGCATCTGCCGCTTGATACCGACGGGGGGAACGCCAATCTGGTGATCGAACCTTCCAATGCTGGGGGAAATGGGTTGTTCCTGCGGCGATCGCGCTTTAGTTTGCCTTATCAGATCAACGTTGATCAAGAGCGCATGCTGGTCTTTTATGGCGACACACTAGGCACTCTGCGGAATAACCTGGATGACCAGAGCTTTGGGCTGACTCTAGAGCGGCGCAACACTCAACCTCACTACGATGTCACCATTACTCAATCCAATCTGCACATTGTCACCACCGCAGGATTGAGCATGAATGACTTTGCGGCAGGAGGAGATACTCAAAGTCGAACAGCCGATGTCACCCTGGCAGGAACAACGTATAACTTGCGTAATTACAACCCTGAGTATTTGCGTTCGATTGTGATTACCTATGATCGCTTGACTCAATCTGGTCAGCTTGTTCCCCCTGTTTTAACGACCTTGGTGAACGCCATCAACGCCTATTTGAATGAGACAATTAGTAGTAACAACAACCTGCTGCAAAATCTGCCTGCGTTTGAATCAACCGTGTTTGATGTCAACAATCAACCGGGTTGGTACATTGTCAATACTAAAAATGAGCAGTTTTTGTTGATGGCAGAGCAACCCGCTAAAACCGTCGAAGAACGCTTGAAGTTTGAATATGGCAAGACTCAAACCCGTTCTGCGCCTCAACCGATTACGGTTTACTTTGATGCCGACCTATCCTTGCAAGTACCGGATCAAGCAACGCCTCCTGGCTTTAAGTTTAAGCTTGAGCGAATCAGCACCTATGCCATTCATAAGTTAAGCCAAAACCTGTTTAAAGGTGGATTAGATGCTCTCGTGAGCCGTCAATCTCAACTGACTCAGGAATGGAATTTTGGAGACTATCAACACAACCCCGAACGGGTTACACCGCCAAGCACCTATCAAGGTACGACCCCCGAAACCATTGACTTTAATGGTGCATATGGCGTTTATTACTGGGAGATTTTCTTCCATATTCCCTTTTTGATTGCCAATCGACTCAACGCCAATCAAAACTTTGCTGATGCTCAACGGTGGTATCACTATATTTTTGACCCCACCGCTCGCGAAACGGCCAGTCCTGGTCAACACCCCGGCGATCGCTACTGGCAGTTTGTCCCTTTCCGCAATCGTCAGTCAACCTCTCTAGCCGAACTGCTCACCAACTCAACGGCTCTAGCCGAATATCGCAACGACCCCTTTGACCCACATGCGATCGCCCGTTTGCGACTGGTCGCTTATCAAAAGGCGATTGTTATGAAATACATCGACAACTTGTTAGATTGGGGCGATGCCCTGTTTACCCGCGATACCCGCGAGTCAATCAACGAAGCCACGATGCTTTATGTCTTGGGCTATAACCTTTTAGGGCAACGCCCCAACGTTAAAACAGTCAAAGAGTTAAGGGAAGTAGGCACCTATGCTGATTTCTTAAAAGAACATGAGGCATTGGAGCAAGCCAACACCGATTTAATTCAACAAAACAATCTCGACTTTGAGTTTTGGTCGGGTGATGAACGTACTCTGTTGAAAACCAATGGGGCAAATCCACACCGCCAGTTGATTACCAGTTTTTTGGTGCCTGAAAACGAAACGTTTATAGGGTATTGGGATCGGGTCGAAGATCGTCTCTACAAGATTCGCCATAGCCTCAATATCGAAGGAGTATTTCGACAACTAGCACTGTTTGATCCACCCATTGATCCAATGGCATTGGTGCGAGCAGTTGCCGGAGGGCGTGATTTAGGTAGTGTGCTGAATGATGTCAATGCCCCTGTGCCTCACTATCGATATGCCTATTTGCTAGAAAAAGCAAAAGAGATGGTGTCGTTTGTCACCGAGTTAGGTGGATCACTCCTAGAGGTGATCGAAAAGCGGGAAGCGGCTCAGCTAGAGGTGATGCTCAACACCCACGAACAGAGTATTCTCGATTTGACCACTCAGGTTAAACGGTGGGAACTGGATGGAGCGCAGAAACAGCTTGATCAGTTGCAGATCAATAAACAACGGACCGAAGACAAGAAGGAATACCTGACCAAACTGATTAATAATGATCTGTCAACTGAAGAGGAAGCCTCTCTAACCCTCAAGGGACTGGCACAAGGTAGCCGCACAGTTGCATCAGTGTTGAAGTTTTTGGCATCTAATTTTTATGCGATTCCAGATGTGATTGCAGGTGCCGCAGGGGTTGCCTCACCCGTAGCATTGACTAAAGCAGGAGGTGAGGGCGTTGGTAATGTATTACAGGGCATCTCTGATGGCACAGAAATGGTAGCTGACGTTTTAGATACGGCGGCAGATATGACCGAAAAGATTGGCGAATACAAACGTCGCAAAGGAGAGTGGGAACAAGAGAAGAAAGTGGCTGAGTCTGAGTTGAGAGAAATAGATGTGCAAATTGCAGTAGCTCAAATTGAGTTGCAAAAAACTCAACGAGAGCTGTTATTACACCAAAAGGCAATCACTCAAAGCCAGGAAATTGCCACCTTCTATCGCAGCAAATTCTCTAATCAAACCCTCCATAATTGGATGATTGGACGCTTGTCAGCCCTCTACTTCCAGGCTTACAAACTGGCCTATGATCTAGCAAAATCGGCTGAAAAAGCTCTGCAATTTGAGCTACCTACTACTGATACTTTCATCAGTTTTGGGCATTGGGATAGCCTCAAAAAAGGGTTGTTGGCGGGTGAGTCGCTGATGCTAGAACTCAACCGGATGAGCAAGTTCCACCTCGATCGCGACAGCCGCTTTTTAGAGATGGAAAAAACAATCTCCCTGAAAGTGTCTCCCAACTTGAGCGGTGAGCTACAAACGCTGAGTAATAAACTGAGTGACCTAAAGAGCAGTGGAGTTTGCGAGTTTAACTTGAGTGAGCGACTATTTGATGAAGACTATCCCGGTCACTATTGTCGCTTGCTCAAAACTATTTCCATTTCTATTCAGGTCAATTTTGAGGGTATGTCACCCGATGAACGTCGAGAACTAGAGTTGCGATCGGTGAACGCAACCGTGATTCAGCGGAGTAACAAAACGCTGTTACAACCCGATATTAAGGGAGTAGAATATCTGCTGGGCAACCATGACGAACAACCCAACGCCAGTATCTTGCGGGTCGATTGGCGAACCAATCAACAAATCGCCATCTCCAGAGCTGAGGAAAATAGCGGCACCTTTGGTAACTTTGATCTCAACATCTTATTTGACGATCGCTACTTTCCCTTTGAGGGCACTGGAGCCGTTTCTTCTTGGCGATTAGAGTTGCCCCAAGAAACCCCCAATCGCTTTCCCCTCGACAAGATCGATGATGTTGTGATTCGCTTGCGCTATACCGCCAAAACCGATAGTGGCAAATTTAAACAGGATGTGATCAAGCGACTAAAGTCATCTGCTGAGTAGAGGAACTGGGAAATAGGGAAGGGGTGTGGGAACACCCCTTTTCTCAGCAACTCTCAACGACCCGGTAAAGGTTGTACTGCGCCGCATTGCCGACAATGGGGCAAGTACTTATACGTCGGCTCATGACAAGTTGGACACTCTGTATATTGGTTGTAACCACAGTGAGGACAATGAACATCATGACGGCGAATGCGCTTTGCACACTTAATGCAACTCGAATTTTGAACTCGCTTAGCCGCTTGAATTTTAGGATTAAACGCAAATCGCTGAAAGAACTTAATGATGCCAAATCCAATCAGAGGGATGAGCAAAATATAGAGATAGCTGACTAAAAATAGTAAACCACCCAATAGGGTGCTGACAGCGTTGACGATCAGTTCAAAAAATGCCCCGACTTGTAGAAATTCAAACGCTTTAAAGACCAGTGGAATGAAGAAAATGACTAATAGATGCCAGCTGATCAGAGCAACTAACCCATACCCTCGACGTTGGGATTGGTGATGCACAAACCCCGTAAATACAATCAGCGGCAGTAGAAAGAGCACCTGAAATGAAAGCTGAATGCTGGGATACCAAAAGGAGTCATGGTCATACTCTGCCTGCACTGTCTGAAATTGCCCATCATCCTTTAAAAAATTCAAGAAAGTAGTGCTTTCAGGCTTGTTAATCAAATCAGTCCGAAGTGCGTCACTTTCTGCTTTTAATGTGGCAATTTGACGAGCATTTTGGTCGAGGGTTTCTTTAACTCTGGCGGCTTCAACGGGGTTAATAGATTGTTCACGGGGTTGCCCTGCAATCTCTTCTAGCAGGGTTGAGTCATATTGAGCCCGCAGATTGCGATTGGCATCTTCTAAAGTGGCAATTTGGCTCTGCTTTTGATCAACCGTCTGAATAATTTGTTGGTTATCCGAATTGACGATCGGATCGGCATAACTAGCATAGGTTAGACAGATTTGTGAGACAGTGCCTAAATGACCGTTTTCAGCATCGGTATAGGTTTGTCGCAAACTGGGTTGACCCGTAGGAGCACTAGTAGGAGCAGCGATCGCCCGCAAGATATCGTAGCCTTTAGAGGCTGTGGTTTGGGCACGGTAGTCATTCCAACTGGTATAGCAGGGATGTACCTGCCAGGGGCTGAGATACCACTGGCTAATATCACTTAGCCCAGAGAAGACATTAACCAGAATAAAAATATCAATCAAAACAAGAACAATCAAACTCACCTTGTTGAGGGGTTCATTGTTGATTGTTCTAGACTTACTGAAAAATTGTCTGACGAGACGACGGATTCTGTTTAGCATAGGAGTTGAGCTAACACCAAGGAGTAGCGACATAGGTGCGATCGCTTTCCTATGCTATCTGGCTTTGTGGCTCAAGTCGTTTAAGAGCGACGCTATCTCATCTGGCACACTTCCCCTCAACGCCATCCTAAGCTCTCAGCCCTTTCTCTGATTGGGGACTGAAACGGCTTGCCGCACCAAGTCAAAATATTGCTTTGAAATGATGGAAGGTGTGAAATGGTTTTGTAAGTAGTGTCGTCCCGACTCACCCATCTGTTGTGCAAGCTGGCGATCGCCCTTCAGTAACCGAATAAAACTGGCCAATGCAGCCCCATTGCCATTTTCAAAAGTGGCACCACACTGAGCTTGTTTAATCAGTGTTCTGAGATAGGATCGGTTGTCGCAGATGGCTGCAATAGGTCGTCCGGTAGCGAGCGCAGAATACAATTTGCTGGGGGCGACCAGTCCTTCCATATTCGAGTCAACACTGACCAAGGTTAAGTCACAAGCCGTCAGGGAATAGGGCAAGACCTGTTTGTCTTGATAGGGCAAAAACAACACGTTGTTCAGTTGGGCGGCTTTAACATAGTCAAGACACAGTTGCCGTCTGCCTCCATCTCCAATAAAGACAAATCGGATAGGTTCGTCACGCAACTCCTCAATGGCAGTCATGATGGTGTCGAGATCATGACAACGTCCCATATTTCCAGAATAAAGGACTGTGAATGGCTCGACTAGATCATGTCTTTGAGCAAACCAATTCACTTTTTTGTCGAGGGGCGCAATCCAATCAGGGTCAGCCCAACTGTGAATCACGTAGACTTTATCTGCCACTTCAGGGCAGTGGTTGATGACTCGCTTTTTCATGCTGGGGCTGAGTACGATGATGGCTTCAGCCTGTCGCCAGATCTTTTGGTTCATCCGTCGCCACAACTTTGCTAATCGGTGTCTTTCAGGAATGACACCAAGCTGAACCGCAATGTCAGGGTACAAGTCATAAAGTAAACAGATATAACGCTGCTTGAACCACAACTTGGCTAAATAGCCCAATAGAGGCAGGAATGGAGGTGCCGTTGTCAGCAACAAAATGTGGCTGTGGCGCATCAGGGATAAGTGGAGCAACGCCCGCAAACAAAAAAGGACACCATTGAGAGTTTTACCCCGAATACGGTGTGACCAAAACCGAGCAGTGCGCGATCGCTGTACTCTCACCCGATCAATGTATTCATTTGAGGGAGCTGTGGCTTCGTGAAATGCATAACACGGTTGTCCCGTGAAAATGTCAACGGCTAGTCCTTGCTCACTCAATAAATGTGCCAATTCATCAATTAATTGCCCGGTAGGCGCATAATCGGGTGGAAAAAATTGAGTAATGATGGATAGCTTAATGGGATCTTTAGGAGTAACACTCGCTGCTGTTTTTGTTCCTAAAAACCAGAGTCTACGCTGGGATAATTTCATTCGGATTCGATTCGCTCAACAACAGGTAAACACGGACAATGAACCCCAACAAGCCCTAAAAAATGGCTTGCGAGGGGCGCAGCCCTGTGGTGATGCAAATTGACCCTGTAAGTGTTGCAAACCTTAGGAAGCCCTAAGTGATGCCACTGCTTAACAACACGATGTTGTCTTAATAATCACAGTCAGCATTCAAAGTAAATTTGATGCGTTCCGGAGTGAATGACGCAAAATGAGTTGAATTTGTTGCCTCAAAATTACTATCTTGTTGCGTTTAATTAATGCAAAATATTCTTTTCCCAACGTATTTTTGTTAATACAAATATTCTTTTCCCAAAAATATTCTTAAGTTGTTGTCTTTAAATTGACATCAACTGAGATGGGCTGCCTGAGCTGGGTCAGCACCTCTCGCTTTGTTGTGTAACTTTGGATTGAGGCTAGCCCCCGTACGACCTGTAGCAATCCACAAGAGCGATCGCCCAATATCTCGACTGACATGCAGAATTGTTTCAGAAGGGTGCTTGGAGGACATGGAAACAGGCGTAGTGAGAATGCCTCGACTACCAAAGACAAAAAAGGCGATCGCTCTGGCTCGACGCATATGAAAGTCAGAGGTAATTAAATAAACATGACGAATCCCTTGCGTTTGAAAGTCGTGAACCAATGAGGTGAAGTTGGTCACAGTATCTACAGCGCGGTAGTCAAGATAGAGGCGATCGAGGGAAATGTCAGCTGCTTGAAATAGAGATTTGGCTTTATGAGATGAAATGCCAGTGGAAACCCAAATGGGTAGGTCAGGATGCAACGTGGCAAATTGAGTAGTGAATTCTTCCCGATCTTCCCCACCTCCTAGTGTGAAAATGGCTTGCGGTTGGGGATAAGCTGAGTGGGCGATCGCTAGGTTGAAGCTAATGCTGCCAATCAGTGCTAACAACTTCATCAATATAGCTAGGCCAACTCCCCCTCAGTCAAGCTTTAGCCTGTTGAGGAGTTGTTTTTTAGACATGGAGAGAAGAGGAGGTGCATTGCCTCTACTAATCTAATCGATAGTCCAGGTTTTGCTGGTTTAAATCTTTAAAAATACTGTGTGCACAATTCAAGAATGCAAGAAAAAACCGTAGCGTGGGTATTACCCACCATTCTTGAGTCACTGCTTTTGAGTCACTGTCTTAAAAAACAATATCGTGTGGCAGGCGTTGGTTTTCAATAATCAGGGTGTAAACCTCTGCCAGGTGTAGAGCGATCGACTTCCACGAATAGTTATAACTGGCAAATGTTCTGCCGTTTTGCCCCAGTTGTTCTCTCAATGTTGCGCTATCTAATAGTTGAGCGATCGCCTGAGTAAACGCTTCGACCTCACCCTCAACCACTAACCCAGCTTTGGCATTGGCTACATCAGTGGCGATTTGAATGCCGGGAGTAATCACAACAGGAAGTTGGGCTGCCATTGCCTCGGCAATGGCTACCCCAAAGTTTTCAGAAAAGGACGGTAAGGCAAATAGGTCTGAGCCTTGCAACAACAGATCTTTCTCTGAACCAGTGACAAAGCCCACAAAGGTTGTGTGAGCCGCGATCCCTAATGAACTCATCAGGTGCATCAAACTATCCACATACTCAGCTTCACCAGAGCCTGCCAAAATTAAGTGAACGTCTTGATTTTGGGCGATCAATTGGCGGAGCGATCGCAAAAGCACCTCAGGACGTTTTTTGTAATGCAGTCGCGAGAGAAACAACACAATAGAGCGGTTAGATGGAATGCCATAGCGTTGATGTAGCTTTTGTTTGGCATTGGGTTGTAGCACAGGTAAATGGACACCCAGTGGCAGGGTTACGGTTGGGGCTTTGATGCCAAAACGACGGACATCTTTTGCCTCATCGATGGCTGTGCAATGAATGGCAGCAGCCCGATTGAGGTTACGACGCTCGATTAAGAGCGTATAAATTTGCTTCTTTAACCGACTCTGTGCCAATGCCCAAGGGGTCAACTGACCCATCGTGCGGACGGTATAGGGAATGTTGTAGTGCTGTGCGATCGCGGCTGCACAGGTCGGAGCATAGGAAAACAGATAATGGTTATCAACAACGCTGTAATTTTGAATGCGTTGCCAAAGCCATTGAGTCATTACTGGAGAAAAAATAAACTCCTTGAGAGGTGGCGAAAATCGAGGTGAAAACCAAACAGGGACAGTAATTTTTTCAGGGGTTTCAGTTGTGTAATCAACTCGCTGATTGAAGGGTACATCTAGGAAGTTAAAACCATCATCATTGGTGGTCGCAATTTCAGCGTCAACGCCACACTCGCGCAGTGCCTTCACTAGGTTTAAGACAACATAGGTTGGACCCCCTAACGCAGGACTGATTGAGGGGATGACGTGGAGTACTTTCATAATGTAGTCAGGTATAGTCAGGTTAGCGACCAAACCCAAATTTTCTAAATACAAGTAGGGCGATCACAGGGAGAATAGCAGTCGTCAACCAAAACATACTTCGCATAGTAATGCCAGCTGCAAAAAAGCCGAGTGCATAAACTACCAAGGAATAGTCTGATTGCCCTTGTATCGCCATGCGATTCCACCAAGCTGCTAAGGCACCAAACAATAAAGACATGCCAATCACTCCCAGCCAGCCAGCCATCATATAACTTTCTCCTAGATAGGTTGTAGCTACTGTCCAGCCTTTAGCTCCTGTTAATTCCTCAATACTGACACTTAATCCTTCAGGTTTTCCGGGCCAAAATGCACGTGGAACAGGTTTGATCAGTGCCCAGGAAATGATTTCAAAGCCTAAAAAAGGGTGTTTGTCTGGAAAAGCATCAATTACAGGAGCAAGCGATACTAGGTTATAGTCAACGGCTAATGTCTGCCGCACTGTATCACCCGCATAGACTTGATTAACAATATAGTTACGAAGACCCATCGTTCTAAACTCCAGCATGTGGTAGGAAGCAAATAGAGAAATGAAAACCGCTACCAGAATGGGGAGAATTGTATTTCTGAAATTGTTAACCCGAAGGGTTAAAAGATAACCCATTAAAAAAGTTGCAACATAAGCAATAAAAATATTTCGAGTTCCACTTGAAAATCCTTGAAACATTACTAGAGCAAAGATTGCTAGAACAATCAAAATCTGAACTCTAGAAAAGAACTGACGTCGGTTCCAAATGACACCTGTTAAAGGAGGAATGGCGTAGCAAAGAAGATTGAGTTCGGTAAGAAGACTGCTCCAGCTTCCTAGTCTGCCCCGTGTCCAAGGTTCAGAAAAGCGGGGTCCTAACATACCATCAATCAGTGCCAGCGGATTAAACTGAACCGATATCAGCATATATAGATAACCCATAAAAGCACACACAACAATAGTGCGAAATAGAGTAGCGTTAGAGATCTCTAAATTAATCCGATCAGAACGAATTGGTTTTGTAGTAACGAGATGACGTCCGAGCGTCAACCCAGTTATACCCAACAACACGGCATCTAGAGCATGGGCAGTACCCATCACTTCAACGATGCGATTAAAGTCGTCTTGCGGAAATAGAAATTCCGCTAGAGTTAAGCCATAAATTCCAATTAGACAAAGTAGATCAGTGCGAAATAGGTTGTATAGCCCCTTGCGACCATCAAAAAAAACACTGGCCAAGAAAGCAATACCTATGGCGATCGCTGTTACTCTTGCCATTTCAGAAGGTGTCTCTCCTGACGGATATAGCATATAGGCTAGGATGATACCCATCAACAAACAGGCTGTACCTGATAAGGTGGGTGTCGGAGGGAAATACACCCTAGTAGTTAAATGCGAATGATGGAGACCATAGGGATTATAGAGATTCTCTGGAGGAGATTCAGGTTTGTAGTTTGACCACACCATATTTTAAAAATAGAGTTTATTGAGATAATATTGCCCGTTGAAAGGATGTTAGTGGTGTATCTTTAAAAGTCTCATTAAGAGGGATAAACACAGTCAGGTAAAACGCTTAAGAATAGAAGAAATAGAATAAAACTTATTTTTTAAGAACTAAAATATCTGATTGTAAAGATGTACTATAGCAATCCAAAATGGAGTTGCTATAGTTACTTAAACTATCTATTCATCGGTTGTCAGGATAACTTTTGAAAACAGTTCAACTAACTGGGTAGCTTTTGCATCCCAGGTTAGGTACTGTTGAACGAATTGTTGTGCCTGTTTCCCCATTTCAACTCGCTTAGCATCGTGACTCAACATTCGGTCTAGAGCGCGAGATGTATCTGCTACTTGCCTAGGAGCCACGGCATAGCCATGCAGTTCATGACAAAACACATCATTAATGCCACCATCCTGGCAGCAAATGATAGGCTTACCCGCGGCCATCGCCTCTAAATAAACTGTAGCAAACGGTTCATCCCATCCTACCAAAGCAAAACAGTCGGCCCAAACCATCTCTTGTAGGACTTCAGGGTGAAGTTTCTTACCAAGCAGTTGCACTTGTTGATTCTGGTCATAACGCTGGATTGCATCAATAACGTTTCTTTCTTCTGGCCCACCACCAATAATTCGGAGAACAGCATCGGGATGCCGATCAGCTATTCGACAGAATGCTTCAATCAGTAGGGGAATGCCCTTACGTTCTGCAAATAGAGCACAAGATAGAACAACCTTCTTATTTTTTAACTCTGGTGGACGTTGCTGAGCAAACAGGGCGACAGGGGGTAATTCAACTCCATTGTGATGAGTGAGAATTGGATGGTTGGGAAAGAGTGCTCGCAGGTCTTGTTCCATACGTTTGGAGACCGTCAGGGAGACCTGGCAACCTGTTATTGCAGACTGCATTGCTGCCCGACGTTGGGGATAGCGATGGCAGTCCGTAATTTCATCAAAGTCGTGATCCAGGGTGACGAGGGGGCGACGTAGGACATGAGGTAATTGGGCGGCAATCCAACCGTTAGGCAGTAAATGATGGCAAAAAATAACATCGGGTTGAAACTCACCTACTATCTGGCAAAACTCCCGTTTAACCGATGCCCAGGCAAGGTGTAAGTAAGGGGTAGGATTAGCATATGCCCACACTTTCAGCGGAGCAACTGGATAGTAAAGCCAGCGAGGATAGCGTACCCGAACAGAACCAACCCAGGTAAATTCTTCTGGACAATGGCTATAGGCTTTTGCTCCTGGAGTGATGGCAAGAATTTGGGGAACCCAGGACGTACAGGAGACCACCAGCAACTCAATGTCTTGTCGTGCCAACGCTTGTGCCTGAGCGAGTGCCCAGGTTCCCATCAAGGGATTGTCAGGTTTGGGAAAATAGGATGCCAAGAAGAGGATTCGCAAAGGACGAGAAGGCTTCATGGCTGAGAATGCTCCAGGCAATGGGTAATGGCTTGGAATACGCTGAGCCAACGATCGGCACCTGCTCTAGGTGACCACTTTGTTGCCTTGAGTAAGGATGCTTGACTAGCAAATTGAATGGTCGAGGGCTGCTCTACATAAAACGCTAGTGCCTCAAACAGAGCAGTTTGGTCGCCTGCCGGGAAGATTGCTCCATTTACACCGGGTTCTACTAAGTCTTGGGCTGCACCCACTGCATCGGAACAAATAATGGGCAATCCTGCTCCTAATGCCTGATTCATGACAACACCCCAACCGTCGTAGCGACTGGGGAGGACAAACAGATCTGCCTGTCTAAAAAAGTGTGGTAAATCCTCAGGAGCCTGAAAACCTGCATATTCAATCTGTTGAATGATATGGGGTGTCCTACTAGCTAACATTTGAGGTAATTCGGCTTCCCGCCCCACCAACAACAACCGGGCCGATAAACCAGATTGGATCAATTGCTCGAATGCTTGCAGTAAGATATCCACGCCCTTACGGGCAATCATTTGCCCACAAAACAAAATCGTGATGGGATTCCGGGGACGGGGAGGCAAGTCAACACTGAACTCGGATAGAGTGCAATAATAAGGAATGTTGAATGTGGGTTTATGGGGAAATCGTTGTCGATAGTCTTGCTCTGCTTTTGAACCGATCGCAGCGATCGCCCAACAGTGATTTAAGCCCTGTGCCAATAGTTTTTGTAATTGCCCTTTGATGCCATCCACAGAGGCAACCATCTTCTCACCCCAAAAAACGCAGGGAGTACGGTGTGCTTGAGTGTGCAAAACCCACTGAGCAATCAGATTTTGATAACCATTTAAGATAACCACATCACAGGATTTCAAATTGGGGAGGTGCCAATTCCAGTGAAACCGAGCACCTCCCCAAGCCAAATACCCTCCACGTAATATTTTTTCGTAGGGTTGCAATGGTTTTTGAGGCCAAGGAGAGTCAGGACTGGCAGGTTCTAAATAATAGACCTGAAGATCGACTTCAGTAAGACGGGATAACTCATAAAATAGGTCTCGTTGATAAGGTGACGGGACTATGGAATAACAACAAACTCTAATGGGTTTCACGATCAACCTCCTTCTGTTGTGGAGGTTGAGGAGACAAAACAAATTCGTAAATGATGCTTTTAGCAAATAGCTCAGATCGCAATCCTAACCTGATCATGAGAGGCATCAGACGAAAGAATACCTTTGCTTTGAGGCCCAGACTTTCTTTTATCTCAACACCAATGCCAGTGAAGCGATCGAGCTTGAGTCCATGACGCTGCCCCAACTCACACAGGGTACAGGGATCAAACCAGGCAACATGATCGGCATTGTCAACGTAGGGAATTCTGCCAAAACTAGATTTCAAAATGACGTTGATATACCAGGGATTGGGAACAGATATTACTAATTTGCCATCTGGATTTAGCATTTTCGCTGCACTTTTAAAGAATGCTCCAGAGGCATCAATGTGTTCTAAGATTTCTCCACAAAGGATGACATCAAAGCTTTGATCTAGAGGGTGTTGGGTAATGTCAGCACAAATTATATTGAATCCAAGTGACTGTAAATGTTCCACTTCCGTTTCAAGAATATCCACCCCTATACAGCTCTTGGCAGCTTGAGAAAGATGCTTATGCAACCATGTACTGGATTGAACAGCAGTTTGAGTATGTTCAACCACTCCAACATCTAAAATGGTTTTGTTTTTCACTAATTGGCAAAAATAGTCAATTCGGTTGCTGATCAATTGCCCTGTTCTAGCCGCTTGTAACTCTTCCTGGCGAGCTTTCATGACCAGAGGTGCATTTGGATCTTTAGAAATCTTGTGCCAACGTTGCATAGTTATATTGGTCATCAGATGTACTCCACATTAGTTGAATAGTGGCATTTAGGTAAAAAGTGCAGATTGGCATATTTGCAGCCTTTGGCTCAGTTGTGCTAGTTCAAAGCCTTTTAATTTTCCAGATTGAATTGACCAGGATTTGAGTTGTTCTGGGTGATTTAGACAAGTCTTTAAAGCATCAACGATTGCCTCTTCTGTAACCTCTGGTAAGACCAACCCATTTCTTTGATTTTCAATAACTTCACCACAAAATCTGGATGTAATGAGCGGTAATTGCCATGCTTGGGCTTCCAACTGAGTTAACCCAAATCCATCCGATATAGTTGGGAAGATGAATACATCTGCTAATTGGTAATAGCGGTACGTTTCGCTGCGAGGGATTGCTCCAATCCAATGAACGCGAGGATGCCGTCGCAGATGAGGAGGAGTCGTAATTTGTGACGAACCTACAAACCAAAACTCGATAGGCATGTCTTTCAATTGCTCGATTGCTGCCAATAAAGGTGCAATGCCTTTACGCAAAGTTATGATGCCCAGGAACAAAACTCGCAAAGGGCGATCGCGGGAGAATTGAGTGGGATAGGTTCGACAAAATTCTTGGGTCGGTTTAGGTGGCTCATATACCAGAGGAACAACTTGAATTTTGTGTGGCTTAAGGTTGGTTTGGGTGAGGAGTTGTTTTGACCACTGCGAGTTAACGATAATTTGGTCTGCTAAATCACATTCTTGTTGCCAGGTTTGCCAGTAGTGGAGAGGGACGGGATGCCAATTTGGCTCTAACTCTGGGTAGCGTTGTTGCTCTCTAGTCACTCGTTGTTCTTCTAAAGGACCAGGATCAATTTGTCCTAATACCGTTTTCCAACCCTGTTGTTTGGCAAATTGAAATAGGCTCAGGGCAGTGTAGCTGTAGGAAAACAAAATAGTGGATGGGCTGAAATGATGGATATTTGCCTTTAAGTATGTCAGCGTTTGTTGTTGGAACCAGTGATTTCGTTGAATCATTCGATCCCAATCTCTGGTTTTACACAATTTTTGAGTGGCTTCAAATAGCAGGAGAGAAGGCGTAAAGGCTTGAACGGCGGCAGTTACCAGATCAGTATGAAACCGCTCTTTCAATCTGCTAGAGACATTTGCCAAGAGGCGATCGCTCAGGGAGTAGGGCGAGATCCAGGCATCGGTGATCAACTGTTGTAAGTGATTGCTCCGATGCAAAGCACGTGGGATGGCATAGTGTTCGCGTGCGCCCAGTTGACAACAAATCCAGCTTGAGAGAGAGTGCATTACAAATGAGTGAAGACCAAGAGATATTGCGAGATAGCAAGTTTAACTATGAGGTAAGTGCTGCCAGCTTCGATATAGTTTAGAACTCATAGGTTGACGATATTTCTGGTATCGAGGAATGTCTTTCAAAGCTTGCAGCATCCCCTGGAGTTGTCCCAGTCGCCAAACTCTCATTGTTAGACTCAAGCGTGAGAGGGTTGTTCTAGCTTGTTTAATTGGCTTTATATGAACAGGCACAAACCAGTCATTCCACAGCACATTGTTACGTGCACCATAAAAATCCATACGATGCCAGTTCCGTCCTACATTTGATGCGGTGTGATGAATTTCAAAACCAGGGAAGTGATAGCAATAAAACCCTTGTTGAAAGGCTCTAGCGGCAATATCCATTTCTTCGCCCTGATGGATCAGGTCTTCTCGATACCCACCCAGTTGCAACAGGCGATCGCGACGAATTAGGTGCCCACAGCCGATAAAAAATCGAGTTTGATAAGGGCTATTGTGCCGCGATGAGTTTTGATATTCATTTAACACTGGGTTAAAAATTGGAAAACTGAGGCAAAACAATTCTGGGTGTGATTCAGCAAACTCAACAACAGTTTGTAGCGACCCTGCAACTGGGTATGAGTCATCATCCAAGCTGAGATAATATTTGGTATACATCCTTTGAGCCAGTTGATTGCGCCTGCAAATATACCCCTCAGACGATTCAAACCGCTGAATTGTTGCATTTGGATGCAGTGACTGGATCTCAAATGGGCAAGGCTGATCGGAATAATCATCCAAGATTAGAACCGAGATATTTGATAACCCAATATCTACCAGTTGAGTCAAGGTAATTTTTAGATCATTCCAACGGTTTTTGGTGGCGATGCCGATAGTAACCAATTCTGCAAGAGGTTGTAGTGTGCTCACTGATCACTCCGATATTTAACGACTTTGGCAGGCACCCCAACCACGATCGCTTTTTCAGGTACATCTTTTGTGACCACACTTCCAGCACCCACAATCACATCATTGCCGATAGTAACGCCTTTTAAGATAGTGACGTTAGCCCCAATCCAAACGCGATCGCCAATCTTGGTGGGTTTCGCAAACATCGGTTGTTGCAACGGGGGATAGGCTAAATCTTGACCATGATCATGATCGGTGATGTAACAGTTTGGACCGATCGCACAATGTTTGCCAATCACTAAACACTCAATGGCATCCAGAAATGTATTGCGATTGATGTAAGTGTGTGCGCCAATATAAATCTTAGAATGCGCCAACGGTTCACCACTACTCACTAAAACCACACCACGATCAAGGGCACAGGGGCTTTCGATTTCGATGTCAGCAAAGTTGCGAGGAATCTCGATCTCGCGCATCCACACATAGCCGTGCAGTTTAACCCCTAAACTACGGTAATAGAGATTACGCCAACGGCTTTTTAATCCTTCGATCATTTGATGCATGGTGCTGCTTTTAGCACGAACTCAATTAATTATTCAGTTCTAGTCGTTTCTTTCCCGAATGAAAGAATGCAGGCAATCCCCTCTAACTTTCCTGCTATGACTGCGGGGAGCGATCGCCATCCTTGAACCGAGGTTAACAAAGCAGCAATGCCAAACAGTTGTAATACGGCAAGATTGAGATAATCTTTTAGTCGTGATCGACCCAAAATGTGAGTCATAACATAGTGCCGATTCACCAACTCCATCTTTGACAGTATTCCTGCATTATTTTTGTGATCTCCCGGTTGGCTATCATGGAAAATTTTTGCAGTACGGACATTAGCTAACTTCCACTGTTTACCCACTAAAATTGATAAAGTGGCATCCTCTAGAAAAGAGTATCCTGTGAAATGTTTAGGAAATGGTGGATTAGGCAATGCCTCGTAACGGTAAAGAGTACAACCTAAGTTAAGCCACTCTACAGGAACAACTTCTGGTAAATCATTTCGATCTTCTGGCAGTAGATTTAAGGCAGGACCAATGCATTTACCGGCGTAGCTCTCTTCTTTACGACCATGCAGCAGTTGAAAGAGCAAGCGGCTAATGCAACCGGGAGGCAAATATTTTTGATTGGTAATCATGGCATTGACACCTCCCAATTTCGCATCGCTTTGCATCGCTTGCCAGAGCCGCATCAAGCAGTCTGGTTCAAACCAGATGTCATCATCCAAAAATAAGATGTAGGGCTGACTTGCATAAGCAAAGGCTTGATTGCGCTGTGTTGCTGCTCCTAATTCTATGGCTTTGTGATAGATGATTTGGGTTGCCAGTCCCGCCATTGAGCCTCGACAAATCTGTTCAGTTTCCTCAGTGCTTGAACCATCCACCACCACCATTTCGATGGGTTGAAACGATTGCTGCGCTAGGCTGTGCAACATCCGCTTCAAAGGATCTGGACGATTGCGCGTTGGCAATAATATTGAGACTGGCAAGAGTTGATTCATAATAAATTATGCAATCAGAACAACATTGGATCGGGTTAGTGTTGGAACTGGGCTATTTGGGAAGCCAAGAGTTACAAACGCACCGCCTGTCCCAAAACCAGCGAGTCCTTCGTTTTCGTTGAAGTACAAACGGCGATTAGTAGAGTTGTAAACAATCCGGGCAGTACTAATCGCTGCATCAACATCAGTCGTAACAGCAGCAAATTGAGTTGAACTAATCGGACTGATGAGTGCTCCTGACAAACCAAATAGACTCCTTGAGAGCCGAATGGTATCACCTACTGAGAAATCAGTAATAGTGTCTATGCCAAGTTCAGCAAATGGGACAGTGTTGTCATAGGCAAAAGCATCGGCTCCTGCCCCTCCATTCAGAGTGTCGTTACCCCGTCCACCTGTCAGTTGGTCAGTTCCCCCTTCACCAAATAAGTTGTCATTGCCATCTAACCCACTTAATGTGTTGCCAGCTGTATTACCAATAATTGTGTTATTTAAGCTATTGCCTGCGCCACTCAAGGGATTGCTGCCAGTTAAGGTCAAGTCACGTACCCCGACCGCATTTGTTGCCAAACTGTAGTTGCTGACTGAGGAGAAGACCCGGTGTGGTCCTCCAGTTGTTCCAACAACAACATCACCCAAATTATCGACATAATAAGAATCTTGTCCTGTGCTGGTGATGAAGGTATCAGCCCCAAGTCCTCCATCTAAAATGTCGTTTTGTGCTCCTCCATCAAGGGTGTCATTGCCAGTAAAGCCATAGATGAAGTCACTACCATCTCTGCCCTCAAGCACATTATTACCATTGTTACCCGCAATATAATTGGCGAGGTTATTGCCCAAGGCATTGATGTTGCTAGTTCCACTCAACACCAGGTTATAAACATTGCCACTCAGAACAACTCCTCCTAACAGATCAAGGGTAATAGACGAAGAGATTGTGTTAACCCCAGCACCCGTAGGATTCGGATTACCTGCATAATCACCAATACCATCCGCAATAACACGATCGCCAGCATTATCTACTACAAATGTGTCGCCTGCAAAGCCACCACCGCCAACCATCGTGTCAGCACCTAATCCACCGTCTAAGGTATTTCTGCCAATATTGCCAACGAGTAAGTTATCCCAGTCATTGCCTGTTCCATTCAGGTTGGCTGAGCCTTCTAATGTCAGCCCAAAGATGTGGGAGCTAAGGGTATAACTGACGGTTGAAAAAGCCTCGTTAAACCCAACTGGCTCAGTAGAGTCTTCTACAATCGCATCGCCAACATTGTCAATATAATAAATGTCATAACCAGCACCACCAATTAGGCGATCGCTCCCAAATCCTCCATCTAATTCATCATCTCCACCATTGCCATACAGAATATCATTACCCCCCATACCAAAAATTTGATTGTCACCCAAATTTCCGGTAATCGTGTTAGCAAAGTCATTGCCAGAAACGTTGTGATTAACAGTAGAAGAAGTTTGGAACATCACCAAATTTTGGGTAGTTGCTGCATTCACCTGCATGTCAAAAAAGATAGGAGCAGCACTCGATAACCAGATAGTGTCAAACCCCGTTGTAGTTATAACCAGATCATTTGTATCATCTACGACATAGGTGTTGCTACCCGCTCCCCCTGACATCTGATCAACACCTGTGCCGCCATTAATATAGTCATTGCCATTTCCCCCTTCTAGAAGGTCATCACCATCAAGACCATAGATGTAGTTAGATTGAGTAGGATCTACTAGAAGGCCACCGGTTGTATTTTGAGTTGGTGAGATGATATCGTCAAAATTAGTGCCAAGATAGGAAGGCATATAAACGCTCCAAGGATACTTGTTGTAAAGGGGCTTGCATCTATCGAACTACATCCCTGAATACCCTACTGAGGGCATCTAAGCAGTTTTACGGTGGAGCTTCAGTAAATCTTGACGGTTTACTAAAACTTTATAGTTACGTATCTAGTATTGCGATCGCCTCTGGTCGTTCTCAAGAAGAAATTGACGAATTAATAGAAGCTCTTTGTAACATCCGTCTCGTGTTAGCAATCGTTTCCGCAGCCATAAAGCCAAACAAACGATAACAAACTTGATAACTACTAGAAGCTGCTCTGCCTGTTGGTAAAAATTGAGGAGTAGTTTGATGAATTTGTGTAATCAGCAGATTTGCCCAATCCCGATCAAAAAGCCATATCATTCGAGCACATTCAAACCGAGCCTGATGGATAGCCAATTGTCTAACTGAGGTTAGCTGCCCGCTCAATTTCAGGTACTGTTCTAATCGATTTGTAATATCAAGTCGGTGACGATAAGTTTCTGGTTTGTTTTTGTTACAAACAGTCAGATTGCTCCATTGTCGATATACTGAACCAACGTGTTCACAGTATCTAAACCGCTGATTAGACATCAAAAGACGTAAATATAGTTCATGCTCTTGACAACACGGTTGATCTCTCTTCCATCCACCTACATCAATTACAGCTTGCTTTCGCCATAGAGGACTTCCAGTTTGAGGCAAAGACCAACGAGCTAATAAGATCCACGGGTCGTGAGGTTCAGGAATGGGCAAAATCTCTTTCCATACCTTCCCCTCCTGATGGTATTCCAGAAGACTTGGGCTATAAATAATATCAGTTTGTGGATGCTCAGCTAAAATCTCTATCTGCTGATCAAGTTTGTCAGTTAATAAATAATCATCGGCATCCAGATACTGCAACCATTCACCCGTGCTTAACTCTAACAATCGATTTCGAGTTGCGTTGCCCCCTTGATTCGATTGTGTCTCCCAGCGAATGCGATCGCCAAAACCCTTGATGATCTCCAAACTGGCATCCGTTGACCCATCATCTATAACAACCACCTCTTTGTTGGGGTAGGTCTGCTTTAATGCACTGGCGATTGCCTGTTGAATCCATCTTTCGGCGTTGTAGCAAGGAATTAAAATACTAATGTTAGGAAGCATAGTTGCTGGAATACTGAGAATCGGTCAAACGATATGTTTAATCAACGAAACTTTTTTGAGAACTGTTACTAGAGAGATAGTCAATCCCAGGACTAGTAAAAATTTGATAACACTGTGACTCAACGCTGAAGTATTAAATAGAAAAGAGTAGCTGACATAGGAATGAATACAAAAAATACCCAAGGACAAGTCGGAAAGACATTTAATAATTTGAGGCACTGAGGGTTGAGGTAATAAAGACAGATATAAAATTAACGATGAACCAAACACAAGTGAAACGCGGTTGTAAGGGGGTAACAAGTATCGCCACATCTCTGGGTCATATAAATAGTGATATTCAGTTACCGTTGCAACTAGAAAACAAAAGCCAAGGAAAGCAATTTTTAGTTTAAATTTAGGATCTTTAAAGGTGACTTTTTTCTGTTTAAACTCATTGGCAATTAGAAAAGACGTAAATATATAAGGAATAAAATTAATAGGACTCCAATATTCCATTAACAGGGGATATCTTAAAAAGCTAGTTCCTTCAGTATTAAGCGTTAGAATTGGAATTCCAACCATTAAAGCCCCTGAAATTGTTAGAAACCCATAAGTAACCTTCTCCACTTCAATTTGCTTGAGTTTGAGCACAGTAAAGAATTGATAAAAATGAGAAGCTATGGTCAATGCAATCAGTGAAAAGAAGAAAAAAGATACTGAGTAGGCTCCACTAATTATAAGAAATAATGTTTCTTCCCAATTGCCTTGAATGATTATGGTAAGGAAATTAATATCTCGATTAGCGTATGAAAACAAAATCCAGATAGAAACCCAGACGATGTATAAAGTCGTTAATTTTTTAAGCCGATATTTGAGATAGTTTTTCTTACTTTCCCATTTTAAGTGAAATAAAAACAGGGAGATTTGAAAAAAGACTGGAACGGCTAATAAAGCAAAGCTGTAGTAAATTACAAGATGAATGCGATCGCTAAAAGTAATTGAATTCAGTGCGTTAGTATGCCAAAAAACAACCAACATTGAAAAGATGGCTCTCAAGTAATCAAAACCATTAATTCGGTCTAAAGGTTTTGCTGACTTTGATGACTGGCTCACTAATATCGTCATTGCTTATGCTTCAGCTAAGTGATTCATGATATTAACTTTTCGGTAAGCATATTTCCCAACTTTAGGAATAGCAATCAGATTAGAATGCCATAGTTGCTCTAAATCATTTAGACCAGATAATGGACGTATTGTGCCGTAAGGAAACTCAGGCGTGAGATTGGGATAAGTCCGGTTGATGTAATACAACTCAAACCACTGAGCCGAAAATAGATTGAAAATATCTTTTGGCTCAAATCCCATTCGTTGTAACCCCAATTTATAAACTTCAACAATAAATAGGGGTAAAGAACTTTCCTTGAATAATAGGGAACCACTCCGCAACGCCAGTGCTTCAGCCCCTTCGATATCCATCTTGATTAATGAAACCTGGTCAGATATCTGATGTTTTTGAATCAGACTATCTAACGTAGTAGAAGGAACAGCTTGTTTCTTAAAGCGGGTTTCTAACTCCGGGCTGACTTTAAGAGATTGTCTAACATCCATCCCCTCATCACAACCCACCATGAACTCAACAAATCCATTAGTATCTGTAACGCAAACAGGTTCAATTTGAATCTGAAATAGCTTGAGAGTTTGAATCACTTGTTGCAAATGCTGAACAGTTGTAGGAGATGCTTCGATTGCAATCACCTGACCTGTTTTTCCTACTTTTGCAGCAAATAAAGTTGAAAAATAGCCAATATTAGCTCCTAAATCCAAGCAGGAATCTCCTACTTGTAGCCAACTTTTTGAGATTTCTAACTCAATCTCTTCATAACTCCGCTGATGCACATATAGATTAGTGGATGTTGCTAGCTTGGGTAGGCAGAGATAGTTAAATCCTAATTTAGTTTTATAGGTAAAAGGTTTGCTGTGTTTGGAGTGTAAAATATATTGCCGAATATTTTCATCAATACGAAGAGCGATCGCATCGAGTGGATTTCCCTCATGGGTTAACAGATAATGAACTGATTTTAATTTTCTAAGAAAAGGTTGCATTACTGAATTTTTGCTAATTAATGAGGTTAAACTACAATCGAGAATTCATCGCGAACTTGATGAGTGAGAGGTCGAGTACGACGTAACCCACCTAATAAATGACGAATTCCATACCAGTTTTTTGGGGGGATGTAGGTATCTGTCCAGTTATCTCCATGACTGTGAGTATAGACAGCACCCAGAAAAGGCAAGGGTTCAAGCGGTGTTCCTAGTTCTCTTAAATGTTGCTCAATTACGGTGTGTCCGTGGGTTAACACAACACATTTAGAGATTTCTTCTGAGGATGTATTCAGTGGAAATTGAATGAGTCGGCTGCTAACAATTGCATTAGTGCCACAGTTGAAATGATCATCCAGATAGATCCAACGACTCCCATAGCGGTAGCGGTAACCCTGCTTCAGTATCCAACCATTTGCTTCTTTATGAGCATTAACATATTGGGAGAGATGACAACTGACTAAGTCATCTGCATCCATCAGCATGACAAAGTCAGGTCTAAATTCTCTTGCTCTGACCATCCCTACAGCTATCTTTTTCCATTTGTCTTGCATCGTCAGGTCAGTCGCTGCAACAGACGGAGGAGGTAAAAAATCAACGTTAATAATCTCTACGCGATTGTCATAAGTGTGATGCAATTGAGGCGTTTCATGGCAGACCGCAATGATTTTAAAGTCAGGATCAATTTGGTGATAGGCAGACCGCAACGAATCCTCAAACAACTGTGAAACAACATCCCAGTTTTTAGAAACCGCTTTTGATTTAAGCGCAATAACAAAACAGAGCATGACTATGATTAGAGGTAAATTACTGTTTTATAAAGTTGTTTTGTTTTCTCGCCAATATCATCCCAATTCAAGCGATCGCACTCCTGCTGTACTTGTTGACTCAGTGCCTTTAAGTCAATATGTGTACTTTTAACTAACGCACGTTGTAACCCGTCAAGCTCTTCCGGGTTGTACAGTAATTGATCGGCATGACCAATGGTTTCTGGGATGCCACCTAGTTTTGGAGCAACTACAGGTTTGCCGTAGGACATTGCAACGATCAAACTGCTGGAGGTCAGAATGGTTGTAAATGGCAAAACAACAATATCAGCCGCACTAAAAAACAAGTGCATCTGGTCATCCTCAATAAAGTGAGGATAGAGACGCACATTTGAACTATGAGATGCAAGTTGAGCGATGGATGTTCCATAGGTTTCATCCAAGGGTTTGCCCGCAATAACCAAAGTGTTATCCTGCATCTCTGGAGTGTTGTGCCAAACCTCCAATAACTGCTCAACTCCTTTGTATGGTCTAAGCATTCCTTGATTAAGGTAGATTAGCCCCGTCAGAGGCAACCCTAATGCTCGACGTGCCGCCATCGGCTCAATAGGAGGTTGATAGACTGCTTTATAGTGCCCAATCGGAATGACAACTGCTTTAGCCGGGTTGAATTGGTAATCCTGGGCGATCGCTTCTACTACCGAGTAATTGTGCAAGATCACCCGATCGACCAACTTTACCAATATTCGCCGCGCCCACAACTCTACATTTAACGCGTTAGAGTCATGAGAAATACGGTTATGAACTGTCCACACAATTCCGATTCCAGCTAATCGGGTCATCCAAATATCCAGCAGAAATTTTAATGCATAGATCACCTTGACCCACCCATCTCCCTTAAAGTATGGGGAAATCCAATGGAGATGAAGAACTTCAAAGGAGTGTTGGAAATGTTTGCTATCTGTCGCCATACGAAAGATAGGAAACACTCGACGATATCCCCAGGGAAATTTCACCGTGACTCCCTGCTTCACTAATGCTTTCTCTAGCAACATTTGATAAGGGTTGTCTACCCGGTAATCGGGCATCGTCAACACATTGATTGACTCTGAATTGGGTGAACCGCCAGAATTCATGTGCTTAACTCTTGCAGAAAACTATTGCGAACTAGATGTCGAATTCCTTCGCTGTACATTAAATGCCGAATCTTACCAACGTAATGGCGACAGGGTAAACCATTCATTCCCTTTTCCAGGCGCACATCATATAGATCCGGTAGTAATTCCACCCCAAATCGAGAACTACACAAAGCATAAAGCGTTTGTTCAATACGCCAGAAATGCCCAATGATATTGGGTAACTCTAGAAACTCCTCAATCCAATCCAAACTCAAGGATGCTTTGTGAATCAGCCCTAAACCTGAGTTAAATCGCTGAATAAGGTCAACTCCACATTCGTTTCGTACAACCTCTGGATCAACGGTGTAGGCACTAGAAACGTCACGATTGACAGAGTTCAGCAGATAACTTGGGTTTTCAATGCATTGCAACAACGCTGTTGGCTCCTGAAAAAACAACACGTCACTGTCAAGCAACAACATGCGATCGCTCTCTAGATATGTAATAAAATCAAAAACTTTAGGGGCAAGGTGGTTATTTTCACGAAACTCTAAACAGCGTGGATAGGCTCTTAATTGTTCTGAAACGCGGGTATCGGCAGTAGGGCGATCGATGATACGAGCATTAGTAAAATGGGTCTGAAGTGTCTCTATCTGTTGTGCTGTCAATGTTCCGTCATCGTGAATGCACAGTGCATAGGATCGTCTGGAGTAGTGATAAAACGACTTTAATGCCCACATTAGATTTAGCCAGTCGGTTGTTGATGTGAGAACATGAATTTCACAAGTCTGATTAGTCGTATTAGAGATCGACTGAGTAGCTAAAATTTGATGCCTAACGATGTCACGGTAATAAGCGGTATCCAGCCCATGCCCAAAGGTCTGTTGAAATTTAAGCACTAAACTACCGATTGACATGGGATTTTTAGCTCTAAATGAAGTTACTAATGAATTGTTGCTCTATGATTTCTAGTGTTTTACAGATCCACTCAAATAGTTCATTGTACGTTTCTGAAACTCAGGGATTAAAAGAATTTGAGGATTAGAGAGAGCAACTGCAATCATTTGCGTGATGCGGATGAGAGGGCGATCGCCCTCTGTAAGTGATTTTTCAACCTGCTTTAAAAAGACCGTTTGATAAAGGTATTTACCCTGTAATATGAGTCGTTGTTTGAGTGGCAGCCTAACATCTGAACTCCAAAGCAAAGGACGGACAACCTCTAGCAACTCCTGCGCAACCTGTTCACGTTGATTTGATTTTTGTTGGCTAGTAAATCTAAAACAAGCCATTTCTGAATCAAGCTGATTGACAGCACCACCTGCCTTTAAGATTCTGCACCAGTAGTCATAATCCATCACGTAATTTAAGTCTTCTCGAAAGTAACCGATCTGCTCAGTGATGCGCTTTGTCCAAAATACTTCAGGTTGTACAAACTGGCGTTGTGCCCACCAAACATTCCACAAATCGATGATTTCGCTAAATCGATGAATGTTGCCAAACTGCTCACCGATCTTGTTGCCTAACACATCGATATAACGACAGCGACCGTGTAACAGATCGGTTTGAGGATTTTGCTTAAAGTGAGCAGCGACACTGAACAAAGCATTGGGCAAATAGTAATCGTCACTGTTGAGATATGCCAGAATATCTCCTGTTGACCGTGCTAAACCTTTGTTAATTGCGTGAGCCTGACCGCGATCGCGCTCACTCACCCAGTGTGTAATCCACGGTTCATATTTCCTAATAATTTCTATTGTATTGTCAGTACTTCCTCCATCAATGATGATGTATTCCAGGTTAGGATAACCTTGTAGAAGAACTGAACGAATCGTTTCCTCGATAAATTGTCCCTGGTTGTAGCTGGGAGTCACAATACTAATGCAAGGATAGTTGAAGCGATTTAAGGCGCGATCATCCAAAACGTTACTGTGTTCTGTCCAGGGAAATCCATCTTTGTCAGATGAAGGGACTGGTAAATCGTTAAGGGTGAGAGCTTTGGTAATTAGTGGCATAAATGCGATCGCCCAACGTTACTTACTCTTTTCATCTTTTACACCAGAAATCAGGAAAACTCATGGTGTAGGCAGGATTAACCTACGAGATGTTTTACGAGATGCCATTAAGAAACTTTCAGTCTTTAGCATCTTTAATTTTAGGATAGTTGGATTAGGAATTAGCAGCAGATCAGGTACAGAGAAAACTTGATATTCGAGTTTTTCAGCAAAGTCTAATAATACTTCTGGTTGACAGTTATAAGCTTTAAGATTAGTCGCATTCCATTCTAATAAAATAGATGGTTGCTGGTTATAGATACAGGACAAGGCTCCTTTTAGTACATCTAACTCAGCCCCTTCAACATCAATTTTGATTACAGATACAAAAGGTTTTCCAATTGCTTCCCATTCAATGTCTAAAGTTGTTACTGGAACAGTGATTTTTTCAGTGACTCTGACTCTTTGGGTGTCACGAAATCCATCAAAAGCCCCTAAAGCAGAAGAGGACAAGTAAAAATCTAGCTCTCCAACCTCACTACCTAATGCCTTATCTACTACACTCCATCTATGAGTGAATTGGCTATTAGTGACAGTGCGATTTAGAAATTGAAGTGTATTAGGGGATGGCTCAAATGAAACTACTTTACAAGACTTGTTATGTTGTAATATAGGAAGTGCCATCAACCCAATATTGGCACCCACATCAAAACAAATACTATTAGATTCAACTAAAGCCTCTAATAATAAGATATTGTCTAACTCATAAATTCCTTGATTACAAGTTAGTTCAAAAATTTTAGACCCTTTTGGAAAATAGACTTGAGTTCCACAATATGGAAATGAGCCAGTAAAACCAGGGCAGTTACCATACAACCATTTTTTTAGTATTCCACGGAATCTCATAGATTGATAAGTATGAAGGTATATGTACAGTTAAGCTTCAGTAAATTGCATAGAACTCCACTTCAAAATAGGCGCAATCATCCCTTTTCTAGTTCGACCGTTTAACGAATTCCAGAGTGGGGAAATACCGTGATCAAGAATAATTTCAAATTGAATGACTGGATCTAAATTCACAATCCAATACATATTATGTCTGCCTATTCGAGGGCAAAGATAATAGATTCCGCCATTCAAAAGACTGGCTGGAATTGTACATCGCCAAGAATTTTGTCCAATATTAATTTGAAGTAGACAATCAGGTGATACATCAGTTTGATAACTTCTAAACAGTGTCACCCCATCTTGAGATAACAAATCAAAACCAATGCACAGTGCAGGGCTGTTGATTGTTGCAATAAACTCTAGCTCAATGAAGAGATGTTGTTTACTTGAATAAACACCATAGGAGTTTCCATCTTCACTTCTAACACGAATAGCAAGAAGCTTAATCTCCTCATTCCCTGGAGCCTGAGATATCGTCCATCGTATTTCACTTCCAATTTTGCTAATGGAAGTAAGGTAATGTGAAACAACAGTTTGCACCTCACCTTGGCAAGCAACTTGTCCAGCTTCCATTAAAACAGCTTTACCACATAGAGACTGTATTGCCTGCATGTTGTGACTGACAAACAGAACTGTTCTTCCTTGCCTTCCAACTTGTTCCATTTTTCCGATACATTTTTGTTGAAATGCCGTGTCTCCAACCGCTAACACCTCATCCACAATCAAAATCTCAGGCTCCAAATGAGCCGCAACCGCAAACGCAAGACGCACATACATTCCTGACGAATAGCGTTTTACAGGTGTGTCCAAGAATTTTTCAATCTCCGCAAAGTTCACAATTTCATCAAACTTGCGTTTGATCTCCGCTTTGCTCATCCCCAAGATGGCACCGTTTAAATAGATGTTTTCTCGCCCTGTAAGTTCCGGGTGAAACCCTGTCCCCACTTCTAATAAACTGGCAACTCGTCCCTTAATTTTGATACGTCCAGTTGTAGGTTCCGTAATCCGGCTCAAAATCTTGAGTAGTGTTGACTTTCCCGCTCCATTACGACCGATAATGCCCACGCGATCGCCCTGTTTTACCTCAAATGACACATCTTTGAGTGCCCAAAACTCTTCTGATTTTAGGTTTTGGAGTTTAGATTTGGGATTGCGGAGGCGTTGAGCCAATCCTTTAGCTCTATTGGCGATCACATCTCGCAATGCGGTATAACGCTCGCTTGGCTGATGCCCAATGATGTACTTCTTACTCAAATTTTCGACGCGAATAACCGTATCAGACATAATTCAGAGAATCCACTACTCTATTAATCAGCAGTAGCACGGCTCATCAGGACAGGTTATGCAAAGCAGTTCTCTCTTTGAGTGTCATGAGAAGCAGGGAGCGATCGCTCCTCTACTCCCTATTCGGCGTTGCTGAATGGAGGTGTGCTTCATGGATGTTGATCGTGACAGCAAGGGTGTTTTGCGAAACGCCTTGACACGATTCATGCAGTTAATCAGCAACATCCCTATTTTTTGAAGCCTTAAACAGTCCCTTCCATGTCATTGCCACGTCGCAAAATACGAATGCCACGACGACGGGTAATCTCTTGTAAATCAATTGACACGCCATATTCATCCACCACAACAGCCAAATGTTCGCGGGCTGCTTGAAAGGTTTTCAGCAGCTTGCCAGTGCGCAGCGATTCGGGGATGAAATGGGCAGGACGGGTCAGACTAGCAACAGTTTGTCCCTCATGCTCTTGAATCAAACCAATCAGCAATTCGGATCGTAGGGCGATCCCCAAAACTTCATCCAACGATTCTTCAACCACAATCATGCGGGAATGTTGTGAAAAGACAATGTCAGCTTTGGCTTCAACCAGAGTGGCCTTGCCATAGAGATAAGTGATCGCCACACGAGGAGTCATCATATCTCTAGCAGTCACGTCATTGAGTCGAAATACTTGTTGAATCATCTCAAACTCGTCTTCCTCAATCACCCCTTCTTGATGTCCGAGTCTTGCCAGCAATTGAATTTCAATCTCATTGGTAATAGGTCGTCGTTGTCCTCCAACAAACGGAGCCGTCACCTTCTCTAGACCTACTACCAACGGAGTGAATATAATCGTGTCAAATAAGCTGAAATGTTGTGGAATGGGCATCTTCCGACTGAGTTCATGCCAAAGTCTTGCCTATTCAGGCGAGTGTCTCTACCCCACAATTTATTTAATGCAGGCTTCTAAGGAGTTATAGTCACAAGTGCAAAAAGCATTAGTCCCCTTGTATCTTAGAGGAGTGGCAGACCACTCCCCCTTTTTCTCCCTATGATTCGTGTGTTGTTAGTAGACGATCAACAAATCATGTGCCAAGGGTTAAAAGCCTTGTTAGAGCTTGAGGCTGACTTAGAAATTGTGGGAGAAGCTAGCAATGGACAAATGGCTCTGCACCAGGTTGAGGCATTGCACCCCGATGTGGTGTTGATGGATGTGCGGATGCCCGTGATGGATGGTGTTGCGGCGACCGGGGCGATTTGTCAACAGTTTCCCCAGACCAAAGTGTTGGTGTTGACCACCTTTGATGATGAACACTATGTGGCAGAAGCGTTGCAACTCGGAGCCGCAGGCTATTTGCTGAAAGACACCCCCTCTGAAGAATTGGCGATCGCCATTCGCACCGTCTATAAGGGCTATACTCAATTGTCTCCGGGCATTGTGCAAAAAATGATTGCCAAAAACCCACGTCCAACCCCTCAAACTCTGCCCGATCTGCCTCCTGGCTTTGCCGAATTGACTCGTCGCGAACGGGAAGTATTGCGCCTGATTGCGACAGGCTCTAGTAACCGGGAAATTGCTCAAACCCTTTACATCTCAGAAGGTACTGTCCGCAACCACGTCACCAACATTTTGGCAAGACTCGAACTGCGCGATCGCACTCAAGCTGCCATCTTTGCAAACGCGATCGCTCCTTGGCTCAATTCATAGCTAATCAGCCATAAAGAGAGGCTTCATCACCTGAGCAATATAGTAATCCCAAATGGGTTGTGAGGGGTGCACCTCTCACAACCCGCCCATCTCACAACTGATTTAGGACTGCTATAGGTAGATATTAAGTAGGTGGGGGAATTAACTGTAAGATGCGTTTCGACTCCCATTCGACTCCCTCAAGACAAGCCACTCAACGCTCTAATCTCTCTGGCAACGGGTTGAGC
>JANRJA010000098.1:0-2396 GCA_033764315.1 Oculatellaceae cyanobacterium bins.114
GGTACTGGAAGCGCTACTACCACTCCTCAAAGATGAGGATACTGATGTCCCACGGAGCGCAGCATTTGCTCTTGGTCAGTTTGGTAGAGCTTCAGACCAGGTACTGGAAGAGCTACTACCACTCCTCAAAGATGAGGATAATATTGTCCGATGGAGCGTAGCAAATGCACTTGGTCAGTTAGGTAGGGCTTCAGACCAGGTACTGGAAGAGTTACTACCACTGCTCAAAGATGAGGATAGAATTGTCCGATGGAGCGTAACAGATGCACTTGGTCATTTAGGTAGGGCTTCAGACCAGATACTGGAAGGACTACTTACACTCCTTCACGATAAGCATAGGATTGTCCGGCGGAGCGCGGCAAGTGCGCTTGGTCGGACGGGGAAAGCATCTGAAAAAATTATTCCAGCCTTGGTGCAATGGCTAGAAGCAAACCCAGAAGAACCAGGTGTAGAAGATGCGGTTAATGCGCTGTGGCAGTTGGTGACAGCCTCTTAGTTATTCCCCACATCCTGATATAACAGGACTGCAACAAATTAAAACAAATCAAACGGCTGCATACACCGACTGTCATCGTTAGGTTTCTACACTCAAGCCCGACCGCTCACTAAGAGGCTCAAGCGATCGCCCAACTTCCCTCCACCATTCTTCAACAGACACTTAACGGAGAACTATAGCCATGACAATCAATCTCGAAAAACTCAGATTTGTCAAAAACATCGATGATTCCGATTGGGCTTACAAAGACTGGCAAAAGGGCAGCCAGCAGCACCTCCATTGGGCAAAAGGAAGTGAGACGAATGCAAACAAAGCTCAACTTGGAGATCTAATTCTCCTGGTGCAAAAACCAGATCATATTCAAGAGGCAAGGGTCACACACCTGGTTGAAGTAACAAGCAATGCAGCTGAGACGAGTGGTGGTGATTGGGGAATCGTCAGACAAGTTTCGGTCATTTGGGTGGCTGACTTCACCCATGAGGCATCCATTGCCAGAGACAGAGATCTTTTTGGCTGGAAACGCCAACGCGCCCAAGGCACTAACTTAATCGAGTTAGAAAACATCAAAGAGGGAAAACTACTTCACCTCTGGCATTCCCCAGAAATCTTTCAGCAACACGTCGCAGGGATACTGAGACTGATTGAGGAGTAAGTAGCAACCTATAATCAAAACACCCTTCTAGCTAACCGCGTCCTTAAACAACGACAGGCGATCGCCATGCAAATCACAATCGACATCCCCGATGATATCGCCTCGCGCTTAGAACCCCTTAAGGATCAACTGCCTCAAATTCTGACGCTGGGGTTACAACAATTCACTGCCAATCCCTCCACTGGCTTTTCAGGGTTGACGGAAATCCTAGAATTTTTTGCCAAACTGCCCACAGCCCAAGAAATTCTGGATTTGCGCCTCTCCCCAACCGTCCAGGCTGAAATTGAAACCCTGCTCGAAAAAAACCGCACCGAAGGATTCAACGAGCGCGATCGCCAACTATGGCAGCACTACGAATTTGTCGAACATCTCGTTCGGTTGGCTAAAGCTCAAGCCTTGCTGAGACTGCAACAAGCCACATGAGCAAAACTTACATTCCCGCTAATCTGCGATTGTTTGTGTTCGATCGCGCTCAGGGTTGCTGTGAGTATTGTTTAATACCAGAGCGAATGTCTTTGGCATCTCATCAGATCGATCATGTCATTGCTGAAAAGCATGGCGGTGCAACCATAGAGGAAAATCTTGCCTTGTCCTGTATGCTATGCAATCAGGCAAAAGGCAGCGATATCGCCTCTATCGACCCAGAAACAGGCAATACGGTCAGGCTCTACCATCCCAGACAAGACCAATGGACAAAGCATTTCCGCTTTTTCCCAGAGACTGGAATGATTCAGCCCTTAACCGCAATCGGACGAGTCACCGTTCAGTTATTACAAGTGAACCGAGCAGGCTCCTTACCCGTTCGTCACATTCTGGCTCAAGCAAACGCACTGACAATTCCCACCCCTTAAGCCCAACTTAAAGCATCTTACCTATAACGGTGCTTTCGGTGCGTTCTCCCGATTAATCAACGCATCATACGCCCGTCGATACGTAGCCCGATCAATCCAGGCTCGATACGTCTGAATGTGAACCTGAATCGAATGCCCCATCAAACCCGCCGCCAAATCAGGAGGCAATGAAAACTCAAAACACCGCCGAGCATAACAGTGACGCAGATCGTAGGGTTTAAAGGGCAGCTTGCGATCGCCAAACTCACCCGATACCTTATACCAATCAGATATGAAGATGCGCCAAACTAAAGAGTAGAACCTATCAGAGACAGTGAGATGACAGGACGACCTTTTAGGGTAGAGATTACTGAGAGTTTGGAGCAGCTAGAGAAGAGCCTCAAACAAGCTCGTAGCG
>JANRJA010000070.1:0-18673 GCA_033764315.1 Oculatellaceae cyanobacterium bins.114
AATACGACCCAAAGGGGATACTCGGGTTGAGACCGGAAGTCTTGAATCTGTTGCAGATGCTTAATGAGACTCATCGTTGAGAAGATGGAGAGGACAGTTTCTCCATTTTCTATTTTCTACAGTCAGTAGATCAGCCCTGCCTTACCAAAGGGAGGTTGGGAGGAGTTGCATTTGCATCATTTGCACTGTTTTCAAATCGAATTGATATTAGAAGACTTGTGTATCTACGGTAGCTATGGAGAGTGGGATGTTTCAATCAGCATCAGAAGCGCAACGGAGTCAAGCCGATCTATCGTCAGACAGTCAACAAAGTGGGTCTGAAGAACCGCCAAACCTACCCACAACAGATACCGTTTCACCCCTGGACATTAGCCCTTGGAGGAATCCACTCAAACCACATCCAACCCGCTGGGCATTGGCTGTTGTTGCTGGAGTCATGGTAGCAACAGGAACCGCGATCGCCCTGCCGCGACTCTTGATAACGCAAAGTCAGCAAACCCACTCAACCCTCGAATTACCTGTGCAAACCACGACGGTGACATCGGTACAAGCCTACACCGTGACTCGATCTTACACGGGTCAAGTGACCGCCACACGCACCAGTGAGATTGGTTTTGAGCAATCTGGAACGCTCGTTTGGGTGGGAGTAGACCAGGGCGATCGCGTGCAGACAGGGGATGCGATCGCTCGACTCGACACCCAAAATCTGGAGGCTCACCTGAATCAACTACGGGCACAAAAGGCACAGGCAGAAGCGGTGTTACAGGAGTTACGCAATGGCCCACGAGCCGAAGTGATTGCCGCTGCCCAAGCTCAGGTGAGTGATTTGCAAAATCAGTTGGCGTTAGAGGACATTCGGCGCGATCGCCGCGAGTATTTGCAACAAGAGGGTGCCATCTCAAGGGAACAACTGGATGAAGTCACCTACAACCGCAATGCCCTTCAAGCACGTTTGAGAACAGCACACAGTCAACTGTTAGAGTTAGAAAATGGCACTCGAACTGAACAAATTGCTGCACAACTAGCAGTTGTACAACAGTTAGAGGCGAGTATTGCAGATGTTGCTATTACGATCGCCAAAAGCACGATTAGAGCACCTTTTGCTGGCGTCATCGGAGAACGATACCTGGATGAAGGCGTTGTCGTAAATGCGGGTCAAGCGATCGTTCGAGTCGTAGAAGGGGGAAGATCAGAAGTTGAAGTGGGCATTCCTGATGCAGCCACCTCACAGTTAGCAATAGGCAGCACTCAAGCGATACACATCGGGGAACGTCAGTATGCGGCTCAGGTGGTCGCTGTGAAGCCTGAGGTCAATCCAACGACTCGCACCCGCACGGTAGTGTTAGCAATTCAGGATACATCGGCTGGAACTATTGCCCCCGATCAGATTGCTCGGCTAGATGTGACTCAAACTGTTCCCACCGACGGGTTTTGGGTACCCATCACCGCTCTAACTCAGAGCGATCGCGGTTTGTGGTCTTGTTTTGTGGTCGTCAATCACAGTCTCGAACGACGCGATGTTGAAGTGTTGCACACCGAGAGCGATCGCGTGTTAGTGCGAGGCTTGTTGCAAGCGGGCGATCGCGTCGTGATTGATGGCACACAACGCCTCGTTCCAGGTCAATCCATTCAAGGTTAAATCGATGAAACTTTATTATGCTCGACCTTCTCTCTATGCTCGTCCCGTTTGGCTGGCACTCCTGGAAAAGCAAATTCCCTTTGAGTTGGTGCCTGTCAATTTAGGGAGTGAACAATTTGAAGCCGATTTCTTAGCCCTCAATCCTTTTGGACATGTCCCAGTGCTGCTGGATGGTGACTTTCGCCTGATTGAATCGCAAGCCATGCTGGATTATCTAGAGGCCAAATATCCTACCCCAGCGTTATTGCCCAGCGATGCTGAAACCCTTGCCAAGGTGCGGATGGTGCAATATGTGGCGTTAAATGAATTGCTGCCTGCGATCGCCGGATTGTTGATTTACGACGCAGACACCCCCGATTTTCGATACGCTCACTACCGCATTGCAACCACGTTGAACTTCTTAGAATCTATGCAGCACGATGCAGCGGACTCTCCCTATGTCGCAGGCGAACAATTCACCCTGGCAGACATTGTGGCTGGAGTTTTGATTCCCATGTTGCCCATGTTAGAAGTCTCTCTCACCCCCTATTCCTGGCTCAATGCCTGGTCTGAGCGGTTAATGGCTCGTCCCTCCTGGCAAGCTATCCAACTCAGTGCAGCGGAATGGAATGACTTTAAACGGCAGATGAAGGTGATTCCAAAAGTCTGGCAACGGCGGCGACGACAACGGGCTGAACAACTCCAACAGATTCAATCATCATGACAACGCTGTTTTATCGCAATACTCGGTTACTGATTTTGACCCTGGTGTTGATTGTGGTTTGGGGCATCTCGGCGTTTGTGTCGCTGCCCCGTCTAGAAGACCCAGAGATCAGTCAACGCACCGCTGTGATCACAACCCTGTTTCCGGGTGCCAGTAGCGATCGCGTCGAAGCGTTAGTCACCGAAGTGATGGAAGACGAACTCGCGGAGATTGAAGAAATTGACACACTGGAATCCAGTTCTAGCCTGGGAATCTCCATTGTCACCGTCAACTTAAAAGAAACTGTCAAAGCCGTAGAACCCGTTTGGCAGCGAGTTCGCAGCAAAGTGGATGATGCTGTATCACGGTTGCCTCAGGGCGCACTAGAGCCAACCTATGAAGACAAAGAGGTAAAGGCTAACGCCTTGATTGTGGGGTTAGTTTGGACGTCGGAGGCTCCTGTCAACTACGGCATTTTGCGACGTTGGGCAGAAACCCTGGAAGACAAATTAGGATTTCTTCCTGGAACCGATCAGGTCGAGGTGTTTGGCGACCCGCAGGAAGAAATTCGGGTGGAGATCCGGCAGAGCGATCTAGCCATGCTGGGTGTAACAACGCAAGAACTAGCAGAGCAGATTCAAGCCAGTGATGCCAAAGTCAGTGCCGGACAACTCCGCAACCCCAACCAAGATCTGGTATTTGAACTGTCAGATGAATTGAACTCCCTAGAGCGGATTCGGGCCATTCCCATTCGCACTGCAACCGGGGGAGAGGTTGCCCGCTTGGGAGACATCGCTGAGGTGCATCGCACCATTCGAGAACCCGCCGATAATTTGGCATTTGTGACAGGTAAACCTGCGATCGCTCTGGCGGCTACCCTTGATTCGGCTCGTCGCGTCGATCAGTGGACTCAGTCTGCCCGTCAAATGTTGCAAGACTTTCAGACTCAACTGCCTACTGGAATTACGATTCACACCATTCTCGATCAGAGTCGCTACGTCAATCGGCGCATTAATGGCGTGTTGCAAGAGTTGTTGATCGGCTCTCTGTTGGCGACCTTAGTGATCACCGTCATGATGGGCTGGCGATCGGCACTCGTCGTCGGTATCGCCTCCCCATTAGCCTGTTTGCTGGTGTTTGGCTGGATGCAAATTTTAGGCGTGCCGCTGCATCAGATGTCGTTAACCGGGTTGATCATTGCTATTGGTCTGTTGATCGACAATGCCATCGTCATGGTAGACGAGGTGCAGGTGCGCTTACATCAAGGGATGACACCCATTCAGGCGATCGCTGATAGCTCCCATCATATGGCGATTCCCCTGGCTAGTTCTACTCTGACAACCGTACTGGCATTTATGCCCATTACACTGCAACCTGGCAGCGTGGGCGAATTCACAGGCACCATTGGACTCAGCGGTATTTTGGGCTTGATCAGTTCCCTTGTTATCTCTCTGACGGTGTTGCCTGCGCTCTCAGGTCTATTGCATCGCTGGGGACATGACCTGCGCTTACCCCAATGGGCTAAAACGGGAGTGTCCTTTCCCCGGTTGACCCAGGAGTATCGTCACAGTTTAAGTGCCGCATTGCATCGACCCATCTTGGCGATCGCCCTCTGTCTGATCCTTCCGGTCATGGGGTTTGCCGTGGCTCCCCATCTCAACCAACAATTTTTTCCACCTACAGGACGCGATCAGTTTTACATCGATTTTGAGTTGCCAGAGCAAACTTCATTGACCCAAACACAAGCCCAAACCGCCGCCGCACGAGAGCTAATGTTGCATCATCCTCAGGTGACAGAGGTGCATTGGTTTTTGGGCAAGAGTGCCCCCATGTTTTATTACAATGTGGTTGGCAAGCGTGAAAACGAATCGAACTACGCCCAGGGCTGGGTGCAATTGCAGTCAGGCGTATTACCTGCTCCGGTGATTCAAACCTTGCAAACTGAGTTAAATCAAGCCTTTCCCAAAGCTCGTGTGATGGTGCGACAGATTGAACAGGGTCCGCCCTACGATGCCCCGATTGAGGTGCGGCTGTATGGCTCAGATCTGAACACCTTACGGCAACTGGGCGAACATGTTCGAGGTGAGTTTCAGCCCATTCCTGAAGTCGTTCACACTCGCGCCAGTTTGACCGAAGCCCAACCCAAATTAGCGATCGCTGTCGATGAAGAACAGGCACGCCTGGTAGGACTCGATCGAGCAGCGATCGCCCATCAGCTTGACACCACTTTAGAAGGGGCCATCGGGGGTTCCATTTTAGAGCAGACCGAAGAGTTACCCGTGCGAGTGCGTCTTGCCGATGCCCAACGAGCCGATCTAAACCAGGTTGCCGGGTTAGATTTATTAGCCAGTGGAGCACGTACCCAACCCATTCCCTTTTCGTCAGTGGCACAGGTGACGCTGGTGCCCGATGTGCCCACTATCAATCGTCGCAATGGACAGCGGGTAAACACCGTGCAGGTCTTTCTCACCGCGGGCACTCTGCCTGCAACCGTGCAAAGTCAATTTGAGCAACACCTGCAACAAAGCCAATGGCAATTGCCAACCGGATATACCTGGGAGTTTGGCGGCGAGTCTGCTGAACGGGGTGAATCGATTGCCAACTTACTCTCAACGGTTGCCGTATTAACGGTATTGATGGTTGCTACTCTGGTACTCACGTTTAACTCCTTTGCACTGGCCGCTAGCATTGGGGCGATCGCCCTCCTTTCGGCGGGTTTAGGCTTGCTGGCATTATGGATCTCAGGCTATCCCTTCGGTTTCACCGCCATCTTAGGCACCATTGGCTTGATTGGCATTGGAGTGAATGAGGCAACCGTCATCGTCTCAGCCCTACAAAGCAATGACGCTGCCAAACAGGGAGATCGGACTGCCATTCAACAGGTCGTTGTTCACGCCACGCGTCACTTAGTGGCAACTACCATCACCGATGTGGCAGGTTTCACACCCCTGTTGTTTGACCCCACAGGCTTTTGGAACCCACTGGCGATCGTCATTGCAGGTGGCTTAGGAGGTGTCACCCTATTGTCGATTTACTTTGTTCCTGCTGTGTTTTTGATGCTGCACAAACCCTCTAGACAGCACTCAAACGACACTCTTTTGCCAGCACCAATAAAGGCATCTCTGTTTGAATAGGGTGGGCAGTGCTTACCTTACGATTTGGGGCTTATTCTGAGTGCAGAGGAATGAAGTACTTGCAAATGGCAGTGAAGGTATTACAGCGATCGTTCAACTTTTATCTGACTCTCTTGTTTGGTATAGCCGTAGTCATTCAGGTTAGGGTAGTCCTCTAAAAGTAATGATTTTTGAGTAAGGATATGCCGCGCGGAGAACGGCATATCCTTACTTGTTGACTACCCAGGTTAGGACGGGGTGTGGGGCTTCAACGTCGCCTTTTCAATTCAACTTGGTCTTATAATCTTGGGCTAAGTCAAGCACTCGCAGTCTTGTGGAGTGCCAGTTGAATACGCCGGATCTGCTCTTCAGCCGCTCTAAAATTAGAATCAAACGTCAAAGCTTGTTGATATTCTGCCAGCGCAGCTTCCAAGTTGCCTTGCTGTTGCAAAATGTCGCCCAAGTTGAAGTGAACTAACGTGTAGGCATTTGTCGCTGTAGCGTCTTCATTTGAGTAGGTCAATGCTTGATGAAACGTGGCGATCGCCTCTTCCACTCGTCCTGCATTCCGCAAGGCTACCCCAAGATTGTTATAACCCAGCGACGTCGGATGCAACGCGATCGAGCGTTGATAAGCTAGAGTGGCTTCCTGCCAGCGTTCTTGATGGGCTAATGAAACCCCTAAGTTAGTATATAGCGTCGCCCTAGCATCTCGATTGAGCAGATCCCCATATTCTCGTAAGAGTCGCTGCCAAATCGATTCGGCATGAGCAAAATTTTGATCTTCCTCGGCAGCTAACCCTTGTCGAAACAACTGTCGATATTCAACATCAGAATGAGCCAAGACTGGTTTAGAGATAACCATCAATGAAAGAGTCAACGTTAAGAGCGCAATGAAGCGAGAGGCTCTCATGACAACACCCTCCTTTTAAGTGGAGCTGAGTTTCTATACAACTAACTACTCAGTTACTTTTTAGGGTTCCAGAAGAGCTTGACTAAACTCAACAAAGAGCTTTCTCAAAGCATTGCACCTGTGTCATAGGTTAGGGTGGCGATCGCCGTAACAGTTGTTGAGCCGTATTACTAGGAGTGTAGGAATAACCAAATGTAGATTGGTCAGAATCATTGATGACTTGGGGCGTCAATAGCACAATCACCTCTCGTCGCTCGTTTTGCCGATTGGTACTTCTAAACAATGCCCCTAACAAGGGGATGTCACCCAGAAGAGGCACTTTAGAAACCGTAACGCGATCGGAATCTTGAATGATGCCGGTGAGAATTAGAGTTTGTCCATCCCGCAACCGAACCTGACCCGACTCCAGCGATCGCGACGAGAGCAAAGTCGTGACTGAGTCATCGGGATTGGTTTGTTGTCCTACAGGAGCCGTGACCGTGGGGGCAACCGATAGCGTCACAAAACCGTTGTCATCAATGCGGCTGACCTCAATCACTAACGTCAGACCTGCCGCCCGTGGATCATCTTGATCAAAGGAAACCACATTCCCCTCATCGTCAAACGTGGTAGTGCCCGTGGAGGTTTGCACCTCTTGAGTCAGAGCAACCGTGGCGCGTTGACCTTCTTGAACAATTAAGGTTGGGTCAGTCAAAATCTTGGCATTGCCGCTGGTGATTTCTGCTTCAAGCAAGGCCGTAAAAGCATTGCTCGTGGCAGTGCCCGTGAAATCATTGACGTTGACTGAGCCTGCCCCATCCAGATTGGCAGATTCTAACCCTTGAAAAAAGACATCACCAATACCAAAGGAAAAACTAGCCCCAATCGTTTCGATCGCCGATAAATTAACATCTACGATTTGCACATTCACCGCGACTTGACGCCGCCGCACATCCAACTGAGTTAGCCCAGAAGTGGCGAGTTCAATCTGCCTCGGCGTGCCAATCATCGTTAAAGTATTCGTGCGCTCATCCCCTAATACCAGCAATCCCCGTAAGGGAGGAGTGGTGTCTTCATAGCTGACTCGTTGCGTTTCAATGCGCTGTTCAGTGGTGGTTTGAGTTTGTGTAACAGCAGGTGAAAAAGGCGACTCATTGCCCTGTGGAAACTGCACCGGAACCGCATTCACACTGGTGATCAGTCGTTCTCGGCTAACCGCACTCTCTGCACCCATACCCACTAAAAAATTAAGTGCTGTGCCTACTTGCACTTGATTTAAGCGCAAACTCCGAAAGCTTAAGTTGCGAGCGGCATTAGGCAAGCGGGTACTGACAAAAATAGTGCGTCCCCGACGATTTCCCTCTAACCCAGTAAGTTGCAATACATAGTTAAACACATCTTGAATTGGCTCATTCTCAATGTCTAACGAAATGGTGGGTTCCACAGGGTTAGCCGCATTTTCCTGTCCTTGCCCAGGGGGTGGCGTCTCGTCATAGGCCAGATTCAGGTCAGCGGCTCGTGCAAGTAGGGCTAACACATCCCGCACACGGGCTTCTCGCAACACCAATCGAGGCACTCGCTCAGATGTTCCTAAATTCACAAAACTGGGGGAGGCATCCACATTAGAGACCGCAATATCGCCTAATGGAGGGGCGATCGCTCTTGGTTGTAGGGGCACCTGCTGAACGGCAGGTCGATCGGGCAAATCTCCCTCAATTTGAATCGTGGGATTTGGTACCAAAACCTCTGGTCTTGCAGGAACCTGTGCCGAGCGGAACGGAGTTGCCTGCGATAGGGGTAAATCGGCAGGGGGCAGGGGTAGTGAGTCACTGGTTTGAGAATGGATCGGAGGAATGATTGTAAATGCTAGGTTTTCTCCAGTCGCTTGGGCAATCTCGCCACTAGGGGCGGTTGTTGTGCCCGTTACGGTAATGCGAACGCGATCGCGATCATATTGGTTCACCATGACCGAGCTAATGCCAGGAGTTGGGTTGGTTTGCAGAAATCCATTGCCGTGGCTCAAGGTCAAACGGCTATTGGGGATGTCAACCACCCACTGATTCTCATACCTCCCCACAACTTGAGGATGATTGCTCGTGGCGTTTTGAGGCGTAGAGTTAGCCGTGGATGTATCTAGAATGAGTTCTAATCCACCATCAGCAGGGTTGAGTTGCACCGCCGTAATTTGAGTCTCACTGGCTTGAGCAGGTTGAACTCCCATTAGCACAACGGTTCCTGCCATAAATAGATGAATTGAGGCACCAGTTAATCTCACAGCTTTTTCCTTTACTGTCTCAGGTTTGGCTTAATCCTAAGAACCTGACAGCGAGACAACAGGAGGCGAAAGTCCTGATTTAGCTAGATTTAACTGAGGTCAAAGTCCTCAATCTAAACTGGTACTAAAGTCATAGCCTGAGTCACTGAGTAGGACTATTGTCCCTGGTAGAAAAAATGAGCCATAGATTAAAGTAGCAAAAGCGTCCAAAGTATTGTTATAGCCATCGAAGGGTTAGTTAGGACGGGGTGCAAAGGCGGTGAAACTCCTGGTTACCACAAGCCACCATACCCTTTGTCTCCACTGTCTTGACAGGTGCCATAGACATTAAAATACGAAAACAAAATACGAAAACTTAGAATCTTAAGCTAGTCAGCGTATATCACCCTGGAGATTTGTGAAGCAATCCATCCCCATTTATCGCGATCCTCAGCGACTCATGTCTTCCCTGGAATGGGTGTTACTAGGAATTGCAGTCTTAAACGCCATCCTCCCCAGCCCTTTTAACCCGCCCCCCAACGAAGTCTCTATCTTAAATTTGTTAGTGATTGTGGGGTTCGCTGGGGTTGGATTATTGCCCCGACCACATCAGCCCATTCGCGTCACCTTGCTAACGGCTCTAGAGTTTGGGTTGATGTGGCTGCCGATCTTGTTAGGGCAATCCATTAGCCTCTCTCCAGCATTACACGTGATTGTGGTGATTCGTAGTTGTTTGATGTGCCGTTTGCCCGGTCGTCTCTTGACCGCTGGCATCACGTTGGTCTCATTTTTGATGATGTTATGGCTGCATCTGCAATCTTTTCCTCCTATGCCCCAACTGATTGCTCCGGAGCAGTTGCGGTACACAATCCTAGCCGCTAGCTTAAATATTTCTTTCTCATTTGGGTTGACGTTGTTATTTATTTTGTTGTTGATCAACGCTTTGTTGTCAGAGCGTCAGAGCCGCGAAGAATTGGCGATCGCCCATGAGCAACTGCAACACTATGCCCTGCAAATTGAAAGCCAAGCCACCTTGCAAGAACGCACCCGCATCGCCCGCGAGATTCACGACTCTCTGGGGCACTCCCTCACCGCCCAAATGATTCAACTCGAAAATGTGTTGCTGTTTTGGCAATCTGACACCACACAAGCTAAGACCTTTTTGTTAGAAGCAAAACGGCTCAGCTTTACAGCACTCCAGGATGTCCGACAGGCGATCGCCGCGTTGAGGGCTGATCCACTGCGAGGAAAATCACCTGAAACTGCGATCGCCCGACTGATTCAACAATTCCATCAAACAACCGGGTTAATGCCAACTTGCATGATTGAGGGCTTGGCTCAACTTCCCTCTGAATTGGGCAGTTCGATCTATCGCATTTTGCAAGAAGCCTTGACCAATGTGGCTAAACACAGTGAGGCAAACCAGGTGATGATTGTGTTGCAAATCAAAGCGGATGTATTGCATCTCATTGTGGAGGATAATGGCAAGGGATTTGACCCTCTGCAAAACACCTCAGGGTTCGGTTTACAAGGTATGCGAGAACGAACGAGTGCTTTGGGGGGGCAATTTAACACCTTGAGCGAACCCGGTCAGGGATGCCGGGTGACTGCTTATATTCCGCTATCAGGAGGGTCGCATGATTCGAGTATTGTTAGTAGACGATCAACTCCTCATCCGTCACGGGTTAAAAAGCTTGCTCAACGCCAATTCAGACTTGCAAGTCGTCGGAGATGTCGAAAATGGTCAACAAGCGATCGCCCAAGTTAAAGCCCTGTGTCCCGATGTCGTGTTGATGGATATTCGCATGCCTGTGATGGATGGTGTAGCCGCAACCCAGGCGATTTGCGAGCAGTTTCCAGAAACCCGGGTGTTGATGTTGACCACCTTTGACGATGATGAATATGTGGCTCAAGCGATGCGTTTTGGGGCAAAGGGATATTTATTAAAAGACACCCCACCCGACGAACTTGCCACCGCCATTCGCTCGATCTACAAAGGCTATACCCACTTAGGACCAGGATTATTTGAAAAAGCTGTAGCCAATCCCGGTGGATCAACCATCGATTCGGCCTCCCTGCCGCCGCAGCTATTGCAGTTGACCCCACGCGAGCGAGAAGTTTTAGACTTGATTGCCAAAGGAGCTAACAATCGCGAAATTGCTGCTGCTTTATGTATCACCGAGAGAACAGTAAAAAACTACGTCACCAAAATCTTGAGTTGCTTAAATCTGCGCGATCGCACTCAAGCCGCTGTTTTTGCTCACCCCTTTTTATCTCGCACCAACCTATCAGACGACTAGGAACGCTGCCAAACCCAAAGTTCTCCAACAACAGGTTGAAACTGACCACCATATTTCGCTAAAAATTCGCGTCTAAAATAGTCGGGCAGATTGAGTAAAAAGATTGGTTGAGATCGATCAGCAATCGTTGGAACGTTTAAGAAAATTCCGACTTCTACCATTGGCAAGAGGGTAACGGTGTCGTTGAGTAAGTAGCTCAGTGACACTAAATTGGCAGGGTTATAGCTGTAGCCATCTGTCATTAAAATGGGGTGATTGCTCGTGTTGAGAATTTGAGCAATTTCAGGATGGTGATAGCTCATGATCTTATTCCACCAGGTATTAGACTGCGAATGTAGGGTACAAGAAACAATACCTGCGATCGCTAGTACAGCTGACAAGGAGATGCCAATAGCTTGATAAGAGCGTTTTGTTGTGACCAATAGGTGAGCAATTAGATAGGCGACAGCAATTTGCAACCCCAGTAGAAATGGCAAAAAATAGCGAGTCACCGTCGATCGCTGTCCACCTGATAGGATATCTGGCACGATTAAGGGCAGTGATGTCCCCACCAATAATGTCACCACAAACAGCCAAGACGTCTTGGGTGCTTTTTGAATGAAGGAGTAAACGGCATACATCTCTAATAGCACCACTGGAATAACAACAAACCAGTTGAACGGTGCATCAGCTACCAATGGGTTCACATCGGCATCCCAAAAAACGCGGATCAGATTTAGCATCCACAACTTAACGGTCGTGTCAAAGGGTAAAGAAATTGCAACCCAGCCTGCGGAAGCATTCAAGACATGGGAATACGTTTTCAGGAAATAAAACCAGGGAGTGAATGCCACAACCGCGATCGCCCCTGTCAGCAAAAATGCGATCGCTCGTCTAGTGAGTTGCCACTGAATCTGGAACCCATCCTCAACAGATTGGATCTGAGTGGGCTGAGTGCAGATGATATAAATTCCATGACCAAACGCCACCAAAGCAGAAAAGACCGCTGTGTAAAACGACAGAATTAACGTGATTCCATATAACGCCCAGTTCTGCCATCGATCACCTCGAATTGCCCGAAGCAACGCCGCACTACTCAACAACGTCAAAGCCGTCAGCAGGCTATATTCTCGTGCCTCCTGAGCATATACCACATGGATTGGGGAGATAGCTAAAAGGGCGATCGCCACCCATCCCACCACCGGAGACGCAAATAACTCCCAACACAGCCAATAGACCGCCGGAAAAACCAGCAAACTCAAAACTGCCGCGAAACTGCGAGTGACCCAAATCGAGTCCCCCCAAGCCCGCATCCAAAAGTGCATGAACAGATAAAACAACGGGGGATGCTGCGGATCTTCACTTCCGATGCCAAAAATGAGTTGCGATAATGTCCGGGTGGGGTCAATGTGCTGATACGCTAACAAGGTTGAGGGAACGGTTTCCTTGCCAATAAATAGGTCTTCTTTAAGCTCTGATCCAGTGTGTGCTGTTGCCTCAAGCGACGTAAAGACTTCGTCATGCCAATAAACTTGCCGATCCAAATGACTAAATCGAAACAGAATACCAATCCCTAAGAGAACAAGGACTGTCCATTTTAAGAACACTGGAATAGACTTTGCAGTGACAGGCTTGATCTCCATAGTGGCATCCCCTCTAGAAACGCTGAGATAACGGTCGTTGATTGACTGAAACATTTTGCAGTTGAGCGAGTAAAGCATGAGCCTCTGCAAAATTAGGCACTAATGCCAAAGCTTGCTTGACTGCGTCGATCGCCTCTTCAGGACGGTCTGAGACGGCTAACACCAGACCTTTGTAATACCACACCTCAGCATTGTTGGGGTTGATGGCAAGGGCTCGATCAAACGAAGCGATCGCCTCTGAATACCGTTGCAGTTGTCCCAACACAAAACCTCGCTGATACCAGGTATATTCATCTTCTGGCTCGATCCGCAAAGCTTGATTAAACGAGCTTAAGGACTGTTCATATCGCTCTAACCGCAGCAACGTAACGCCCTGATGATACCAGGCATCAAAACGGGTCGCATCTAATTGAATAGCTCGATTGTAAGACGCTAATGCTTGTTCAGGAAAGCCATTTTCATCGGTTGTCATCCCTAAACCAACCCAGGCACCATACAAATTATTGTCAAGGCGCACCGCCTGCTGAAAGGCAGTGACAGCGTCGCTATAACGCCCCAAAGCATTAAGGGCATAACCGCGCCCCATCCACACAGGTGCGATCGTGCGATCGAGTTGAATGGCCCGATCAAAAGCCGTCAAAGCAGTCTCATAATCTTCAACCTCTAAGGCATTGACCCCCTGTTCAATAGCCTCCCGAATTAGCTCTTCAGAGCTACTTTGAGCGGATTGAGACGGCATCACCATTACATTTTGAACGGGTTTTGGTTCGCGAGTGGCAGAGGCTGTGAGGGGAGTTGCGATCGTAGTAACCAACACCACGCCGAGCATTAATCCAGTGTGTAGTAGTTTCATCGGGAGGTTCCTGAATGTTTCTACTTCTATGTATTTATAGGCATTAACCAGGTATGCAGACTCAACTAGGGTTCAACTTGACGCTATTACCATTGAGCCAAAAGCTGATGAGGAAGCCATTAGCCTTCGGTCTTTGTAAAGGCAGATGAATGATTGAAGACTTCCTCGTTAAACTATGAGCAGTAGTAATCCCTGTCTCACCGATCATGTCTACCCTGGATAACCTTCCGCAGGTTGATATGGCTAAACATACCCACCCTGCCCTTGTAGCTCGTCCTATTTTGTCGAGTGAACAGTCGAGGTGGAACGGTATTTTCTTTCAGCATTATGACCACCCTGCCCATCAAAGCCCTGACCATCAGTGGACGCAGCATATTATTGGGATTACGGGACGCAGTGGGCATCCAGTTGAGTCCGAACATCAGATTGGGGGGCAATTTCAAAACTGTTTCTGCAAATCAGGTGAAATGCTGCTTATCCCCGCTGGAGTTCAATACGCATCGCTTTGGCATGAGGCGGGTGAATTTTCACTGCTGGGCTTTTCGCCCAAGTTTTTTGAGCAAGTTGCTTACGAATCGATGCGAATGAAGCGGATCGAATTGCTTCCCCACATTGGCATCAGTGATCCGCTCGTACAGCAGATTGGACTGGCTCTGAAAGTGGATGTTGAAGCAAACCATCCTGCTGGTCGAATATTTGGGGAATCGCTCGCGACTGGATTAGTGATTCATCTGCTAAGACAGTACTCAGCTTGGCATGCTCAATCTGAGCCAGCCCACAAAGGTCAGTTGTCGGAGCATCAGCTACAGAAGGTGTTTGATTACATCCAAGAGCGTCTTGACCAAGATGTTGCTTTATCAGAGATCGCAGGGGTACTGAATTTAAGTCAGTATCACTTCTGTCGTTTATTTAAGCAGTCAATTGGTGTTGCGCCTCATCAATATTTGACTTGTTGTCGCATTGATCGTGCGAAGCAATTGTTGCTGACTACTCAACAAACAATTACTGAAATTGCATTTGCAGTTGGTTTCAGCAACCATAGTTCGTTTACCAGGCTCTTTCGCCGGTCTGTTGGAATGACCCCCAAAGAATTTAGGACATTATCGTAGTAAGTTGAGCAAGATTTGCATACCCTGAGCAAATCTGGTCAAGCTTTAGGTGAGGGGCGATCGCTACACTCAGCATATCAATGGCAAGGAGTAATGCTGATGACAGCCCTAATTGATCCGAATGTTGCTACGTTTATCAATGTATTTACAGTCGAACCATCCAAACAGAACACTTTGGTTCATCGCATTAAATCAGATGCAGAAACTTTAATCAGTCGGCAAGCTGGATTTATCAAAGCGACTATCCACCGTAGTTTAGATAGTTCTAGAGTGGTCAATGTTGTGCAATGGGAAAGCGTGGAAGCAAGTCGGGAAATTCACCACAATCCAGAAATTGCGGCTGGGTTTGCTAGTTATCAAGAGCTGAATGTTCAGATGGATTTGCGCTACTACGAAACAGCGTTAACGACAAGACAACATCCCCTGAGTTTAAGTGACGACTCTTTAGTAGCTCAAATCGATGTACTGCATGTAGCACCTGAAAATCAACAATTTCTGTTAGAACAACTAACCCACCGTTCTACCTCAGCGATCGCTTCGCAAACGGCAGATGATTCAACCACAATATTGCGGAGCCTAGATGGTAGTCGAGTGATTCGTTTTCACGACTTACACCAAAGTAACGATGTTGGAAATACTACGCCAAACTCCCATCAGATTATTGCTACTCAGAATTTGATTGAGCAAGTGGATTCTAATTGTTATCAGGTTGAGTGCATTGTAGCGAAATAGAGTTTGCCAACGTAACTCTACACGTGAATTCATTGTCACAACTAATTGAAAACTTGGTAGTCCTAAACAAGGATATGCCACGTTCCGCATGGCATATCCTTACTCAAAAATCATTACTTTTAGAGGATTACCGAAAACTTAATTTCTGTCGAAGGAGATTTCAATGACAGTACTTGAAACTGGTAAAGAGGTATCGCCTAACCCAATGCAGAAGAATAAGAAACCTTTCAAGTTAAACCTGCAACAGAAGAATTGGGTTTTATCATTTCATATTGGTTTTGCTACATTGTGGACTGGAGCAGTTGTCAGCATGTTTTTGATTGCATCCAGGAATAACAGTACAGGAAGTGCCGACATTCTCTTTGCACTCAGTTCAGTGATTAATTTACTGGATGATTTCATTGTGATTCCTGCGGCGATCGGCTCAGTTGTGACAGCGACCATCCTTTGTTGGCAAACAAACTACGGTTTCTTCAAATTTTACTGGGTGATCATCAAATGGATCTTGACAACAGGATTAATGATTTTTGGAACCTTTTGGTTATTTCCCTGGGGCAATATGGCTGAGGATCTTGCATTATCAGAAGGTTTAAATGCATTGAAAAATCCTGTGTACGTGTTTGATGCAAGGGGTGTGTTGATTGGGTCAGTGGTTCAAGCTTCACTACTATTTATCATCATTGTGATTTCAACACTTAAACCCTGGGGAAGGCGAGTTGTCAAGCAATCTAGAGAAGCGTAGGCAACCACTTTAGATCATGCCAGTCACTTTAAAGTATTCAGCAAAAAAAGGTTGAGAGAATCTCACCTTTCTACCGAGTGAATTGCGTGACCAAGAATTCAAGAAAGGCTTGCACACGGGGTGAGAGATTGCGTTTGTGTGTGTAAACGGCTTGGATGACCCGACTGGGTAACAGCTCATCGTCAAACAGTTTTCTAAGGCGTTTGTTCTGAAGTTCAGATTCAACCTGAAACTCTAGAACTCGAATAATCCCAACGTGTGACAGGGCTGCTAATCGCAATACATCTCCATTGTCTGAATCGAGTGTTCCGGTGACTGCAATATCCTGTGATTCACCATTCATCACAAACATCCAGGGTAAGGGATGTCCATTACTCACAAAACGTAAGCAGTTGTGGTTGACCAACTGTTCCGGTGCTTTGGGGGTTCCATGCGCTTTCAGGTAAGTCGGTGAAGCACAAACCACATAGGAGACTTCGCCCAAGTGTTTGCGAATCAAACTGGAGTCTTCCAAAGTTCCCATCCGGATTGCCACATCAATTCCTTCTTCTACCAAATCGACAAAGCGATCGCTCAATCGCAAATCGATCTGCACCTCTGGATATTGTGCTAAAAAGTCAGGCATCCAATGAGCCAGAACTAATCTGCCAAAATCCAGAGGCGCAGAAATGGTGAGCTTTCCACGCGGTTTTCCTCGCGTCATGATCAAGTCGTTCGCGTCTTCTAATTCCGTTAACAAGCGAGATACCCGTTCGTAGTAAGCGGTTCCCTCTGTGGTTAAGTTGAGCGATCGCGTGGTTCGTTGCAGCAATCGCACATTCAGGCGATCTTCTAATTTCGCCACTCGTTTACTCACAGCAGAAGGGGTTGTGTTCAGGCTTCGAGCCGCAGCACTAAAACTTCCTGTTTGTACGCTTTGAACAAAGGCGATCAGTTCTGGAAGCTGATTGAGGATGGTTGTCATTTTAGAGTTTTAGGCACAAATGTTTTGCCGATTTGCATACTTCTCTTCTATTACAGCAAAGATTACTGTGAAAGAAGTTCTTGAAGTAAATCAGAGGCAAATGATGAAAGCCATTCAGATCAGAGAATATGGAACACCAGACGTGCTGCATTGGCAGGAAATAGACGAACCTACTGCTCTCGGTGCAAATGAAGCCCAAGTCAGGTTGGCAGTCGCTGGATTAAATTACATTGATGTCTATCGACGCAGTGGTGAGTATCCAGAAGATCTACCGTTGCCCTTGATCTTGGGGCAAGAAGGGGCAGGGGTTGTGGAGTCCGTTGGGGCAGAAGTCACAACCGTTAAAGTGGGCGATCGCGTCGCTTATTGTAATGTTTTGGGTTCTTATGCCGAAGTCAGTAACGTTCCCGCAGACCAACTCATTCCCCTGCCGAATGATGTGAGCTTTGAACAGGGTGCCGCTTTTCCGTTGCAGGGTATGACGGCTCATTATCTGATCCATGATTACGTAGCACTACAACCTGGCAAGACCATGTTAGTCCATGCCGCTGCCGGGGGTGTGGGATTGCTCGTCGTGCAATGGGCAAAGCATTTAGGCGCAAAAGTCATTGGCACCGTTTCAACTCAGGAAAAAGCGCAGGTAGCGCGAGCCGCCGGAGCCGACGAGGTGATTCTCTACACAGAGCAAGATTTTGTGGCTGAGACGAAACGGTTAACAGCAGGAAGGGGTGCGGATTTGGTGTTGGATGGGGTCGGACAATCCACATTTGCAGGCAGTCTGGAAGCAACTGCGATGCATGGAACGGTAGTCAGCTATGGCTGGTCGAGCGGTCTGCCAGAGTCGGTTGCGCCAATTTCCTTGATTGTGCGATCGCTCAAGGTTGGAGGAGGTAATCTGGTCAACGCGACAACGACTCGTGAATTGTTGCTGCAACGGGCAAATGGCGTACTTGAAGGCATTCGTGCTGGTTGGTTAGATCTGCGGATTGACTCCATTTTGCCCCTGTACGATGCAGCGGAAGCCCATCGACGACTAGAAAGCCGAACATCAATGGGCAAAATTTTGTTGACGATACGGTAATTCCAACCAAGTTATAGCAGCCAACAATTCGTTTGCATTAGGAATGGCATAGTAGAACGATCTTGGAGCGATCGCATGACTTCGTTTCAGGGGTGAGAACATCCACAGGTAGCTGCACAGCAAGCATCGGCATCCACCATTGTGGTGACAAAACAGGGATTTCATCCATCTGCACATCGGCTCCCTCTGGTCGGTGGTGATCCCAGTACAAATCTCCTGGTTTTGCTTTCCAGTCTGGTACAGTGCTATCCACCATAATGATTTGATAGTCAGTGGGAGGCGATCGGCTTTAGTGGTGACCTTGTTTGCCAACTAGGGTTGAGGGTAGCCCGTCAGCAGCGTTAGCGAAGCTCTCTAAAGGAATATCCAGTGGTCAGAAATTGCCAGATCACAGATGCGATCGGGCGGCGGTGCATGGACTGTACGGCACACACGTAACTCTGCCATAGGACAACAGCTTAGAAATGGAGAATGCAACAACTAAGTTTCCCCAACGTATCTTAACAGCATAATTCTACGTACTCATTAAGTCCAGTTTGCAAGCGATCGCCCAGCAATTCTCAGTATGGAATTTCAACTGGTGTTGGGTGGGATCTCCAACTCTAGACCTTCAAGCATAAAGGTGAGCAGATGATCCCAACTGTCGAAATACAGATAACGGGTCAAGGCTCGCAAGTCATCGAAGAAGGT
>JANRJA010000071.1:0-11122 GCA_033764315.1 Oculatellaceae cyanobacterium bins.114
GGCTAGAGTTGCAGGTAGCCAAGAATTGCTCTACGAAAAGCTGGAATTCAGGTAATGGCAGTACAGAGCGTGCATCATCCTCCAAGTAAGGACGAATTTGCTCCAATAACTGCGATCGCTGCTCCAAGTAGGGAGCTTCAACCTGCCGTATTTGCATTACCTGTTGAGCGATACGGCTATAAAGCTCCATCAATTGTTCATCAACCACAGCATCACACTGGACCTGCATAGCATGGTGAACCGTAAGGAGATGAGCGAAAAAGTCAGACATCATTTTGACCAACAGACTAAGAGGCACAATCAGCATCAAGTATGCACTTGGGTAAATGTAGAGAGGAGTTGTTCCAAAGGGGCATCTTTGTGCTGCCAAAACGCCTCAACTCTTGCTTCTAAAGTAAAAGCAAGTGCAGCGTAGCAAATAATGCAACTAGCTTCCTCCAATAGTTGGGGTAGAATGTCACTCTGTTGGGAAATTTGAGTTTCTAATTGTCGAGCAATCTCTTCTTGCTGATTCTTAAAGTCTTGGCTGACAAAATTGAATGGGGAATCATACAACCGTCCCATCTGAACACCTTCAAGATCTGCGGTAAACTCATGCAGGCGAACGGACAGTGCATAACAATAAATCACGCACGCTCTGCCATTCTCCTCTACCCTGCGCTGAGTCGATAGCTCAAAGTCAAAGAGTTCCATCTGCCCGTTGAAGTCGTGAAGATTCCAGTTGTCTGGATCAGAGTCAATGGAAAGTAGTTTAGCTTGGGAGGCTCCACGGAAGTTTTTCAGACAGGTTTGAAAAAAGAGGTGGAAATCGGGCATCGTGAGCACACGAGTGGTATCCGTTTCAATCACCTCATTGCAAAGGGAGAGTTTAGTCACAATGGACGACAGGGGAGGTAATGGGGCATCTTGTAGGTCGTCGTTCAGTTGCCAAAGCAATTCCAGTTCAGGATGGAAGCGAGTAACAGAAGCTCGCAGAAAGGATTGATAGATTCCAAACAGAGGATGGGACTGCAACATATTCTGAACACTACTGTACAGGGCGTGATCAATTCATAAGCAGCATTCAGAAGTCTGGCATTTCAGTCCAAAACTGCCTGGATGGAGAAGGGCTAAGAACATTCCTCTATCACAACTGAGGCATAGCCGGGAGTAACACCAGTCTGGATACTGCACTTGATTTAGTTTTAGAGATGGCAGGTGCGATCGCCCTCAAATTGTTGAAGGCATCGCCCGTCACCAATGCATTCAGGAGAATAAACAAGTCATAGGAGAGATACAAGGGGTTTTAGAGCGACTTACTCACGATCTATGACCAATTCATTTAGTCTCGTAGTGAGTCTTGGGGTATGGTCAGGTGCCCTGCTTGTTCAAGTGCTTTAATCTGGTTCAACAGGTCTGCTTGCCGTAATAGTCGCAACACGTACTGTGGTCGGCGATGAAAATCAGTTCCCCAGTTTTTAATGGTGCCAGCACTTAACCCTGTTGCTTCAGAGAGGACGTTGATGCAAACCTTTAGATAGCCCTTCCCTGGCTCGGCAGTCACCCAACGTTTGCAATAATCAGTAGGCTCCATTGGAATGTAGCGTAGCCGATCCAGTCGATGGGAATAGGGTGATATTTCGGGCATCGATCCGGGAAGATTTCTCCAGTTGATTTGGGTTAATGAACGATCGCCTCTACCGCAAAACGATCCACTATCCAACTTGCTGCACCAAAACATTCCCTGAATTAGGCAGAGAAAAATTACCTGCTCAATCGCAGAGTCAAGTAAAAACTTGTTTTTGTGGTACTTCTACCGTTTTGTTCAGCAGCAAGCATCAGAGCCAGGCTAGAGCCAAGCATCCAACTTGACAGACAAAACACTACCCAGCGGTTAAACCTTTGCCAGAAAGTCTCTTGTGCCGCATGATGGGTAAGAACTCCAACCCCAAAAGGGAGGGAGAAATTAAGCCAGTGTGAGACGGCAAATCTAAACACTGGCTTAAGCAAAATGAACATCCACCTGGATTCAGGTGGCATATACCACCTTATAAGTCAATTCTCTGGCTCCGTCAATAGGTGGCATATGTCACCTGCCACTGACGTTAGCGGACGAAGCTATGGCAAAGAAGGGGCATAAGAGCCGTAAAGGGGTTGGCGAATTTTATGATGAGGTCAAGGTAGACACTTTGCTGTCCTTAACACCAACAGCAAGAGAAAGCCTGGACCAGCAGGCTAAATCAATCGGTATCAGCCGCAGCGAAGTTGTAGAACGTCTTGCTCGTGGACTGATTGCGCCTCCCGGAACAGTGCCCTTATCTAAAGAGGAGAAACTTAGCCTGGGAAAATTCTGACGCAGGCGATCGCTCAAGCCGAAGCTGAATTGGCGGAATCAACTGAAGCAGGTTTATTGGAAGACCAATCAGCAGAGGGCGATTCTCCTGCATCCCCCCTTAACGAGCGTGCCATTGGGTTACGGCGGCAAATCGAGCAATGGCAGCAGATCCTACAGAAGCTGGAATAGTGAATAGCTCAACTGATTCACCTTATAGAGCCAGCTATAGGGTAAGAGGCTTGGGTACTGTTTACAGAGCGAATGGGGAGGCTAAATAGGCTTTTGCCACATCTGAACCTGACGATTATTTTTCTATGTCGGAAGCTTTATCGTTACAATCAAGTAGCAGTAAGCTTTTCAGAGGTTCTCAAATTATGCTCACTTTATGGCTTGTATTTTGAATGATGCTCACATTATGCTTGTTTTGGGCGAAACCGACTAGAATTTGAGATCGGAGAGATAGGGATTTCAGGCTCCCAGTTCTCTGGATTATGCTCAACTTATGCCTTGTAGCCTGCTCAACTTATGGTTGTGTGCTCAACGCTCGTCAGGCTTTAGAGTTTCAAATGAATAAGGACTGTCAGGAGGATCAACCAGTAACTTTAGGGCTTTTAGGACAGCTTCTTCTAGTTCAAGAACAACACAAGGACGAAAGTGTTTGGAGCAAGCATTAGCTTTAGCCCAAAATTTAGAGATGGAAGAAAATGTAAAACAGCTTCAGATCATAATTGATAGATTTGAGATAGCTGTGCAAACTATGGAATTAATGATTAGGCAATCAGCGTAATCTTTAATATGATTGCCTCTGCAATTCTGAAAGTCTTGCTACAACAGCCGAGAGTCAAGTACGGTGATAGGATGTGCGATCGCCCTTCCAATACAGCCGAAAATCACGAAGCAATCTTCCAATAATTGCGATGCCATTTTAAGGCATCAATTCTCGGTTGATACTCTAGTTGAGTTGGCATCAGGATTTGGTTTCCATGAAAGTCTCGGATTGACTTTGTAGCTATTGGAGTCTCTTCATAAAAGCGATCGTTAGGTACAACAATTCTGTAGCTGTCATCGATGCCAAACCAACCGTGGTCAAACGCCCAATGATGGTTTTTGCAGAGAGAAATACCATTATCAAAGCGATCGTCCCAAAATTCAGAAAACGGCTTGATGTGTGCGCCATCTACAATATTCTGATTATCCTGGCTAATCACTTTTAGTTTACAGAAAACGCAACGCTGTTTGTAGAGAGAGACGACCACTCTTCTAAACGCTGCATTTCTGATAAATATTTTCTCTTCATCCTTTAAATCTTCTATCTTATAAACTGCTCCCCCTTGTTCAGCCAGTTTACGCTGGATGTTTTCAAATTCGTCCACTTCATAGAGTTTTTGAAGCTGAATCTCTTGATGAGGAAACCATGTTTGAATTAAGATACTTGCAAATTGAAGTCGTGCGGTAGGAGATTGCAATAGCTCAAATAGGTTAGGATCGGTATAAGCGTATCTCACCGCATTTCGCAGAACCGATAAGCTTGGTTTGATAGAGGAAAGGTTTCCTTCATAGCTCATATTAGGAGTCAAGTGCCAAAATTTATCGCCTGTTAAATGAAAGAACGGAAGCGAAATATTTGACTGATGATGGGTTGTGACTAAATTAGACCAGTACTTTAAAAAGGTAGCAATTAGCTCTGGAGAAAGATAAACCTGGTTGCTTTCAATCTTTCTCTGTTCAATTAATTCTATAACCGCTAGCAAGAGGATTGGTTTGTGCGGAGCGTTCACTCCCCTATTTCGGTTAACATTGAGCTTTGCAAATTTTTTAGCGTAGTAATTAAAGTCTTTTTTCATCGCTTGTGATTAAGTCCCTCACAGCCATCTCCAAAATACGCGAGGGAATCTTAAAATCTATCAGCTTGTTAGATTTCTTTAACCAAGTGTTTGCATTTGATTTACCAGTGCTTAGTCAATACTGCCAACACTACTGGGACTAAAGCCTTGCTGATCTCATAGGGCACGCTCAAAACGGAAGATTGTCATTGTCACAACCTGGAAATTCTTTAAAGAGATGGCGCGATATCACAAGCTACTCGATCGTAATCAGAATGGAACTTTATCTCAAGTTGATAACGCTCAAAAAGTTTGCGTAGTGGGTTTCTCAGGTAGAGGGCTTGTGAGATGGTTTTTGCCATCTCAAGGGCATGTTGTTGCAAGCGTTGACAGACTCACCTGAAAGATCTCTCAGGTAAAAGGTTTAGCCTTTATCGGGTTTCTATATTGGACTCCGGCAACGGGGTTGTAATGGGCGTCAGCGCAAAGCGAACTAGAAACGACACAGATCAAAATAGAAACGACGCAGTCAAAAACTCAATTGGCACTACCAAAAATAGAAACGACGCAGATCAAAATAGAAACGACGCAATCAAAAATTAAAGCGATATAGCCAAAAGTAGAAATGACGCATATCAAAATAGAAATTTAAAGACTCACCACTGGGAATTACCGACTCTTGTTTCATCATAAGGAGACTTTTCAGTATCGATACGGAGTTGGAACTGCTTAAACTTTGGGCATTGATAAACTAACGCATTAGTTGGTGCATTTAGCTGAATCAAAAGGACCCAATCATAATGAATCAAACAATCGATGCAACACTGACTCAGCAGGAAATGGAAGATATCATTACTGCTCTTAAAACCATTCGTGAGCAACTGCCCTTAGTGGGTTTATCCACGCAAGAGCGACGCCAGATCACCAAAATGGGGCGCAAAGCTCAAACCTTTACCGTTCGAGCCCTCAACATGGCAACACAACACCATGACATCATGCCTCGCCACTTAAATGTTGAAGAAGCCCGACGCGACTTAGCCTTATTTGAGGCGTTGAATCCTATTCTGCAAGCGGTGAATCACTTACGCGAGTTGCTCGAAGATACACAAATAGTGGCAGGCAGTGAAGCGTATGCTGCTGCACGCTTGGCGTATAACTCGGCCAAGATGTCTGGAAAAAACTTGGGGCTAGATGAGATTATTGATGATCTCTCTCAGCAGTTTCGTCGCACTCGCAAACCTCAGGAATAAAGGAGTGAGGGAACAGGCTCTTCGTCATTAGGAAACCCAATCGTCTCTGTTTAATTAATTGAATAAGTATGGTATCAGGCATCTCTCTATCAGAACGGTAAGGAGATGCTTAACTTTTAGGATTGCTGTTTTAGATTATGGCTTTAAATGAATTGAGGTACCACTATGGGTATAAATAGTGTTTGATATCACTGTGTTAAGCCCTGCCTCCAATCGACGAATCCGATCGCTTCACCCACAGATCAAGTTTGCTTTGAAGAAGCAGGGAATAGATTAGAAGATTGGTCAACAACCCAAGTAGAAGGGGTGACGGCAATTGATCGAGTAACGGGAGTTGCCTTGCGCCGTTTGAAATTGGGTGGCTAATCGTTCAATTCTAATACTCTCTTGAGCCAGCAGAGAGCACTCTCGACATCTGCAACTTGCTCACAACAGGGGACAGGTGGACGTTGCACCATCACCACAGGAATGCTTAACTCTCGTGCAGCAATAATCTTGGCATAGGTGGCATCACCACCACTATTTTTACTAACGATCGCCCTTATCTCATACTGTTGTAATAGCGATCGCTCCTCGTCGAGTGAAAAAGGTCCCCGTTCTAATAACACTGTTCCAGGGGGGAGGGGTGCATGGGGTGAAGGTGGCTCAATCATTCGCATCAGAAACCAGAGATCTTGTAAATAGGCGTAGACATGGAGTTCTTGCCGACCCACGGTGAGAAACACACGCTGAGCTAATGTGGGTAAAATCGCTGCTGCTGCGGCATGACTGTTTACTTCAATCCAGTGATTTGCTGATGCAGGTTTCCATGCAGGACGAAGCAGCATGACCTGGGGAATACCAACTGCGGTGGCAGCAGCAACGGCATTAAACGAAATTTGGGCGGCAAAGGGATGGGTCGCATCAATCAACACATCAATGCTGTGTTGGCGCAGATACTCTGTGAGTCCTGCTATTCCTCCAAAGTTGCCAATTCGCGTTTTTTCAAACGATATCAGGGGTTGACGAGTCCGACCTGCCAGTGAAGCAATCACCTCCATGCCTGATATTGCCGCTGCTTGTATGGCTAAATCGACCGCGTCACTCGTTCCACCGAGAATCAATACTCGCTTTTTTTTAGTCATGTCCCTCAACACCCTACTTCTAACCAGGTATATAGCAATCCCAAATGGGTTGTGAGAGGCGCACCCTGCTCATCGCACAACTGATTTAGGGCAGGTATAGCAACTGTCGAGACGATTGAGATAGGGTTCATGAACGCTGATCCTTGCAACAGGGACGTTTTGCAAAACGCCTTAATGAAATTCATACCGTCGATCAGCACCGCCAAAAAGCTAAATCGGTAAGCTGAATTCGTTGTAGTTTAGTAAAGGCATGAAACCTCATGTCTGCCTGGGTTAGCCTAGCGTCATCTGTCCTACATTTAATTCTCCACTGCCCATTACCCGTTCCCTACTCTCTTTAATGGCTCGTACTGGTTATACGCTTCCTGTCTTTGCAGTCGCTGCGGCTAAAGCAGCATTATTACATCTCCAAAATACTCTGCCTGATGATTTGCAGGTGGTCACGCTAGATTTATTGCCAAATGAAGCTACAATTCCCATTCAACAGGTCGCTCGATTAGAGCAAGATAGCGCATTGGCGATCGCCCTCAGTGATCCTGGTGACAACTTAGATCTGACCCGCAACACCCCCATTTGGGCATGGGTCAAGCTCCAACCCCGACAGTCAGACTCTTTGATTTTAGAGGCTGGGGAAGGCATTGGTAAAACTACAGCGGGTGATCCGGCGATCTATCGCTATGCCCGTCGATTGTTTGAGGCAAATTTGCTGCCGTTGATCTCTCCTGACCAAACGGTCACCGTGTCTATCATCATGCCAGAAGGTCGGCAACTGGCTCAACGAACCTCTAATGAAGCATTTGGAGTGTTGGAAGGGCTATCGCTGTTGGGGACTAGCGGCATTTCTCAACCCCTTTCAGCCGAAGATCATTTAGAGGATTTGCGTCAAATTTTGCAAACCAAGGTACGATCGCACTCTCACTTAGTCTTTTGCATTGGGAGTCATGGCATGCATATTGCTCAACAGATGGGTGTGCCAGAAACGGCGATCGTGCAAACAGGCAACTGGATCGGGGCGTTGTTGATCGAGGCTGGGTTGCGGGGAGCAAAATCAGTTTTGTTGTTGGGATATCAGGGCAAATTAGTGAAACTAGCCGGAAATATTTTTAATACTTCCAGTCATCTGGCTGACGCTAAGTTAGAAATCCTCGCGGCAGCAGTGGTTAGATCGGGGGGCAGCTTGTCAGTTGTGGAGACTGTTTTGGCCGTAAAAACTGCCGATGAGGCTTATAAAGCCTTGGTAGAGTTGAATGTGGCGGATGCCGTTTTTGCGGCATTAGCCACAACGATTTCCCAAAAAGCACAAGCTTATGTCAAGAAGTATGGCAATGTTGATCTCACTGTGGGAACGACGTTGTTTGATCGACAGGGGCACACGATTGGGCAAGATGCGATCGCCACTCGCTTAATACAAGCTTGGCAGTGTTAATCGAGGGGATAAATGGCGTCAGGGCGGTTAGCAAACCGCCCCTACTGTCCTGTTGATTTGAAAACACCCCTCCCAACCTCCCCGTGGCAACTACTCTTCCAGATTGGGTGTAGGGTTGTTGCATGCGTATGAAAACCAGGCATTGGGGGAGACTCCCCCAAGCTCCCTAGCAGACGGTGTTTCAGTTCACCCAAAGACGCGCTTCGCATCGGTTCCAAATCCGGGTGTTTCGGGTGAGGGCAAGGTTCACTGTTGAAAGTGATATTACAACTGATTTAGGACTGTATATTACCCATTTAATTTGCTGTAAGTAAACCGAGTAAAGTTGGCTTCGTTGAGACTGTTCCAGGCATAAACGCGATCGCGAAACTCTCTCCATCCGGTATAAATTGCCTTGAATTCAGTATCTTTTGCTGCAAATTCGTCATATAACGCAAAAGCAGCTTGTTCCGCTGCATTCAAAATATCATCGCTGTAAGCACGCAACTCCACGCCACTGTCTACTAACCGTTGCAACGCTTCATTGTTACGAGTTTCATAGCGTGACAGCATCATGGTGTTGGCTTCATAGGTAGCGGCATAGATAGCGGCTTGATATTCCGCAGGTAAGTTGTTCCATTCATTCAGGTTAATTTGCAACTCTAAGGTTGCTCCAGGTTCCCACCAACCGGGGTAGTAATAATACTTCGCAACCTCATTTAACCCCAACTTTTCATCATCATAGGGACCAACCCACTCCGCTGCATCGATCGCCCCTGTTTGAAGTGCCTGAAAAATCTCGCCACCAGGTAAGCTTTGCACGGTCACGCCTAATTTAGACATGACCTGTCCGCCCAATCCTGGAATTCTCATTTTTAATCCCTGTAAATCGCTCACAGAGGTAATCTCTTTGCGGAACCATCCACCCATTTGAGTGCCCGTGTTACCCGCTGGAAACTGAATCACATTAAACTTGCTGGCGTAAAGCTCTTGCAGTTGCTTTAATCCGCCCCCTTCATAAAGCCAAGCACTTTGCTGTTGTGCAGTCAGACCAAAGGGAACAGTAGTGCCAAAGGCGAGAGCCGGACTTTTGCCAAGGTAATAGTAGGAGGCAGTGTGTCCGCAGGGAACCGCCCCTTGAGACACCACATCCAAAATTTCGAGGGGAGGAGCCAACTCACCAGCAGCCCGTGGAGTGATCTTAAACTTGCCTCCGGTTAAACTGGCAAGGCGATCGACAAACACCTGAGCACCACCAAAAATGGTATCCAGAGCAACAGGCCAACTAGTTGCCATTTCCCATTCAATCGTTGGCAGATCACTGGTGCTCGCAGCAGAGCCAGACGCTGTTTCAGAAGAGACTGTTGCCGAATTGCAGGCAACCAATCCCACGGTGCTGGTGGCTCCAAGGGCAAGGCTATTTAGGAGGACACGACGTTTCATAGCAGGTTTCTCAAAAGCAGTTGTTAGCCAAAACAAATACCGTTTTATACGGAATCCTCTGTGGAGTGTCACTTGCCCCCACTTCCTCAGGCACCGCCCCTTGAGTTAAAGGGAGGTTGGGAGGGGGTACATTTTAGAGTGCTACTCTGTCACCCGAATTTCGTATTAGATATTTATCTCGCTTTTAGAGTATTTCAGAAGAAGAGCCTGCTAGAGCACTCGCTTAGAAAATATTTGAAAACCCGATGTGCGACTATTCCAGATCCCCAGTTTCTAGGGATGTCATACCAATTGAAACAGTCTTTACGACAGATCATTGCCCCGAACTGATCCCCCTCAGTCCCCCTTTTCAAGGGGGATGCCGGAGGCAGGGGGATCTGATGTGTCGCATTCATAACTCAAATTGGTATCACTAGGCACCTTTCAGGCAACTCCAATGAGGAACCGGGGATCTAGACCCCTAAATTGCCCATCACGTTTGAAAATCAGAAAATAGGGACACAGGTAGGAAGGCACAATGATTTGTTTGGAAGGGGTGCATTTTATAGTGTGACTTTGCTACCCAAACTTCGTATGACACTGTGAAGCGCATTGGGCACTTTTTGAAACACTTTGGTTTGCCGATAAGTTGGTTTAAAGAGTGACGCTTGAGGATGAGCAATGAGACTCTCTGCTTGACCTAACAACAAAAAGCCAGTCGGCTGCAAGCTAAAGTGAAAGCGAACCAACGCTCGAACTTGAGTTTCTGAAGTGAGATACATCAGCAAGTTGCGGCAAACCAGCAGATCGATCTTAGGCATAGGGGCAGTTTGGATCAAGTCGTGAGGATGAAAGAGAATAGGGGGACAGTAATCGGGCCGCCAACGGTAGCCCTCTGGGGTGGGCTCAAAATATCGTCCCAACAGAACCGGAGGAATTTCCTCAGCCACTGCTGCTGAGTAACAACCTTTGTGAGCTTGCCGAATAGCATCTTGGTCAACATCGGTGCCGTAGATGCGGACTCGTTGCAAAAATTGCTCTGGCCCCAACATCTCCGCCAGCAACATTGCCAGTGAATAGGCTTCTTCACCTGAGGCACAGCCTGCACTCCAGATGCGAATGGGTTCATTGGGGGCTTTGCTGGTAATAATGTGGGGAATAACGTGATTGATTAAGTAATCCCAAACGGGGCGATCGCGAAAAAAACAGGTGAAGTTAACAAGAACAGTGTTTACCAGATGAGTTACTTCATCAGGCTGTTGTTGCAACTGATCAAAATAGTCTTGATAACACTCGACCCCAACCTGTTGCATCCGAAGTTGTGTTCGCCGCAACAAGCTAGGACGCTTATAACCCGTCAGGTCAATCTGGTGAACCTGCTTTAGATAAATAAGCAATTTCTCTAGTTGCTCTACTTTTAGCGACGGAGAGTGAGAGTGCGTACAGGTGAGATCAAGCATAGACTACAATGTCAACTTTGTTTGTAATTGAGCTTTTAATCAAATAAGTTAAACTCCCTAGGAGCATCCCAATTTTGTAAATTTGCCCTCATCCCCCAGTTCCTTTTCCCATAACAAAAAAGGAGAGCTGGGTTGGAGATCAAGCTTGGGGAAAGGAGTTTAGGGTAAGAGCGTTTTTCTTAAGAGCTTAGAGCCTATCCGAAAACCTGAATTGCCCTTATAGCAATACATGCAAAAGCAAGGTGGATCATCGCTAGATAGTTTTGTGGTTTCTTCTCCCAACGAATTAATAACCGTCGAAAGCGGTTCATCCATGAGTGTGTT
>JANRJA010000101.1:0-22139 GCA_033764315.1 Oculatellaceae cyanobacterium bins.114
CTCCGGGGTGCGACTCTCACAACCTCCTAATTTCACAAATGATTTAGGACTGCTATAGGAGTGTATTTAGGAGCTTAACAGCAAGGAGAAACACCACCCCATTAAGCTCTCGCCTCAACTCTCTAATATCTTTCCAAACTATTTGGAAATTCTGTTTTCGTCATGTTTTAGCTCGATCTATAGCGTTTAGAGAGGATCAAATTTAAAGCTATGGTTAATCAAAATACGACTCAGAAGCTCCAGCGTCCTGTTGGCACCTTTCAAACACAGGAAGAGATTCAAGTAGCCCAGAACGCTCTAGAGGCAAAGGGTTTTTCGCAAGACCACATCTCCATTGTGGTTCAAGATTCAGACCCTAACCCAACGATGCAACGCTCTCAAGTTTTTAGAAGTGCCGTTGGGGGGGCGATCGCTGGTTCTGTGTTTGGTTCTTTGATTGGCGCATTTTTTAGCCTGTTCTCACACTATCTCAACAGTACTGATGGTGCGACCCCAGACGTATCGACTTCTTTTGTAACAGGAATTTGTACCCTTGTTGGCTTGGTTGGAGGCGGTTTAATAGCGGCTTTAGCAGGTAATAGTGTTCCTCATGTCGGACCGGCCTCCGATCGCGCCTCTCTGACACGAATCTATGTCCTGATGCTGAATGGTACGGCAGATGAAGCTTATCAGGCAAAGGAAGCTTTAGGTCAACCTGAGATTCAGATATAGCAAGGATAAGGACGGTGACTTATGAGTTGGTTAGAACGGATATCGGTTCAAGAATCATGTGAACAGAGCGATCGCCCTGAGACACCAGAGAAATCGATGGAGCCTGGATTAACAGGACAATATGATTGGGAAGTGCGTGAAAAAGCAGGGATGCACACTCCACCGCCACCTCCAGAGTGCATGGGGGTCGAGGGAGAATATGACCCTTGTGGTTTAGCCAAACGAGTTGCATTAGCACTCGATCGCGACCCCATCGTAGATGACCTCGCAACATTAGAAATCATTCAAATCGGACGGGCGATCGCCCTGAAAGGACGGGTCGCCGAGCCATCGGTTTTGTCTCGCATTGTAGAAGTCGCAAGCCAAGTGGATGGCACCGATGCAGTAGATACAAACCAAGTCAACGTTGAGTCTGAGACTCACCCACCCTCTCAGTCTTAGGAGTTTAGAGATTTAAGAACTGACCTAGTTTGCTTTTATCCATTTTGTCTTGAAGCTTACCAAAGCCATTGTGATCACCATGCAACTTAAGCCACGACATTCTTTGATTTATTCTTTTCCCAATCGGTCTGAATTTGAACCCGAACCGACTCCTCAAATACCAGAACCTATTCCTGGTCCTGCCCCTGAACCAATTCCTGGTCCTGTTCCTGAGCCAATTCCAGAACCCGTACCAGAACCAGTCCCTTCACCCATTCCTCAACCTGTGCCTTCGCCGATCCCACAACCCATCCCCAGTCCTATTCCACAGCCAATTTTTATCCTCAATTAACCTGCAATCCATCCGTTTCTGACGGCTCAAGGCTTAGGGTTTTTGGCAAAATCCTGATCTCCTGATCTAGACTGCTATATGTTGCTAACTAAACTGACTCCTTGAGCCAACGCTATGACTCTTGATCTGCTCTTTGATGGTGCCAATATTTTTGTTTTACCCTTTTGGGCACTGATGATTTTGCTACCCAACTGGGGTGTGACGCGCAAAGTTATGGAGTCTTACTTACCATTCGTGGTGTTGGCAGGCGTCTATGCTTACTTATTTGTCAACAGCGTTGATCCTGAGACTGCACAGTCCTTCTCTAATCCCACATTGACAGATTTGGCTCAATTGTTTGCAGATGAGCGAGTCACCGCAACTGGATGGATTCACTTTTTGGTTGCCGATTTATTTGTTGGTCGCTGGATCTATTGGGAAGGGCAGCGGACTGGAGTGTGGACGGTTCACTCGCTGATTCTATGTTTGTTTGCAGGTCCACTGGGGTTGTTGTCACACATTACTACTCAAGCCGTCACAAAACGATTCTTTCAAAAGACTACAACCGCCCCAGAACAAGTCACAGACGTGGCGTGATTGCTCATGCCCCAACTCGATCTAACGATCGTCGCCATCATTGCCATTATCGGACTCTCAACCTTTGTGCGAGCAGCAATCGGGTTTGGAGATGCACTGATTGCGATGGGCTTGATCACCAATGTCATTGGTTTAGACACTGCAACCCCTCTAGTCGCTCTAGTAAGCGGAGTCATTTCCATTGGCATTCTGATGTTTCAGTGGCAAAAGCTGCCATTTAGAGCGACACTGCCACTCATTGTGACGACGCTCTTAGGTATCCCATTTGGGTTGATGTTGTTGAAACTTGTACCTGAGCAGATTGCCATCACTGTGTTAGGAGTAGTTTTGTTGAGTTATGGTGCCTATGGGTTGTTAGGGTTAATGTTGCCCATGCTCACGAGCGATCGCCTGGCAGGTTTATTTGGGTTTATCGCTGGAGTATTAGGGGGTGCATACAACACGAGTGGATTAGTGATTGCGATTTATGGCACATTGAGACGGTGGCAACCAGAAGAGTTTCAGTTGACGCTACAGGGCTACTTTTTCTTCACAAATTTCCTGATTTTAGCAGGACATGCCTTTTCAGGTTTGTGGACTGCCAAGGTTTGGCATCTGTTTTGGATATCACTGCCTGTGGTTGGGTTAGCTATTTGCATAGGCACCCTAGCCAATCGTTTGATCAAACGAGAATTATTTGCAAAGGTAGTATTCGGCTTTTTGGTCGTGATCGGTCTAATTTTGTTGATTAAAAACGCTCTACAGTGAAGGCACTGTTGCGGGTTCTCGCCCATTGAGCGAGTTCAATACACAGATACAGCATGAGCGATCGCACGTTGGTAGCCCTACTTCAACGCCTGAATCCGGTGTTTGCCGCTGTAGATATTGAAGCGATCGCCCCGCAAAAACCCAATCAAGGTCATGTTAAATGCTTGAGCAAGAGCCACGGCCAGACTACTGGGGGCAGACACAGCACAAAGCATAGGTGCTCCTGCCGCGAGGCATTTCTGCACTAACTCAAAGCTCAACCGACCACTCACCATAACAATGCGGTCGCGCCAAGGTAGCTCGTCACTTAAAAAGGCAGAACCAATCAACTTATCCAGAGCATTGTGTCGTCCAACGTCTTCTTTTACAGCCAGCAAGTTGCCTTCACAATCAAACAGGGCAGCGGCGTGCAAGCCCCCAGTACTCCTAAACACGGCTTGCTGCGATCGCAAACGATCTGACAGCGTGTAAATGACACTGGCATCAACTTGCAATGTATCAACCAAGGCAGCATATCCCTGAAGTTGCAACGCTTCAAGACTGGCTTTACCGCAGACCCCACAGGCACTTGTGGTATAAAAATGCCGCTCTAGCGGTTGCAGATCGGGAAAGAGACCCAGACTCAAAGCCACATTCACAATATTGTGGCGTTGTTCTCCATCCATCGTTGGATCGACGCAATAACTCAATCGCTGAATGTCATGACGGTGGTGAACAATGCCTTCGCTATAGAGAAAACCAGCGGCTAATTCAAAATCGGCTCCAGGGGTTCGCATGGTTATGGCAACTGGACGTTGAGGGTCAACCAAGCGAATTTCGAGCGGTTCTTCTGTGGCAAGCTGGTCAATTCGCGATCGCCACTGTCCCTGGTCAACGACCCAAAGCGTTGTTTTTGTTTTGCTAGATTTCATCTCAGTAGCAAGAGCTAATCAAGCCTAGATCATTCGGGTTTCGATGTCGCTCAACTCACCCGTAAAAGAAACATGAGGTTGCTTTCTAGGCGTTGACAAAATTCATGCGGCTCAAAAAGGTTTTGAGGCGATCGCACTTAGGATAGGTCAATACCTGTCGGGCTGACCCCTCTTCTTCCACCAAACCTTGATTGAGGAACAAAACTCGGTGAGCAACTTCACGGGCAAACTGCATCTCGTGGGTGACAATCACCATCGTCATTCCCTCTTCTGCCAGTTGTTTCATCACCTCTAACACTTCACCCACCAACTCTGGGTCAAGCGCACTCGTGGGTTCATCAAACAACATAATTTTAGGCTTCATACACAAAGCACGGGCGATCGCCACCCGTTGCTTTTGTCCACCCGACAGTTGCTCTGGGTAAACCTCTGCCTTGTCAAGTAATCCTACTTTTTCTAAATACGTGCGAGCCAGTCGTCGGCTCTCTTTTTCAGATTGACCCAACACCTTACAAGGAGCTAGGCTGAGGTTGTCAATTACGGTCATGTGAGGAAATAGATTGAATTGCTGAAACACCATCCCCACATCTGCCCGCAACTGGCGCAACTGTTTCATGGAAAGGTTAGGGGTTGACAAATCCATGCCATTGACCGTCAAACGCCCCCCATTAATTGCTTCGAGGCGGTTAAAGCACCGCAACAATGTGCTTTTGCCACACCCAGAAGGCCCGATAATCGCCACGACTTCGGATGAATTGATATAACCGCTGATGCCTTTTAAAACTTGCAGAGGTCCGTAATTTTTCTGGACTTGCTCAAACTCAATCGCGGGAGTTTCAATATTCATAACTCAAATCGTGTAGCTCCTTTCAACAGCCTAACTCAGTCTCATCAGGATGCACCGTAACATTTGTGTCACAAGTTCACTTTCAATACATTTAATACTAAAAAAGTAAAACAATACTAAATAAAGTAAAAGTCTCCCTCAGTCAACTCAACCCACTCCAAATCTGAACCAAGAAACACAGGATAACCACCAACCCCTCATCCACCACATCAATCAGGTTTAAGGGCAAAAAGGAGGTGTAATTTATACAATCTGAGAGGTAATTCCACAAATTACCATCATTGCAAGGTATGAAACGGGGTGCATTACTACGAATAGAATGAACCCGACTTTGTACAATAGAAACTTTAAAAGAGAGGCAATGTTTGCATGCCCATCACCTGTGGATATGCAGAAATATCAATTTTAACGGAGAATAATAGTTAGTGATGATTCGACTTACGCGATCGCGGTTTCTACGACAGTGGGCTTTAGGAACGCTCAGTCTGATTTGCGCGCTTATGTTTGCAGCTTGTGGTAGTGCCCCTACTTCAGATTCTGGCACTTCAACCAGCAGCCCTGAAGCGTCTCCTGCGGCTGAAACGGTGACTTTAAAGGTGGCGATCGACCCTACGTTCCCACCGTTTCAATCTAAAGCAAACGATGGCACATTAGAAGGATTCGATATTGATTTAATTCGAGCGGTTGCAGAAGCAGGTGGGTTTACCCTTGACTTGCAACAGTTGCCTTTTGATGGCATTATTCCAGCTTTGCAAGCGGGGACGATGGATGCCACCATTAGTACGATGACAATCACTCCAGAACGGGCAGAAGTGGTTGAGTTCTCACGCCCCTATTTCAAAGCAGGGTTAGCGATCGCCGTTCAAGAATCTAATACGGATATTCAATCCTTTGAGAATTTGGCGGGTAAAACGATCGCTGTTCAAATTGGAACGACTGGAGCCGAAAAAGCCAACGAAGCTAATGCAAAAGAAGTTCGCACCTTTGACAATGCCCCATTAGCCCTGCAAGAGTTAGCCAACGGCAACGCCGATGCGGTTATTAACGATGCCCCTGTGACCCTGTTTGCTATTAAAAGCGGCGAAATCAGCGGCATCAAAGTCGTCGGTGAACTGCTCACCGAAGAGTATTACGGCATGGCCGCTCCAAAAGACTCCCCTAACTTAGACCTGATCAACTCCGGGTTGAGTACCATCATTGAGAATGGGACTTACAAAGAGATCTACCAAAAGTGGTTTGATGGTGAACCCCCTGAGTTGCCTGAAACCGCCCCTAGCTTAGGCACTTAAGATCTTGATTCGGCAAAGGGGTATGGCAATGCTATACCCCTCCTCTCTATAGCAATCCTAAATGGGTGGTGAGAGGCGTGCCTCTCACCACCCGCCCATCTCACAACTGATTTCACGACTTTCCCCAGATCCCCGGTTGCTGTTGACGCCAATCAGGCTACTTTGAGGATGCTGAACGAGCAACCGGGGATCTAAACCTCTAAGCTGCACATCGGGTTAATTTATGATGAAGTCTCCTTTTAAGGAGGATTGAGGATCAAAATCTTCATCAATAAATTAGCTCTGACACACGCCTTACCCTACAAAAAATACTATGTTGCGGGCACTAGAAATTATTGCAGAGGCAATGCCAAACTTGCTGTTAGGAGCTGTTGTCACCCTACAGCTCACGGCAATTTCGATTTTCCTGGGAATGATTGGTGGGTCATTAATCGGCATTTTTCGACTGGCAGCCAACCCTCTATTGCGCTTAGCTGCCAGAGTCTATGTTGACTTTTTTCGAGGTACGCCACTGATCGTCCAAATTTTTATGATTTACTTTGGCATCCCTGCATTGGTTAGAGGCATGGGGATGAAGCTGACCTTTAATCAGTGGTCGGCGGCAATCATCGCGCTCAGTCTCAATAGTGCTGCCTATATTGCTGAAATCGTTCGGGCTGGCATTCAATCGATCGAGATTGGTCAACGGGAGGCGTCTCAATCGCTAGGGTTGGGTCCCATGCAAACGATGCGCTACATTATTTTTCCCCAAGCTCTGCGACGCATGATTCCGCCTTTAGGCAATGAATTCATTAGCATGCTAAAAGATACGAGTTTAGTTGCAGTGATTGGGTTTGAGGAATTATTTCGACGAGGGCAAGTCATTGTGTCTCAAAACTATCGAGCCTTTGAGATTTATGCGTCGGTAGCCCTTGTTTATCTGGCTCTGACGTTGCTTTCATCGCAGGTGTTTAGTTGGCTAGAGCGGTTGATGAATCCAGTAGAGCGATCGAAGCGACAAGCGATCGCCCCAGTTGCAACTACAGAGGCTTAAGCCTGGAGACACCCAAACCTTCTAGGCTCACGCCTAAAAACCATAATACCCCTCCGATCGAAGGGGTATTTTAATCATTTCAGTGGAATGATAGAAATCAACTAAATCCCACCAACCGCCTGTAACCGAGCACGAGCACGCTTAAGGGCTTGATTGGCTTGAATCTGCTCTTGACGGTTCTCACTGCCACTTGCCTTGTTGACACGGGCTTGAGCCTGATCGTAAGCAGCACGCGCCTCATCTTTATTAATAGATTCAGCCCGTTCAGCCCCATTGACCAAGATGATGACTTCATCGTTTTCAACTTCAGCAAAACCACCCATAAGGGCGATCGCCACCCAATCTCGGCTAGCCCGAACGCGCATCACACCTGCATCCAGAGCAGTCAACAAAGGAGCGTGACCCACCAAGATTCCGAGTTGCCCAGTAGTACTAGGCAAAATGACCTCTTCTGCGGCAGAGTCCCAGACGGTTTTATCTGGAGCAATAACACGGACAGTTAATGGCATGGCTTATTTGCAAGAACAATAGTGATTAGTATGGGAGTCAAGAATGGAGGTTTGGATGTCAAACCCCCATTCTCAGGCAACAGTGCTTAACCTTTGAGTTTCTCAGCCTTGGCGATCGCTTCTTCGATATTGCCAACCAGGTAAAATGCCTGCTCTGGCAGATCATCTAGTTCACCAGACAAAATCATCTGGAAACCCTTGATCGATTCTTCCAACGGCACATACTTACCAGGAGAACCGGTAAAGACTTCTGCCACAAAGAAAGGCTGTGACAGGAAACGCTCAACCTTACGAGCACGAGCCACTACAATCCGGTCATCTTCCGACAATTCATCCAAGCCCAAAATGGCGATGATGTCTTGAAGTTCCTTGTAACGCTGTAACGTTGCTTGAATTTGACGAGCGACGTTGTAGTGCTCTTCACCCACAATAGAGGGTTGCAACATCGTTGAAGTGGAACCCAGAGGATCTACCGCTGGATAAATCCCTTTGGAGGCTAAACCACGAGACAACACTGTCGTTCCATCCAGGTGAGCAAACGTAGTCGCAGGAGCAGGGTCAGTCAAGTCATCCGCAGGCACATAGACCGCTTGAACCGAGGTGATTGAACCTTCAGTCGTCGAGGTAATACGCTCTTGCAGATCACCCACGTCTGTTCCCAAAGTAGGCTGATATCCTACCGCAGAAGGCATCCGACCCAACAACGCTGACACCTCAGAGCCCGCTTGGACAAATCGGAAGATGTTGTCGATAAACAGCAGTACGTCCTGCTTGTTCACATCCCGGAAGTATTCTGCCATCGTCAAAGCCGACAGACCGACGCGCATTCTGGCTCCGGGGGGTTCGTTCATCTGACCATAGACCAGAGCAATCTTAGATTGACTGGGGTCTTCTTCATTAATTACTTTGGATTCGATCATCTCATTGTAGAGATCGTTTCCTTCGCGAGTGCGCTCACCCACACCGCCAAACACTGATACACCCCCGTGGTTGATGGCGATGTTGTTGATCAACTCCATCATGATGACGGTTTTGCCCACTCCGGCACCGCCAAACAACCCAATTTTTCCCCCACGACGATAAGGAGTCAGTAGATCAATAACCTTAATCCCTGTCTCAAACACTGTGGGTTTAGTTTCCAGCTCAGTGAGCTTAGGAGCAGGTCGGTGAATTGGTAGTGTGTCCGTCATATCTACGGGCCCTTTTTCGTCAACCGGCTCACCGATAACGTTAAAAATGCGACCGAGTGTGACAGGACCAACAGGAACGCTGATGGGTGCGCCTGTATCGGCGACTTCCATGCCCCGAACCAAACCATCGGTAGAACTCATTGCAACAGCTCGTACCTGGTTATCGCCTAAAAGTTGCTGCACTTCGCAAGTAACAGAAACTTCTTGCCCAGCGGAATTTGTGCCTGTAACTTTGAGAGCGTTGTAGATACGTGGCAACTGACCACTAGGAAACCTAGCATCTACAACGGGACCAATGACCTGTGTAATGAAGCCGACGTTTGTTTTCTCTGCTGTGGTGACCATGCTTTCGCCTATCGTGTAATCAGCTTAAATAACCCAAATCCGTTAATTCTGAAAACAGCCTTAAGTTTTGGAATCGCCATCTTTCAGATTATCACTGATTGACACTTCTTCACGTTCGCTTCCGTAAAAACCCAAACCCTAATGTAATTAAAGTCAACAACCCAGCAATGGCGTTGGGTTCAGGAATAGATGCTGGGTCAGAACCGGGTGAAGGAGTTGGACTGGTAGGAGTCAGAGGTGGCGTCGCACTCGGAACAGGATCGGGACTGGGGCTGGGGCTGGGAGTAACCGTAGGAGTGGGGCTTGGCTCGACACCACCAGGGGCAGGGCTAGCACTAGAGGTGGGTATTGGCACCGGAGTCGGAGTCGGAGTTGGGATAGGAACCGGAGTCGGAGTCGGAGCCGGAATAGGAGAAACACGAGAGATAAATCGTGCCCCTTTTAAAGTGATGTTGTAAGGCAACAGGCGCGACTCAACTGAACGGCGAATTTGCCAGTTGGTAATGGGCGATCGCACCACATCTTCAGGACCGTACAGTTCTCGTCGAGCGTTGGGAAAAATGTATCCCGCCTCAGAGATAGGGTCAACGTCATATCCCGAAATGCCTAGATAATAGACCCCTGCGGTTAAAATCCCGCTACTCAGACGAGGGTCAACCCGAATCGTTGAACGATTGGTATTAGGGTTATACCGTCCCCAATCATCTGGAGAGGTGTCATCGTTGGCATAAAGACCATAGCCATTTTCATCAAATAGAAATAGCTGAGTATCAGGATAGAGAGTCAGTTGCTGATTGGCAGTGGTCGCCAAAAAAATCTCGTCCCACCCAATGTAGATCTTATATAGATCGGCTCGTTGGTTAATGCTACCGACAATGCTGTCGAGACGAATATTTCCTAGGGCTGAAGTGACATCCATCGCTGTTGAAGGCACAGCCCCTGCTTCTCCAACACTGTTTTCATAAAAAACGGCGGCTTGAACTGCTTTTTCAGAAGGCAAGATAAAAACAGCACTAGCCAGGATTGTGATTAAGGCTTTTACTCGAAGAGTGTTCATCGCTATAAATTTGGTTTAGCTATGGCACAACTCTGGGTAACACCATTCCTAGAAATTTGGGCTACACATCAATATCCCCGCCAAGGCGTTTCGTGAAACGCCTCTACCGCTGATCTGTAACCGTTATTGATTGAATTGGTATAAAACACCCTGTCACCCATTGCAAACGCAATGGTGAGGTAGGAGCAACCCAGAAAGAACTCAATGATGTAAATGCCTATTGGCGTTTTACCCATAAATTGAGTGAAACGCTACCCTGATGTGTGGAAAATAGCGAGAAACGAATGTAGAAGGTCTCCAAGCCAGCAGTTTAAGCATGCGGTTGAGACAGAGAGCCAAGCTAATACAAGGAGGTGGGGGACTATTTCTGATTGAGTGGCGTCGCTCGACCGAGCTTATGGACGTGCGTTTAACTCAAGTGCGTTTAACAGAAGATTGAATTTGGCCAGTCTAGAATCAGAAATGCACGGCTGTATTAGGTTGACCTCTAGCCGTTTAAGCTAGGACTAGAGAATTCTGTTTATAACAAAATGGAGCTATTCAGATCAACCCTCCATAGGGGTTGAAGGAGCAAGTAGATACTCACCCCTCATCATAGAATTCTCATCCCCGGAGTTTGTAAAGTTTTGATTTAGATATATAAAGTTTTTATGAAGAAAACCTTTTCAAAACATTCATTTTGAAAGGCTTCAGAGCCACAGGAAACGTTAGTCAGTCTAGCGATCGCCCTTTTGTTGACCTCGCTTCACCGCACGACTACCCAAAACTAGCGACAGCAAACCCATTACAGCAGAAGGTTCGGGCACTGATTTAGGCTCTGGCGAAGCAGGTGTTGGGCTAGGAGTAGGAGTCACTTCTGGCGTCGGAGTGGGCGTTGGTGTCGGCGTCGGAGTTTCTCTAGAGGTTGTCGCTGGAGTGGGCGTTGGCGTCGGAGTGGGCGAAGGAGTGGGTGAAGGAGTCGGAGTCGGAGCGGGTGAAGGAGTGGGCGTCACACTCGGAGCAGGGGTTGGAGTCGGCGTCGGCACTGGGGGAGTGACTGCCGGTTGATTTGGAATGGGCGAAAGGGCCGGAACATAACGAGCCCCTTGAATCGCGATCGTATAAGTCCGCAGTGGCAAAGATGTATTTGTAGTAGGGCCTTGCCACCCTGCCAAAGGTGCATTCGCTGCATCATCTGGCCCAAACAAAGCCCGTCGCGCATTGGGGAAGATGTATTGATTGCGTGCCCAAATTGGGTCAAACCCGTACCCTGAAATACCTAGATAATAAATTCCAGAGTAGGGTAACTCGCCCGCACCTATATGAAGCGTTGAACGACTGGAATTAGAGTTATATCGAATCCGGTCTGTTGGGGAAGTGTCATCGTTAGCATAAAGACCATAGCCATTTTCATCAAATAAAAACAGCTGAGTGTTGAGGTCAAGAGGATTGTTGCGGTGTTCAGTAGTGGCAATGAACTCGCGGGTATCATCAATAAAAATTTGGTATAAATCAGCCTGGTTACCGAGAATACCAACAATGCCATTGAGTGGCGTACTGCCTGACATTGTGTTTACTTTCATAGCACTCCATAATTGAGAGCCCGCGTCTCCTTTATCACTTTCATAGAAAACAGCAGCATTGACTGAGCTATGCCAATTGAGTGCGAAAAAGCTGGCACTGCTGAGAAAAAGTGTTAGGATTCCTGATTTCAAGAAAGTGTTCATATTACTAACAATCCATAAAAGAGCGACGTTAAAACCAGCGATCGCAAACAGTGCTAACGCTTAGAATCAGTTGAAGAATGACAGGTGACAATAGAAGGTAGAACGGGGCAATCGTTCGGGAGATTGAAGCACAGTGTCCAATTAAGAGTGCTGGCTTTAATCGAAGGCAGGACTTCTTAAAATAGGGTTCTGTTATTCTCTCACTGAGATGTATCTCAATTAATAGGGAATTTCTGACAGCAAATGCACAGACTTTCTAATACCTGAAACGCATAGGGGCTAGGAAACAGTTTCGGTAATAGTGCTTGATTGATACCAATTGATGTAGATAATTTGAACACCCACCTATTAGTAATAATACGGTTTGAGTTTGTAATTCAAATAAACTTCCTAACGAGATCCTGTAAACTTCTGGTTAAGAATACGGAATTTCTCCTAGTCATTGATTATCTCTAATGGTATAAAACGCTTCTCCCTGAGATGCAGTAGAACTGTAGATTTACGGTTTAAGGATACTAAGTTTAAACCCCGTGTGCGACTTCCCCTAGATTCCCGGTTGCTATGACGCAAATCAGACTACTTTGAGGATGCTGAACGAGCAACCGGGGATCTAAACCTCTAAGTTGCACATCGCGTGAGTTTAAAGATTTTGGGTATTCCAATGGGTTGAGGATGTCTGTCAATCTGGCAATAAACCCTTCCAGGCTCTTTAAGGAGTTAACAAGCAGTTGATACAGAGTCGTGACGCTTCAGATGTAGATCAACCCAGATGAAATCTATAATTAGGGAGGACTTGGGAGTGAGCCAGTGTAGATTGAAGTTTGCTCATGTGGCTTCATTTTCAATGCCAACTCGAATTAGAAATACCCTTTGCCTCAACCATGACCTACTCATCTCGTCGTTATCACATCACCACGTTTGGCTGTCAGATGAATAAAGCTGACTCTGAGCGGATGGCAGGCATTTTAGAAGAGATGGGTTTTCAGTGGTCAGACGCGCCTGAAGAGGCTGACCTGATTTTGTATAACACCTGCACGATTCGCGATAACGCCGAGCAAAAGGTCTATTCTTACCTCGGTCGTCAAGCCAAACGCAAGCATGAGCAGCCCGATCTAACGTTGGTAGTAGCAGGGTGTGTAGCTCAGCAAGAAGGAGAAGCGTTACTGCGGCGCGTACCAGAAATTGACTTAGTCATGGGGCCGCAACATGCCAATCGGTTGCAGGATCTGTTAGAGCAAGTGTTTAACGGCAACCAAATTGTTGCCACCGACCCAGTTCACATTTTTGAAGACATTACCAAGCCCCGACGAGACAGTCAGGTGACGGCCTGGGTCAATGTGATCTATGGCTGCAATGAGCGGTGTACCTATTGCGTGGTGCCCAATGTACGCGGTGTTGAACAGTCTCGCACGCCAGAGGCAATTCGGGCAGAGATGGAGGTGTTGGGACAACAAGGCTACAAGGAAATTACTCTATTGGGGCAAAATATTGATGCCTATGGTCGCGATTTGCCAGGAGTCACAGTAGAGGGGCGACACCAGCACACGTTGACAGAATTACTTTATTTTGTGCATGATGTTCCGGGCATTGAGCGGCTTCGTTTTGCCACAAGTCATCCCCGTTACTTTACAGAACGTTTGATTCGGGCTTGTGCTGAGTTGCCCAAAGTCTGTGAGCATTTCCACATTCCCTTCCAGTCGGGCGACAACACCATATTGAAGGCGATGAGTCGGGGCTATACCCAGGAGAAATATCGTCGGATTATTGACACGATTCGCGGTTACATGCCGGATGCGTCGATTAGTGCTGATGCGATCGTCGGTTTTCCTGGAGAAACGGAGGAGCAGTTTGAGAACACGTTGAAGTTAGTAGAAGATATCGGCTTTGACCAACTTAACACCGCTGCCTATTCCCCTCGTCCTGGGACTCCAGCGGCACTCTGGGAGAATCAGATGTCTGAGGAGGTCAAGAGCGATCGCCTACAACGGTTAAACCATCTGGTGTCAATCAAAGCAGCAGAGCGATCGCAGCGATATGCGGGGCGGATCGAAGAAGTGTTGGTAGAAGATCAGAATCCGAAAGACCCGACTCAGGTAATGGGACGAACTCGCGGTAATCGCCTGACTTTCTTTGCTGGAGAGATTGCCACTCTGAAAGGGCAGGTTGTCCCCGTCAAGATTACAGAAGTGCGGGCGTTTAGCCTGACTGGAGCAGCCCTCATCCCTGTCTACTAACAGTTCACTCAACAGCCGATCGCTAGCGTAATCGGTGTGGTAGGCTTACTGCGATGAAGTGTGGTGAGGCATACCCATGACAAAACTGCGAGTTGGGCTGTTGTTTGGCGGGTGCTCTGGAGAGCATGAGGTTTCGATTCGGTCGGCACAGGCGATCGCCCAGGCTCTTGCCAACCCAGATAACGCCGACCGCTATCAACTGATGCCGATCTACATTCAAAAAGATGGGCGTTGGCAGCCCGGTGATCTAGCCCAACAGGTGCTCGCCGCAGGCACTCCACCCGCCACTTTGACGGCTGAGAAAACCGCATCTGACTCGGCTCAACTTGAGGGATTGCAACCCCTCACATCAACGGCGGTCGAGCGATGGCAGTCTCCGGCTCAAGTCGCAGAGGTAGATGTTTGGTTCCCCATCTTGCATGGACCCAATGGCGAAGACGGGACGATCCAGGGATTATTGAAACTGATGCAGGTGCCGTTTGTGGGTTCTGGGGTGTTGGGGTCAGCCGTAGGGATGGATAAGATTGCGATGAAGATGGCGTTTGCTCAAGCAGGCTTGCCTCAAGTGAGGTATCAAGCTGTGAAGCGATCGCAGATCTGGTCAAATCCCTGTGTCTTTCCTAAATTGTGTGATGACATTGAGGCGGAGTTGGGCTATCCCTGTTTTGTCAAACCTGCAAATTTAGGTTCCTCTGTAGGCATTGCCAAAGTTCGTAATCGCGCTCAATTAGAAGCCGCCTTAGATAGTGCTGCCAGTTACGATCGCCGCTTGATTGTCGAAGCAGGCGTGCCCAGTCCGCGTGAGATTGAGTGTGCTGTGTTAGGCAACGACTACCCCAAGGCCTCAGTTGTGGGCGAAATCACTTATCAAAGCGACTTTTACGATTATGAGACTAAATACACCGAAGGGTTAGCGGATTTGCTCATTCCTGCACCGATTCCAGAGGCGATCGCCCAACAAGTACAAGAGATGTCTGTGCGAGCATTTGAGGCGGTTGACGCAGCAGGGATCGCCAGAGTTGATTTCTTTTACATAGAGTCAACGGGTGAGGTGTTTATTAACGAAATCAACACCATGCCGGGATTCACCGTAACTAGCATGTATCCTCGGCTCTGGGCAGCCAGTGGCATTCCTTTCTCAGAATTGGTGCATCAATTAGTTCAGTTGGCGTTAGAGCGATAATGGAATAGCTCCCCACTTGTCAGCCGTTATGTCTCTTCACAGCGATTGCTTGCAAACCAACTATTTATTGGCAGATACTCTGCGCCAACGTCGTCAACGGTTAGCGGCTCTAGTTGATGTTCCGGTGATTCTTTGGTCGGGGGTGAGTTGTGCACGTAACTATTCAGCCAACCCCTATCCCTTTCGAGCCAGCAGCCATTTTCTCTATTTTGCTGGAGTGCCGCTTTATAACGCTGCAATCCGTTTAGAACAGGGCAGTTTAGAGCTGTTTATGGATGACCCTACCGCTGCTGACATTTTGTGGCACGGAGACACCGCACGGCGATCGCAGATTGCAGAACAAATTGGAGCGGATGCTGATTATCCTTTAATCGAATTGAAATCCCGCACTGAAGGAGCTGCCACCGTTCCCGTGCAAGACACCAGCACTCAATTACAACAATCGCAGTGGCTCAACCGCCCCCTTGCCCCATCTCACCAACCGCAGGGCATTGATTTAGAGTTAGCCAAGGCGATCATCACCGTGCGGCTGACACACGATCAGGCGGCTGTCGCTGAACTGCGCAAAGCCGCAGCAGTGAGTATCAAAGCCCACAAAGCAGGCATGGCAGCCACCCCCACTGCCACCCACGAGTCTGATGTGCGTGCTGCAATGGAAGGAGTGATTTTAGCGCACAACATGACCTGTGCCTATTCCAGCATCGTCACGGTGCATGGTGAGGTATTACATAACAACAGCTATCATCATCCGCTACGGCCTGGTGATTTGTTATTAGTAGACGTGGGTGCCGAGGCAGAAACAGGGTGGGCATCTGACATTACTCGCACCTGGGCCGTCTCTGGACAATTTTCTTCGACTCAACGTGATATTTACAACGTTGTGTTAGCGGCTCATGATTTGTGTATTGAGCAGGTGCATCCTGGAGTGGAATATCGAGACTTGCATCTGATGGCCGCGACAGTGATGACCGCTGGATTAATCGATTTAGGAATCTTTAAAGGTCATGCTGAAGACTTGGTCGCGATGGATGCCCATACCCTGTTCTTTCCTCACGGCATTGGGCACCTGATTGGGCTAGATGTGCATGACATGGAAGATTTTTGGGATCTGGCGGGTTATGAACCCGGTAGAACTCGGAGCGATCGCTTTGGGTTGAGCTACCTCAGGCTCGATCGCCCCATTCGAGCAGGCATGGTGTTTTCGATTGAACCAGGGTTCTATCAAGTGCCTGCAATCTTGCATGATAGCGATCGCCGTGCCAAATATGATGAGGTAGTAGATTGGGATCGCCTCGCCACCTTTGCTGACGTGCGGGGCATCCGCATTGAAAATGATGTGCTGGTGACCGAATCAGGGCATGATGTACTGACCGCAGATTTGCCCACCAAAGCTGAGGTGATCGAAGAATTGGTGCGGCGTTAGTGGATGCCGGAGCTAATCACGAGAGATTCCCTCTGGCACTCGCGGCGTGACTCGCACATCGGCAGGAGTTGCCATTGACTGCGCCCAGTAGTGGTTATAGATATAGCGACCCGTGTCACGACCCAGATAAAAATATCCCACCCCAATTTCCTGCACCTGATAAGCCAGCAAGTTACGGCGATGTCCGCTGCTATTCATCCAACCTCGCATGGCAGACGCGGCTGTTGTGTGTCCGGCTGCCAAGTTTTCGGCAGCTTCAGAATAGTCATAGTCGGCTGCCCGTATGCGATCCCAGGGGGAGGAGCCATCTGCTCCGGTATGGCTGAAATTATCTTGCACTGCCATAGCACGAGCATAGGTTTGAGCGGCATTGGTGAGCTGAGTGTTGAGTGCTAGGGGCTGCAATCCATTTTGCACCCGAAAAGCATTGGTCTTTAACACCACATCATAGACAGGGCTGATCTGATCAGTCGGGCTAGTAGCCAGGGTTAGCCGATAGACCGTGCTGTCTTCAGTTTTGGGAAACACCCGAATAAAATAGGTGCCCCGACCTAACCCATCAATGGCGATCGCTTCTGCCCTAGTGCTAGATGCCCGTGAACTAGCGACAACCTCACCCAGATCGACCGTGCCATCGCGATCGCGATCTTGCACAATTTCCAGATCGGCATTTGCTCTCAATGCCCCCAGATTTAACTTCAAGTTGCTGCGACCACTGAGGCGAAACCAATAAAAATCGTTTAGATCCACTGCGCCAATGGCATCTTTGCGGATCGTTCCCGGTCGCAATGCCCTTGCCTGTCTTAGGTTATCTGCTCCTAAATCTCTTGCCATCGTCTCTAACACCAGTGTTGGCGTGACCAGTTTTGACGTTATATGAATGGAGCTGTCTGCTCCTAAAAGTCTGCTTTAGGATGAGCTTAGATAGACTGAGTTAAAAGACGCTCTTGAGTGGGGCGGGTTCCGCAATTCTGATCGGTGTCCCTCCTCCTAAACGATTTCTATGAAGATTTTGATTGTTGAAGATGACACGCTGGTTGCCAATGCGTTAGCTGAAATTCTCTCTGACCAAATCTATGCCGTTGAAATAGCAACGGATGGGCAATCAGGATGGGAATTACTGGAGACCTATAGCTACGATCTCGTGCTGTTAGACGTGATGTTGCCTCAGCTAGATGGCATCAGCCTCTGCAAAAAACTGCGATCGCACCATTACACCATGCCCGTGTTGTTGCTAACTGGACGAGACAGCGGACATGACAAAGCCGTGGGGTTAGATGCAGGAGCAGACGATTATGTCGTTAAACCGTTTGACCCCGAAGAGCTGGTCGCTCGCATTCGCGCCCTTCTGCGGCGAGGCAGCACAGTCGCCAACCCGCTGCTAAAGTGGGGCGATTTATGTCTTGACCCGACGCTCTGCGAAGTCACCTGGCACGACAGCCCCGTGGCACTCACCTCCAAAGAATATGCGTTGATGGAGCTGTTTTTGCGGAACCGTCGTCGAGTTTTTAGCTGCGGCATGATTTTAGAGCATCTCTGGGCATACGACACGATGCCAGGGGAAGAGGCAGTTCGCACACACATCAAATGTCTACGGCAAAAGTTTAAAACAGCGGGAGTTCCCACTGATTTAATCGAAACAGTGTATGGCATTGGTTATCGACTCAAAACAGAACCGGAAGCAACGAGTCAGACGGATTGGGCGGCAACCTCTCCGCTCCCTGCTCAGACCCAACAATCCAGCCAACCCCCATCCACCGGGCAGGAAAAAACCCCGTTTCGACAGCAGATGCAAACGGCGATCGCGGGTGTCTGGGATCGTCACAAAGACCGGGTGAGCCAACAGATTACGGTGATTGAGCAAGCGGCGATTGCTCTGACTCAAGGAACGCTGGATCAGGAGTTGCACCAACAGTCGCATCAAGAAGCCCACAGTTTAGCCGGTAGCCTGGGCACCTTTGGCTTTGCTCAGGGATCAGAGTTAGCCCGTCAGATTGAAGGCTTGCTAAAACCAGAGAAACGGCTAAAACGCTCTAACATTAACACGTTGCAGAACTTAGTTGAACAACTGCGACATCAAGTTGATCCTCCGGTTATCTCCCTGTCTACGTCTACCGACTTGCCCTTGTTGCTGATCATAGACAGCCATCCCTCTTCTACCGAAACCCTCGCCACGGCTGCCAAAGCTCAGGGGTGGCGCACCCTTACTAGCTCCGATCTAGCCAGTGCCAAACACCATCTCAGACAAGATAAACCAGCCGCCGTGTTGGTTGATCCTGGCTGTTTACCCGATATCCCTGAGCGGTTGCAATTCTTGCAAGAGCTGAGCCAACGTAAACCCGCCATTCCCATCTTGATCTACACCACCCAAGACAGTCTCAGCGATCGCCTCCACATTGCTCAAATAGGGGGTTGCACCTTTTTGCACAAGCCACTGCCAGCCACTGCCATTCTCGAAACGATTCAACATCACTTGCACCGAGAGAGCATTACAGAGGCAACCCTCATGGCAGTGGATGATGATCTGGCTGTGTTAGAACTGCTCAAAACATTGCTGGAACCCTGGGGATTGCATGTCACTCCATTGAGCGATCCACGACAGTTTTGGGAAACCCTCGAAAAGGTATCCCCTGATTTGCTCATTCTCGATGTTGAAATGCCTTATCTAGGTGGAATTGAGTTGTGTCAGGTGGTTCGCAATGATGCCCAATGGGGGGGATTGCCCATTCTCTTCCTCACGGCCCACAGTGATGCTGAGGTGGTCAATCGCGTATTTGCAGCCGGAGCAGATGATTTTGTGAGCAAACCCATCGTGGGCCCAGAACTAGTCGCTCGCATTATCAATCGCCTAGAACGGCTGAAGCTCTTGCAAAACTTGCAAGCTTGCTGGCAGTCTCAAAAACCCCTACCCTCATCACCTCTTAAAGACAGAGGGCAATCCCTATGACAAACGACAGTAGCAGCAACTCAGCACACCTCCGTGACGAGTTGGCTGCCCTGAAAGCTCAAGTAGAAATGTTGCAACAATCGAATGAGTTGTTTAAAGGCATTTTAGAAAGCAGTCACGACTGCGTTGCGGCCATCGATTTAGACTATCGCTTGATTGCTTTTAACCGGGCTTACAAACTGGAGTTTGAGTCACGATTTGACAGTGTAATTGAGTTGGGCACCAGCCTGGTCGAAGTCCTCGCGCAGCAACCCTATCCCACATTAGAGTGGTGGCAACATGCCCTTCAGGGTGAAGAATTCACGGTGATTCAAGAGATTCAAGGCAACCCTTCAGAGCCACACCGAGCCAATCACCCCCCTCTCAACTATTACGAAACCACCTTTAGCCCGATCTACAATCAGCACAATCACATTATTGGCGCGTTGCATCGTGCCCGTGACATTAGCCTGCGCAAACAAACTGAAGCTGCTCTCAAAAAAACTCGAAACGAACTCGAAATGCGGGTGGCAGAACGAACCGCAGAGCTGGTCAATGTCAACCGCCAATTGCAGTCAGAGTTGGACGATCGCACTCATATTGAAACCGCTCTCCGTGAATCACAAGCGCGATTTGCAGGCATCTTAGAGATCGCCAGTGATGCCATCATTGCAGTCGATGCCCATCAACGGATTACGCTGTTTAACCAAGGGGCCGAAAAGATTTTTGGGTATCCTGCTTCAGAGGCATTGGGGCAAACTCTCGACCTGCTCTTGCCCGATCGCTTTGCTCAGGCTCACCGACACCATGTCACTCAGTTTGGTCAAGCCCCTCACCAAGCTCGCCGCATGGGTGAGCGCAGCGAAATCTATGGGCGACGACGCGATGGCAGCGAGTTTCCGGCAGAGGCATCGATCTCAAAATTGCAACTCGGTAGCGAAACTGTTTTTACTGTGATCTTGCGTGATGTGAGCGATCGCAAGCAAGTTGAAAATGAACGCCGACAAGCAGAGCAAGCGTTAGAGCGAGTCAGCCGTCAAAATGAACTGATCTTGAACTCAGTGGGCGAGGGGTTGTGTGGCTTAGATGTGCAAGGCAACATTACCTTTGCTAATCCAGCCGCAGCCCGATTATTGGGCTATCGCATTCAAGAGCTGCAAGCACAGCCGATTCACCTCATCCTGCCTCGCACTGCAACCGACAACACCGCCGCTGTGTTCTCAAACTCCCGCATCTATGCAGCCTTGCAAACAGGCTCAGTCGATCATGTAACCGATGAAGTGTTTCAGCGGCGCGATGGCACAACCTTTCCAGTGGAATATATCAGCACCCCGATTCGTGAGCAGGGACAGATCATTGGCGCAGTCGTGACCTTTCGAGACATTAGCGATCGCCGGGTGGTCGAGCGCATGAAAGATGAGTTTATCTCCGTGGTCAGCCACGAATTGCGAACTCCACTGACCTCAATCCACGGCTCACTTGGCATGCTTGCCAGTGGGTTGCTTCCGGCTGACTCTGATAAAGGCAAACGCCTCTTGCAAATTGCGGTAGATAGCACCAATCGGCTGGTGCGCCTGATCAACGATATTCTCGATATCGAGCGCATTGAGTCTGGCAAAGTGACGATGGAAAAAGCAACCTGCAACGTGGCTGATCTGATGCAGGAGTCAGTCAATGTAGTGCAGGCGATCGCCGATAAATTTGAGGTCAGCCTTCAGGTCACTCCTCTAACTGCCCAAATTTGGGCAGACTCCGATCGGATCATTCAGACTCTCACCAACCTGCTCAGCAACGCCATCAAATTCTCCCATCAGGGAAATACGGTTTGGTTAACGGCTGAGGCATCCGGAGAAGAGATTTTGCTAGCGGTCAAAGATCGGGGGCGGGGTATTCCTGCTGACAAGCTCGACACCATTTTTGAGCGGTTTCAACAGGTCGATGCCTCAGACTCTCGCAACCATGATGGCACGGGGTTGGGTCTAGCCATTTGCCGCAGCATCGTCCAACAACACGCCGGACGCATCTGGGTTGAAAGTGTATTGGGCGAAGGCAGCACCTTTTATGTAGCACTGCCCCTATTAGAAAACAACGCCCAAAGCAATGCGATCGCCACTGAGCCGACCTCTGATAGCCCCCTTGTCTTGATCTGTGATGACGATGAAGGCACTCGTAGCGTTCTTAAACAACAGCTAGAACACCGGGGTTATCAAACTTTGACCACTCACTCTGGCCAAGAAGCTATTGAGCAGGCGATCGCCCATCACCCCAATGTCATCATCCTCGACCTGCTTATGCCCGGTATCAACGGCTGGGAGGTGATCAACACGTTAAAAAATCGCAGCGATACACAAGCCATTCCCATTATCATTTGCAGCATTTCCTCCCCCTCCCAAAGCAATTACCCCTCCCAAGGATTTATTAGTTGGGTCAGCAAACCGATTGACGAAGTGTCGCTATTTCAATCCTTACGGCAAGCCTTGATGCAGGGAAGGGAATAGAGCCGTTTCCTCTTCTCCTCTACCCTGCTATAGCAATCCCAAATTGGTATTACAACTCCCTAATCTCACAAATGATTTAGGACTGCTATAGCAATCCCATATGGGTTGTGAGAGGCGCCCCCCCCGGGGGGGGGGCCCACCCAAACCCCCCCAAACACAAAACGTTTAGGACAGCGAAAAAT